>CAWDSY010000008.1:0-104159 GCA_963805115.1 Methanobacteriota archaeon
AGGAGGAACTCGCGGGATGTCCAGTCGGTCTCAACGTGCGCTGAGAGGGGTGGCGGGGAAGTCCTACCCCCTTTGAAGCTGTAGCTCGCCCACGACCATGCTGAGCACGTCACAAAGCCGCCATCGGTAAGCGACAATGCCAGATGATAGGAATCGGCTACCGATCTGAGATCATCGGCTAGCGTCAATCGATCCTTATTGCCCGGATTCTTTGTGGCGATGGCCTCAGCCATCTGGCGCAGGCGCGTGGCCACTGATTGGTGGATGGCGGCTTCGAATATACTGTACACCGAGAGAGGGTTTCTTCCCCAGTGGCCCTCAATCGACTCGATGACCTTCCGGCCAAAGTTCTTTCGCTCTGAAGCAAATCTCTGCCACACCTGACCGAACATTTCAGCCTCCACGATGTTCTTGACAATGGTCGTCAGGTATCGTAGCCGGGGGAATTCACCGCCCATCCCCTTATGAAGGCTGGTCACCAAAATGCCGGAGCCCAGTTTATCCAGGGCGGAAGAATCCTTCATCTCCACCAGCGACGGGAAATTATCGCCATTGACCACGAGCGACTTGATATCGCAGCGGCCAGAATGTTCGGGACGAATGGTCTCCCGAATGATGCCCCAGAGACCCTCGACGTAGTGTCGATCCTCAACCCAGCTAACCAGGGCCAGAACGTCCCGGGGATCGTATTTTTGCAGGAGTTCATCCAGAGTATCAAAACCGAGTTTGATCGGCAGAACCGTCGGTGGGGTCTGCGCCAATATCGCAGAGATCTTTTCGGGAACAAGGGAGAAGGCCTCCTGATGGGGGCAGTCGGCAAAAATAGCGTCGACCATCTTCTGGGTGCCTTCGATAGTCGAGAGATCGATATCGGGGAAAAGGCGGTTCTCTACCGAGAGGAGGAATTGCTGGACAGCCAGAGACGTTTCCTGAGAGCTGGCTTCGCGCCGGACTCCCAGCCGCCCATAGACGAAATGCTCGAAGTCTTGGCGGCGTCTAGCAAACACCGAATCATAAACACCGTTCGCCGTGACAATCCCGCCGCCGGGGGCGGGTAACTGCGACGGAACCACCAGAGGCACGCCGGGAATGAACTCCCGATAGGTCACCTGGGGCACCGGGGGTTTGAGCGCTTCAGCCTGCTCCTGCCACGCCGCCATGAATGTCGGTCTCTGCACGAGGAACTCATTCACGAGCTCTTCGATCCGCGACTCGGCTTCGATGGAAATGAGATGGTCGGCGTTCACAGGAGCGGCCGACTCCAGTTCGGTTCTCAGCACTTCGATTTCGATCAAGTTGCTGCCGGTGAACCCGTCATACAGGGGAATGAGGGAATCGAACAGGTCATCCTGGGTAAAGTCTCGATTGAAGGCATATGCCAAAAGCAGAGTATACAGGATGGTTGTCCATAAGCCGGCTGAGAATTTGAACTCCCTCGCTTGGACGTCAGCCATAGTCTCCAGTTGCCGGCAGATCTCAGCCGGGAATATCTTATCGTACAGCCAATGGAATCGGTTGAAACCCTCCTGGTATTTGGCCATCAGCACATCATGAGCCATCTCTGCCGCCACAGGCCGGTGCGATTTCCGAACGCCGACTGTCGGTAATCGCTGCAGAATGGGCGGCTCTTCAGTTATTTGAGTCGATTGCCACCAATCATGGTCTTTGAGAATTTGATCGAACAGCGATCGGGTCACCTGCCGGAACACCAGTTCCCACTTCCCTCCTGGTTCTTTATCGATTTTCACTCCGAGGTTGGCTTCGCCGATCCGGGCGTTGGTGACGATAGCGTTGGTGACAATCCAGGCGTCTATCCCGTGTCCGCCGGTTGTTGTGTTCCAGTTGCGGCGCGCTTCATCCCGATAAACCCGAAGCAGTTGGTGGGCGATGCCCCGGAGGCCGCCCACGAGGGAATAGACCGGAGAGTTGTACACCGAACTCAGCAGTGGATACGTCAGATTGGCGTGGGCGATGACATCAGGATAATGCAGATTGAACCGGGAGACCACCAGATCCATCTGACCACGCTTGACGGGGTCCAGCAAAAACCGAATCCACTCCGGGGCCATCCCCCCCACTTCTTTTTTGCTTCTTCGGCTGGTCAGATCGGCCTCCAGCAGGACCAGATCGCCCCCCAATTGATCAGCGATCTCCATGATCGCCCGGATGCTCCAGCCCTTCCCATCCAGTAGGTCGTCATCGAATTTGAAGGCGATCCGCTCCACAAGGGATTTCTTCCTCAGACGCGTGGAGTTGATGGCCTGGAGCGCTTTTTCGCCCGCCGGCGACCCGGCGGCTACGATCACCGATTTCGCATCGGAATAGTATTGATCCAGTCCCTGGACGGCCGTCCTCAACACGTGACCAATCGAGTCCGCTTCATCGTAGAAGGGAATCCCCACAACGATATCCGCTGCGCCTATTTGCTGTGCCTGGCCGAGAGGGCCGCTTATCGCCTGCCTAAAACGGTCCTGCAGTTGGTTGCGGCTGACGATTCCATTCAGAGTGACTGGCACCTTATTCTCCTTTGGGAATCTCTGGTCAAAACCTGGTAACCCCCCGGCCCGATATGTAGAATTTCAAGGGGTCTGACCACCTTCCATGTCTAAGCAATATTTCTCTTTCTGCCTCGACTGCTGTGTGGCAGACTATCACGAGTCCATAGGGTTGTCAAGCGCGGTCGCGCGCTCACTTATGATCGTAACCCTGACTTTTCATTCATCAGGTTTGACTAGCTCTTCTCCATGCCCTAACGCGAACAGCGTTCCATAACTTCCGTCGTAAGCTCACTCGCAAGTTAAAAACACAGATTGATTATTAAGGTTTGGATGCTACCTGTCCAATTTATGTTTTCGTTGATTACTCAACTGTAGGAAAGTCCTGAAAGTGAGCGAAAAAAGATCAGCTCACGTTTGGTGAATACGATCTTCTAGTCCCGTTGATGCGCTTTGTGAATTACGAAGGGAACTCTCGTAGCAGACCGCAGCGCAGCTGAACGACAACACTCAGTTTGCCCCACCCTTTCGTGCTCACACTAGAGATAGTCTCCTCGCTGTCACGCCGAGCGCTCATTTTCGTGAACGCCGGCATGAACGAGCTTGCCGGAACCAGTCGAATCGGACTTAATGCGCCCGGGCGGCGGCCTTTTGACGACCGATAAAAAGCGAGACGAGAAACCCGGCAAACAGAAAAACCGAGATGCCATCTACCGTGCGTTGCATGGCAACGCGGATCGTGTCGTTAACGATCTGCGTCGCGGTGTTCTCTTCCCCCTTGGCGACCTGCAAATTCGTCGTTTTGAGCGTGTGCACCCATGCGGGGAGCTGCGCCTTGACATCCTGCGCCGTCACTTGGCCGGGGTAGGCCTTTTGAATAGCAGGGCCGAGCGCGGCGTAGATACTAACCAAGAGCAGCACGCCGATGACGGCCGTACCTAAAGAATTCCCGAGGTTGGTTGTTGTATTCACGACGCCAGACGCATCTGCCTGTTGCGCATCTGAGGCCGATGACAGGATGAGGTTGTTGAGGGGGCCGAGTGACAGCCCAAGCCCGACGCCGATCAATATCGTCCCGGGGAAGATGTCAACGATCTGGGTGTTAAGGCTGAACACACCTCGAAGCAGAATTGAGCCTGAGAGGGCTATGAGAAACCCGATGGAGACAAGGTAGCGCGGCGCTATGCGAGCCGAAAGCCGCGCCGAGCTGAGTGAAACGACGAGCAACGCAACGGTGAGCGGGACAAACGCGACGCCCGTCATAAAGGCGCTCAAACCGGCAACGGCCTGCAAAAAGACTGGAAGGATGAAGAGCGTCCCCGCGAGGCCGAGTCGCAGGATGAGGTTCGCCATGTTCCCGGCGCTGTACGTGCTCTTCCTGAAGAGCGAGATGTCGGTGAGCGGGGCTTGCCCGTGACGCATCCGGCGTCGCTGCCACAGCGCAAAGAAGGCGAGCAGGAGGAGCCCCGCACCGACGAGGATTGGCACGATGCCCCACGCGCTTAGGTCGTTGAGCAGCAATGTCCCGGCGACGATCAAGAAGAAGCCTGCCGCCGAGAGCGCGACCCCCAAGACGTCGAGATCACGCCAGCCAATGGTCGGAGCCGATTCGCTGAGCCGACCAGAGTACGCGAATATCACCACGACGATGACCGCCTCGATCCCGAAGCCGACACGCCAGCTCAGAAAAGTCGTGAGAAAGCCGCCTAAGAGCGGGCCCACGGTTGCCGCGACCGAGCCGATAGCCACCCAGATACCGAATGCGAACGCGCGCTCATCGCCCTCGTACGTACCGGAGATGAACGCCGCCGTCGCCGGCAACATGAGCGCCGCCCCACACCCCTCAAGCAGCGACCATCCAAAAAGCAGCATGGGGGCGTTGAGGCTCAACGCGGCAATCGTGGTACCCACGCCGTAAATGAACGCGCCGTAGAGAAAGGTCTTCTTCCTGCCCAAGACGTTCTGAAGCTTGGCGCCGAGCAGCATGAGACACGCCATAGTGAGCGCGTACGCGGCGATGATGCCTTGGATGACCTCCACGGTGGTGTGCAGGTCACGCACCAATGTCGTGATAGCGACGTTCAGGAAAAACGAGTCGATAACGATGATGAAGCTAGCGAGAGAGGCAATGGAAAGCGTCGCCCAGACGAATTTCCGTTCAACCATTGCACTGCCCGCCTCACGGCCAACGACGGGTTAAGAAGTGCGGGGCGCTCTATATATCCGTTTCGTTACGGCCGCTTAACTGGCGCTTCCTCTTGGCGGGTTCTTCTTCATTTGGCGGGGAGCTGCGCAGTCAGGTCTTGAAACCCTGCCAGCGGTAAAGGCAAAGCCACCGCGGCAATTCATAAGTCCTGCAGTGGCGTTTCGAGTGATTTCTTTGCGTGTGACTTGTGCTTAGTCGCGGAAGGCTAACCATAACGGCTAAATGGCAGCGCTGGCTTTGCACGTACTAAGCTAGCCACTGAACATTACCCATATTATGACGTTGTTATGCCAAATCACGAGCCGCTCGAGATTCATAGCAGCAAAATTTCGCTTCATCACGCCAAGACAGGATATAACTACCCTGCGATACGCCTTCCATCCACGTTCTCAGGGCTTGCAGGACTGCCGACGCGCATCTATCAAACCGTACACCAAGGAGCGCTTGCATTTCTCGTGGTTATTTCGTCGGCTTCCACGCTTGGGGAAAGCAGTCACAATAAACGCGAAAACGCCTGTTCAGGCGTTGAGTCCTCCGTCTTCACACGGCGGAGGTCGCCGGTTCGAATCCGGCCGAGCCCATTGGTTTTTAGGGGTGCTTGACGGAATAGAGGGCTCTGGGGAGCTTTTTGACCATGAATTGATTTGGACGTTGCTCTCGACAAATTTGTCTAATTTGTCTAATTTGTCTAAATGTGGTACAACAAAAAATCCTTGAACACCGTCAATCTGTGTTTGATAGACATTTGCAGTTCGACCTGCCAGTTCTTTGAGCTTTCTTGGTAAGCGTATGATCGGATATGAAAAAGTAGGATTAGATGACTGAAGTGATATTTTCGTAGTGAATATTTTTTTCATTATTGGTCTCCTCTATCCGCCGGATCAAATCCGCAAGATTAAGCTAATAGGACTTGCATGAAGGTGCCGATGCATGAGCATAGAATTCCAGCGCTGAAGATTCCTACAGGCAGAATTGAAACGCTGACTGATGGAATATTTGCCATAGCCATGACTTTGCTTGTTTTAAGTATTGAAGTACCTACGCTAACGGGCACAGTCACTCCCAGTGTGTTCAGCGCGTACGTAACAAGCATTCTGCCTCAGATATTCATTTACGTGATCGGCTTCATTCTTCTGGCTGTTTTTTGGATGAATCACCACCTATTCTACATAATAAAACACACCAATACCGCGCTTCTCTGGATAAATATCCTGTGGCTAATGTCAATTGCCATTGTGCCATTTTCCACGTCAATTATCGGCAAATATGGCCAATTCCAGCTCGCACAACTCATATTTGACGTAAACATGCTTATTATAGGTCTTTTGTGGTACACCAATTGGCATTATGCCTGGAAAAAGGGGTTCGTGGCTGAGAAGGTGCGGCCTTATGCCGACCGCATCAGGCGATCGAACCTTGCATTGCCAGTTTTGGCCATAATAGCAATTATGGCTTCTTTCATAAGTCCTGCAGGAAGTTTTTTAGTATTCGTACTTGTGCCTGTCATATTCACACTTTATACAGTTGCGAGACGTGTTAGAGAACGTCGATCGCCAGATCGTTGATGTTTTGCAGCAGGTGATGTGCGCACACGATGCAGAGAAGCTTGCGATTTCTGTGTTGGAAATCTGCACAGACGATGGTCGGGAAGCGCAGATTCGTGGCGTGCACAACTCAACCCACAAAGGTATCTGACCGGTAAGCAAAAGGAATACTGTAGTTCGTGAGGTGTGTCTCAATGGGTCAAGCGTCGGCTAGAAAAATAGGCCCTATACAAAGTCCGTTGCCTGATTTGAAACAAGCTCCTTGCTGCTCACCAGAGCGCTCACTTTTCTGTGTTCTCTTGGCCCAATTCCCTTGCCATATCATGTAGTGTCTTGTCGGTTTTTGCTCTCAGTTCTGCCCTCTCTTCCGGAGTCACAACCGCTTTTTTCTCCAAGAGATCCAGAAGGTTTATAATAAGCAGCGTATGCCACTCGATCTCTGTCGCAACTTTGACTGTAGCCCCAAAAATTCCTTCATAATCAGAAAGGCCTTGTTTACGAGCTTCTTTTACTGTATCCATCACGCCATCTAATAGATTGTTGAAGCTGGTCGGTATGTCTTTTTCCGTCATTTTTCACCTCACATATCGTTTATGTCGCTCACGTTATGGGTTTGTTAAAGGTTTTTCCCCTGTTGTTTCACTTTCAGCACGTTCTTGCAGTGGGGTTAGCACCGTCAGCGCAAATTCACATAAGTAAGGAATCTATTCCCAAACCCACAAGAGGGGGTAACAAACAGGCCCTCGGAGTTATCACTCAACTTCATAGGCACGAACAGGACTTTACAAGTGAATTTCTGCCTCTGCCTATATCAGGCGAAGGTCGCAAGTTGATCTAGAGTATTGGCGTCCATTCCCTTTCACCTCCCTCCCGCCACATCCCTTATCCCTCTTTCCCCCCTACCATTTTTCATGGACCCGATCATTGCGCAGATACAGCAGGAGCTGGAAGCACTGGCCGATCCTGAAATTCAGAAGAGCTCACAGAGATTCTTCACGGAAGAGATTCGGTGTTACGGCGTGAAGACCGCCACCGTGATTGCAATGGCAAAGAAATACTGGAAGGAAGTTAAGAACCGCCCAAAGCCGGAGATCTTTGTTCTCTGCGAGGAACTCTACCGGTCGGGATACGTGGAGGAGTCTTTCATCGTTTCTGAATGGGCTCACGCCCTTTCGGGCCGGTATGAGCGCGAAGATCTTGCCGTCTTCCAGCGCTGGATCGATACGTACATCACCAACTGGGCGTCGTGCGACGGGCTCTGCAATCATACAATGGGTGACTTCATCGAACAATACCCGGAATGTACCGATGAACTGAAACGCTGGACCCAGTCGAAAAACCGGTGGATGCGCCGGGCATCAGCCGTTTCTCTCATTGTCCCCGCAAAACACGGGAAGTTCCTCAAAGAGTCCATTGAAATTGCCGACCTGCTGCTAACCGATACAGACGGCATGGTACAGAAAGGGTACGGATGGTTACTGAAGGAGGCAAGCCGGAAGCACACTGACGAGGTCTTTGCCTTTGTTATGAAAAACAAGAGGCAGATGCCCCGGACGGCGCTGCGGTACGCGATTGAGCTGATGCCTAAGGAATTGAAGGCAGAAGCCATGAAGAAGGACTGGTAATTCCGGTTTTTCCCATAGAACTTGCTTTCTTTTGCGAACTATAATCGCGCTAACGCCAGCGACCCGGTACATCAGAAGGTTAGGAGCAAAACGCAGCCGTTTGCTTGGAAGGGCTCAGCAAGGTTAGTCGGTTGGCTCAGACAGGATAAGCCGTCGCGGCCATTGAGAGCGACGGGTTGACCATAATCTTTTTTCTTTTGAGTGGCTCACGCGCTTTTTGTTAGGTTGAGCTAGCGTTTTGTCTCGACGTCGTTTAGCCCGTTGTGTTCTTGCCATGCTTATAGCAATTCGCTGGACGTGCACGCGGGTTTATTCAGTAACCTCGATAGTCGCGCGACTTGTCGCTCATGTCAAACATGCCCCGCGAGACGCGGCCCGAGCGCTGCGTGCCAAAGTCGTTATAGGGCCGCTTTATTTCGAACGGTTCTACAAGAGGGATAACCTCGGACTCTTGCGCTACGAAGCATGCGAGCGATAAAGCGCTAACTAGGTCGTCATGTCCGCTTCCCGCTTCCCATTGAGCATGCCCAGCTGAGGTCTTTTTGATAACAAAATTCTCGAGCTCACGCCTAAGCGCGTCGCCGTCCGCGCCGCGTGGCATGGTGAAGGGCTCCTTGAGTCCCTAGAGCACGCTGAGCGTTGCTTCTTGCCATCAGTTTCAAATCGAAGCCTTTATCGTATCTTCTGACACCTTCTAAGGCGTTTGAGGACGTTTTAGGAGGTAGGCAATGCGCTTATTCAAAATCGTTTCCTTTTCCGTAGTCATCCTTCTCATGACCGTCACACAGCCACAGACGACCGCCCCACAGGGATATCGAGAACTCGTATATGAGCTTCGACCGGCAGCTGCACCACAGGGATATCGAGAACTCGTATATGAGCTTCGACCGGCAGCTGCACCACAGGGATATCGAGAACTCGTATATGAGCTTCGACCGGCACCGCCATGACATTAGCTCTCGCGTCTGTCCGTGCGACGCTTTCTACCGATAATCGTGCCCAAGAGCGGTTAGTGTTGCCTACAGCCAGGTCGCGTTTCTAGCTGAGGGTCAACTTTCTTTACTTTCGAAGCTGACGTCGCCACAGTATTTTATATAGACGTCATAAACCGCATCGGGAAGCGGGTGACTGTAATGTCGCCATTCTACTCCCGACGTGCCGTGGGTCAGCACATATGCACGATTTGACTGGTCCCATTCAATCTTGTCTCCGTGCTACTCCGCAAATTTCCGCAAATCTCCTAGCTGAAAATGCCCTTTGAAATGCGACATTGGGATTTTCTGCCGCTTTATCCACATTTGGAAGCTATTATACCCAAATGCAGGTTCGTCGTCCTTTCGTCCCTCGAGAGCGGCTTGAATTGCTGTGACGACCTGCGGGTGGGGCGGCACGTAGTGACTCATACGAGTTTTGTCTTGGGATGTTTCAACCTGAAGCACCGGCTTTTTGGATTGCAGCGCTTGGCGGAATTGTCCGACGGTTAAATTCGCTATTGTCGCCACGCTTCGCTGGCCGGTGAACCCGCCGAAAGTGACAAAAGCTGAATACTGTGCTGACCGTTTAGAGTTAACATTTCCGTTATTTTCAGCCCGCTTGATATATCCGAGAACGTGCTCGATGTCGTCTTTCGTGACGATTCGGCTCGTTATGCTCTTCCGCTCTTTGACCGCTTTGGGCATTTCCAAGTATGTTTCGAAGGACTCATTTCGCGGCTCCATTTTTGTTTTCGCCAAAAACTTTAGGAAGCTCATGGCGAAGTTGAGGACTTTTGAATGTGAATCTGTGGATTTATATTTGGCAAGAACGTGTTCACGCAGTGCTGTCAGCGTGCGGCTCGACACCTCGCCTTTTGTCGATTCCCACAACAAGTTCGATGCCCGGTCAATCCAATCCGTGGATTTTTTAGCGAGCCCGCCTTGTCTGCGTGCTACGAAATCGTCGAGTTCGTTTTTGGAAAAGCGAAGTTCGTTGGATGTATGGTCGATGTCTAAGCCGCGGTTATCGCGCCCTATGTTGGCTAGGTAGGCGGCACGGTCTTCGCGGAGTAGTTCGGCGGCATAATCCACTAGGTTAGTAACGTGGAAGGTACGCGTGCCTTCTAGCGGCTCTTTCCGTCGCTCTTGCTCGTCTGTTGCTTCTTTATCCATTTCATCGTCTTCGGCGTTTGTTGGCAACCCTCCGGATGTTGGCAACTTATTCGTATTGTCGTGAGCCATATTCTCGCGTCTGATTGCAAAAAGAACGATGGGCTCGGCCGGATTCGAATCGGCGACCTCCGCCGCAAGTCCTCTCGCGACATCGGGCGGTTAGGGAAAAAAAGAGATAAACGATGGCAGAAGAGGCATACTCTATGGACGTCATTGATGCGATCAATTCCCGTTCTACAGTTCGAGCGTTTAAATCCGATCCTGTGGGAAAAGAGACAATTCTAAAGATTTTGGAAACGGCAACCCGGGCGCCGTCATGGGCTAATACCCAGCCGTGGGAGCTGTTCGTTGCAAGCGGGGATGCTCTTGAAAGACTTCGCGAGGCCTACAGTGTCCGTTTCCAGCACGGAGAGCCGCGGAATCCTGATATCCCAGGACCGACAACGTGGCCTCCTGCAATTCAACAGCGTGTGCGCGCGTTGATGTCCGCGTTCGCTCGTTCTACTCCAACGAAGACAAGTCCTGACGATGCGATGCGGCAAAGGTTTGCTGCTAATTACACCTTTTTTGAAGCGCCAACCGTGGTGTTTCTGTGTATGGATCGCTCTCTAACACAATGGTCAATGTTTGATATGGGATCATTGGCTCAGAGCATTATGCTCGCCGCACAACATTATGGCGTTGATTCAGCAATAGCAGCCATGTTCGCCTCATATCCTGATCTTATCCGTGCCGAACTGGACATCCCGAACGACCTCGCCATACTTATTGGTTTAGCATTAGGATACGTAGATGCAGATCAGCTACAGGATCACCCGCGGAGCTTGCGACGCCCCCTCAAGGAAGTGGTGCGTTGTAAGGGTATGTGATCCACTGACCTCTCTTCGTGTATGGCGCCGGACAAAAGAAGAATAAAAAAGGAGAGGGGGCAACGTTTTCAGCGACACCTCCTCGAACGGCTGATTGATCTTTTTCCCTCTTACGTGTGAAGGCAACATCACCCGAGCTTCGCAAGTAAATGCCATACACATGCTGAGGCAGCGGATGCCGATAATGCGCCCATTCGGCTCGAAATGGAGCTGCTGTCGCAGCCTGTATTAGGCTCCAGCTTTACAATTTCATCGCAATGGATGAAACCTAACTTGCAGATTATTCGCTGCGGTCTATGCTGTCGTCGTGTCTACGCTTATCCCCTCTTACGCTGAAAGCAGAGACGTAGTTCTACTGGGCTAGCCGTGACGGGGCTGCCTTGCAAGTAGAATCCGGAGCTGTCACTTAAATCCTCTGCTCACGATTCGTGCTTTCTCGCGCTACCCCGACCTCAACATCCTGACACCAAAGGCGATCGCCCAGAGCGCCACCGCGAACAACAAGACAAACTCCGGAATGCTCCTTCCGTAGCTCATCATTGACGTTCCTGCGAGTGCGCCGATCCCGAGGGTGATTGAGAAGCCGCCTGACCATTTTTCGGGTGGAACGAGCGCCCCCCCAATAAGCAGCATCGCTGTCGGCACGAGCAACCCAAAGGCGTAGGCAACCACGATATGTACCGCGCCTGCGGGTTCTGGAAAAATGCCCATCGCGCAGAGCGCGGCGGTCCCCATTATCGCAAATGTCGCTCCTAGCCGCCACAACGGTGAGCCGCCTTGATAGAACAATCCGATGGCGAAGACTATGCCGAGGATTCCGGCTACGATGAGCCCCGATAGGCAGAGCAGTATCGTGGTCGGCGAGCTCACCTCCGGCCGAGCAACGTTGAAAAAGGCGGTGTGACTCATGCCGCCTAAGTCAATCAGCCAGTTTTGGGTGAAGCTGAAAGTAACGGGCGAATAGTAAATGGCAAGCGATTCAAGGCATACTGCGACAAAGGCAGATGCGATGCCGCACGCTCCGGCGATTCTCATTGACGTCCGGCGTGAGAAAGGCCACCTCATTATGGGTGCCACCAGTGCGAATACTATGAACGCTACGCTTTCTTGTGAGAATAGCTGCGCTGCGTGTCGTCTTATACGTATCACATAAGCCCGACAAGAGCCGCCACTTTCTTGCACATACGTTTCCCTTGTTCAATTAGTGGAAAAAGTGCAGCAGTAGGTACCGCAGGAGCCGCGACTCATAGCACTTTTTAGGCCAGATGTGAGGCGTGAATCAACATTCTGACGCTGAATACCACTGCAAAAACGCCGATCATAATCCACGACGTCATCTCAGCGGCGGCCCTTCCGTAAGTCAGTAACATAGCGCTTGCAAGTGCGATGATAGCGAGGACGATTGCGAGTCCAGCAATAGAGAGGGATCCAGCCTCGCCACGAGATCTGTCGATGAGTGCACCCCCGATAAGGAGCATGGCTACGGGAAGCAGCACGCCGGAAGCTACACCAGGCACCCAGTGTATGAGTCCCATCGGCGCCGGAAATATGCCTGCCAAGGTGAGCGCACCTGCCCCCAGCACGGCAAATACCGCTCCCAGATGATGAGAGGGAGCGTCATCGTCGATGTAAAGCCCGATAGCGAAGATAATACTAAAGATTCCCCCAACTATATACGACGATCGAGAGAGTATTTCAGTTAATGACGAACTAACTAAAGGCCTAGAGACGTCCCAAAAGTACAGGTAGCCCATACCGGTAAGATCACACAACCAGTTCTGCGTCCAACTAAAGCTTACAGGCGAATAGTGAATCGCGAGCAGCTGCATGACGCCTAAGATTATTGGAGCTAATATGCCACACGCCCCGGCCAGCACTAAAATTCTCTTTTTTGAACGCGGTGACTCACTTTTTGTTGTAGCCACATCTTTCACTTCCTTTTGCTTTGGCGGCGGTGGTAGCGACCGCCATTACAGTTTAAATTTATGTAATTATGCGTGCACTACTCTTAAATCTTGTTGTAACAGGACGCTGTTACGTCCCTCTGCCTGCGATATTAAAACATCACGTTTGCGACACGTCCTGCGTCACAAAAAAGCAACGTCGTAGAAGACCTTAACAACATCAAAGAATGAATGCCAGTGATCGGCTCTACCGATTATGAAAGGTGAACAAATGAAAGAGAAGCTACTAGAGGTTATTGACTTGCTCAACCACGAAAAAGAAGACCTAGACCAACTATGTAAAGACGTTTCGTTCCCTGAAACAACGCTGGCCCGGTCTGCTGCGATGACCAATAGACGGGTGAGGGAGATCATAGAAGAAGTTCTTGAGGGTGTTGACGGTGAGTGACAAAACAAACGAACAACGTTTTGAGGTGACCTCACCTAACCTATCAATGACTATCCAAAATACGAATCAATGTTGATTGATGTCGAACGAACGCAAAGAGTAGAAAAAAAAGGAATTCAAGGATTGCCAAAAGGCGTTTGATATGGGGGCTCGCTTTGACAACGGTTAAGGCGAAGGATCGCGCATAACGGCCTTAACCCTTAACGTGTTGATAAACCCGCGCTTATGGCAACAGGAGATAAATAACAAAGATGTGGCAGGACACGGTAATCCTCATCTGTAGCCTCGTCTTCGGTTTCCTTCTTATCCCTCAAATACGCGACATGTACAGGGAAAAGACGGGTATGAACATACTCTCCTGCGCGACAACGTTCTCTTTCCTCGTCGTATTAAGTTGTGTGTACGCGACGCTTAGTCTGCCGTTAGCGGTACTTGGCGGCGCTATCGATGCGGGGGCGTGGGCAATAATAACAGCGTTGTCGGTGAAATACAGATCACAACCAAGGTCCTGACCTAATAAAGGGAGTATTATGAACCTAGCGAATATGGACCTACTACATTAATCGCCGTTTTTTTCTAATCGAGCGTATATCTTAACGCTTCTTCTTCTCAGATCACCGCCCTCTTGAAGTGGAGGTCAGCTCTGTAATAGTCTCGACAAACACAGCCCACATATTTCACTTGCTGTCCGATCGAGCGTAAACAGATAGGGACGTTCCTTGCCGTCCTGCCACACTTCGAGTCCGTTCTCGTAGACGTGAAAACTGGCGATCTTCGAGAGCGGCGTGCTCAGTGGCTTATGCCCCGCGAACGGGTTTAGAAATAGGCGTTGGTTACTTACGATCAATTCCCCACGTGACGTTTCAAGCAACTCGTCGTGTTTGACGATGTGGCCGCGCGATTGACCTACGCGGTAGCGCACCGGAAAGCCCCCCACCTTTATCGGGAGGGGGATCGAGACGCCGTGACTCGCTCCCGAATAGCCGAGATTGACCGTTTTGATCTCCTTGAGCACCGTCGCTGTTCGATAGTACGCCGTCTCACCTTTCTTCATAATCGCGTCGGTAACCGCGATAACCGGGAGTTCTGCGCCAGTGTAAGGAGCTATTGCCGCAGCTTGCGCCTTCTCCGCTTGCGCCTGCGCTAATCGTTGCCGGCAACCGTTACACAGGCCGTCTGTTGCGTGCTCTAAGAAGCCTAGCTTGTGCCCGCACTCTTTGCAATATGTCATTTTTCAGTCCTCCGTTGACGCTTTCAGCCGTAGTCGTTCCATGTGAATAGAACGGCGTTTCGGTCTTACTCACTATCGTGAGCGTGATGCGGAATTGATCGGCTCTAGTAAAATTCTTTATACACGTCCCCGAGGTTTAAGCCAGCAATCGTCTTTTCACGATAGAACAGTTTCTTCTCTTGAACGGCCGTCTGCAATTGTGCATTCGAAATGCCGTTTTGCAGCGCCAGGTATGCTTCCATGAACGCCGCCAGGTCATCGGCAGCTTTCACGAGCTCGCCGTCGACCGGATTGTAGCGGTCACGGTTGTATGACGCGGTGATCGCGTCAGAGGTGGTGTGACGCACCTGCCCGTCAATCGTCACCTTTGAGACAAACTCTTCTTCAGTAAACATCTGCATTTCGGGCTGCCACGCCTTAGGGATGAGTTCTGGCCCGTAAATTCTGCGCTCCATCTCTTCCCGTTCCAAGTCCTTCACGAAGCGGTCCAGGCCCGTGGCCGCCCTCTTGACGGGGCTGATGATGTCCTTGGTGAGGACTTCGGGCAGGTCGTGGAACAGTCCGGTGAAGTAGTTGTTCGCACAGCGCTTGGGACACGCGTCGATCTCAAGTGAGAACAGGTATGAGAGGATCGCCACAATGAGCATGTGGCCGAGCACTGAGGTCCGCGGGATTCGGTAGAGCTGGCCCCACCGCACTTGAAATCGCAGCCGCCCGCACAAGTCGACAAAGCTCCGATAGGTCGGGAAAAGGGCGAGATAGCGCAGTCCTTCGACATCAGCGAGCGCCTCCTGGCGCCTTTGCAACCCCCGCCGGATCTCGTCAATCTCGTAATCGCTCGCATTTTCGCGTTCGATGATGTCAAACTCCCACTTGGTTGCGTAGAAGTGGGCGGCATCGAGGACCTTCCTGCTGATCGTGTTTTGTGGGCGGAATAGGTACGCTTCAAACCGTTTGTCGAGCCCGTTTAGATCAGAAATAAGGGGCGTAAAACGCGTGTAGACCTCGGTCTTCAGCTCATGAAATGTCTCGTCGTTTGCCTTGATCTTCTCGAAGATCTGGGGTTTTAAGTCGGTAAGGGTGAGGCGCTCGAAGTATTCAAACAGGCCGCCCTCAATGACCTCGATCCAGCTGAAGTCGCTGCTGTGCTCGGCGAACTTGCCGAGCACGTAGGCGATGGTCATCTTGTGTCCCTGCTTGTCGAGTTCGGTAAGGGGGACAGGACACAGCTTGTCGTTCCAGCGGCGCATCTCGGCAGCCTGAAAGAGTTCCACTAGGAGGTCTTTTCCCACCATGCATTTTTCCCTTTCAATGCTCTGGCGAGTCTATTGTTTGTTCTTGAGCTTTGGCGATTCGAAGTGCCATAACTGTTTGTGTCAATTTATTGCAAAGAGTACCCTGATCTCAATCGCCGCTTGCATTGAATACTGCATATAATATTACTAATGTTATGAAGAGGATACCGAGTGCGAGCAAAGTATCAAGGCCCCGATAAAAAACAAAATGGGGCATACTAATAGCAAAACGAGATAGTCAGTCACAATATTAACGCTAATCCTAATTCTAGACACATATTCAACGCTTTTCCAGTTTGCAGAAACGCCTACACTAGAAAAAAGATGAAAAGGGCGGTGACCGCCATGTCCGTAAGCACAAAAACAGTCAACACGGAAAGGGCCGTGTAATAAGTCAGGCACGACAGGGCGTGGAGAGCGTGGCGAGCAAAGATCTGCTGGAAGCCATTTTTGGGACGGACCCCGGAGAGCTGAACGCCGCGAGGGCACGTGTCCTGGCTTCAAAGGGTAAGGGCGACATCAACTTGGTAGCTGATGTCGAGAAAGAGGTGAAGCGCGCGCCGCAGAGCGCGATCAGCTTCGACGCGACCGACTTGGCGATGGTGGAAGCCGGGGACCAGCGGTACTGCGGTGGACGCTTCGCGACCCGGTCCATCGGCGAGTTAGAAGCGTCAGTCATAAAGCGCGCCGCAAAGGGAACGCCTCCTCCCACTCTCTCAGTGATCGAGGGCAGGGATCCGGTCACCGACATCGGGGCCCTGCAGGCAATGGCTCCAGCCTCCACGCTCTTTCAGGTCGCCTCGCAGTTCAACTGTTTAGAAGCCCCCGGCCCTCGCTTGGTTGACGTCGCGGACTATCTATACGACCCAACGCAGGGTCCCCGCGCGGCCGTGTCGTCGTTCCCCGCCACGTTGGTGCGCCACTACGCAGCGCCGGACGACCGGGGCGGAAGATTCACACAGTCGCCCAAGCACCAGATCGACCTCCTGGCCGAGGCGCGAAACGCCGACGGCTCTTTGCTGGAGCTCGAGGCCAAGTTGCGAATCAAGTTACGGGCCGTGGAAATCGGCCTTCGGGTCATTGAGATCACGAATCACGAGCAACGCATCGCCGCGCTCGAGGAGAAATCATTATGAGCGGACACGGATCGAGAATTCGACGACTTGAAGAGGACCACACCAGCCGAGCTGAGACCGAGATTCCGCAAGATCCCGTAGCGTTCGCCAGGTCGCTGAACATGGAGCCCGACCCCTGGCAACGCGACCTCCTCACCTCAACGCACAAGCGCATCATCCTCAACTGCTCACGGCAGTCTGGGAAATCAACCATCGTTGCCATCCTCGCGCTCCATCACGCCCTACTGAACCCCCGGGCGTTCGTGGCAATAGTCTCTCCGTCGCAGCGGCAGTCAACAGAGCTCTTGCGGAAGGTCAGCGATTTCTACCGCCTGCTTGGCCAGCCGGGCAGCGTCGAAACCGACTCAGCCACCACGCTCGAACTCAGAAACGGCAGCCGCATCGCCGCACTGCCTGGATCCGAGGCCACGACACGAGGCTTTACCGCGTCTTTGATCCTCATTGATGAAGCCGCACAGGTTTCAGAACAGCTCTACCGCTCGGTGAGACCGTCGCTCGCCGTTTCACAGGGGCGGCTTAGCCTGCTGAGCACGCCATATGGCAAACAAGGCACGTTTTGGCACGCGTGGAACCAACCGGGCTGGAACAAAGTCAAAGTAACCGCGGACCAATGCCCGCGCATTGCAAAGGAATTTTTGGACGAAGAGCGGCGCGCATTGGGGAGCGCGTGGTTTGCCCAGGAGTACTGGTGCGAATTCGTGCAGGACGACGCCAGCATCTTTAAAGAGGCATGGATTCAGTATTACGATCCCGCCGATCGACCATACGTGGATACCATCATCCAATCGTGGGACACCGCACAAACCAAATCGAGTTCGTCTAGCTTTATGGTAGGGCAGGTATGGGGCCGCAACGGTGCCGATTTCTACTTGCTCGATCAAGTGCGGGGTCGCTACGACTTTGACGAAACGATACATGGCTATCAAGGAGCTGTCAAAGCGCTGGCCCACATCGACAGCGAAATTAGTGGAAGCGCAGGCGTTAGGCGCTGCCGTAGTCACACACCTAAAACACACGATCCCAGGCCTTATTCCCATAACCGTGAAAGGGTCAAAGGAGCTTCGCGCCCGCGACTGCGTGCCCGTCTGGCAATCAAAGAACGTCTACATACCGAAACCGGATGATGGCGAATACGCGTGGGTCTATGAATACGAGCAGGAGCTTTTGAACTTCCCGAACGTCGCTCACGACGACCAAGTGGATGCAACGACCCTTGCATTAAATCAGCTACACGGCTCGCTATTTCGCAAATCAAAAGAGCGTGTGGTCGAGACGGTTAACTCACAACCGCTACGAGGGCATGACTACTTCATCGGATGGGTCCTGGGCGACTGGATACGCATACAGTGCTGGTCTTTGACTGTACGGATTTTAAGGTCGTCCACTTCGGGCGCTACCTAACCGATTACATGAAATACCAGATCAAGGGGCTTGCTCAACTGTCGCGATACTACAATCACGCCTTAGTCAGGGCCTTTGATCGGAATCAGGCAGTGGTATCCATGCTCGAGATGCAAGGCGTTTGGGTGGAGCGCGTCACGCTCACCCGCTCAAAGCTTGAGGATTCCTACGAGAACTTGGCTGCGTTGAGGGCGTACAAGATGATTACCGTATCCGGCTTTTCCGAGCTCCAAGCCGAGCTCGACGTTTTCAAGTCGGGCCTCACCTTAGACGGGAGCGCCGATTACAGCCTACAGGTCGCACAGCAATCAGGGATCCACGCCTTGTGTCTCGTGACGTATGACCTCACCCCGGCACTGATCGACGACCTGAGGCAGCCGAGCATCCATTATAGCTACGATCCGGAGTTGGAAGGCTACATCCACTTCGGTTGGTAAGCTCCCCCCAGGAACTTCTTTTTTGGATTTCCTTTGGTAGGAAAGGAAAAATTGATGGACGAACAACACGATCGTCAATAGCATGGAATGCTCAAACCATAATGCGGTCAGTCCATATATTCAATTCTAAGCGGCAAAAAGAACAAGCGAAGTTAATCCGCCACCACTACCTCAGCGACGGCAAAATTATTTTTCACAGTTTTGATTTCAATTTTAACTTCGTCGTTGATCTTTGTGTTAGGAACGAAGATTACGAAACCGCTAACTCGGGCGATGCCATCCCCCTTTTTTGAAATATCTTCAATTTTAACGTCGTATTCCTTTCCAACATCCACTGGAGCATCTTTAGATGATCCGCTATCATATCGGTTAGGATTGCCACCAAAACTGCTTCTCGTGCTCGGTCTGATGTAGTTCACCTCCTTCAAACAGAGCTTGCGCCGTCATTCTATATGGTCTCTTGCCCGTAGATCACAGTGTTGTGTGACACGAATTCTTCGTCACGCTTTCCGAAACAAAGCGCGTGTCACGCTTCTCCACGCAATTATTGGCTCACGCGCTGTTATAATCCCTGCCCACGCAGTGGGGTTTGGAGGTGAAACTGTATGGCGCAGAGCAACAACGTGTGCTACTATGGCCGGCACATCGGCTGCCCATACGCCGATGATCCGACGTGCAGGAGATGTGCCGAGCGGCTGACCCACGCAGTAGAGTGGGAACGTCATCAAGCGGCACTTGCAGCAGAGGACGTTACGAGCGAGCGGCAACTGTGGTTTGATAATAATATAGGAATAGATGAGCACAGGGGCGCATTTGAGGGCATAAAGCTCGTGCTTGCCAGCCTGTTTTTGAGGCTGCTCACTGGGAGGTAATGATATCACCTGAGGATGACTTCATTACCCGCCCGATGGGCTTTGGGCTTAATGAGAACGAGGCCAACTGCGGCTATGTCGTCACTGAGGGTCGGCTCAGCAAACGTCGCCGGAATCCCTTCTTTCAGGTTGCACGCCGCACGCACCCTCGGTTGTGCGACGGCAGTTCACGGGACCCTCAGGCGTCGCGCGTAAGTCCCTAAAAACACAACTATTTATCGCCTGGACGCTGCGTTGAAGCGCGTGGCACGTGCCGCATTGAGCGCCGGTTAACCTTATATACCTACGGATTCTATATAACAGAGTCCTTATCTTCCGAGATGAGGTCCATCGCGGCCAACATACGGTCCTTATGTGGAATTTACTTCCAACCGTGAGGGATCGATCTCCGGTCGCGAAAAACATACAGTGGAGTTGTAAGTGAGCTGGCGTAATCTGTCAGAAACCTTGCAACTGACGTGGGTTGATTGATTCGGCTGAAACCATTTGATATGGAATCGGTCGAAGCGGACATGCATGAGAATGCGAATCCGCACAATTCCTTGTAGTGTGCATACAATTCTGGTTGATCCTGCCAGAGGCCACTGCTATCGGGGTCCGATTAAGCCATGCGAGTCGAGAGGGGTTATGCCCTCGGCGAACGGCTCAGTAACACGTGGATAACCTACCCTCAGATCTGGGATAACTCCGGGAAACTGGAGATAATACCGGATAATCCGTGAACGCTGGAATGCCTTACGGTTCAAAGCTTTAGCGTCTGAGGATGGGTCTGCGGCCGATTAGGTAGTTGCTGGGGTAACGTCCCAACAAGCCGATAATCGGTACGGGTTGTGAGAGCAAGAGCCCGGAGATGGATTCTGAGACACGAATCCAGGTCCTACGGGGCGCAGCAGGCGCGAAAACTTTACACTGCGCGAAAGCGCGATAAGGGGACCTCGAGTGCGTGCGCAATGCGTACGCTTTTCATATGCCTAAAAAGCATGTGGAATAAGAGCCGGGCAAGACCGGTGCCAGCCGCCGCGGTAACACCGGCGGCTCAAGTGGTGGCCGCTATTATTGGGCTTAAAGGGTCCGTAGCCGGACCAGTTAGTCCCTTGGGAAATCTTACGGCTTAACCGTAAGGCTGCCAATGGATACTGCTGGTCTTGGGACCGGGAGAGGCAAGAGGTACTTCAGGGGTAGGAGTGAAATCCTGTAATCCTTGAGGGACCGCCAGTGGCGAAGGCGTCTTGCTAGAACGGGTCCGACGGTGAGGGACGAAAGCTAGGGGCACGAACCGGATTAGATACCCGGGTAGTCCTAGCCGTAAACGATGCGAGCTAGGTGTCACGTGGATTGCGAATCCATGTGGTGCCGTAGGGAAACCGTGAAGCTCGCCGCCTGGGAAGTACGGCCGCAAGGCTGAAACTTAAAGGAATTGGCGGGGGAGCACCACAACGGGTGGAGCCTGCGGTTTAATTGGACTCAACGCCGGAAAGCTCACCGGAGACGACAGCGGGATGAGGGCCAGGCTGATGACCTTGCTAGACTAGCTGAGAGGAGGTGCATGGCCGCCGTCAGTTCGTACCGTGAGGCGTCCTGTTAAGTCAGGCAACGAGCGAGACCCGTACCCACAGTTGCCAGCGGCTGCTCCGGCAGGCTGGGTACACTATGGGGACCGCCTCTGCTAAAGAGGAGGAAGGAGCGGGCGACGGTAGGTCAGTATGCCCCGAATTCTCCGGGCTACACGCGGGCTACAATGGATGGGACAATGGGTTCCGACACCGAAAGGTGAAGGCAATCTCTTAAACCCATTCTTAGTTCGGATTGAGGGCTGAAACTCGCCCTCATGAAGCTGGAATCCGTAGTAATCGCGTTTCAACATAGCGCGGTGAATACGTCCCTGCTCCTTGCACACACCGCCCGTCAAACCACCCGAGTGGGGTTTATGTGAGGGCGTGGTTTTTGCCACGTTCGAACATAGGTTCCGCAAGGGGGGTTAAGTCGTAACAAGGTAGCCGTAGGGGAATCTGCGGCTGGATCACCTCCTACGCAATACAGGTGGAAGCCGAATCAAGAGACCTTCCTAGGGCTCGTAGCTCAGCTGGAAGAGCGCTGCCTTTGCAAGGCAGAGGCCCTGGGTTCAAATCCCAGCGAGTCCATCGAACGACCCGCTTGGGAAAAATCGTTCCAGCGTTAATGCACACAGGGGCTGGCGCCGCTGTGGAAGGGTGCACCTTTTTTGAAAGTGTACCGTGCATAAGTTCCATAATCTGGACGCTAACTAGTTAATGTGAAGTGGCTGCTATACCACTCAGTGAATGGCTCGGCTCAAGAGCTGATGAAGGACGTGCCAAGCTGCGATATGCCCCGGGTAGGCGCAAGGAGCCTTTGAACCGGGGATCTCCGAATGGGAACTCCTAACCGATTGGTTGATCCCGTCAGGGATCGGGAACGCCCCGGATTGAAACATCTTAGTAGGGGCAGGAAGAGAAATCGTAAGAGATACCGTGAGTAAAGGCGATTGAAAGCGGCACAGTTCAAACTGAATCCCCGCAAGGGGAGATGTAGTGTTATAAGCCGAATCCGTAACGCAGAGCCTGAGAAGCTGAAGTTGTCTGGAAAGACACGCCATAGGGGGTGATAGCCCCGTAAGCGCAATCAGTCTGCCGGGATTCGTGTCTTGAGTACCGTGGGTTGGAAATCTCGCGGGAATTTGGGAGTCACCAACTTCCAAGACTAAATACTACTTGAGACCGATAGCGTACTAGTAGGGTGACCGAAAGCTGAAAAGTACCCCATATAGGGAGGTGCAAAGGGCCTGAAATTGGGTGGTGACGGTGCGGCAGGGCATGAAAGGATCCTCGATGCGAAGGAAGACGTCGCGAGGCGTTTGTACGAGCATCGTCGCCAGTGTTCTGTCTTACGTTTTGAAGAACGGGCCAGGGAGTGTATTCGGATGGCAAGGTTAAGGTCTACACGGCCGGAGCCGAAGGGAAACCGACAGGTCCGTAGCTCGCAAGAGTGTGGGACGGCGTACAAAAAGTGCGCGGAGTCATCAGGATACGACCCGAAACCGAGTGATCTAGGCGTGGGCAGGTTGAAGCGTGACGAAAGTTGCGTGGAGGACCGTTAGCGGTGCTGATTTGCAAATCGCTCGCGTGACCTGTGTCTAGGGGTGAAAGTCCAATCGAACTCGGAAACAGCTGGTTCCTTCCGAGACATGTCGTAGCATGACCTCGACGGAGACCGTCGGCGGAGTAGAGCACTGATTGAGGGAGCTGTGGGAGAAATCCCTCACCCCTTTGTCAAACTCCAAAACCGCCGTCGTCGTAGATGTCGGGAGTCCGGGCTGGGGGGTAAGCTTCTAGTCCGAGAGGGAAACAACCCAGACCGTGGTTAAGGCCCTAAAATGTCGGCTAAGTGTAATTAAAAGGGTGTCCCAGGCCCTAGACAGCTGGGAGGTGAGCTTAGAAGCAGCTAACCTTTAAAAAGTGCGTAACAGCTTACCAGTCGAGGTTTGGGGCCCCGAAAATGGACGGGGCTCAAGCCGACTGCCGATACCACGGAGCACGGAGACGTGATCTGGTAGGAAGGCGTCCTGCGTGGGCAGAAGTAGGGCTGTAAAGTCCTGTGGACCGCGCAGGAACGAAGATCCTGGCAATAGTAGCAGCATAGTCGGGTGAGAATCCCGACCGCCGAAAGGGCTAGGTTTCCTCGACAATGTTCGTCAGTCGAGGGTTAGTCGGTCCTAAGATGCACCGTAATTCGAGTGCGTCAAAAGGGAAACAGGTTAATATTCCTGTACCACGCGACATTAAAACCTGACGCCTCCGGGTAGTTCGAGCAGTGATGCCAAACTGTCCAAGCGTATTAAGTTCGCGGAGAACCGTAATGGTGAGAAACGGACCAAAGCGTGATGGGGAAACTCGGATAATCCCAGGGGCCCGTGAAAAAGGGAGTCGATGGCCGTACCAAGATCTGACACAGGTGCCCCTAGTTGAAAAGACTAAGGCGTGTCGGCATAACCCACCCAAGGGAAATCGGCAAATTAGCCCCGTAACTTCGGGAGAAGGGGTGCCTGCTCTGAGAAGAGCAGGTCGCAGTGACTAGGGGGCTCTAACTGTCTAATAACAACACAGGTGATTGCTAACCCGAAAGGGCGAGTACAATCACTGAATCCTGCCCAGTGCAGGTACCTGAACATCCGGTTCAACGGAAAGAAGGGCCTGTCAACGGCGGGGGTAACTATGACCCTCTTAAGGTAGCGTAGTACCTTGCCGCTTAATTGGCGGCTTGCATGAATGGACCAATGAGAGCCCTACTGTCCCTGGGTGGAACCCGGTGAACTTTACATTCCAGTGCAGAGTCTGGAGACCCCTGATGGGAAGTGAAGACCCCGTGGAGCTTTACTGCAGCCTGTCGTTGGGATGCGGTTGTGCATGCGCAGCGTAGGTAGGAGGCGTCGATCCACCACTTCTGGGTGGTGGGGAGCCGATCCTGAGACACTACCCTTGTACGGTTGCGTCCCTTACCGTGAGAATGGGACCCCGATAGGTGGGCAGTTTGGCTGGGGCGGCACGCCCTTGAAAAGATATCAAGGGTGCCCAAAGGTTGACTCAGGTGGGTCAGAAACCCACCGAAGAGCGTAAGGGCAAAAGTCAGCCTGATGTGATTCAGCAAAGTAGTGGATCACAAGACGAAAGTCGGGCCTAACGAACCTTTATGCCCTATTGGTGAGGGCTAAAGATGACAGAAAAGCTACCCCGGGGATAACAGAGTCGTCACCGGCAAGAGCACATATCGACCTGGTGGCTTGCTACCTCGATGTCGGTTCTTTCCATCCTGGCCGTGCAGAAGCGGCCAAGGGTGAGGTTGTTCGCCTATTAAAGGAGATCGTGAGCTGGGTTTAGACCGTCGTGAGACAGGTCGGTTACTATCTGTCAGGGGTGTGTTGAGGTCTGAGGGGAAGTTGGCTATAGTACGAGAGGAACTAGCCAACGTGGCCTCTGGTCTATCGGTTGTCTGGCAAGGCAGTGCCGAGCAGCTACGCCATAATGGATAAGAGCTGAAAGCATCTAAGCTCGAAACCACCCCCGAAAAGAGACATCTTAAGGACATCGGTAAAAGACCGGTTTGATAGAGTCGGGATGTACGCACCAAGGCAACGAGGTGTTCAGTCCGCGGCCACTAACGTCCGAGCCACACCTTCGCATTAGCTAGGCGTATACCAGATCCTCGTAAAGCACCGCTTTCGGGGAGTTATTATGGAACTTGCACTCTTATATGCGCGCTAGAGTAGCTAGCAGTCAAGCTAGCAGTCAAGCTAGCAGTCAAGCTAGCAGTCAAGCTAGCAGTCAAGCTAGCAGTCAAGCTAGCAGTCAAGCTAGCAGTCAAGCTAGCAGTCAAGCGCCAAGGTGGCGGAGCGGTTACGCGGTTGCCTGCAGAG
Source organism: Methanobacteriota archaeon (assembly GCA_963805115.1). Classification (GTDB taxonomy): domain Archaea; phylum Halobacteriota; class Bog-38; order Methanoflorentales; family Methanoflorentaceae; genus Methanoflorens. The sequence goes on from CAWDSY010000008.1 coordinate 25,039, forward strand.
CAGCTATACTCCGGTTCAAATCCGGACCTTGGCTTGACGTAGCGGCCATAGCGGCGGGGAAACTCCCGTACCCATCCCGAACACGGAAGATAAGCCCGTCAACGTTCCATGTTGTACTGAAGTGCGAGAGCCTTCGGGAACCATGGCGCGCTGCTACGTCTCTCATTCATTTTTTTTGAAATCGATCGGGCCACGGATAGTGCTGTACCTCAATATGCGCTCGCCCTTTCAGACTGGGCTCGTAGAGCGGCTTCGTTCAGCTCAAAACCTCTTCTAGCTGATTCGATAGCACGGCGTTTCGTAGTTCGAGCGCGATGCGTCTGCCGCATGACATGGTGTCGTAGATGTAATCAGAATACGGAGACCCCATCGGGTACAGATTAGTTCCGGCCACAAGCCTGGCCGACACTTCAAAGACTTTGAACTCGAGCGCATCCGTAACCATCGTCTCGAGACAAAACGGGCCGATCATACCGCCGAACAGCTCGATCGATTTTTCAACGACGCGACGCCCCATGTCAAACACGGGTTCGAGCAGCTTTTCTCTAAGAACGACAGGGATGTTTCCAGTGACGACGAACGTGGGCTCAACGGCGACGTGGCCCGCCCGATAGATCTCGTCAACGTTTGCCTCCAATCGGCGATCAATGCCGAGCATCTCAAGAGTTCCTTTGCTCAATCTGTAACCGTTTTGTGCGATAGGTGAGTAGAAGTAGTGGAAGTAAAATCGCGTGCCTAGAACGAACTCCTGTATCGTGTACTCTGCGCCCGGCTCTATGCCTCTTACGAAGTCTGTGTAGTCGCTGGCGATGAAAAAGCCCCGTCCGCCTTTTGCTCCGTGGTACTTCACGATGACGGGTGACGTGATGTTTCGCGGATCGCGTACCTCGCGCGGCATTGACACGCCGGCGCCTTCGAGCCAGTCTCTGCTTTTCTGTCGATCTGACTCCCATTGAAGCACGCGCCGATTTCCGTAGGTAGGCACGTCTAGGTCCAAGAAGTTGTCGGCGCCGAGGTACTCGACGAGGGATCCGTGAGGGATCAGTATCGCGTTTCTGTTGCGCAATTCGGTGGCGTGCTTGAGCACGTCGAGATGGGAGTCAACGACTAAGAAGTCGTCTGGCTTGGCCTTGGGGTAAGCGTCATAGTATTTCGGTATCGTTCCGACAGCGAGGCCGAGCGTCTTGAACCCCTCCTCGCGCGCACCGTGGAAAATCTGCAAACTCGTGTGGGAGCACAACGTCGCGAGGGTGAGTTCCTCCAAATCATACGAGCTGATAGCGTCGCGCACTGGGTCCACACGCATCCCTCACGGGGTTGATAGGACAGTATTGCGCTCACCAATATAAAAGAGCGCGTGTGCAGACGCGAAACAAGCACACGCTTGGCGGATGGCGAGACGTGCCGGCTCTACTTTCTGAGGCGATTGCCGTCGTTCAGGAACCCTTTTCGAGCTGCTGGAGAATCGCTCGGCCGGCTATGACACCCGTAGCAGCGGCGTTGATGATGTCTCGTGAAAGCCCTGTGCCGTCTCCTGCGGCGTAGAGCCCCCTGGTGCTCGTCGCCAGCTCTTGCGAGACCTGCAGCTCCATTGCATAGAATTTCACTTCGGGAGCGTAGAGCAGCGTTGAGTCCGAGGCAACGCCGGGTATGACTTCGTTCAGCTTCTCGAGTCCTTCAATGATGTCCATCACGATCCGGTGTGGCATTGCCATTGAAATGTCGCCGGGCGTGACATCCTCGAGGGTGTTTTTGACGGGATTTCGTCGTATCCGGCTCCAGGTCGAGCGCTGTCCGCGACGCAAATCCCCCATTCTTTGCAGAATAGGATTGCCCCCGCCGATGGTCGTCGCCAGTTTGGAGACGGACTTACCGTATCGTGTCGTGTCTTCGAGTGGCTCGGTAAGCTCGGTTCGTACCAGGAACGCGAAGTTCGTGTTGTCCGATCGCCGGCTCTTGAGGGAATGCCCGTTTGTGCCTATAAACCCCTCGTAGCGCTCCTTGACGACGAACCCGTGCTCGTTCGTGCAGAAGGTTCTCACGAAATCGTCGTACCGTTTCGTGCGAATGTGAAACTTTGGATCGTGGTTTATCTTGGTTATGTGGTCCATGATGATCGAGGGGACCTCCACGCGAACGCCGATGTCTATCGCGCCGTGTTTCGCGTCGATGCCATGGCGTTTGACGAGGGTGTTCACCCATTCCCCACCGATGCGGCCTGGACAGAGCAGCGTGAATCGCGACGAAACCTTCTCACCGTGTTCGAGCAGTACCCCGGTGCACGTGTTGTCCTCGATGAGCAAGTCGCGGACTTGGGCATTCAGCTGAAACACCGTGCCCCGGGACTTCAAGTCGTTTTCGAAGTTCTCGATGATGCGAGGGGCGTTGTCAGAGCCCATGTGACGTTGTGGAATCTCGATGAAGTGCACGCCCACTGAGGCAGCGCCGCGCTTGAGCTTCTCGACTTGGTCGTCATCGGCGGTGTAAAGCCGTTCAGGGGCGCCGTACTTGAGGAACAGGCCGTCGACGTAGTCAACCAGTGCCCACGCTGCCGCGTTGTCTCCTGTAATTGCGGCAAGGTCGCCTCCGATATCCGGGCGCAGATTGAGGGTGCCGTCGGAGAACGTGCCGGCGCCGCCGACGCCGCACATGATGTCGCACTGCTTACACTGAGCACACGTGCCGATCTCTTCCATTGGGCAGTGCCGTTCTTTGATGTCGCGCCCGCGATCGATGACGAGCACGCCGATGCCTCGGCCTGCCAGCTCGTTCGCAGCGCACATGCCGGCAGGACCGGCCCCTATGATAATGACGTCCCAGTCCGTTTTTCGTTTCGTTCCAGTGCGGCTCATACTATGTCACTATCTTGTCGACTTGGTCGAGAGCGATCGCGCGCTTGATCTCAAGCGCGAGCCGTCGTCCTGAGCTCATACGCGTTCTTAGTAGCGAGTTTCCGTACGGAGCGCCCACGTTCGTGTGCACGTTTGTGCCGCCGCCGATGCGCGTTGCGATGTCGTAAACGTAGAAGTCCATGTTTTGATCAACGATCGTCTGCAGGCAAAACGGTCCGATTATTGGGGCGCTGTAGTGTCGCTTCGAGAAGGCGACGAATCGTTCGGCCATTAGATAGACTCGCTCAAGCAACGACTCTCTGAGCGACGCGTTCGCGTGGCCGACGATGGTCATCAGCGGGTCGCGGTATTTTGCAGGCAGCTCCAGCTGCTGCTCGGCGGGAATGCGCACCAATCCGTCAAGGTTGCTTTCGAATCTGAAATCAATGCCGAGGAGCTCGATCTCCTCGTCGATCGGCGAATAGAAGAAGTTGAAGTTGAACACGGGGCCGATGATGTACTGTTCGATCCGCGCGTCGTTGAGTGCTTCGGCAGTAATAATCTCTCTTTCGATGAGCCGTCCAACCTTCGCATCGAACTCCTCAGGAGAAGCGGCGGTGAAGAACCCGCGTTCGAGCGTCATATGCTTGTGGTGAAGCTTCACCATCACGAGCGTGTCGATGTCATCTTTGCTCACATAGTGTTTCGGGATTGGAATGCCCGCTTGCTGACTGACCCAATAGTAGTTCTCTTTTTCCGTCTCTCTGTCCTCTATTTTCAGCATCTCACGCGTGCCCACGAGCGGCAGCCGAAACTCGTTTTCGACTCGACGTATACCGCTGTAGACTACGAAAGAACGGTTAGGGATAAACAGCGTGTTCTTTTTAACGAGCTGCTGCTGCACGCGTTCGGCGAGAATCTCATCGAACTTATTAAGGACAATGGTCTCGTCTACGAGGCCTTTCTCAAGTCCGTTCATCGTGCGGCCCTTGAAATAGTTAGTATAAAGCCCGTCCCGTCCTTTTTGGCAGACCACCAGGTTGGGCAACCCCTCGTCGCGGGCGCCGTCGCAGACGTCCAACGCGGAGTGCGAGCCTAACACGCCGACGGTGATGCTTCTTTTGTCATATTCGCTCAATACATCGAGGACGTCCTGCTTGAGTATCATGAGAATTCTCCGCCACTATGTTCATCAAGCGCATATAAAGGTTTTCGGACGCCCCGTTCGTTTCGGGGTTCACGCTCGGTAGTTAGTGACGCAGCAAACGACCGGAACCCTACGTAGGCCTCTTCCGGTCGTCAAACGAGCAAAAAAACCCGTCAGACAGGCGCCGCCGTCTACCGGGCGGTTGTGTTCTCGGCAAAACTAGTCTGTCGCCAACGGGCTGATGTAGCTGCTGGCCTCTCCCAAAAGGGTATCTGGTCCGGAGACGTCAGTCTGATCGCGCTTATTATCCACAGTCGCGATTGACGAGCTCGGCCGATAGCTAGCCGAGTTTGTCTAACACGTCATCGTGCGTAACCTGACGCTCTATCTTAGTACCATCGAACGGGCGTAAAAGCAGGCGAGGTCGATGCACGTGACCCGATTAGTCTCGCAGGCCACAATGGGAAGTGCCCATCGTGCCTGCAAGGTGGGCGGAGTTATGTTTTTACGAACAGTTTCCCCCTTCCCTTTTCCCCGTGATCGCCGTTGAGAATCTGGAAGGTGGCGTTCACTCCGTCTATTTCGATCTCTTCAGTCCCGTCTGGAGAGAAACCGGGCATCATTGCTTCAATTTTTCCCAGTACGTAGATATTGCCGCGCATCATGAACGCACCGACGCGCCCTGGCGAGTCTCCGTGGATGATGATGGTAGGAACGGGGTCTTTGGCTCCGATGCCTTTTCCCATATGGATTCCGGCGTTAATACCGACGTTGCCTTTTACCGTGATCTTGCCACCCATCATGTACTCACCCAAGGTCACGCCGGCGTTGCCGTTGACGACTATGTTGCCGCCTTTCATGCCACGCCAATCGCCGCGATAGGAAGCGCCGCAATAATCGCCGACGTTCCCTTCAAACAGGATATCGCCGCCCTCCATCTGGATGGCCGCAAATGCATCAGCGTTTCCTTTGACACGTATTCTGCCGCCCTTCATCCACGCGCCGCAGTACATATCGACGTCCCCTTTGCAGAGGACAGCCCCAGCAGTCATCTTCGAGCCGATGTACTTAACGCGCGGCACGTCGCCGTCGATAATGATCCCTTGATCCTCTGCCGTATCTGTCACTTTGCCGGTGATCGTGAAAAATCGTCCAAGGGGCCATTTGGTATTCCCCTCGAGCACTGTTAGATTGGCAATTTCCTCGAGCGTTTTTCCGCACACGGCATCAGGCGCTATGACTGGAGCTTCGAGGACGAGGTATTCGACGTCTTTTGGTGTCAGCGTCAAGCGTTCCATTTAAGCGCCTCCTTCTGCCGGTGTTCTGCCTGTGTGTTGCGTGCGTTTCGAGTAATATTTTTTCATAAGCGTCACAGGATCGAGCACGGGGCCGCTGCTGACCTTTTCAATTTCCACTCTCCTATTCTTGTAAGCCGGACTGCCGGTTGACTCAGTGTATGTGGTGACAACGATGTTCGCCCACGGCCCGCGTGGGATAAAGATCTCTCCTCTTTGTTGCCTGTCGGTTTTTTTCGCCTGGAGGACGACGCTATCGCCGTACTCGTTCGTGACTTTTACAAACCACGGCTTGCCTAATGCGACAAAGTCTTCAGGGTTGATATCGCAGTATGCCGCTTCTTTCGTGTATTCGTCTGTGAATTTGCGGCCCCCTTTAATGACCGCGCCCTGAAATGCGGTGCCGCCCGTGTTGAGTATAATTTCCAATTCGCTCACCTCGGTGCTATTAGGATTGGGGCTGCGACAGCAGCGTGTCCATGCGCTGCGCGAACTCTTCTTCCGAGAGCGTCGCCTTCGGGCCGGTCTCCGCTGTCGGTGCTGCCGGCACCGTTGTTCTCCCGCGTGCGGCGAGTTTTCGCTTGATCGCGTCACGCAGCTGTATTAGCGTGTCTTCATTAGACTTCGTGAAGTCAAATGGCGGATCGATGAAGCTTCGTGCGTAGCACGGAACGTTGTCCATCCGATAGAACGTTCCCTCGCACTCCATGCCGTCTAAAACCCCGGGGAGCACAACGTCGCTGATGAAAGCTTGTGGCCCCTCTGCCGTTTCTATAGAGACGACGGGGATCTCACACATCCTTTCAACGGCCCTTTTCGGTAAATGAGCTCCGAGATCGGCACACATGCAGAACAACGCATCAACTTCGCCCCGTCGCAGCGCGTCAACGGTCGAGTACTCGCCTGGTTGATAGCGCGGTTCACCGGTCGAGAAATCGACGGCGTACGGGAAACCACACTGCCACGCGAGGACTTCGTTGAACCCCGCGACGTTGCAATGTCCTCTGTTTGCCAAGATGACGAACTTACCGTACTTGTTGCCGAGCTGCGTCAGCCTCATCGCCATCGATGCGTTGTAGTGCTTGCCGCGGGTGCTGGCAATACCTAGACCGACCCAGATCACCCCAAAGCGTGCGTCCTTGATCATGTCGGCCGCTTTGTAGATATCTTCCCTGCTAATGCCGGTCACTTCAGTGAATGATTCGTGTGGTTCAAACCCGCTGAGGATCGTCATGAGAGCGTTCAATACTTCGAAATCGGTCCCGGGCTTGAGCTGGAGGTGGAGATCTGCGTGCTCGGCGGTGGTCGACCGTCGTGGGTCGACGACGATTATCTGTCGCCCGAAGCGTCCTTGTCCCGTGAAAAATCCGCGCTGGAAAACCGAATGGCGGCTTAAGTGTCTCGGATGTGCGTCTTCGGGGTTGGCGCCCCAGTAGATGTCGAGATCCGCTCTATTGCGCGTCTCGCCGAGGGTGCAGCCGACTTGGCCGACATCTTGGATGGCCATGACCGTTGGTCCGTGGCAAATCGTGGCGTTGCCGTCGACCAGCCCGCCAAGCATCTCTGCGATCTCGATGCCGACAGACATAGCCTCAGTGGCCGTTTCGCTGCCAATAAAAAAGAACGGTCGTTTCGCGTTTACTAAAATCTCAGCAGCTTTGTCGATTGCCTCGCTCCACGGTGCTTCCTTTCCGTTGATCAGCGGAGCGGTAATTCGATGGCTGCTTCGAAGCTCTTTGAACTTTGCGTCGCCCATAATGCAGGCATTCCGCGTGACGACTGAGACATCATCGACCTCGACTTCTATGTCGTCGCACGTTATCCCGCACACGGGGCACGTTACGTCCGTACAGGTAATCTTATTGCTAGTTTGGCCTTCTTGTGCTTCAGAACTCATATTTGCACCTCAATTCGCAATTCTACTGCCAGATTGTACTCTCCTGGTTATGAACGACAGACGAGAAACCGACTTTTTTTCGACTCGTGACTGTGGTAGAACACTGCGAACCCTTGCGCCGTTAGCGATATTGCTTTATTATAATACCACTCTGTTTATATGTTGGCAACAGAAAATATAAAAGTATCGTCATAACATCGGAAAACATCGTATTTGCGTGTAATCAGGCGAGACCATGAGCATCACAGTTGACAAACTTGAAACGTTGATGGACAGCTACGGCACGGAAGAAACTATCAGGGAATACATACTACGGTGCGTGTCATTTCACGGTTTTGTCCCCCCTGGTTTGCTTATAGGCGTGTTCATGGTCGATTTGGCTTTGGAAAAACTCGGGGCGAATCTAGATGAGAAGTTGTACGCGGTGGCTGAAACACCGAAATGTGCGCCCGATGCTGTACAAGTCATTACCACCGCCACTATCGGCAATAAGCAACTACGCATAATAGACACCGGCAAGTTCTCTATCACGTTAAACAGAGGCTCTACCGAAGATCGTGCTGATGGGATACGCGTCTATGTTGACGCAACGAAGATCCGGCGCTACCCAACACTCGATCTCTGGTATACGAACGATCCACGTTACAAGCGCGTTGATGAAAAAGATCGGGTTTATGACGAGATTCTGAAGGCTGGGCGAAGCATTCTGTCGTGGGAACGGGTTAAAGTTTTGGTTCCACAAAAGGCGGTGTGGCAGGCCGTGCAATGTCCAGTATGCAAAGAGATGGTGCCGGATTATTTGGTTAAAGACGGCGTGTGCACAGCGTGCGGAGGCGCGAGTTACTACGAGAGATCTGGTGAAGCGCTCAATCAATGAATGTTACTGTGCGGACGTAAAAGGATTCAAAAACCTGCTCTCGAGGTCTCGATGTTTTCGCCTGAATAAGCGCATCAACTGTCAGCTGGTGGCGGGCCTCGGTCGAGCATGGATTTTTCTTCTTTAGCAGTGCCTTTCTCCCTCAAGGTGAGCACCTTGACGGTGATAATCACCGCAAATGAGATTACGACGAGAATGATTGCGAGGTAAACCGCGGAATCCAAGTCACTGTTGAGCGCAGTATATATGGCAAGAGGCATCGTTTGGGTTACGCCCTGAAAATTGCCTGCAAACAGGATAGTTGCGCCAAATTCTCCGAGAGCGCGTGCCCACGTCATGAGTGCTCCAGAAACGAGGCCGTTCAATGCGATCGGTGCTGTCACACGGAAAAAGGTTCCTGCGCTTGATGCTCCTAGGGTGTGCGCCGCCCGTTCGTATTCGGGGTCGACGTCTTCGAAACTCGTTGTTGCTTGTCGGATATAGAAAGGAGACGACACGAATATTTGCGCTATTATGACGGCGGTTGTGGTAAAGGCGATGTTTATACCCAGTATGTCGAAGTACTGACCAAGCAATCCATATCGGCCAAATGCCAGTAAGAGCGCGATGCCTGCCACAGCAGGAGGGAGGACAATTGGAAGATCGATCAAAGTCTCTATTATTCTCTTGCCGCGGTAGCTGTTGCGCGCGTTAAAGTACGCGACTGGGGTACCAAATGTGATGACAATCAGCAGTGTCGTTAGTGTGGTCACCAAGCTTAGCCTGAGTGCGTCCACTACAAAATCGCTCGAGAAGGAGTTAAGAAAGCCAGATAGAGTCCCGTACGCAAAGAGGGCCAAAATAGGCAGGCCGACAAATGTTACGACTACAGCAAACAATAGAAAAACGATTAGGAACCAAACAGTTCTGCTTAACGTCCGAGGCAAGTGGGCTTTTCTAGTGCGGGAAGATAAAAACGTACCGCGGGGTTCTTTCAAAGACCGCATGAGTCTCTCTCGCGCGAGGATTTCAGGAATGATCAGCCGCACTTTCGACTTTCTCGCTTTTTTTGCGCTCCTTTCATGGTGGAGGCCACACCGCTACGAAGTCGAAAGAACTGCGTAAGAACTTCGAGCTAAGCTCACAGCTAATTACAAGCGAACAGCTTATTGCTATAAAAACCTATGGCCGCCGTTTTCACAGGCGATTTGATAAGACGTTGCCCTTTTTGAGCTTAGTTCCGAAAGCAGCGCGGTAAGCCTGAATGAAACAGATGAAACGCCATCTGACTCAACGATCGATGTCCTCGCACAAAGGGGCTCTAAACGTTAGTACTAACCAATAATAACGCTTAAATATGTTCGAAAACATCATATTTCCGACCAAGTGGAAGATGGCTCGTGCATAATCCTTGCGCTATGAACACCGTTCGACCGATAGCATAAAGCTGTTTTCCGCAAACGGAACCTAGTTGACAAGATTCAACTGTGGAGGATACTTATGAATAGCAAGAAGTTAGTACCTATAGTGCTTTGCGCACTCATGAGCGTGCTCGTCGTCACCACGTGTGGCTGCACGACTACGACTACGCAAAGCAAGACGCTCACCGTCTATGCGGCTGCATCGCTTTCTGGCGCATTTAATGAGACGGCTCAGGCCTTTGAAGCTAATAACTCGGGGGTTACTGTCTCGACTAATTATGCCGGTAGCCAGGTTTTGGCAACTCAAATCAAACAAGGGGCCACTGCGGACGTCTTCGCGTCTGCCGATCAAAAGAACATGAAGTCCGTGCAGGACGCGGGGTTGATGAACAACTCAAGCGTTGTGATTTTTGCAGAGAATAAGTTAGCGATCATCGTTCCGACAGCGAACCCCGCAAACATCGCCAGTCTGAGCGACCTCGCAAAGTCAGGAGTAAAACTCGATATCGCGAACAGTTCCGTCCCCGTCGGGAATTACACGCTGCAAATGCTCTCAAAAGCGTCTAATAACTCAACCTACGGTTCCGGCTTTAATACCAGCGTCTTAGCAAACGTTGTGTCACAGGAAACCAATGTCAATGACGTCGTAGCCAAGGTCGCGCTTGGACAGGCCGATGCAGGTATCGTCTACAAATCTGACGTGCCAGCTGCTTACCAGAGCAAGGTGAACACAATCGCGATCCCTGGCAGTGTGAACGTCCTCGCCAAGTACCCAATCGGGGTAGTCAGCACTTCCTCGAACGCTCAACTGGCACAGAGCTGGATCAACTACGTTACCTCTCCTGCGGGCCAGGCAATTCTGCTGAAGTACGGTTTCATCATTCCACCGACTTCGCAGAACACGACCGCCGCTGCTGCCACCTCAGCCGTGACATCGCAGAGCACAACTGCGGCGGCGATGTGAACGGTAACAAACCCCGTAAATGAAGCCTTCGTAGTAGGCTAGGCAGGCACGCCTGATCGCACCCGCCGCCGCGAGCGGTGCGGTGCCTCTATTTTACATAGTGCGATCGATTGAGGTTAGCAGTATTAAAACGAAGCATGCCTCCCTTAAACACATTTGAACAGTTTGCAACGAAGTTTAGGCAGTTTGGGACCGGCTCGCTCAAAGGCTGTCAAGACTGGCTCTTCGACTTGTTAATGCTTCTGCGCCTGTTACGATTATGACCGCTGATCTGCAGGATTTAGGTATCTCAAGCAGCAAAGGAGGGGCATGCAGAGATAGAGCTCACCCTTCGGGTAGTATTGATGCGTCGAGTGGCGACGTAGGGGCTCACAATGAGCTTTTGCTCTGCTCGAACGCACATTTCATTGTGTAAGTCCTGCGTGCGCGATGATGTTTCTCCAAGAAATCTGCAAATAGTCAGGAAACGCTCAAAGAAGCATGAGAGGCTATTATAATGGAAATTCAGCCGATTCAAGGCTGATTAAAGTGCGGCTGGCCAAAGTCCGTTATCTTATCGGTGACACCCGCAAGAAGGCGTCGTCCCTCAGCGATGCAGAGATTGAATTCTTCTTGAATGAGGAGAAGAGCGACAACATGGCTGCGGCCAAAGCGGGTGAAGTCTTGGTAGCGAAATTGATGGCCCTCAACGAATATGAAAAAGCGGAGCAGCTTAGAAAGACGTGTGAGGAATTAAGGGATAGGGCACAACGCTCGGCATCGCCGGGTGGGATCTAAAAGGGCCGTGCCAGCCCTTTAAGTTTTTGCTAATTTTTGCAATGATTGCGTGCAGAATATCTGTGCGTTTACCCCTGTAGAAAGGCAAGCTTCTGGGGGGTTTAACATCCTGACCGTCGATACAGTCAACGACCTCAATACGCGGTCGCCGAAGGTGCTCCCATCCATTATCCCTATCAAAGAGCCGCTGACTTTAGCAGGCAGGCTTCGAAATCTGGATCCTTGCTCAAATTCGAAAATCTAACGCTACGCAGGCTCAATGCGTAAAGCTAACTGCTTCGTTTCCGTGAAAGCTGCTAATCCTTCACGACCGCCTTCACGACCAATGCCGCTCAGCTTTACCCCCCCAAAGGGAGCTTCAACGGCTGCGATTCGTGTATCATTCACTCCAACCATTCCGACATCGAGTCGCTCTGCAATTCGTATTGCTTTGCTCAAATCGCGTGTGTAGAGATAAGCCGCTAATCCGTATTGCGTGCTGTTCGCGCGGTCGATTGCTTCGTCGTCTGTTTCAAAAGCGGTCACCGCGATAACTGGTCCAAAGGTTTCTTCGCACGTTATGCGCATTTGTGGGGTCACGTCTGCTAATATGGTCGGTGCATAGAAGTTGCCCTTTGCTTGGTCATCCGCGGTGAGTTGATGTCCTCCCGTTAGAAGGCGTGCTCCGTGATCAATGGCATCGTTGACGTGACGACTCACTTTTTCGAGTGCGTCTCGATTTATGAGGGGGCCTACGTCAGTCTCAGGATCAAGACCGTTCCCTACCTTGAGTCTCTCGACGCGGGAAGATAGCAGTTTTAAGAAGGTTTCAAGCAAGCTCGAGTGTACATAGACGTGGTTTGGAGCTATGCACGTTTGACCTGCATTCTGGAATTTGGCTGACATCAGACCGTCGATAGCTCGATCAAGAGCTGCGTCACTCATAATGATAAAGGCCGCGTGACCTCCGAGCTCCAATGAAACCCGCTTAACGTGATTCGCAGCTCCCCGAATCAGCAGTTTGCCGACTTCGGGCGAACCTGCAAACGAGATCTTTCTCACGCGTTGATCCTCGAGAAACGCTTGTCCAATGACACTTGCGTCGCCGGTGACTACATTCAAGACACCCGGAGGTATTCCCCCATCGTTGAACGCACGAGCCAGAGCAAGTGCTGTAAGGGGGGTTTGTCTGGCCGGCTTTATGACGACTGTGCAGCCTGCGGCCAAGGCTGCGGTGGCCGTTCTCGCAACCATATAGGCAGGGAAATTCCAAGGAGTAATGATTGCAGCGACGCCTATTGGTTGTCGAATGGTCAGCAAGCGTCGATCTGGTAGAGGATCAGGAATCCATTCACCGTACGAACGCCTTCCTTCTTCAGCGTACCAACGGATGAAATCAGCTGCAACATTGATCTCTGCACGCGATTGGCGTAACGGTTTTCCGCTTTCTGCTGTAACGGACCGTGCAATTTCTTCCCGACGGGACAGCAATAAACCGCGTGACCTGTCGAGCAGCTCGGCACGCTTTACAGCAGGCGTGTGTGCCCAAGCAGGAAAAGCGGAGTGCGCTGCCCCAATGGCGGTGGCTACGTCTTCAGCCGATGCTGCGGGAATATCCTCTACAATCTCGCCAGTGGCCGGGTTATAGACGCTAATTGAACGGCCCGCTGCCGCAGGAACCCATTCGCCGTCGATCAGCATCTCCTGGACAGCCACAAGCGTTCCTCCTGGAGATCCTTCAGCACCAGCTGTTTGCGTGTGAGCTGCGGCTGTTGGAGCGTATCATTAGCCGAAACGTGCTTCGTTTCTGGTATGGAACCCGAAGTATTTCATTCTTCTTAGCACTGAAATCAAGCCGGTTTTCAGCGTTCAATGTTATTTTTGAATCATGACCGATGTTGATTTCACCAGCACAGTCACTTCATCGCCGACTTTGAGTGCGAGGTCCTCTGCGGCATCTTTAGTGATGGCCGAAATGAACTGATTGCCGCCACCAACGTTCACGATGATTTCGGCCATTACGGCGCCCATCTTTACTTCTTTGACTGTACCGGGAAACTGGTTACGTACGCTAAGAGGCATTATGTATCACCTTTTACAGCTTAGCCTGCTAGTTCTTATCATTTGTCCTCGCAATATTTTGGCTGTCTGTTTGCGGTTGTCCTTGTTGAAAGCAATCGCTCAGGAAAAGATGTATAATGACGGAAAAATACAATGCATATAGCAAACGATCGCTAGGCAAAGAAGATGACATATGCACTCGCTGTGCATATGTCGCCACTTCTTTAACAAATTCGGGAGATAAGGTAGGAAGTTGTGTTACATCCCCAGCCTTAGAAATAACATGTGTTTTGTGGTATAAAAGCGTTATTACTGATAAGTAATAACACTTAAGTATAACCAACGTTATACTATTCGCAAAGCAACGAGAGGATAAAACCGTTGCTTATTTCACCAGCTTAACGACGTTGAAACGCGAACGTCGTAAAGCACTGCGGCCACACGGAAAGGCGTTCCCTCCAAAATACTGACCATGAATAAGGAAGACCAGCTATGAACACAAAAAGGCTTGTATTGGTCTTCTTTGCGCGCTCCTAAGCGAGCTCGTAGCCCTCTCGTGTGGCTGCACTATTTTGTAAACGCCAACGCTTATGTGTTTGCTGTTGCCAGTGATCGTTGCACTCGTCTAGTTTGATGACTGCGACGTAGTGGCCAGCCGGAGTTGCAAGCGTGATGCGAAGATGACCATATACGTCCCTAGCGCCGTGCTGTTTTATTCCACAACTCAATTAGTTAACTAGATAATGGAATAAACAGATGCACGTACCAGTTGAGTCCGCCCTTTAATAATAGCTTGCGTCACTCTGAGAGTTCAGATATGAGTGTTAAACACAGGCACTATTAACCTTCTGTTTCTGATTTATAAATTTTGATAAGCAGAATCTTATTGTTTACCAGAAATGATAAATAAGACGTGCTATTTGAGAACAACTCGTAGATAACGTAACGGGTTATGGGTATTTTATGACTTTATCTCTTAATTCTTCCGTCATAAACGCCAATGTGGCTTGCCGGTTGTTTGGTATCTAGATTTTGCGATCAAGCTTCACGTTCGATTATGACTACTTACACTCGCTAAATCCGAGAATCACTGTACTCTCGATATATGAGGCGAGCAGTCGGTTACTCAGCGAAAACCCTTAAAATTTTCTCGCGGCGTAACGCCCGAAACCAGCTACGAACGGTTAGCTGATCGTTAGGTTGCCGTGCTCATCTGCCGATATGTCAATCTCTCTCGTGATCAATCAGTCGTGCATCTTGTATAGCACCCTGCGTCTTGAGCTTAAACACAATCATAGCTGAATCGATGGAGATCTTAATGCGCTTCTTGTCGGCAGCATTGAAAATCATTTCTAAGCTTTTGCTCAGTGAGTAAATACTGGTGATTTGCTTGAACACTAATTGGCGGATCTGAAGCTGTTGTCGACTGTGTGGCACTTTGAAGCATTTAGTATGAGAATGCACAATGTCGGAAAGATAATTCTTAGTTAAGTAGATTGATTAAACATTATTTAATTGTCGATGGAAAACGTTAAATTCTATTGATGCATATTGCGGCGAGGAGGTGAAACGATATGGTTGTGGGAATCATGATACCCTGGTTAAATATTGTGACCTATGCGTTGTATATAGTAACATACCTCGGCCTCGGCATCATCGGCATTTTTAATGCTCTAACCTAAGCGACGATCCTACAGACGCACAAGAACGGCAGAAACAAGAGTACTACAAGGAAACAAGAGTACTACAAGGGGGGAGAAAAAAGCTAAAAAAAGCCCACCCGCGAACGTGGAGGGGCTCGTGCCCTGTCGCTGGCCGTCAATGATCGGCAACGGGTGACCTGTGCCTGCAGCCACTGAGGGGGGGAAATGTAGAACTGGCCGGAGGAGGCGCAATCTTTGCTGTACGCGGGATCACGTCAACTGCCTTGACCTCAACGCCCATCTCAGTCAGCATATCAACGATAAATCTAACAAAGTTCCGAAGCCCGGACGATGCGCATATGCCTCGCTTTTTTGTTATAAACAGAAGTCTCATTTTGTCCCCCTCCTTTTATTTACAGACGCACAAGAACGGCAGAAACAAGAGTACTAGAAGGGCAAGTCGTTGCGTTAAATCAACGGAGGGCGAGGAACTTCCAGTACTTTTTCGACAAGTGCTCGATGACTATCGCTTCCATCGTAGATCAGCCTTCAGTACGTGCCGCCTTTAGCATTCGCGTGTGCTTGTAACGCTGTCGGTTAGGCCCTGCAAACGATCGTTCAAGGTTTACAATCTATAAAGGCGCGGTCAAGTTGGAGACGAGTTGAGCGTTCTCGGTCGCGTGGTGTGCCAGGGCCTGGGCGTAGTCGGCTTTAACCTCGGTGTGAACAGTCCGCACTTATGCCGGCCCGGACCTTGACAATGGAGCGCCCGTCTCAGGAAACGGCGAAAAAAAGTATTTGGGACCTTGGTCGTCACCCTTTCATTTATCTATCACGTGCTTCCGATCTGAGTCAGGTAACAAATTTACCACTTGAATAATCTTCTAGAGTCTATTACTAGAACGCATTCCAATAACGTCAGCCAGCTTGATAAGAAGGTTCTTTGCTTCGCTTGACTTCAATTCCTGAAGCCGCTGCTTTGCCTCTGCGATATATAATGTGGGTAACTCTTGAAGGTATTGTTCGTCTTTAGATTTCCCGTGTAAATAACTCAGTAGGCTGCGCGATGGATCATCTCCCCGGTCTGCGATATCATCCTGAATTTGATATGCTAGGCCTAATAGTCTACCATAGTCGGATAATGCGTTTATTTCATTTTCCTGTGCTAGGGCGACTAAAGCTCCCATCCTTGCTGACGCTTCGAATAGAAACGCGGTCTTCTTCTTCAAAATATTGAGGTACTCACGTGTACCTATAGGCTGCTTTCCTGCATAAACTGCAAGTTCCTCAAATGTCCCAGTACCCATGCTTGATGCCGCTTGTGCGAGCACTTGCATAATTCGATGATCGAAGCACCTCGCCGATATATCCATTAATAATGACAGAAGCATTTCCGCATTTAACAGACTCATTTTAAGACCATATGAAGCATGAAACGCTTCAACGTCTCTCCTTGTTAAATCTTCGTCGATAATATCGTCTATCAAGAGAGAGGTCGAGTGTATGATCTCGACCGCGACCGCAGCCGGAAGTGGGTCACTTAAGAGAGAGGTCGAGTGTATGATCTCGACCGCGACCGCAGCCGGAAGTGGGTCACTTTCCGAACGCCTGACACTTTGAAATGCGAGAAGTAGCAGTGTTGGTCGAAGGCGCTTCCCACCTGTTAACGCGTAAGTGAGGGGCTCGAAAAATGGAGAGTCCCTCATCCGATGCAATTCACCCGAAATAGCGTCGTCGACGATTACACGATAATCGTCCATCTTATTAGAAAAAACATCCGAGAATGTAATCTCTGCACTTTCCTCCATCTATACTCCTATCTTGTTGTTGTTGTGAATCGTATTTGGTCGTCATTAAGTGTTACAATCGAAGAAATAGTCCTAAATTCGTGCTTTGTTTTGTGATAGGACAGCTTTCACGTCAGCCGTCTTGCACCGTTAAGTGAATTGCCCTCTTCTATAAAAGGGTTATTATTAGTCAGTAATATCGATTGCTTGAAATGACATTCAAAATCTTATTAGAATAATAACAAATTGCAAAAAGTGTAGATAACGCAACTATAGCTAATGACTGTTGAAAGAGAGTTCATTGGATCGTAGCCCAAAAGATAGCAATGTGGCCTCCGGCATATGATGATGGACAATCGGTCACCGTCAGCGGAAATCTAAAGATAAGTACGCGGGGTAGCGCCCGAAACCAGCTACGAACGGTTAGTTGATCGTTAGATTACCGTACTCATCCGCCGATATTTCAATCTCGTTCGTGATCAATCGGCCGCGCATCTTGTAAGGAACCTCCGTCTTGAGCTTAACTACAATCAAGGCTGCATCTACGGGGATCTTAATGCGCTTCTTGTCTGAAGCCTTGAAGATCTTTTTAGGGATGTCATAAAGATCAGTGCCTACAGGGATTGTAAGCGATATAGGCGCCTCCAGAGCCTTGTAAAACTTGATGGTGTTGTTAGCTCTCTCGATGTTTCTGAGCGCAGTTTTTTCGATGATGCAAATATTCCCTCTGGTGGTTTTCTTGCTTCTAGCGATATCTGCCTGCGACATACCTTTCTTCTTCATCTTCAATATCGCGATTTGCTTATCTGTGAGGAAGGTTCTATTCTCTTTTTCTCTCATGCCGCTCCTCGTATGTTTAATAGTCTTGCTAAATGCAAATAGTTTGTGAAAGGAGAAACTAAGCGTTGTGACGCAGTGGCGGAGCTAGCAAGGTTTCCCGATACGCTTTGTTCGCAACGAGCATTCGAAACAATTCAAATGCAGAGCACGCAGGGCCCCCCCAGAAAATCACTTCGTTTCGGCAGAGCGTTCCGCAAAGCGTAAAGAGAAGGTAGTTCGATTCTACAATAAGTGTTAAGTTTTTGTATATCTTGTGTGAAATTACGCCTATTACAAGGCTAAGTCATGCGAGGAGCTGGTAAAAGATGAACGTACTTATCGTCTATGCGCACCCAAATCCGCGCTCATTTAATGCAGCAATGCGACAAGCTGCCGTCGACGCTCTAACTGAGGCCGGGCACGCAGTACAGGTCTCAGATCTTTATGCTATAAATTTCAAAGCAACGCTAGATGAGCACGATTTCAAAGAGCGACAAAATCCGAATTTCTTCGATCCGATCAACGAACAGTACCACGCTGCCATGCAAGGATCCTTCGCTGATGATATCACGAAGGAAATTGAGAAAGTTGACTGGGCTAATCTCATCATTTTCCAATTTCCTCTCTGGTGGCAGTCTTTCCCAGCGATTTTGAAGGGGTGGTGCGACCGTGTCTTGGCCAATGGCATAGCGGTAAACTTTGCGACCTATGACCCGCTGCTTTCGGGCAAGAAGGCGTTATTGGCATTTACGACAGGGGGAGGTGCTGCGATGTACGCTCCCGACGGACCAGCGGGGGATATTAACGTCCTCCTTACCTTCGCTCGCAACATGTTCCGGACGGCTGGCGTCGAAGTCTTGCCACCGTTTGTTGCCTATGGCGTCCGCTTGCTCTCTTCTGATGAGCGCGAATTGGAGTTACAGCGCTATCGCGAACGGCTGCTTTCGTTGTGATTCAAAAAAGGAGCTCCAAAAAAGGGTTTTCGGCAAGCATGGGTGCAGGAACTCGCTGGTAAGGAAGCTGACGAGTAATTCTGTTAGGATTTCACTTGCTGCTTTCTTGTCGAGTCGGACCGTGGGCCACAGCGAGCGACCACTTCTCTAGTTTGCGCGACTGGAGTGCGCCTGGCCATGCGCTTAGCGTAATGCACTTTTGCGACGCTGCCGTCCTTTGCTGATCACGTTTACCCCCGTTGCTTTAAAAGCGACGCTGACTTCGCTGCCCCTATCAAGTCTGAGCGTTTCCGTGGAGATGTTTGTAACGTACGCCGCTAGCATAAACCCACAGTCGATAATCACCTTATTAATAGGTCCGAGGTAGAGTATCTGCTTGACTGTTCCATTGAAACTGTTCCGTGCACTGCTAACAACCTGTTCGAGCATTACGGTAACGTTTTCCGGTCTGATTCCTAAGATGACCCTGTCGCCTCTTTCATTGTTTGCGACGGCTTCAATAGTGGCGTTGCCAATGTCAGCGGTAATAATCCCGTCTTTCTGAGAAACAACGGCACCCTCAAAAAGGTTTTCCATCCCAACAAACGAGGCAACCCGTTCGTCCTTCGGTCTGTCAAATACTTCATGCACTGAACCGGTTTGTATGAGCCGGCCACCACACATGACCCCGAGCCGATCTGCCAGCAATCGGGCTTCAGTCTGGTCATGCGTCACGAACAAGGCCGTGATCTCAAACTGGTCAATCACGTCTCTCAGCTCTTCGCGAAGCAAATCTCGCGACCGGCTGTCGAGAGCGCTTAGTGGCTCATCGAGAAGGAGAACATGCGGTTCAAGAATCAGCGATCGAGCGAGAGCCACCCGTTGCTGCTCTCCGCCGCTCAGCGTGGTAGGGGTTCGGTCTCTGAGCTGAACAATCCCCACCAGTTCCATGATTTCCTCAATTCTTCGTCCGTGATCGGGCAGCTTCGTATACCTCAGACCGAATTCGATGTTCTTGTACACGCTCATGTTTGGGAACAAGGCGTAGTCTTGGAACATGTAGCCGATATGCCGCCGCTCTGTCGGTAAAAAAGATATGTCTGCTCCGTCGAGAAGCACGCGCCCCTGTCGCGGATAAATGAATCCTGCGATCAGATCGAGCAAGACCGTTTTCCCAGCGCCGCTAGGACCAAGAATGACAAAGAATTCACCGCTGTCGACGCTGACGCTGATATCTTGCAGCCTGAAATCGCCTAAGCGTGCGTATGCTTGCTCAATCGCCACTGATGTCATTTTTCTTCCTTGCCAGCGTAAGTAGTCGTACCACCATAAATACGGTCAGGGTGATCAAAAGCGGAATGAATATCGCCTTCATTGTTGAAGAGCTTTGCCTTTTCCGTATCTCAAAAATGTCGCAAGAAGCCCTTCCGCCTTTTTCATTGCCATTTCAACCATGGATGATCAAAACAATAGCGGAAAAGGGCAAGTTTGCAAGCCTTAAAATTTTTTTCGCCAACGGCTTGATTGACACAGCGACAGATTATGCAGCTCAGGCGCACGTTAAGGGTGAAGGTCTCATTGCGTAGTCAAACTGTTCACGCCTAGACGAGCACAGTCGTATTCAACGGCTCTGGCTACGGCGTTTCCTACGGCTCCGTTGAATAGACGTGCCGCAGAAAGCCGAGAGCGAAGTGCTCGCTGTGTCATGCTGACCGCGTTTCGTGCAAAAAGCCGCCCAACTGAAAAAAAGTCTTTTGCCTAGCGCACCTCGGGCTTGAGAACGCCGAGGCGGTTTGAGCCTCTTATGAGATGGTGTCGAGTTTGGTTTGCTTCTCGTCGTCGACTTTTTTTTGTTTGTCTACGTCTATGAAGTATTCCAACGCATCAGGGCATTGACTCGCGAGGCCTTCAAAGAATCGACGGACGATTGCGCTGCTAGCCGATTCAAGAGTCTCTCGATACGCTTCTACGAGCACAGGCGGCAACTTCGCGGTCCGCTCTTTTATTTGCTTGATCGCTGCGACGGCGCGGTCTGCTTCTGCCATCGTGCTCAAAGTGTCTACCATGCTCCCTGTTGTAGTGAGAGCGTAATCATATTTAAGAACGTTGCAGGTCGTTAGCGCGCGTTGATTTCGCGCATTTGACTCGGTCTTGGCACGTGACCCCGACTAGAATAGCGCGTCTCTCAGCTCGATTTTTTGGAGCGCTTCTTTCGCAGTTTTTCGAACGTCGTCGTCCCTGTCCTTGAGCGCGGCTTGCAAACCAGCCGCTGCGCGTGCGTCTCTTATTCTGCCGAGCGCGTCCGCGGCACGCTCTCGGACAAATTCATCCGGGTCACACAACGCGTGAATAAGAGGATCAGTTGCGTGCTGGTCTCGCAGTTTTCCCAGCGCGTCAGCGGCGTTCCACCTGACGTCGACGTCTGGATCGTGCAGCGATTCAATGAGCCAGCCGGTCGCACTCGTGTTTCTGATGTTTCCAAGAGCTTCGGCGGCGTTTCGACGCACGTACCTGTTCACGTCGTGCAAAGCCCCGATGAGAGGATCCACAGCTCGTGGATCGCCTATCAGTCCTAGGGCCAGCGCTGCGTTCCATCGGACAAACCAGTCGGTATCGTTCAAAGCCGTGCATAAGGGCGTCACAGCCTCATCCGTCCACACTTGCCCAAGGCCTGCAGACGCGGCTCGGCGAACGTGCCTATTTTCATCGACAAGTGCCCTTACAAGAAACGATACTGCGCTTTTTTCGCCGCTATTTCCAAGGGTTGCGGCTGCCTTCGTCCGCACTGCCGGATCGTTGCTTTTCAGTTGCTGAACCAGCGAATCAAGCATAAACTCCCTCCCTCTTTGACTCACCGTGCCGACGGCCCTGACACGCTGTTGCGCGGTACCTAACAGTATAGGACACCATCACTTTAATCGATCGACTGCTTTCGAATATGTTGGGTTTTTCCAGAAAGCTGGTGTTCGTACTGACTAGATGTCGATAGCCTGCACATTGCCTGCCGAGGACCTTGCGCTCAGAGCCCGCCCTAGGTCACCGTCTTAGTGAAATCAACGTCCGTGATGATTCAAAAGTGAGACACAACGGTGGCACGAAGAGCCGCCGCTCTCTTTTTTTGCATCGAACTATATTACTAACGTGAGCAGTAGCCCCCATTCCAAGACGCTAAGTGCTCGGGCTTCAGGCCTAAGAAAGCGAGGAACGACCGCGCAGTGGCCACTGCCTCGATGCAAAAGTATTTGTTTGATTTTTGCTTTCCGTTAGATGTGAAACTGATTATTATTGTCGGAGATGGGATGGCAGATGAGCCGCTTGGGGCGCTTCAAGGCCAGACTCCGCTCGAGTATGCACAGACGCCACACATGGACGACGTGGTGCGTTCGGGTTCGATAGGTCAGTTTTACGCGATAGAACCCGGCGTCAAGGTTGACAGTGACGCGGCCCATTTGGCGATGCTCGGCCAAGACGTGAACACGTCTTCTTCAAACCGTGGGGCGTATGAGGCCCTTGGGGCGGGCTTGGCCCTCGGCCCCGCAGACGTAGGCTTTCGGGTTAACTTCGCCACCATAGATAACCAATTCGTCCTCCTCGACGGCAGGGCAGGGAGGATCAGAGATGAAGCAAAGGAACTCGAGCACGCCGTCAACGACGCGGTGGAACTTGACGCTGTCTCTTTCGATTTTAGGCAAACTCTGGGCTTCAAGGGCGCTCTCGTGCTACGCGACGACGATTTTAGCGTTGACGTGAGCCTGCCGACCCAGTATGCCGTTGGCAGACAGATATGGGTGCGAGCGGCGAACGGAACTTCCCAAGCGCTCCACACGGCAGAAACGATCAACGAGTTTATGGTGAAAACCAACGAGGTCTTGAAGGGGCACCCGATCAATTTGCGGCGTCTCACTGATCGGAAGCCACCGGCCAACGTCGTCATGCCTTGGGCCGCGGGACAGATAAGCCGGCTCAATCCAACTATGCGGAAGTTCGGCAAGGGCCTCTGCGTCGCAGCCGCGCCGGTCATAAAGGGCGTGTGCAAGTACTCCGGCATGGACCTTGTCGATGTGCCGGGCGCGACGGGGGAATACGACACAGATACGGCAGCAAAAGGCAAAATTGCGCTCGAAAACCTGGATAACTACGATATAGTGCTGATCCACGTCGAAGGGACTGATGAAGCCAGTCACGATGGCAACGTTGAAGGAAAACTCATGATAATTGAGAAGATTGATGCGATGGTCGGCCAGTTGCTCGAACACACGGACATCGCACAAACCCGCTTTGCTCTCCTTTCAGATCACGGATCTTCGTGTGTGACGCACGAGCACATGACCACTGAGGTGCCCATAGCGGTCTGCGGGGCCGGGGTGAAGGCAGACCACGTGGAGCATTATAACGAGAAATCGGCTTCACAGGGACGTCTGAATACGCTCTTCGGAAAGCAGCTCATGGCGTTCCTCACTCGATCACAGCTATAACTGCTTTTGATCATGCGAGTCACCGTGCGAGACGATCTGAGGGATTTAACGCCCTGTGAACACGGCGGCAGAATTGTAGAAGCTTCAGAAACAATGCCGAACGTGCTCGACTTTAGCGCAAGCTTTAACCCGTATTTGCACCCGCGCACCAAGTCTGCGGTCAAGGAGGCCCTGAAAGGGGCCTATCACTACCCCGATCACACGTACAGGCATTTCAGAAAGGCTATCAGCGAATACCTCGCAGTGCCTTCTGACGCGATCGTGCCAGGCAACGGCTCCGTCGAACTGATACGGTTCTGTGCGTGGGCGCTTCTTCAAAAAGGCGACAAAGTGATAGTTCCAGCTCCTACCTTTGGCGAGTACGAGCTCGCGTGCCGTTTGAGCGGCGCTGAGCCCTTGATCGTGCCTGTGTGGGATGAGCAGGCATTCAAACGAGACCTTTTCGGCGCCTTGGCTGAGGAAGACGTGCGAATGGTCTTCTTGTGCAATCCGAACAACCCCACCGGCAAAGTGCTTGCGAAGGAAACGGTAACCGATATCGCGCTCAAGTGTCACGCGGCTAACGCCTTCCTGCTCGTTGATGAGGTCTTCATCGAACTCTCCGACCCGCGGCAAAGCGTCGCGGCCGCGAATCTCGAAGATGTTCTTGTCCTTAGATCCCTCACTAAGTCGTTCGCGATCCCTGGCATCCGGGCTAGCTACGGCATAACCAACCCCGAGCTTGCGAACGCATTAAACGGCATACGGGTTCCGTGGAACCTCAACTCCATTGCGGAAGCGGTCACAGTCGCTCTGCTTAAGGATTGCAAGCCCTATCTTGATGCCTCGCGCAAGAAAATAGCTGCACAGCGGCGCTGGCTCGCTCGTGAACTCAGGGAAATACCAGGGCTGCGGCCGCTCGAAAGCGACGCGAACTTCGGTATGGTGAATGTTGCGGGAACGTCTCTCTCATCTACGGACTTTGCCCGTGAGATGAGACAGAACGGATTTTTGGTACGGGATTGTCAGTCGTTTCAATTGACCGGAGACGACTATATACGGATAGCGGTTCGGACAAAGGCGGAAAACGCGCGCTTGCTGGAAGCCATCAAGCGAGTTGTCAGCCAAAAACTCTGACTTGTTCCGCCCTCAAGTCGGTCTTACGACGGCGACGCCCCCTCGGTGAAAGTTTCATATCCAAGTAATCGCGTAGTAGAGGGTGGAGCACGAAATGACAGAAGTAATACTGCTTACTCACAAAGGCTGCCCCGTCTGCCCGATGGCGAGAAGCTTCTGGGAGGAACTGCATCAGAGCTGTGATTTTGATTATAAGGACATTGAGGTCTATACACCAGAGGGCCTCCAACTAATTCGCCAGTACAGCATCCGAAGCGTTCCAACTACACTTATCGATAAGAAAGTAGAGTTTGTCGGCGTGCCGGACCGCGAAACGGCGCTTTCTAAGGTCAACTGCGCCGATTCGAAGCACTAGCTACTGGTAGACGCCGCGGAGGCGATATCATAGATGAGCGCCTCGAGCTGAATTCTCTCGTTTAGCGCATCGAGGAGAGCGTACTCCGCGTCGCCTAGAACTACGAGGAGCTCAGCGAGTGCCTTTTCAGTCAGTGACATGCTTCGGGCTTGAATTCGCATTTGAGCGATGATTTCGCCGCCGCTCAGACCCGTCTCGAGCAACAGACGATCGAGCACGTGCCTAGCCTTGGGTGCATCGTTTTGTAGGGCGAGCTGCAACAGCTCTGAAACCCCTTTAGGGTGCACGCGTTCGGCGAGCACGCTCAAGTCGACCCGATGAGCCTGAGAAGAATCGCTTTCTGCCACGAGCTGGAGCAGCGTCAGCGCTGTCCGAAGACTGCCCTCACTGAGACCCACAATCGAGCGGCCGCACTCATCTGACAACGCGTGGCCCTCTTCTGTTGCGATTCGTCGCAGAACGTCGAGCATCGTGTCAGCGTGGAGCTGTGTGAAGTGCAGCGGCAGGCAGCGCGATCTAACGGGTATGATAATTTGCGATGGACGCGCGGTAGCCAGGATGAACTTGCAGGTCCGGTTGTACCGCTCGATTATTCTTCGTAGAGCCTGCTGGGCGTCCCGCGTCAAGGATTCGGCCTCGTTGATAAACAGAATTCGGTACGGTGCAGCTAGCGGAGCGATTCCTGCGAGCCGGTTCATGATCAGCTTGAAATTGTCAAGCACACCCTTACGCTCGTCGTAAAAACGCGCGAAGCTGCGCGACGCTTCGAGGTACTTCCGGCCTTGTTTAAAGATGTCTGAGGCGTTGATCTCAGCGAAGTTACCCTCCCATTCGTCGCCGAAAAGCTCTCTTGCGACAACTTCGGCTGCTGAGCTCTTGCCTGTCCCCGGAGGACCAAAGAAGAGTAGGTTCGGCAAGTTTTTGGTGTCGACAATTCGCTGTAGCTGAACCTTGACAACCGGTTGGCCCAGAATCTCGTCGAACGATCGCGGCCGGTATTTTTCCACCCAAAAGAAGTCTAAGTTCCCGTTAGCCCCACACATTCGTGTCGCCTCTCCCCCAGTCCATAATTTTCTGCAAAAGCCAGATGGGGGATGTTATCAATGGTCTTGCTCGTCAGCCCTCCGTCGACCGTTCTCAAAAGCTCAAGACCCGCGCAGTCGATTGCTACGGGGTCCGTTCCCGCAAGCACATAGCCGAGATCCGTTTTCCTGCCGCCGTGACGCAGCTCTTGAGCATTGACGAGTGTCTCTACTGCATCGACTATGAAGATGTCGAACGGTTCGAGCACCGCTGCTTCAGCGATACTTTTGTGCAGATTCACGCCGCTAGCGTGCAAGCGGACGCGTTCTGTCGGTCTAACCAACCCAAACTGGTTCTTCACGGCTCCTGTCAGCGTGCAAATGAAGTGCGTTTTCAGCACAGGCAGTGAGATCTTCAAATCGAACGACCCGGGAACCGTTGACAGAGAGACGGTAAACCCACGATCGCTCCGCCTTTTCGCAAACGGACCCTTGTTTAGGTTGAGGAAGTCAACGCCGTGTTCATCGCAAACACGCTTCAGCGGATGATGCGTAGTCACGCCTCGCGTCTTTCGATCGAAAAACGCGTTCAGGGGGGCATCAAATGCAGGTCCATCTCCTACCGTTAGGGGGTGGTCAGAGAGGTACTCTAGGACCGTATCGAGAAGCCGCGGATCGGTGGTGGTCGGGTATGGCTCTTTCGAAACGAGATTCGGTTTGATGAAAATGGACGACGCTGAGGCGATCTTATCGCTGAATTGATCGAGTGCCTTCGCTGCAAAATCGTACTTCGTGGCGCCATTTGCTTTTTCTTTGAAGACTCTCGACATCTTCCCAAACTAATATTTGTCACCTGCGACAACTACTTTTTGATGACCGCTTCAGAAAAAACGTGGGAAGCGTGTCGCAGCGAAATACTGTCTCTTCTAGACGAAATCGATGCCCCCTCATCTGAAATTCACGGCACAGAACGGCTTCTGCAGATACTCTACGGATATGGAGGGTACAACAAGCATGCAGTGCAATGGGCGCTAAGAAGCTTAAGTCCCAGGTTGTTGCTCAAGCTAGACGCGGCCGAACGTTCCGCGTTCTGTGGCAACAAGTAGCCCCCTGTTGCTCGCGGCAACAGCATTTTTTTTTCACGGCAACGTGTTCCGGGCGTGGGTCAAGTCTGCAGATTTTGACCTCGATATGAGGCAGCATCTCCGAGGAATTCTTGGATCCTTAAGAGTTGATTGTACTTTGCATTGCGTTCGCTTCGCGCCGGCGCACCGGTTTTGATGAACTCTGAGCCCAAGGCAACCGCAACGTCAGCAATCGTTGTATCTTCGGTCTCTCCTGATCTATGGCTAACGACTACCGAATAGCCGTTCCGAAATGCCAAGGTCGCGGCATCGAAAGCTTCCGACATTGTCCCAATCTGGTTCAGCTTGAGGAGCAGAGCGTTTGCTGCTCCTAGCTTTATCCCTTCGGAAAGTCGGTCGACGTTCGTCACGAATAAATCGTCGCCGACGATGGTCGTGCCGGCCAGCCGCGAGGTTATCCGGGCAAAGTCTTCAAATGCCTCCTCGTCGAAGGGATCTTCAATGAGCATTACCGGATATCGGTCCACCAAGTCCTCGTAATACTCGCTCAGTTCTGTAGCCGTGAGTCTTTTTCCATCCATCAAATAGGTCTGTGTCGTCTTGTCGTAGAACTCTGACGCAGCGCAGTCGACGCCGAGGCGCATCTCCTGATCGTACCCCGCGTTGCCGACGGCCGTCATGATAGCATCAAGTGCCTCAGAAGAGGAGGGCAGCGCCGGTGCGAAGCCGCCCTCGTCTCCCACGTTCGAGGCTCCCTGTCCGTACTGTGCTTGTAAGACGTGTTTGAGCTCGTGATAAGTCTCGACGCCCATTCTGAGAGCCTCAGAAAATGTCTCGGCTCTCGTCGGTATGATAAAAAACTCTTGGATAGATAACGCGTTGCCCGCGTGCGCCCCTCCGTTAATTACGTTCATTAACGGCACGGGCAACGTGCACGCATTTGGGCCGGCTAGGTACTCGTAAAGGTGCATGTTGGCGGAATTCGCCGCTGCGCGAGCAACTGCCATTGACACCCCGAGAATGGCATTTGCCCCGAGATTTGACTTATTTGGGGTCCCGTCGAGATCGTTCAACGCTTTGTCGACGTTGCGCTGGGCCCTCACGTCCATGCCGATAACTTCTTCTGCAATCACCGTGTTGACGTTATTCACTGCTCGCAACACGGTTTTTCCGCCGAAATCCGATTCGTTGTCTCGAAGTTCAAGCGCTTCGTTGGATCCCGTGGATGCGCCGGACGGCACCATCGCTCGGCCAAAGCCGCAACCCGTGAAAACTTCCACCTCCACTGTAGGATTTCCGCGCGAATCGAGGACCTGTCTCCCTAAAACTCCTTCGATTTCGAACATGATTCCACTATGCTTTATGCTGCTCAATCTTAATCTTATCGCTAATGCACGCTTTCCCATCCTTAGACAATTCTTAAATCCTAAAAGCTGAAACCCTGTTAAGATGTTCGGGAGGAGACTCTCTAAGGATGGCCTCGTTCTTGGCGTCAGTTTGAACGTCCTAGTCCTTGGGATTGTGAGTCTACTTGCCGACATGAGCACGGAGATGATCTATCCGCTTATTCCTCTTTTTCTCGTTAACGTCCTGGGAGCGACGTTCATTGACGTGGGCCTCATAGAAGGCGTCGCTGAAAGCACCGCAAGCATAGTGAAGATAGTTTCCGGGTACCTCTCAGACAGGTTCGGGAAACGCAAACCTCTTGTGTACTCCGGCTATGCGATCGCGGCGATCGCGAAGCCCTTGCTTGCATTTGCAACCGCGTGGCAGCAAGTCTTGGCAATACGGTTTCTTGATCGCCTTGGCAAGGGCATTAGAGACTCAGCGCGTGACGCTATTGTTTCCGAGTCAAAGAGCCGCGGGGTGGGGCGGTCATTCGGCTTCACACGCTCTCTCGATACGCTTGGAGCCGTTATCGGTCCGCTTATCGCAGTGGCCCTGTTTGGTATCCTAAGCTTTCGGGGGCTGTTCCTTCTCGCGTTCATACCGGGGATACTTGCCACTGCTCTTGTGGTTTTTTTTGTGAAAGAGACAGCGGTCAGCTCACGAAGCAACCAGCGGTATAAGGTCTCATTCCGGTCATTCGACGCAAATTTTCGCATCTTTCTTGTAGGTCTCGGCCTCTTCTTTGTCGGAAATTCAAGCGACGCCTTCCTGTTCTTGCGTGCCCAAAATCTAGGCATCCCAACGCTCCTGGTTCCGGTGCTGTATCTTGCCATGAACGTCATCTATGCGGTATCTTCATTTCCGTTTGGCATCATCTCTGACAGAATAGGACGCAAGGCGGTGCTCATAGCGGGCTTCGGCATCTTCTTCATCGTCTATTTAGGATTTGCATTCGCCCCATCCGCGCTCGTCATTTGGGTTCTGTTCCCGGTATATGGGCTCTACTATGGTCTTACCGACGGGGTGTCAAAGGCGCTCGTGTCTGATCTGGCCCCTCCCCACCTCAAAGCGACCGCATTTGGCACGTATTATTTCGTCATCGGCGTCGTCGCCTTGCCGGCCAGCCTGATCGCGGGCACCCTCTGGCAGACCGTTGGTCCTACGTTTGCCTTCCTTTATGGCGCGATTATGGCGGTGATTGCGGTGCTGATAATTGGTCTCTTCGTGCGGAGCGATCGGCTAACCCCTGGGGCTACATAACCCTGTCGACGAGGACGTGTAGCTGGGTAGCTGGGTACATCCCACGGCCAAGCAAGCACGATTGAAGGTCCATGAAATCAAACGGCAAGCCTCGAGACGGTGCGGATGGGTCGTGGTTGCCTGCGCTTTTTTGAGGACGCCGTTTGTCCGGTCTTTCCACGAACGGCGGCGCGCGCGCAGAGAAATTTTATATAGAACAACAACTCTAGTAATTTCGGAGGTTAGCACAGTGATTGGTGGTCAACCTATTCTCATTCTACGTGAAGGAACACAAAGGACGAAAGGCAGGGAAGCCCAGTCCATGAATTTTACCGCGAGCAGGGCCGTAGCTGAATCAGTGCGAACGACGCTCGGACCGAAAGGCATGGACAAGATGCTCGTTGATTCGATGGGCGATGTGGTTATAACGAACGATGGCGCGACGATACTGAAGGAGATGGATATTGAGCATCCCGCAGCTAAGATGATGGTTGAAGTCGCTAAAACGCAGGATGATGAAGTGGGCGACGGGACAACAACAGCGGTTATCTTGGCTGGCGAACTGCTAAAAAACGCAGAAGAATTGCTCGATCAAGACATCCACCCGACGGTCATCGAAAAAGGCTATGGACTCGCCGCAGACAAAGCGATTAAGATCGCCGAACAGCTATCGCGTAACGTTTCGATTCGTGATGACGATCTGCTGAAGAAGATTGCACAGACGGCCCTCACAGGCAAGGGCACTGACGTGGGCAAAGAGATACTTCCGCAGCTCGTTGTTGAAGCGGTGAAAAAGGTCGCGCAAAAAGTCAACAACAAGTACAAAGTCGACGAGGAAGATATCAGAATTGAAAAGAAAGTCTCCGGTTCCGTTTCCGATTCAGAACTCGTGGACGGCGTCGTCGTCGACAAAGAACGCGCGGCTGAGGGAATGCCGCGAAAAGTATGCGATGCGCGCATCCTCGTGTACGACCAACCACTAGAGCTTACCAAAACTAAAACCGATGCCAAGATCAAAATAAAGGATCCTACGCAGATGAAACTCTTCATGGAGCGTGATCACGAAGCGCTGATCGAGAAGGCTAACAAGATCTTGGCAAGCGGCGCGAACGTCGTCTTTTGCCAGAAGGGTATCGATGATCTTCTCCAGTGGCACTTCTCGCGGAATAACGTGATGGCAGTGGAGAACGTGAAACGCGAGGACATTGAGACGATTTCCAAGGTGACCGGCGCCCACGTAGTGTCCAGCCTGAATGATCTCAGCGCAGCAGACCTGGGCAATGCGGGCGAAGTCGAAGAAACAATTGACATCGAATCTAGCTGCGACACCTGCGGCATTGACTAGACGGAGGTCCTGGAATGATAACAATCAAAGACTGTAAAAACCCCCGTGTCGTCAGTATCGTCGTTCACGGAGGAGCTGATCATATTGTCGAAGAGACTCACCGAGCTGTCTACGACGCGGTTCGAGTCGTTCAAGCATCGATCGAAGATGGCAAAGTCGTCGCTGGGGGTAGCGCTCCGGAGGTTGAGATCGCGATGCAACTTCGCAACTACGCGTCGACGCTTAGCGGCAGGGAACAACTGGCAGTCATCGCCTTTGCCGACGCGATCGAAATAATTCCAAAAACGCTTGCCGAAAACTCCGGTTTGGATCCGATGGATTCGCTCGTTGGCTTGAGGACCGCTCACGAATCAGGAAATAAAACGATGGGGCTCCAGATTTCGACGGGAGAAGCAACAGACATGTGGCCTGATGTGATCGAACCTCTCAGAACGAAGAAGCAGGCCATCTTGTCGGCCACTGAAGCTGCGAACATGATCCTTCGAATAGATGACGTGATTCAAGCCGCTACGTTTGAGAAGGGGCCTTCAGAAGAACAGATGGAAGGCATGTCAGATCAAATGCTTGATCAAGTGTGACCGCGTGCTGCCGCAGACGTTTTGGCTCTGCGGTCCTCCTCTTTTTTTAGTTTCAGCAGATCTTCAGTGCAGCGTGACGCGTAGCCCAGCGCTTGTTTTGGAACTACAAGAACCGTAAGTTCCTGAACAGTTTGGGCACACCGTGTTTTTTGCTACAAGAAGTACTCCTCAGCTTCATCTTTTGTGACCTCTACGTACGAACCCATAGTTTCGCAGGTGGGGCAAATCTCGGGTGGCTTTTCCCCGTAGTGCAAGTCATCACAAACTGTGCGGCGGAAGTAGCGCTTCATAGTCCACCGAAAAAGCCCTACGTATTTAGTTTTTGTGCTATGCCGCCAGCCAAGCTGCGCATTCGTTTGGTTCACTCAGCTGTAGCGATATGTATGACACGGCCGCTATAAGCGGCTACTTCGTTACAAGAAAAGACGTTTTTGTCGCAAAGTGAAAACGACGTGAAAGCGCCCAGGCGTGCTCGGCGTAGGTTCGCTCGCGACAGTCTGTAAGCGGTTATTCATCCACCCAGCGTGATATCCTGCTTACTATACCAATCAAGAGCTGCGTAGAAGTGCTCCGGCTTGAAATCCGGCCAATATGCATCGACGACGTAGATATCGGAATACACGGATTGCACTGGCAAAAATCCGCTTAGTCGACGTCTACCACCCCAGCGAACGATCAAATCGATGCGGGAAATGTCGTGCGATCGTATCATCTTGGTGACGTTTTCGCCCTCGAGTGTGGCGCGGGGTTGGGTAAAGAGCGGATTCAAGTCCCACTGCCAACCGTAATTGACCAAGAAGTTGACCTTAATTTTTCCTGAGCCAAATGTAGTTCTCTTTGTGTAGGGAAGAAGCTTTTTTGGGAACATCGCAGAGTCCGTGTCTCCGACGACGAGCAGGCTAGCATCTTCGTGTTTGAGAATCTCGACGCCGTCGATGCACGCTTTTTGGAAGGCCTTTCTCTGCACTTGGGTTCTTTTCGTGTTATCTTGGGTGAAGCCGTAGCTCGTAAGTTCCTTGACGCCGACGCTACTGCACAGCCTGAGTAATTCTAATCCGGGGGGCAAGCCAGCTTCATAGCCCGCTTCTTTTGACAAACCTCGAGCTAATGCCCACCGACGGTTGCCGTCAGGAATGATGCCTATGTGGTGTGGTATTCGATTCATTTATCAAAAAGGTATAATCCTACAGGTTTCGAGTTTATTTAGCTCCAGGTTCATAATCTTTGTCCAGCTCTTTCGCCCTTCGCGGACGTTCTTGCTAGTTGCTACAAGATTTTCGCCTGCGGCGCAATGATTAAAGTTGAGAGCGCACTAACAACTAATGATACGGACTAGCGGAATAACGGCCATGGACCCCCAAAAAAGCGCGAAGGAAACCCCCAACGTAACTGTGTGGGGTGTTCACTTAAAGGACGCCACTACTCTCACAAGGAAGGAGAGAGAGGAGCTCTTGTTTAAGCTAAACCGAATCTTCACGTTCGTTGGCACGGAAATACCAGAAGAGATCGAACTCGACGGAGAGGTCGTTGCGCTCCACGAGGTCATGTGGCGTCTGATCAATCACAAGAAGGCGCTCACTCCTGAGGAATGTGCAGCCGTGCAGAGGCTTTGCGGCGCTATCGAGAGAAAAATACGACAAATCGAATCGACAATCAGGAGTCAGGATATCGATGAGCCCGAAGCGCTTATGTTGTACGTGGAAGCTCAAGGTCTGATTCGTGCCGCTGTTGAACTGAGAAGCTTGGAGAAAGGCAAGCTTCTCGATTCCGCTCAAATCCCGTCGACAGACAGGAACGAAGCTCAAAAAAGGTGGCTCAGTTATCTAAAAAAGATCAGATGACCCGCTTTGGCGCGTAATTCGCTTGCACAGTCTCGTCGTTGCGAACGGTAGGATAGACGCGCGGCCCGAGAGCTTATAGGTGCCACTCACTCTCAGAAGCCGCTAAGCATCTCTTGGGCTATTTGGAGATTCGAAAGTAGATCGTCACAGGAAGCTAGTAAGGTTCGCAGTTTCTTCGTTTGCACTCTTATCTCCACTTTGTTGCCTGTCGCCTTCATTTTTATCTCTGACGTATTATCAGGCTGAAGAGCTTCGACAATTGAGAGCGCCTGTGGATGTTCGTAAACGAGGATTGCGGTGATCATGCGCAGCGGAGCAAGAAGGAGCGGCCTGATCCAGTTCAGCCGCGAGTGTTACCTTCGCAAAAATGTTGCGCAGCAACAAGCACTTTTTCGAGCAGCTAAAGAACCGTCGTCCTATCGTGAGATCAGCATCTCGACGGTGTCGAGGCGGTACGACCACCCCTCAGGCAGCACGTCCCTGTTCTTGTAATAATTGACTAGCCTTCGAATCTTCGACTCTGTGAGTTGAAGGGCGCGTTTGTTATGGAGATCTTTCTTGTTCTCTTCAAGATGATCTCTGAGCTTCAGTGCTTTAGTGATGAGATTGAACAAGTCTTCAGGGAGGTCAGGGGCGACTCCATTGTCGCTAAGCACTTCGGTCAGACTCTTATTAGTGACTGACTTGACGCTCGGTATGCCGTACGTGTCCCTCAGGACGATCCCGATTTGACTTGAGGAAAGCCCACTGTTCCGTAGCTCCACGATTAACTTCTGAACCTCCTCAGACGTCATGCTAACGGGAACCGAACTCTCCAGTGGCCTAGTAGATCCCGATACTCCTTTTCTTCGTGCGTACATTCGCGCCATTTAAGCTCCATTGTCCTGTCACAGACGGTATGACCGCGCGTGAGGTGTGCTATTCTGTGATCTCCTCTTATATAATTGTTGATGCCCATTCCAAGAATAGTTCTGCGGCCTTGCTTCGGTGCGATAATGCGTTCTTCTCGTCTACCGTCATCTCTGCGAACGTGCGGCCTTCATACTCAAAAATAGGATCGAATCCGAAGCCTCGATGGCCGCGTGAGCTCACTATGCGTCCTTCTACCCGTCCGTGGAACAGCTTGAAATCACGGTGATAGCTTCCGATCGCAGACTCGAACCGTGCCGGGCGCCCCTCTCCGATGAGCTTGACCACGCCGCTGTTCCCTATCGTTCTATGCACGTACGAAGAGTACGGCCCTGGGAACCCGTGGACGTCGTCAATGAACAGACCGGAATCCTCTATGATAAACGGGGGCGGAAACTTCTCTTGGCAGTAGCTGAGTCCGTATCGGACAACTTCCTCGAGCGTATCAGCTTGGAGCTCTGGATAGGGTGCGTTGACCTGGACGATCTCCAACCCGAACTCGTGAGCCTTGGCTTGCAGTTCTGCTACCTTCCCGGAGTTTTGCGTGATGAAATTGAACGTTTTCACAAGTATCGACCTCGCTCTTTGATCTCGTTCACTTTTTCGAGGATCAGTGCGGCATCTGAGCAGTTTCTCGAGTAACCGGCAAGAAATGCGTCCTTGAGTGCAGGGAACCTGTCATCCGTTGCCTCGAGCGTTTGGAAAAAGACGTGGACGTCTACGCCCCGACCCTCAAGGCTCCGGTCGTAGGAGGAGAGCCCAAAATCTATCAGGTATACCCTCCCGGCTGAAAAAATCATGTTGCGCGTCGTTGGATCTCCGTGGATGATACCCGCCGAGTGAAGCGCGCAGAGCACCGCGCCAATGGCTTCAGCGACCACCTCGTTCATTACACTATGCACGGGTGGCCCCTCTATCCGCTCCATGGTGATTGAAAAGCCGTCGACTGCCTCTATTATGGGCGTGGGTACCCCTGCTCGTCGCGCATCGGATTGTATCTTCGCCTCCAGTCGGGTGCGCTCTCTTCGCAGCTTCGTGTCAAGCTCAGCTATGCGATAGTCCTTGGGAACGCGCTGCTTCACCACAGAATGGCCGTGAAGAACGACGACTGCTTCCGCTCCCGTAACCACCTCTAGTGTGTCTCGATCCACAGCACCTCAACCTCGTCTGGCCTGAAGCTCGCGTTGGCGCCGGAAGATGCGATCGGGGTTTGGATACCGTGTCTCAACATGAGCAGGCCTGTATATGCGATCATGGCGCCGTTGTCTTGCAAATACTCCGACTTGGGCGCGGAGAATCGGGCACCACGCTGAGCGCACATCACCGAGAGCATCTCTTGGAGTCGCTTGTTAGCGCCAACGCCACCGGCCAGAAGCAGATCTGATTTGTCCATTTGTGATAGCGCACGCTCGCTCACTTCAACGAGCATCGAGAAGGCAGTCTCTTGGAAGCTATAGCATATCTCCTCAAGTGAGGCTGATTTTAATGCTTCTGTAGCCGCGGTAACGATCCCCGAAAACGAGAAGTCCATTCCCTTCACCACGTACGGCATAGGCAAGTAGTCTCGCGATTCTTGCGCGAGTCTCTCCACCTTAGGGCCGCCTGGATGAGGCAAGCCGGCTGATCGAGCAAACTTGTCGAGACAGTTCCCAATGCCGATGTCTAGTGTCTCTCCGAGAATGCGGTACCTTTGTTGCCGGTACGACAATACCTGTGAGTTTGCTCCGCTCACGTACAGAACGATCGGATCAACGAGATCAGTTTTCCAGCGTCCCACTTCGATGTGTGCGATACAGTGATTGACCCCAACCAAAGGCACGCCAAGCCGCATAGACAATGCCCTGGCAGCGGTGCCCACGATGCGCAAGCACGGTCCCAAACCAGGGCCTTGCGAAAAAGCGACACCCTCGATTAAACGGGGGTCTGTTGAACTCAGGACTTGGCGAATGACGCCAGCAATGTTGTTCGCAACGTGTTGCGCCGCTTCTCTTGGATGTATTCCGCCTAAGGCAGGGATATACGCTGAACTCGCTTCACACAAAACCTCATCGTCGTCCACCAGGCTTGCGCTCAGATTCCAAGCGGTCCCCTCGATGCCTAAGACTATCATTCAAAAACGGGCGGTTACTTTTTAAATTGCGTGTACCCGCACTTGCCACACGAGAGCCTGTCTTTGTGCTCGGCCAAAAAGACCCCTTCGCCGCAGCGTGGACAATTCTGGCGCTTCCTCTGCGCCTTGTCGTCGCTTACGTCATACAACATCGGCTTGTATCTTCACCTCCAGTCGGTTGCGCTCTCTTCGCAGCTTCGTGTCAGGCTCAGCTATGCGATAGTCCTTGGGAACGCGCTGCTTCACCACAGAATGGCCGTGAAGAACGACGACTGCTTCCGCTCCCGTAACCACCTCTAGTGTGTCTCGATCCACAGCACCTCAACCTCGTCTGGCCTGAAGCTCGCGTTGGCGCCGGAAGATGCGATCGGGGTTTGGATACCGTGTCTCAACATGAGCAGGCCTGTATATGCGATCATGGCGCCGTTGTCTTGCAAATACTCCGACTTGGGCGCGGAGAATCGGGCACCACGCTGAGCGCACATCACCGAGAGCATCTCTTGGAGTCGCTTGTTAGCGCCAACGCCACCGGCCAGAAGCAGATCTGATTTGTCCATTTGTGATAGCGCACGCTCGCTCACTTCAACGAGCATCGAGAAGGCAGTCTCTTGGAAGCTATAGCATATCTCCTCAAGTGAGGCTGATTTTAATGCTTCTGTAGCCGCGGTAACGATCCCCGAAAACGAGAAGTCCATTCCCTTCACCACGTACGGCATAGGCAAGTAGTCTCGCGATTCTTGCGCGAGTCTCTCCACCTTAGGGCCGCCTGGATGAGGCAAGCCGGCTGATCGAGCAAACTTGTCGAGACAGTTCCCAATGCCGATGTCTAGTGTCTCTCCGAGAATGCGGTACCTTTGTTGCCGGTACGACAATACCTGTGAGTTTGCTCCGCTCACGTACAGAACGATCGGATCAACGAGATCAGTTTTCCAGCGTCCCACTTCGATGTGTGCGATACAGTGATTGACCCCAACCAAAGGCACGCCAAGCCGCATAGACAATGCCCTGGCAGCGGTGCCCACGATGCGCAAGCACGGTCCCAAACCAGGGCCTTGCGAAAAAGCGACACCCTCGATTAAACGGGGGTCTGTTGAACTCAGGACTTGGCGAATGACGCCAGCAATGTTGTTCGCAACGTGTTGCGCCGCTTCTCTTGGATGTATGCCGCCTGAGGCAGGGATATACGCTGAACTCGCTTCACACAAAACCTCATCGTCGTCCACCAGGCTTGCGCTCAGATTCCAAGCGGTCCCCTCGATGCCTAAGACTATCATTCAAAAACGGGCGGTTACTTTTTAAATTGCGTGTACCCGCACTTGCCACACGAAAGCCTGTCTTTGTGCTCGGCCAAAAAGACTCCTTCGCCGCAGCGTGGACAGTTCTGGCGCTTCCTCTGCGCCTTGTCGCCGCTTACGTCATACAACTCGCTTGCCTTAACTTTCTTCACCCCCTTGTGGCGGTTCCGGGCTCGGCTCAGCTGCCGGCTCAGCTGCCGGCTCCGGGCTCGGCTCAGCTGCCGGCTCAGCTGCCGGCTCCGGGCTCGGCTCAGCTGCCGGCTCCGGGCTCGGCTCAGCTGCCGGCTCAGCTGCCGGCTCCGGGCTCGGCTCAGCTGCCGGCTCCGGGCTCGGTTCGGGGGTCAGCGGTGCGTTCCGTTTCAGGATGTGCTCTTGTTCTATTTGTAGGGCGGTTTCAGCGGATTCGTATATCTTGACATATGCCGTAGCTTCTTTTTTGCCAAAAGCGGTTTGCATATTGTCGATTATCACTCGCTGAGGCTCAATTTTAAAGTCGGCCGCAACCTTATCCCTAACTTCTTTCCGTGCCGGAGTAGCCGCCTCGTATTGAATCTTGAGTTGCAGCTGCTTGCGGTTAAGTAATTTGTTATTCTCTTCTTTGATAACTTCTATCTGCATAGTAGCTCCGTCTTTTGTTTATTGCTAATGTTGTCGCAATATTTCGCGCAAGAGGCGTTTCGCTTTCTCTTTTTTTTCTCGTGTTGTAACAATGATAACCATGCCTTCGTTTGGCTGGCCGTATACGACCGCTGTTCCCAAGGGAGCCTCAATAACTGCTGGGATTACCGCCAGATCCTCTTCGCCGTTCACGACAATTCTCGTGCGTAGAGACCGCCCGATGTTCTTCATCGACCCGCTCACGGCGTTTTGAAGCTGCTGAGAGATGGAGCCCGGGGGGTTATCTACTTCATAAACGGTGCGGGGTTCTGTGCTAATCGCATTGTAGATCTTGTCCGGCACCGTCGCCCTCATGGTGATGCCGTCAATGATGCACACGTCGGGCATAATGCCGGCTCGTACTACATTGTAAGTCGTTATGTCTCCAACCGTGACAATTCTCTCAAAAGCTCTTAACGTTTCTGCACAATCTGCGTGCGAACAAAGATCACCGAACGGTTGCCGGAGCTCAGCTTTGAGCTTTTCGTTCAGCATGAGCTTCTTATCGAACCTTGAGCGCGTACTTTCCGGGCAAGTCGATGTTCATTCGCTTGGCGACTTCAGAGCGTTTCGGGTCGATAATAATCAAGTATCCGCTCCAGTCTTTTCCAAGTAAGCTCGATCCGCACACGGGGCACACTAGTCCTTCGACAAATCGATGGCATGTCTTACACACTTGTTCCGGCATTTTGCTCCTGCTCCTCTTTCTTGGCTTTTTCTCGCGCTTCAGCAAGCCATTCGACCTTGCCCAGAGCTGCTTGTCGCATCGTGAGGCCAATCTTGCTCTCTCGTGGCTCGCGTTCGTTCAAGCTTACGGCGACTACTCGAGCCCGCAGCATATCTCCTTCCGTAATGGCCCTTCCGGTCTCTTTTCCGACCAGTCTCGCGTTTTTTTCGTCGTACGAAATGTAGTCGTCAGCTATTTGACTCACGTGCAGCAAACCATCGAGCGGTCCTAGTCCCACGAAGGCACCAAATTCCACAATTTCGACGACTTTGCCTTCCAGTATCTCCTGAAGCTGTGGTTTGAATGTGATCGCATTAAAAGTGACATCGTAATAGATCGCTCCGTCTCCCGCGAGTATGCGCCCCTCGCCGATATCCAAAACGTCGGTAATGGCGATTATGGATCCGAGCATCTTGTCTATGCGACCTTCAAGCTTATCTCGCAAGAGATCTTTCACGACTGCTATCGTCTCTTCTCCTAGCCGTTCAGGCGGCAGCCTTACCGTGTCGATCAACTTCGCTTTTTTATACATCTATCACTCTCTTGAACAGATCCATCGAGTACTTTATCCGCTCCTTGGCGGCGTCTGCTCCTTCCCAACCAATTACCGTTGTTTCCTTGCCTTCAAGCCGCTTGTACACTTCAGAAAAGTGTGCGACTTCCTTGAGGAAGTGACTTTGGACGTCGTTAATGTCAGTATATTCTGCGTACTTTGGATCGTTGAGCGGCACGCAAAGCACCTTGTCGTCTGCTTCCCCCGA
This sequence comes from Methanobacteriota archaeon, assembly GCA_963805115.1. Classification (GTDB taxonomy): domain Archaea; phylum Halobacteriota; class Bog-38; order Methanoflorentales; family Methanoflorentaceae; genus Methanoflorens. The sequence continues at coordinate 64,352 of CAWDSY010000008.1, forward strand.
ATCGAGCATCTTAAGCAATGCTATTGGCCTAGCGTCAATGATGCAGCCGGGGTAGGTTGGTTCATCCATAATGACGATCGCATCGAACGGGTCGTCGTCATCATAATAGGTTCTCGGAATGAGGCCATATTCGCCCGGGTAATGTAACGGAGAATACAACACGCGGTCGAGATGAATTGCGTTCCACTCTTTACTGTACCTGGTACTTATTACGGCTCCCTTTTGGAATCTCTACCACTACGAATATTTCTTCCGGTGGCTGGGGTCCGGTTTCGATGTCTTTCCACAGGTTCATCACATATCCACCTCTAAATGCTTCTTGCTTCTCAGCTGCACGACGCGGATTCTGTGTTCACGAAGCTCTCGCTTCAGAAGCTTGTCGTTCGTTACAACCGCCGCTTTGTATTTAAGGGCGGTGTTAAGGATTTGGTCATCGACGGTCGATCCATCTGCGGTTTCGATGATTTGGCATCTCTCTGAAAGGCGCAATGCGATGCCTGCTCCTGCAGAGCCTTTTCTCATCAATACACTCAGTTCTCGACGCACTGGTTCGATCGTGGCAGGCACAAATCCGAGCCCGCGCAGTTCTTCAAGCACGTCGATCCTGAAATGCCAGGGAATGAGAAGCGCGTTGGTATCCAATATGGCGATCATTTGGCGAGCGTTCCCGCTCCAATAAGCCGCCATCGCGAGCCGATCCGTCTCGAAATAGCGATTCGAGATCCGATTTCCGCGCAGACGGGCCTCTTGAGGGCTACTTCGACGGCCGAATTCCGCGCGCTGGTGGCAACGCCAACGGTTGTGGCGGTGCCGACGCTTAACATGAGCGGCTCGCTCGTGTGTATCGAATCGACGTTAAGTTCATCGGAGCTCCCGACGACACGATCGAGAAGCTTGACATCCATCGTGAAGGCCTGCCACACGGGTGGCAGCGTTCCCGGCGTCCCGGCAATCTGCCCGACAAGGGAATCGCTCTTAACTAGGGCGGGGTCCAGTTTCGTTCCTACGCCGAGCAGCCCACCTGGCGTCGCAACCTTCAGTTTTTCTTTCTCAGAAACGATGCTCGACACAGTCGTGGTAATGGGCACCCATTCTGTCTTGCCACCGACTTCGACGCTTCTTCCAGGTCGTATTTCCAGTTCGTCCTTAAGCTTGAGCTCCCCCTGATTCAGCGTGCCGCCGATGACACCGCCGAGCAGCTTGCTGATATCAGCTCCGGGCTTATTGACGTCGAACGAGCGCGCGATAGACATTTGCGCGGGCTTAGTCGCGTCGTGCGCCGTGCACGGTATCTCTTTCTCGATAAGCTCGATAAGCAAGTCAATATTCACCGCTTGCTGGGCGGATATAGGCACAATTGGGGCGTGCTCTGCTACCGTCCCTTTCACAAACTCTTTTATCTGTTCATAATTCGCGAGCAGATCGTCGTGGGAGACAAGGTCAATCTTGTTTTGAACGATTATTACCTTTTTAATGCCAATTATGTCGAGCGCCATGAGGTGCTCTTTGGTCTGGGGTTGCGGGCACGGTTCGTTCGCTGCGATGACAAGTATTGCGCCATCCATGATCGCCGCACCCGACAACATAGTTGCCATCAAGGTCTCGTGTCCAGGCGCGTCTACGAACGATACCGTCCGCAGCGTTTCTGCCTTGGTGCCGCACACTCCGCACACTTCTGAGACTGTGTACGCATCGGGTTCGGGGCACTGCGGGCATTTTCTGAAGGTGACGTTGGCATATCCGAGTCTGATGGAAATGCCGCGCTTGATTTCTTCGCTGTGCTGATCGGTCCATACGCCTGAAAGGGCGGATACCAAGGTCGTTTTGCCGTGGTCGACGTGTCCTACCATTCCTATGTTTACGCAAGCTTCCAAGTTTGCTACCTCCGCCTGACGTGCGGTTGGGCTCTTAGTGACGCAGTCAGGTTGTTCGTGCTCTCGTCTTCGTCGCGACTCTGCCCAACTAGATGTTCTCGTATTCACCCATCTTGAGCTCAAATCGCTTGCTGAAGTTACTGACAGCCGCCTCAAGATCATCTTGCATGAGGTCCGTCCGTTCTTCAAACAGCGCCTGAAGCACGGCTTCTCTTAATATCAGCCTCAGATCTGAGCCCGTGCATTGATCGGTCATTTCCGCCAGCTTCTGCGTATCAAACGTACCCTTGATGCGGGCCGTGATCTTGTCGAATATCTCTTTTCTCATTGCAGCGTCTGGAAGGGGAAACATCACGATCTTGTCAAATCGCCTCCACGCGGCTGAATCGAGGAGGCTTGGATGATTAGTTGCACCGATCATTAGCACTCCGTCGTCGACTAGGCTGATGTCATCGATACTCTTGAGCAGCATGTTTACGGCCCTTTTTATCGCGCCGTGCTCATCAGAGAGCCGCGTTTTGGCTACATAATCAAACTCATCGATGAACAAGATGCATGGGTTTAATCGCTTGGCGAGACTGAATACTTTTCCGATGTTCTTGGACGTCTCGCCAAGATATTGTGAGGTAATCATCGATAGTCGCACCTCCAGAAACGGAAACCCCAACTTTTTTGAAAGCGCTCGAGCGACCGACGTCTTCCCGGTTCCGGGTGGGCCAACAAACAAGAGCTTCCCTATCTCGAAGAGTTCTATCTGCTTCAAATAGTCCCTATACTGAATTGCCTTGACGATTTTCGCGACTTCTTCTATTTGTTCTTGCGTGAGGACGAGTTTATCGAGACTCTCGCGAACGTCTTCAGGCGCAGAGATTGCGACAAGCTTGAGCATGTCTTCTGCTTCTTCTCCCTCGCCGGCGATCTCGTCTATTAAGGAAAATATCCACTCCCTGTCCATTTCTTTAGGCTTGTTCAGCCGACGCACCCGTTCGTAATCGACGTCGAGCGAGTCGTTTTTTGAGTAGTAGAAAGCCAAGGCAGGGTTTTGGTTGATGCGGGATAGCGAGTCTTGCGTGGCAAACCACTTGGCAGCTAGGTCGAACACCGTAAGGTTGATCCGGGCGCCAAACTCCTCGAACGCTACAAATGGCAGCGTTTCGATCACATGCCATCCGTGCGGGATCTCGTAGATTCTGTCAACGGCGTTTTCTGAGACGATGATAGGTCTGTCCACTCTTCGCTCTTTGGAATTCCAGTAGTTCTTTCTGATATGGGGGGGTAGGTCGTTTTCATCGAGTTGATCATAGTCATTGTAGATATGCGCCGTAAGCAGCAGCTCGATGACGTCAAGGACCTGATTTTCGGGGTCTTCCATCTAGCATCATCCTGATATATAAGCGAACTTTATGTGCGTGAAAAGCATATAAAGATTAGGTCGAGGCCGACGGCCAAAAGGATCCTAAAGCCTTATCAGATCCTAGTTATGACCTCGCTTCCGTCGTTCGTTACAATGAGGCTATCCTCAGCCTGCGAAACGAGTCCTCGGTCTTTAAGTATCGGATAAGCGCGGATTATTCCCGCCGTTTCAAGTTGTTTCAAGCCCAAATCGACACGGCCTTTTAGCCATCTCTTGGCGAACGGTAGTGATTTGTAAGCGTCGATATCTTTCAAAATGGCTCGAGCTTCAGGCGATCGTACAGGTTTTGCCTTCACGAGGCTGAAGATCTCCGCTTTGCCTGTTTCGTACACGCGACCATTGCCGGCGGAAGAAAAAGGCTCAATGGCTACAACCTGACCTTCTTTGAGCTTCACTCCGCTTTGAGTTCGTCGGTTGTGAATCGCGGGCGGGGCGTGTTGTGTGTAGCGCTCGAGGCCGTGGCCCGTAAGATTGGCGACTGGGAGGTAGCCATAATCCACGATCGTGTCTTCGATAACTTCACTGACTGCTGCCAAATCAACGCCCGCTCGCACGACTTCAATTGCTCGCTCGAGGGCACTGTTCGAGGCGTCGACTAGTTCCTTATTATTGCCGAGGTCAATGGTGACCGCAGTGTCGGCAATATAGCCATCTATGTGTACGCCAATATCAAGCTTGACGAGATCAGTCCCAAACGTTGACGCATCTCCCTTAGAAGGAGTGGCGTGCGCCGCCTCCTCGTTCACGGATATGTTCGTCGGGAAAGCGATAGCACCGCCTTTTTGCTCAATTGCGTTTTCAATGCTTTCAGCTGCGTCAAGCAATTTTTTTCCGACTTTAATCTTTTTAACGGCCTCTGCGCGAACTTCTGCCAATATACGGCCGGCTTCGCGGTATTTCTCTAAGACATCGGCTTCTGGCACTTAAATCACAAACTCCTTTTTGACCTGCGTGATATTTCTATTCCCGTTATGAGTAATAACTACTGCGTCTTCGAGGCGCACCCCCCCGATGCTCGGATAGTAGAGGCCAGGTTCGACGGTGACTACGTTGCCCTTTGCTAGGACCCCCCCTCGTTTACTGAGAAACGGAAGTTCGTGAACCTCCAATCCCAGTCCGTGGCCTGTTGCGTGAATGAACCCGTAACCCTTTTTGAGGTCAGTGTGAAAGCCACTCTCTTCGAAGTGATCTGCGACCGCCAAGTGGACTTCGGCTCCGCTGATCCCCGGTCGGATCCTCTTAACGGCGAGTTCTTGCGCTTCCTGAACTGCGGTGAACATCTCAGTGAGTTCGTGAGGGGCGTCACCTCGTAACACTGTCCGCGACATATCGGCGTGGTACCGCGATTCTATCGATTGAGGGAAAATATCTAGGACTATCGCAGAATGCGCCTTGATGGGCCCTGAACCGGTAAGATGAGGCAACGCAGAGTCATAGCCACTCGAAGCGATCACGTCATTCGACGTGCACGCGTCGTTTATGAGAGAACAGCCGATTGCGGCCTTTAGCCGCTCCGACGTAAGCACCTGCCCGTCGTACCGCAGCGTATCACCGATGATTTCGCTGCGCTGCAAGATGGCTAGGGCGGAAGCGCATGCCTTTTCGCTAGCACGCTGTACGGTCGTCATGTGTCCGAGCTCGCGCGCTGTTTTGATGGAGCGCAAGCGTTCAATCGAACCAGATACGGGGCGTAATTCGTAACCGTCGCTCCGAAGCGCGTCAGCCAAAATGATCGGAAAAGCGGCGTCAACGCCTAAGTGCTTAATGTGGTACTCTTTTAGCACTGAGACAAACAGATCAACTGTCGCGCGGTCGCCTTCCAGTTCGTGCGAATCTCGTTGGAACTCTTCGCGTGAGCGCACCCGATCGGCGGTCGAGGATCGAATTGCCCTCGCACTCTCCATACTCGATACGACGAGCAACGACTGCCCGTCGGCGCGCAAGAACAAGAAGGGGTCCTCTGCCAGGAAATCAGTCAAGTAGTACAGATTCGCATCCTGGGACGAGGCCGCATACAGCACATAGCCGTCGAGTTGCAGCTCGGTTATTTTTCGATCGAGCGTTCTGATGTTCATCGGGTTTCAGTTTTGTTTTAGCTGGAAAAAAGCCTTTGCTAGTTCGCGTCGGTTTTTTTCCGCGAGATTGCGAAACCACTTTCGCTGGAAGCTCACATCGTCGTGTAGCGTGGCGACATTCTCGAGAGAAAGCGAGGATATAGGCTTGACCCGGAGACTGTATCAGTATGGCCGAGCTAAAAAGGCTCTTACATTCGTTGGCGTTTTGCAGATGGCGCACCGTCCCTCCATTGGCTCGGTCTCTCCCAAGACATCAGCCTCACTCAGCTCTTGAAGCCGTTGGCCACACGATTCGGACCCGCACCACGAGATCTGAAAGAAGCCTTTCTTGCCTTTTGCTTGCTCGGGAGTTTTTATGGCGACAATGTGTGAACGCAGAACCGTTTGTGCTCTTTCAGCGATGGTGTTGAGCACTTCAGTCATCACTTCAGCGACTCGCGCTTGTAGTTTAGAACGCTCGACGACCTCTTTCTTTCCCGTATCCCGCCGCACGAGCGTTACGGCGCGTTTTGAAATGTCTTTCGGTCCGACCTCTATGCGCACGGGAACCCCCTGTTTTTCCCACTTATAGAACTTAGCGCCCGGTCGGGCATCATCCGTGTCGAGAACGACGCGGTAGCGCGACAACTCGTGTTTGAGTTCGTTGCACGCTTTCAACACCGTTTCGGAGTTGGCTTGGGCAGTGAAGATAGGGATGATGACAATTTGAGTGGGCGCTACCTCGGGGGGTAGCACCAGACCTTTGTCGTCGCCGTGAACTGAAATGACGGCAGCAATGCAGCGCTCCGAAATTCCGTAGCACGTCTGATTGACGTACTGCTGGTTGCCGGAGCGATCTTCGTACGTGATATCGAACGTCTTTGCAAAGTTTGTGCTCAGATGATGAATCGTTCCGATTTGTAAGCTCTTCCCATCGGGCATAAGCGTGTCGAACGCGATCGTGTAGTCAGCTCCAGGGAATCTGTCCCACTGCGGTCGACGCGAGACGACGTACGGGATACCCAACCTGTCGTAGAACTCCTTGTACAGCGCCACGGCAGCTTCGGTTTGCTTCTTGGCCTCCTCCCAAGAGGTGTGGGCGGTGTGGGCCTCTTTGAAGCTTGTTATCTCTCGCAGGCGGATCAGCGGTCGGGTGTGTTTCGTTTCGTACCTGAAAGTGTTGACGATCTGGTAGATCCTTATCGGAAGATCTGCGTGCGAGCGTATCCAAATGCTAAACATCGGGTAGATTGCGGTCTCTGAAGTCGGCCGAAGAGCAAGCGGCACGTCGAGCTCTGTAAAGCCGCCTCGGGTCACCCAGAAGACTTCCTCCTCAAATCCTTTGATATGTTCTGATTCTTTAAGCAGCTCGTTTTCGGGTATGAGGAGGGGAAAATATGTTTCCTCGTGCTCTCGATCGAGAAGCGACCGGAGCAGATCGTACGTCAGTTTTCGCAAGGCGAAGCCGAAGGGAAACCATACATACAATCCTTTGATCGGGTATCGCACGTCCATGATTTCCGCATCGAACAGCAACTCGTTGAACCACTCGCTGAAATTAGCTCTCTTCACTCTACCACTCCGATGCAGTTACGCGCGAATGTGAACGTGGCCTCGTCACAAAAGGTATCATACGCCGAGGGTCATCCGTAACGTGTCCCTGATGGCAGGCGCTAGGCCAACCGTGAGAATAGCAAGTTTCAATAGGCCAGTTAGATTTCTTGATTCGCCCTTTAAATATTCATCTATCATGAACAGTACCGGAATCGTCACGATGAGCTTGAGCGGGTACATAACGAACGCCGTGCCGGTGGCTTCAATAAGGAAGTTTGGAAGCACGTGTTTCTCTGCATACGGGAGCAACGCGAGGCCGAACGACGTCGCTGTGGCGTCGAGCAGCTGTCCGTCGAGCACGTACGCGTTGACGCGATCCTTTAGAAGCGCGATGTTAAAAAGGCGCCCAATAACGAAGACTAATAAGCTTAGGGCCACGCCAACTGACAATATGATAGCCACTATGGTCCCGTTGAACGACTTTGCTGTCGTGTAAAGGAGCCAGACGTTCAGAATGCTCCAAACCACGCCGCCGAGCGCGAAGGGCCAGTAGTAATTGATGCGCGAGACGCGCTCTAATCCTACGGATAATATCAGGATCGCGACGCACACAAAAAAGATGAAGAAATAGATTAGGGGGGTGATCAAGAGATACTTCAGTGGCGCGGCAACGAGGCCGGCATCTTCAACCACGCGCAGGGAACCCCCCACAAAGATATAAGGGGATACCGCGAATATGAAAACCTCATCAACGGTTATATCCAACTTGTTGAGAAGTTTAACGACTCCAAACAGGCTTAGCCCGAGAATGATGGCCCACGTTATCGTGTTGACTGGGTTATATCCGGTGTCGTATATGATGGGGTGTATATCGTACTGGTTGACAAAATTGCCTAACTGGTTGATAAAATTGCCTAGATCGAACAAGTGATCACCGATGAAACGATGGATGCTGCTCCCTAGAATTGTAGTGATGGAACAAGATGCTATACGCGATACTGCCGATGTCCTTAGAGAACTTAAACTTGACGGGAGCGGGTTAATCGTCTGCGGACAGCATACGTGTTCATTCGGGCGGCAAATAGCGGGCATCTTGGGGAACGAATATCCCGCCGAGGTGCTCATCGTCGGTTCGGCCTCGATGGACGAAGTCGAGCGGGTCGCAAGTCGCGCTTCGGACAAGAACTTCGTAGTCGCAGTCGGCGGCGGCAGGACCATTGACATCGCTAAGATTGCATCGGTCAGCGCGAATTTGCCGTTCATCAGCGTGCCCACAGCAGCAAGTCACGACGGAATCGCATCGATGCGCGCTTCTATACGTTTTAAGGAGGGAACCCAATCAATCGAAGCTCAAACCCCTCTTGCAATTATCGCAGACACGAGAATCATAGCTCAGGCGCCACATCGGCTGCTCGCCGCCGGTTGCGGCGACATAATATCCAACTATACGGCGGTGAAGGACTGGGAACTCGCGAGGAAACTGCGAGGTGAAGAGTTTAGTGAGTATGCTGCAGCGCTGTCGCTCATGTCGACTGAGATCATACTCAACGCGGCTACACAAATTAAGCCGAATTTGGAGGATTCTGTCCGGCTCGTAGTGAAAGCATTGGTTTCGAGCAGCGTGGCTATGAGTATTGCGGGGTCGTCCCGGCCGGCTTCAGGCAGCGAGCATAAGTTCAGTCACGCGCTTGACGTCAAAGCCCCCAAACCGGCTTTGCACGGCGAGCAGTGCGGGGTTGGAACGATCATGATGGCATATCTGCACGGTGGTGACTGGCAACGAATTCGACAATCGCTACAGAGCATTGGCGCGCCGGTCGATGCTCAAGGTTTGGGCATCGAGGATCAGTACATCATTGAAGCGTTGCTTCACGCAAAGAACGTGCGACCTGAGCGTTACACCATCCTTGGGGAGGGACTCACGAGAAAAGCCGCTGAGGAGTTGGCGAAGGTCACCTTGGTGATCGAGTAGGCCGCATTGATATATTTATAATAAAACAGCGGAACCTACTTGCGTCAGACCGTAGCATCAATAGGGGGCACAGGATTGATAGCATGCCAAAAGGAAACGCTCGCATAACGCTAATCGGCGTAGGCTTGGCCAAGGTCGGCGTAGAGTTCGTATTCAACGGACCGACAAACGAATGCGAGACGTGCAAACTTAAGAACACGTGCCTGAATTTAGACATTGGGCGTCGTTACAGAATAGTCGGCATGCGCGGTAATATGAAGCACGACTGCGCACTGCACGACATCGGGGTCAAAGCGGTCGAAGTGGTCGAAAGTCCCAGTGTAACGGCAATCGACTCTAAAAGCGCGTTTGTGGGCTCGAGAATCTTGTACAAGCAGAACGACTGCGAGGCCCTTGACTGTAAGATCTACGAACTGTGCCATCCGAACGGGCTCAGGCGGGATGACAAGTACGTGATTTCTTCAGTTCTGGGCGACACACCAGAAGCGTGCCCTGAGGGAAAATCATTGAAACTGGTTGAGCTCAAGCGCTAAAGACGGACGGCGTTTTGAGTGACAGATCCCGGAGACTCGGAGTGAGCTTCTTGACCCACTCACTCGTGTGCAACACGCAACGCTTCCGTGATGCTACTCGAGACTGACAAAAAAAGCGTCGATTCTTGTTTCGAAGCTACTTCTATAGCTCTCGGGCTTTAGTCCGGCGGGTGCGCTTCCTTGGTTCCGGTGCTTTAGACTCCGGTTCGGCACCTGCAGCGGTTTCTTCACTCGCTGGGGCCGCCTCCGCTTTAGTCCGGCGGGTGCGCTTCCTTGGTTCCGGTGCTTTAGACTCCGGTTCGGCACCTGCAGCGGTTTCTTCACTCGCTGGGGCCGCCTCCGCTTTAGTCCGGCGGGTGCGCTTCCTTGGTTCCGGTGCTTTAGACTCCGGTTCGGCACCTGCAGCGGTTTCTTCACTCGCTGGGGCCGCCTCCGCTTTAGTCCGGCGGGTGCGCTTCCTTGGTTCCGGTGCTTTAGACTCCGGTTCGGCACCTGCAGCGGTTTCTTCACTGACCGGTTCGGGTCGCTTATGAACTTCCACATAATCGACTTCTTCCGCGCCAGCAAATTGAATGATTTTTTCAGCCAGAAGCTTCTTGTAATACTGCACCTGTTGGTTGAATCCTAATTCGTAAGGCATTTCGACAATCACTCGATGGTCATCGATCGATACCTCAAAGTCTTTATTCAAGTAGTACTTGAACAACCCCTTGGCTTCTTCTACAGTATCGACAATCGTGGCCTCAATCTTATATTCATAGTTGACGGTCTTGCCTGCGTACGGTGAATTGAAATCGACGCGCACGCGTCCCCCAATTACGCTCTCGACGGTTCCTGTCTTGTTATCGAGTGTAACACGCATTCCAGGCGTCGGTCTCTTCTCGAATCTACGCGTTGGGACGACCTCAATTAGTTCAGGAATTCGCTGTCCAAAAGCATCTTGTGGTGCAATCTTGATCTGCCCTTCGTAGCCAGCCTTTTTTCCGATCAAATCTTCGTCAAGCCCCTTGACTACCATGTTTTCTCCGACCACGATAGTTATAGGTGCGTAACTAACGCCCTCTGCCAATAGCCCATTTTCCTTGGCGACATCTTCGTCTGTGGTATCAAAAACATCGCCGTTGTCTAATCGCCCGGTATAGGACAAGCTAATGAAATCGCCCCGTTCAACGCTCATAGGGGATACTTGCGTCTCATGTTTAAAACCCTTATCTCTGGCAGGACAAAGTTCCGCGATGAAGCTGCTCTCTCCGCCGAAGTCTTTAAGGCCGTTTTCAAGCTGAATTTATCTAGTTAGCGAGTCGATAACAATATACCCTGTCACATCTGCAAAGACCCCCCATCAGCTCGTTATGCTTGGCCGATTCGGTGCTCCGGGAAAAATGTTCAAATTGGCACCAGGGCAGTACAACGTGAGGAAAGCCTGGCGGTAGCCTAAGCGTCAAAATGCGTAGCGTCTTCGGCTGCTGTCTGATAAGTGAAACCAGCCGCGTCCTTAATGTAAACGGCTTAAGACTGAATCAGCGTGACGTTTGCGCTCTCTCCCGGACGAATTTCGATAACGGCACCAAAGCCTCGTGCAGCCATTCCAGGATTCACGATCGTGGTTTTGTCCGAGACAAGCGCTCCTCGCTGCTCGTGTATGTGTCCGCAGGCTAGTACGTCGACGATCCCCACGGCGTGGAGAATTGCCTCACTTCCGACGTGCCTCGAGTCAACCTCGTCTAAGAATCCCTTGGGGGGGGTGTGTGAAAGCAAAACCGTGGTAGCTCCGACGTCGTTCAAGAGTCTAGCAGCGTAACTCTGTAATTCCGCCTCGCTGAGTTCAAAGGGAGTGTTAAAGGGCGTTGGATTTGATCCGCCGATGCCGAGGAATCTGATATCATCGTAGTCAAAACTCTTTAGATGTAGGTTTACCGCGGGAGATTCTTCAATCGTTTCAACGATCGTAGGGAGGTCGCAGTTCCCCGGTATCATAAGTGTTGGCACGTCTTCCCCGATGAGCGAAAGCAGCTCTTGGACGAGGGCATTGGGTCCGAAATCTGTAATATCTCCTATTACGCAAACGGCGTCGACGTCTCCCGCCTTAAACAACAGTTGGGCGATATGAGAATAGTCCCCGTGTGCATCCGAAAGGGCTAAAAACTTCATAAACTCTCACAAATCTTACCAGTACGTATTACGGCCTCTGTTTTAAATCGTTTGTCTTTTTGTGTCGCAGACGTGGAGGCTCCCACCGTCCGGAAACCTTGCCATCGCGCGCGAGCTTGCCGAGTCTTTTTCCCACTTTACTCGACACTGGCGAGGGCTTCTCGTCTTCGTACGGCGTCCCTGGTAGAGGGGTGAAGTAGTGAGCACGTGCTCGTCCGCCCGTCGCGACGATCGAGTCAACGAGCTCGAGGCTGTCCAGCTGATCTGCCGCGACCTCGGTCGGAAGTCCGAAGATGAAATCTACAATTGGAGTGACGCTATGGGCGCGGCATATTTCGAGCGCTGCTTCAACATCACGACGGGAGTGTCCTCGGTGTACTTCGCTTAATACGGCATCGCTTCCCGACTGTGCTCCGATGTGAATTGAAGTATTTGCGCAGTGCTCCGTGAGGATCTCAAGGAGCTCATCTGTAACAAATTCTGGCCGCGCTTCGGAGGGGAAGGTGCCGAAATACACCCGACCACGCAGCGACGTGAGGAGCTCAGTGACGCGGTCGAGTGTGGGGTGACGCCCATCTGATCCGTACGCAAACGCGTTAGGCGAGATAAATCTGACGTCTGAAAGATAGCTGCTGTAGAAAGCAATAGCCGCCGCGCTGCGATGCCGCATTTTTGTGCCGAATAAGCGCGGTGTTTGACAGTACTTGCAGTTGTGTGGACAGCCACGGCTGATCTCGATAGGGGCCCGCAAGTTTTCGATGAAGGGCGGATAAGCGTCGAGATTCACGTGAGGCCTTGGGTCGGTTTTGCGGATTCCATCGGGGCTTCTGAACGCAATGCCTCGCACCTCGTCCACGTCCCCATCGCCTCTCAATGCAAGGATTAGCTCAGGGAGCGTTTCCTCGCCCTCACCGATCACGACGAAGTCAAAGTGCTCTAGTGCTTCGGTCGCTCTCGCTGAAGGATGAGGGCCGCCGGCGATGAATATTGACCGAGTGCGTGCGTTTGATACCTCTCGATAGACGTCGGTTGCCTGCAGCGTTGCGAGGCTGTAAATCATTATGCCATCGCGCGGACTCGATGAAAAATTTACCTCAATGCCCCGCGAGAGGAGTATTGCTTGGATGGCTGCCAAGCTAAACATATTCTTCTTGTCAAAGCGTATAGTCACGCTTGAAACGGGATTGGGGTGAAACAAGCTATGCATAGGCCGAAAGCTATGATTCCCAAGACCACGCGCTTAGCATCGAGCTTCTTCATATCGTTGATCGGCTGTGGATGTCCCCCGGCTGCGAACAACAACGTGAAGAGCCCCCAAAATAAGAGCATTTCTCCGTTTAAACCGTTCAAAGAGTAGTAAATGCCGCCGGTCATAAGGATGAGCGGAACCGCCGCAGAGATGTACGTCGTCTTCTCTCCGGACAGAGCCCTGGCGATGTGCCCGCCGTCGAGTTGTCCTACTGGGAGGAGGTTCAAACTGGTTATGAGCATGCCCACCCATCCCGCAAACGCGATTGGATGCAAGCCTGTTGACGCGGCGGGAACAACTTTTTCGATCAGCGCAAAGAGAATCGGGACGCCCAGGGCCACTGTGGGCATTAGCGCAGTACCGGGGGTGATGGGGGGAAGCAGCAATCCTACTATTGTGACGACGACGGCTGCCGTAAGGCCTACGAGTGGACCGGCTACTCCCACGTCAAAAAGTGACTTTCGATCTGGAATAGCCCCCTTGAGCTGTATGAGTGCGCCGAGAGTTCCGACCGGCGAAATAAACGGTAGCGGTATGAAGAATGGCAAGCTTGCTCTCATTCCGCGCCGCTTTGCTACCAAATAATGAGCCAGCTCGTGCGAGCCTAGCACAAACATGACCGCAGCCGCGAAGGGCAAGCCCTTGTAGATGAGCAAAGGCTGTGCAAAAGGGTTGACTCCGTAAAACAGGACAGCGCCGGTGAGCATTACGGCAAAAACGGTGGCGACGGCAAGAACAACGTTGACGTGCTTTTTTTCACCGGCGTCGTTCACAGGCGTAGCTAGGAGCACATATTCGCCGTGTTCGCGCCGCAGTTCGATATCGTAACCTCTCTGGGCGAAGTCGTTCCAAAGGTGCGTGAAAAGCGTCTTGCTGTCAACCTTAGGTTCGCCGTAATACTTGATGGTAGGCCCGCTGGTTCGTACCTGGTACACCTGGAACACAGCGTTGATTCGGTCTAAATCGCCTTGTTCGGTCACTTCTCCACCTCAACAAAACCTTCGACGCAGTTTACGAGAACGTGTGATCCGGGCTTGATTGCGGCGATCGGGTCTAGCTCAAGCTTGTCGATGAGGGGGATGTTTGATATGATCGCCCCGACAGCAACAATGGTTTCGCTTAATGCGTTAATAATTGCGGCCGGAGCCTTGTCGTTTCTTTTAAGCTGGTAAAGTACATAAGATCCGACAGTCGACCCCTTGCCCTGCGGAAAAGCGAGAACCGTTCCTACAATTGACGTGCCGCGCAGCTCGTGATGTGGATCCATTATGACTCCTTGTTTGGGATCGACGCCTCCTAAGAACGAGAGCGGTTGACGCGTAACCACCGCAGGCCCTTCGCCAATTCCTTTCGCTATTATTCGTCCTTTTATGCGCTTGAGCATGGCTAACCCCGTTGCGATGCAGGTTCACGCGGTACACGCGGCCGTGATGCAGTTCGCCGTCGTTCCGATGAATGTATGCGAATTGCACAAGCTTGGCCCGTATTCAAGTGCTTTTCCGGAATTAACCATCATGCGCCGTTTTTCAAACGCTGGAGAGACGATCATGCAAGTATCACAGATCACGCGGGCCCCGCTCGCTTCAATGCGCGATATCACCGAGCCGGAGCGATCGGCCACGAACCGCGAGGTGCAAATCCAGAGAGGCCGCACGGCCGTGCGTCCTTCCAAAAGGCGTGCGATCTCTGCGAGTTCCGCGCGTGAGCAATGTGGGCACCCCAGCACAACGACCTCGGGTTCGCTCGATGAATAGATATCAACGTCTGAGCGGTCTACTTCGAGGATTTCACGTGGCTTCGCTTGCTCATTCGCAAAGAAAAGAGCCACAGAGCCTGAGGCGGCCATTGCTGCACCCAGGGCTTTCAGCTCATCAGCGTTCGGTGGAGCAACAAAGGAAAACTGTGGCACCTGTGATCTAACCATTTTGCCGACTACATATCCAAGTGCGCCAAAATCACTTCCGGCCAAGGGAAAATCTATTCTCACTGAGATATCTGGAACTCTGTTCTCGTCACGGTGGTAGCCGTAGTCAGGTGTCTTCCCGACGAGGGCAGCAGCAAGTGCGCTAGGCCCTCCTTCTCGATTGGTGCGCGCCCCAAGAACGGAGTTCGCATAAGAAACCGCGGAGGACTCAGCCCAGCTCAAGTGGGCCCCAGCTCGTGGAGCATTAACATAATAAGGCGTGCAAGTGCACTGGGCATCGATTCCGAGCAGTTCATATCGCCTGATAATGGCCAGTTGCCTTTCTACGAAGGTTTCGTCGATTCCCATCTGTCTCCATTTATATCGGTCCATGCCCATAGGATTAAGCATTGTCGGAACGACGACTTTTCCACTCAGGTCTGTAAGATACTCTAGCCCAGCTTCGCCAATTGTTTTGTAGGAAACACCAGCGATTTGCGCACTCTCGATTGGGATGAGTCTTTCAGCGTTGTAAATATTGCCGAGTGCGACTAAGATCTCCATCGCTTTTTGTTTGACGGCGCCTGATTCGCCCGCGAGGACATCTTCTTCATCTCTAGTAAGGTGCATTGTAAGTATATATCTTCACATTACTATAAAAACTAGCTGCAAGTATTTAGAGCCAGAATATGAGGTATATACGGAAAATCCGATCGGCTGCGTGCTGCGACGCCGGCCAGCCAGCGCGTGCATGACGCACGAATTTTCTAAAGTCTAGCGTCAACGGTGCGTACCGTTTACTGTCGCACTGTGGTAAGAGCGTTAGCACGAGCCGGCTCCAACAGTTCCCACAATCGTTATCTTGCAAAAGCTACCATTTACTCGTGGAGATCGAGAGAGAACGCCCGCCCTCAGTTGCCCACGCTGAAGACTCTAGCGACGCGTGGTAACCCAGCACTGCGTGGTGATTGAATAACACCTTTTTCGCATGGCGAAACTTATTGACGATCCGCGAGCGCTTCCAAAATGGAAGTTTGTATTCGTCTGCAAATCACAGCGCTGCTTGGACCGACGACTCATCGAGCTGAAGGAACTCGAAAACAAGTTCCCGCAGTACAAATACAATTACAAGTGGGAGCAAGTTGGCAACAACTACGTCGTTCGCTTAATTAACATAACGCAACGCTGACCCTCGGCAAGGCGCTTGGATCAAAGTTGAGCAGCGTTCCTGCGCGAGCGAAGAATGCGCTTTTGAGCAGTTGTGGCGGTTTTGTTACCTTGCCGGAACCTTGCCAAAAGCATCACGACTTTTTTTGTTCGTTTGCGGAAAATGAGGACGCAGTCAATTACGTTCTTTGCAGTATCTTGCGGCAACCGAACCTTTTGCGCTTTGTGATGTTATGTGCCTCCGACTAGTCACCTAAAGGCGAGAGCCGAACTTCGTCTAACGAACGGGCCACTAGTCTGAAACCTAGGCTATTAATGATTCCACTCTGCGCGGGCGCTTTTGATGGTGGCCGCATTTGCTCATTTGCTGGGATACCTCTGAGCGTGTGCTAGCGCGATAGCTTCGTGAAAAGCAAGACAGACGCGCTTACAGCGTGCCAAGATCAGACGTTTTATCCTCTCTAGAAACTTCTTTTAGCCTGTTCACGCCGTCGATTTGTTCAATGACCTCTACCGCAGCTTGCGGGACGAGATGCTGCCAGGGTTCGTTACGTAGCATCCTTTTTCGAATCTCTGAGCCCGAGTAGACTTCACGTTGATAGAGCGGAGACGACTTGACCTCAAATCGCGCCTCGTTGAAGAGTCGGATAACGTACGGATTGTTGGTGTAAACGACGTCAAAGAGAGGCGTCATGGCCATCACGTGCGATACCCATACCGCATTTCTGCGGATATCTTCGATTGGTATCACGTACAGTAAGGCATCAAGATCTCTGAGCGAGCGCGTGATCATTAGTATTCGTTCGCCGGCCGTAAACGGATCTGAAAACGTATGACTCAGCTGAGCACTACCGACACCGATGATGATCTCCTCGCATTCGCGGGCTATTTCTTCGAGAACTTCTTGATGTCCAAAGTGATACGGCTGAAAGCGGCCGATGTAAAACGCGCGCATACGTTGGGGCCTCTCCCTTAGAAATAGCTCCCGTAGCTTTATAACGCTTTTGTTCGCTCCTATTCGATATCCGAGCTCGCAATATGTAACCCAGACGTGTTTAAGCGCAGTTTTACAGTTTTTGAGAGAATCGATTTGAACGCCTGAGACGTGAGATCTAGACTTAGTGGGCAACCGATTGAAATATGTTTAGTATAGGTAATGCAATGCTATCATGATGACAGACGATCGCGGGGGCTTGACTGAGGCGCTGGGGGATGCAATTGGTGCCGGCACAGAGATCGCCAGCGTGAGACGCTTGTTGTACCAGAGTACCGAACTCATCAATAATATTGCTGCGCTAACCGACAAGCGCGCTGTGCTGAATCCGCTTCCAGGCTCACTGCGAAAACGGCACCTGCGATGCGGCAAGCGGAGCTGTCGCTGTAGGTCTGGCGCGTTGCATGGCCCGTACTACTATTTTGAGCCCTCACGGCAGCACGGGAAGTGGCGCTACGTACCCAAGGAACGGCTCAGCGAAGTGCGGCAGGGCATCGCAGATTGGAAAAAACAACGAGAAATCGATGAAATGCTCCAAGCGTGTGCAGCAGAGCTTGACACAGCTCTCAAAGCGCTACGGCACGAAGTCGAATTGCTCGTACAGCCGGCTGAGTGAGTCTCTCGCGAAGCCGGCAGTGGCATTATTTTGTGCATGGAATTCCTACTCTAATAGCAGGGATATATTTATATGCGTAGAGTAGGATAGCATACACTCGTAGGTGGCGCTGCGCACGATGTGGCGCCACACAGCTCAGGAATTGTCGATGGCGCATATTCATTTGCCGGACGGGGTCTTTTCGATACAATGGATACTCTTTTGGTGGCTGCTAACGGCCGCCCTCATTACGATAACCATCATCATCGCGCGCCGGCAGACCGTCACGGCGCAGCGGCTCACTACTGCGGCGATGGTAGCAGCAGCATCTTTCGCGATCTTTCAAATCAATCTGCCGTTCGCCAGCCGAGACTTGGCTGACTACAATGCGCACACGGAGGGGGTAAGACAATGAGGAAAACTAGCTATGTAATTATTGCAACCGTTTTGGCTGCGCTAATTGTCTCGGGAGCCTTCGCAGGCATTTACCTCTTAAACCCCACAACTTCCAACACTACAAGTTCTAGTGGAGTGATACACGTCGTTGCCGCCGAAAACTTCTGGGGCAGTCTGATAACTCAGCTTGGCGGAACACGGGTTAGTGTGACGAGTATCGTTTCAGACCCAAATGCTGACCCCCACGAATACGAAAGCAATACCGCCAACGCCATGGCAATAGCAAATGCCCAGCTCGTAATTATTAACGGAGCCGGATATGACACGTGGGCCCAACAGCTCATAGCATCAAGCAATACTCCAAATCAAGTAGTCTTAAACGTGCAGGAACTCGTTAACCAGACGAGTCGATGCCAATCCTCACTTCTGGTACAGCCCTACTTATGTGAATGAAACAGTCAAGGCTATGTATCAGGATCTTGTTTCCATAGATCCCTCTCATACGTCATACTATACACAACAGTATAACGCGTTGAATGCGTCGCTCGCGGAATACAACGCCCGTATCAACGAGATAAAGCAACAGTTTGGAGGCGTGAAAGTAGCCTCAACAGAGAACATCTTCGCGTATGTGGCGAACGCCACTGGTCTTGACCTTGTGTCCCCTCCGGCATTTATGGGAGCTGTCGCCGAAGGAAACGATCCCCCAGCGCAGAGCATCGTGCAGTTCGATCAGCTCATTACGAACGGATCGGTCAAAGTGCTGGTCTACAATGAACAAACGGTGACGCCGCTCACTCAGAGCATTAAAGCATTGGCCGCTCAACATAACATTCCGATCGTTCCAGTGACGGAGACCATCCAACCGCCGGATGTCTCGTTCCAAGTCTGGATGAATGCGCAGTTAATCGTTCTTCAGAACGCCCTTAACCAGGAAGCCCTTGGGAAATAACGCAAGAGGGTACAGGACGAGATCATCGCGTCCACGAATCTAGCGGGCTACCAATGAGCGCACAGATCATCACATGCAAGAACCTAGTGGCGGGCTACCCAGACAACATAGTCTGGCGAGACGCCAGTCTCTCAATCAATCACGGCGAGTTTGTAGCGGTTATCGGCCCTAACGGAGCGGGCAAGACAACTCTGTTTCGTTTGCTCCTTGGTTTGCAGCAACCCGTCAGCGGCACGATCAAGATATTCGATGCAGTGCCCAAACGTGGCAATCCACAGATTAGTTACGTGCCTCAGCGTCACATATTCGACGATGACACAAATCTTGAATCCCTTGAACTTGTGCGACTGGGATTATCCGGCAAAAAATGGGGTCTGGGCCTGTTTTCCCACGAGGACCGTAAAGCTGCTCTTGACGTGCTGAAAGACGTTGGAGCCACAGACTTGGCTCATCGCTCTCTCGGCGCATTGTCGGGCGGAGAACTGCAGAGGATATTTCTGGCGGAGGCGCTGGTAAGCGAACCCACGCTCCTTTTGCTCGATGAACCCTTGTCGAATCTTGACATGAGGCGCGAAAGAGAATTGCTTCAGCTTATAAATGGCGTAGTTCGATCGCGCAACGTTACTGCACTTTTGATCGCCCACAACATCAACCCTCTTTTGCCGTATCTCGATAAAGTGGTTTACATCGCTAACGGCAAGGTGGCGACCGGGACGCCGAAAGAGGTCCTGACGTCAGCAAGTCTCTCGGCTTTGTTCGGGGTTCACGTTGAGGTTCTTCGAGACTCTAGGGGCAACATTGCAGTTGCAGGTATAGAAGATTACCACCGGTGTCAACCAGAATGACCTTCAGCATTAATCCGTGGGTCGACCTGCAACAGATGCTTCAGTACCCGTTCATGCAGCACGCCTTCGAGGCAGGAACAGTAGTCGCAATCCTCGCGGGCATCGTTGGCTACTTCGTTGTGTTGCGCCGTTCTTCATTCGCAGCGCACGCGCTCTCCCACATCGGTTTCTCTGGGGCAGCGGCGGCCGTATTAATCGGGGTCAGCCCAATTTACGGTCTTCTCCTTTTCACAAGCGTGGGGGGACTTGGGATAGCCGCGCTAGGCCGACGCGCCGCCAATCGCGACGCCGAAATCGGAATAGTTCTCGCTTTCATGCTTGGCCTGGGTGTGTTGTTCCTCAGCCTCTACACCGGCTATGCAACTGAAGCGTACTCCATCTTGTTTGGAGAAATACTGGGCGTCAGTTTCAGCAATGTCCTTTTAACCCTCGTTGCCGGCGTGATAATTCTGGTTCTCATCTCGCTCGTCTACCGGCCTCTCTTGTTTGCATCGCTCGATGAAGATGTGGCGGAAGCAAAGGGAATGCCCGTAGTTTTGCTCGGCATAATTTTCATGCTGCTGGTCGCGGTGGCGACGTCGTTCGCGGTTCAAGTAGTTGGTGTCCTCCTCATTTTCTCATTGATGGTCACGCCAGCTGCGACGGCTCAGCTATTGGCAAAACGACCGGGGCGAGTCATAATTATCTCTGTAGTCATTGCTCTGATAGCAACGTGGTTGGGGCTCTTTATTGCTTTTTTTGAGCCGTACCCAGTGAGCTTCTTTATAACAACTATCGTCTTCGTCTTTTACTTGTTTGTTAGGTTCATCACTCCAAGAATCAGAAACTTCCTGTCTGGTTTCGGGGAAAGCACGATTAATTAACGTGGTTGGGACTCAACACTTTGACATTCGACTGATCTCTTCTTCAGATGCGCCTGTGGTCTCGAAGATGGCGCTCAAAGTGTCGAGGGCACCGCTCTGTATCACAAAGTTGTCCACAGTTCTGTATCGCGTCGTCATAAGCGTCGTTCGTATGCCCTCGAATGCTCGGGTTATGTAGTTCTCCCGAAAGAAGGCAATATCGAGATCGCTTGTCCCACTGCCGGTGATTACAAGCATCGTTTTATCACCGTAACAGTGACTTATGTCTCTCAGCAGTACGTACCCAGGAGAGGTTGGAAGCAGGAGCACGTTGCCAAAGTGCTTTTCGTAATAGTCCTGAAGAAGGACGAGGTACCTTTCCAACGCAAGCAGCGCCGCTTTTTCATCCGATTCAGCAAGAATGACGAAATCTGCGGGAAAACCGACCTTCCGCCAATCGATTTGAATCGTATATCGCGTGAGAACTGCTCGCGTCTTAAGACGTTTGATGTGGTAAGCAGCCGCGTTGCCATCGCTGAGACCGAGACGTTCGGTCAGCTTGTATTTATAGGTAGCTTTTGCCATCTATGCTCTGGTCGTCGGCTCAAAAAAAGCCAACGCACGAGATCGACGATCGCGCATCAGAGGTTTGGTGTTGCCCCAGGACCACGCATGCAATGTGCTTTAACTAAGTGCAGCACTACTCACACTGATGCTCACAAAGCGGATTATTTCGTGTCTTGACGTCAAATACGGAGACGGCAACAGGGCACTCGTCGTGAAAGGCATGACTTATGTGCCTTCAATGATTGCTGTTTCTAAAAGATGTAGTACAGCCCGCGGCAGTGCGGATTTATGAAAGCATTAACCAAGATCACTCATTGGTCGGCACGAAACCAGTCAAAGAGCACGATCTGATCGAGATACTCTCGCGCACGCTCGAATGCGTCCGATTGTGAGAAAAGAATTTGAGCGCGACGACGGCAAGCGGAGGTCACATGGAATGGAAAGAACTGTGGGGTGTTGAGATTGAGAGTTCAAAAAGCGTCGCACTGAGGATTAGCGTATCCCAGAGGGAAGACACTGCGACCAAGGTGCTCAGCATTCGCAAATGGATCCGGCGCGGCACTGAAAGTTATCCGACAAAAGACGGTTTCGCAATACAGGTCACGCCTGCTGCACTCGATCAGCTCATAAAAGCTTTAGAAGCCGCCAAAGACTACGTGAGCGAAAGCGAGTGACTACCGGCAACAGCAACTTTCTGTCGCAAGGCGGAGTTCAAAGCGCTGGCCGTCGCTTAAGACGATTTTTGACACCGTAATGCTTCTATACTCATACGGCGTAATGGGTATGAATGTCGGACGCTGAGCTCGAAAAATTCATCCGAGAGAAAATTCGGCAGCTGGGGGTGGACGGATTATATGATAATCCAAAATTGACACTCGTAGCTGAGCTCATTTATGGGACCCTTGAAAGAGCTCTCGAAGCAGCCCTGAACTACGACATCGTTGAGGACATTATTGCGCTGTACCGAAATCGGTCCGATATGACGGCAATCAG
Source organism: Methanobacteriota archaeon (assembly GCA_963805115.1). Taxonomy (GTDB): domain Archaea; phylum Halobacteriota; class Bog-38; order Methanoflorentales; family Methanoflorentaceae; genus Methanoflorens. The sequence continues at coordinate 86,407 of CAWDSY010000008.1, forward strand.
TGCCGAAGCAGAACACCCGGACGTGTACAACAAAGCGGTTAAAGACTACGGCTCGTGGCGCGGCGCTTTAAAGGCTGCAAAAGCAAAGTGCGAACAAATGCGCGCAATCGAAAAGGACGAATGGATGTTTCCCAACTACAAAACGCCAGAGTCGTCTGAAGAACAGACCGCGAACGCTCACGCAGACAATCCAACCAATTCGAGTCAAGACTCACGTTAGGTGCCTTTTTTTGCTTGAAATGTGCGACAATATGACTGCGTCGGGGGGCGACGGTTTTCAATATCGCGTCCTAGGCTGTTAGGAAGGCCTGTGAGCGTGTCCCGCGCATAGTTTAGGTAAATATTTATATTTTGCTCCCGTACATATTAAGATAAGAGACGAATCGCTGGTGATACAGATGGGTGAATATGACTTCGATCGGCTGACCCGTTACAAGAGAGTTGACGTGCTTTCAAAGGCACTAGATGATGAAAATGAGCACCAGCGATTTAAAGCCGTCGATGCACTTGAAGCGGTTGCGCTCGCCTCTGGCAACGCGGATTCGGCGGCGCGCGACATTTTGACTCAAGCGGCAACGCAGAGCGCGCACGAAGACGTTAAGCTGCACGCGAGGATCGCGCTAAAAACTCTTGACACCTCTCAAGAAGATCGAATCGGCAAGACCGAAGAACCGCGAAAAACCGGCCCGCAGGATCTAAAAAGAAACTCGGTGCACACGCCGCTGCGGGAACATCACCCAGAGAGCAGGCTTCTGTGCGAACTTGATGAAGACTGCACAACCTTGATTGTCCGCGGAAGCACTCTAAGCGCACGCAATAAGCCAAGCGCTATAAAAGGGGGGTCCTGGGACAAAGAGGAAAGGGTATGGCGATTTCCGATCAATCGAGCATCGATTGAGGGCCTGAAGAACGGAGGCGTCGTATTGCACCCGACCGTGCACTGCTTGTGCACGTCTTCGCAAAATACGTGGGCCGTGGGAACGCGCAACAAGAAGTGGGTCAAGGTGCTAGGGGATACGCACGAGATCGAGGCCACGCTAAAGCAAGTGCCTGGGTCTCGATGGGACAGCGCGGAACGCGCCTGGATAATCCCGTTTAAAGCTGATTCTTTAAAACGTCTGATACGGATAGACGGACTCTACGTGAGCCCGTTCATACTCGACTAGCGCACTTGCTAGGAACGCCTGCGGTCAAACTAGATCGCACAAACTAGATCGCTAACAAAGAGAAGGTAGCCTCTCATACGCGGTCAAAAAAAGGAAAAAGTGAGTAATAGAAAGGGCTATTACTCAGGCTTTGATATCAGCTTGGTCTTGCTAAGAATAGCACCGTCTTTCGAGTGAGGTGCTCTCTTTACGGTGTCGTCAGCCTTTTCCATTTCACGAGCTTCGTCTACGAGCTTAGCGGCAGTGCGCATCATGTCGTGAGATGCAGCCGTGAGCGGGACGTACTTCTCCCACTCTTTCGTCATGAAGCAGGCTTTAACGTTCACATCGGCAACTTTTGCGGCCATTTCGTACGCCGCTATCGCCTTTGCGCGGGCGTACGGGTTACTGAACTCATTGATCGTCGCTTTTTCCGCCGTCATCACAATCTTGGGTAGCTCGCATTCTTTGCCTTCTTTGATAGCCGTGAGGCACGTGTCGAGCGCAGTTTGGAGCACCCTAAAAGTACCGGTCGCGGCCAGAACTTTCATCAGGTCGGCATTGTAAATGGCCATTTCTATGGGGTCAAGCCACTCTCTGCGAGCACCAATCATTGCGTCGGCGTTTATGAGGATGTATCCGAACCCTCCCTCTTCTTCAAGCTTGTCCTTAAGCTTGCCTGAGTCTGTGATTACGACAACTTTCTTCCCGGCATTTTTCAGCAATGTTCGTGCCTTTGTCGGGCCTGGCTGAGCCGCATTAGGAGACACCACGACGCACAAGTCTGGCTTAAATTTCAGCAGCGCTTCGACGACCTTCTCTGCATCTTCCTCTTTCATCTTCGTGCCGCTCGTTACGGTCACCGCTTCGAAGTCCTCGCGGTCCGCGCGCTCGTCGAGCAGCAGATCTGTCATCAAACCGCTGACGATATTACCTATTTTCGCGATTCCTAATTTCACCATTTTCCTTCACCTGTCACCTTAGAACTAATCAGTGGTTCCCATGAACCATTATCTTTCGTAAGTTAAGGGAGACTGTATTTATCTCTTTTGGTTACCGCTGGGACTGAGGCTTTTGCAGGCCGCTATCGACAAACTGAGCCCGCAGCGATTATTTTGGATCAGCGTAATCGCTAAGTATCTCGTGAAGGTTGAACTTGAACGGTCCAAGCTCTCCCCCATAGTTGCCTGCTGAGATCTCTATTATTCCTTCTGCGTGCGCCGCGGCAAGCATCCCCCGCTTCATCGCTTCTGCGATGACCTCTTCGCTTAGGCCGCATATTACTATCTCGTAAATCGACTTTACGCCGTCTGGGACAAACGAATCTGGTATCCTGTCTTTGAGGGTCGGGGCAAGTCGGTGGTGCGTGGAGGCTTTCATAAAAGTCGAATACGTTGGGCAACCCACCTTAGATCCTGACGCAACAATTCCACCCGGAAACGGGGTTATAGTTCCATCAACGGATTTAATTGCCCCAACAGCTGCCTGGGCAGCCAGCAGGGCTGAACCTTGCGTCTCGCCGTAGATGAAGAAATTTCCCCCTGCAACGCCTTTTTGCACGCCATAGGTCTCCTCACAGATGAACTCTCCTTCGAGTATGGGGATTGCCCACACGTCTCGTCCGCCGACCGTGGTTTGATACTCGTAGCCGTCGCCGAAGAAGTGGAGTTTGACGGGCACGGTTTCCTCAGATTCCAGCGCGTTGAAAACAGCAGTTGTTGCTGCGGTGAGAACACATTCTCCTATCCTTTCGATAAGGTTGCTCTTTATCTGTTTCTTCGACGGGTGAACAACCATAATTATAACCCCCGGTCTGCCGTCGGGAGTCTCACTCGGCAGCACATAGCGATCAATTCCCGCTTCGGCGCTGCAGCCGATGACTGAAGTGGCAAATCCGGTAGCAACCGTTGCGGCAGTTTCGGCAAGCGCTGTCGTCGCGCCTGTGATTAAAACACGTGCGGCATAGACAGGGAATGCCTCTGCGTAGGTGTCGTCAATTTTTACGCCGTTTACCTTCATTTGAAACCTTCCAAAATTCTTTAGCAGTCCTTAGCGTCGTCCGCTATTATATCTTTCTGTTTCACAATAGGGCCATAAAATCGCTCATTCTGTTGACGCGGCCTCTCAGCAAACACTACCGAACGCTGAGCCTGTCGAGGCTCAATTGGGGCTTACAGAGGTACACACAGCTGCAAGCAGCTGCCAGATAACATTTATTGCCTACGGCATCAATAAACTCTTCACTGCAAAGTGTTTATTGCATACTGCCTTCATTCGTATAATGATGCGATATCCGCGCAATCGTTTTGTCGTTCAGGAACATTTCTCCTCGCACCATCATTACGACTTCCGCTTGGAAATGGATGGAACATTGAAGAGCTGGGCGATTCCCAAAGAAGTTCCTCGCGAGAAGAAAGTTAGGCGTCTCGCGGTGCAAGTTGAGGATCACGATGTGAACTACATAGGGTTCGAGGGAGAGATCGCGGAAGGTGACTATGGCGCCGGGATAGTCCGCATATATGATTCCGGGGATTATTACCTGCTTGAAAAGGAAGAAGAAAAAATCAAGGTCGTCCTGCTCGGCAAGAAGCTTGAGGGCGTGTACGAGCTCATTCGTTTGAAAGATCCGAAAAACTGGCTTATATTTATGGTAGGGGATCGCGCGCACGTAATTAGTTGATGAGAGGTAACATATGGCACGCTCAAGAAAGGCGCTTGGCGTGGACGGGTGCAAAGGTTGCAATGTAATGAATGCCGCACTGATCGTACCTGTTCACAAGATGACAGAAAAGGACTTTAAGAAGATGGGCATCGATTATTGGAGCTCAGATTTTAGCGAAGTATTTTCGAACGGAACGTGACCGAGCGTCTCTATTTTTGGCTCTCAAGTCGGTCGCGACTTCATAAGAAAGCGAAAAGCAATAGCTGATCGCTTGCTTGGTTGTGAACAATATGCAAACGCCGCCTCAAGAGGACTTGCAAGGCATCGGAAATCTCAAACGGCAGTTTGGTGTCGATTTCAGGATGATTGCCCGTGACACGTGTTTTCTTACATCTAGTGTCGCTACTGTAAGGAAGCATCAGCCTGCGCCTCACGTCTACGCAAGCAAAAAACTGTCAGACAGGCGAGTCGGGTGGGTCTACCGCGAGGCTTATGCATTGGCGCTGTCAGGCAAATATCTCGAAAGCCTCGCGCAATTTGATGAGATCATCAGGCTTGAGCCCGCGTACGTGCACGCGTGGAATCAGAAGGGGCTGTGCAACTACTTCCTAGGGCGCTACGCAAGTGCTATCCACTGCTTTGACAAAGCCAGCGCACTCGATTCGCGCTACGTCGAGTCGCGTAACAACAAAGGCTGCACGTTGCAGAGGCTGGATGAGTTCGACGTCGCGATCGAGTGCTTTGATGCAGCAGAATCGATACAAGCCGGTTTGTTTGAGATCTCAAATAACAAGGCCATCTCACTGATTGCACTGGGCGACTTTACGGCGGCTCTGACGTGTACTGATCGTTGCATTTCCGCGCACGGTATGAGCTGGTCAGTATACGCTTTGCGCAGTCTCTGCTTTCTAGCGCTTGGCGAAATCAGCGAGGGTCTTTTCGACCTCAGGCTTGCCGAAAAGTTAGATCGAGGGAACAAGCACGTTCTGGCACTCCTTGACGTTTTCAGTCGCGCTGCTATGACGTGAATGTAGGCCAGCTTGAGCGCTGTCAGGTACGAGGCTCGAGCGCAGCTTGGCAGTCGTTTGGCGCCCTTCACAAAGCTTTTTAACAATAATTGCTATGTAGAACTCGTATGCCCTTAGATGATCGAGAGCTGGAGCAAATATCAAAGATGCTCGAACGTGGTGGCAAGATGCTTGCAGATCACTGCGTCGCCTGTAAGTCTCCCCTATTCAAGTTTGAAGGCAAGACGACGTGTCCTGTTTGTACATACAGAAAGATGCAAAACGCCATTGAGACATCAGAGAGCCCCGCGGAGGTTTCGACACAAGCGGTCCAATCGACGCAATCAGTGAGCACGAGTCAACGTGTGTCCTTGGACGACGTGATAACTGAACTAATATCAAACTTGGCAACCGGGATGAGAACGGAAACGGACTTAGCGCGAATCCACACGCAGCTCGAATGCATAGAGCGCGGGCTCCGAATCATTCAGCTTATCCGTGGTATCGATTCTCTCGCCGGCGATGCGCGCCACGGGTAGGCTGAGCCTGCACCAATCGCGCAGGCAATGCGGGCATTCGAAGTGAGAATTCTCAAAGCGCGTGGTTTCCAGCGAAGCAAATGGGGGCAAAGAGGAACTCGTTATGCAGCTTGACAAACATCAGGATACCTCTATCGATGGCATGAAGGAACGGGTCTTAGAGTTGGCAAAGAGACGCGGATTTCTCTGGCCTTCGTATGAGATCTACGGAGGAGTTGCAGGACTGTGGGATTACGGCCCGTTTGGCGCGATGCTGAAACACAGAGTCGAAAGCGCGTGGCGAGATATCTTTGTTGTGGGCGAGAGTGCGCTTCCGATTGAAACGCCCACTATCGGGGTCGAAGAGCTTTTCCTCGCCTCCGGGCACTTATCAAACTTCGCGGATCTCATCATTGAATGTGTGGAGTGTCACACGGCGTTGAGGGCAGATCACGTCGTTACTGAGTATCTCAAAAGTAGGGGAATCGCTGCCGATCTCTGCGACCCCGGCATTGCCGGGGCGTGCGTGCCGTCGAGCGGAAAGACCCAGCAACTGATAGATTTTCACGGTATTACGTGCCCGGATTGCGGAGGGCCTTTGGGCAAAGTGCACGATTTCAATTTGATGTTTACCACTCATATAGGGCCGGGCACGCAGCGAAAGGGATACCTTCGGCCTGAAACAGCACAAGGGATTTTTGCTGACTTTCCGAGGCTTCTGAGATTTTATAGAGACCGACTGCCTTTTAGCGTCGCGCAAATTGGAAAGTCATACAGAAACGAAATATCACCACGCCAAGGCGTAATTAGATTGCGAGAATTCACCCAAGCCGAAGTTGAAGTGTTCGTTGATCCACGCGAAAAGAACCATCATCCTCGGTTCAATGAAGTAGCAAACGTCGAAATCAATATTCTGTCAAAGGAGTTCGTTGGCACGGCCTCAGTCAAATCTGCGTGCGAACGAAACATCATCGCGCATGAGTATTTGGCCTACCACATCGCCCGGTGTCAGGAGTTTTTTACTCGCGTGGGCGTGTGGGAATCCCGACTCAGGTTCAGACAGCACTTGTCCGATGAGATGGCACACTATGCGGTCGACTGCTGGGATGCCGAGGGACTTACGCGACACGGGTGGATTGAGCTTGCAGGAATCGCAGACCGAACGGATTACGATCTGAGACAACATGAGCGGCAAAGTGGCCTCAAAATGGCGGTTTTTGTGCCTTATGAGGAACCGAGAGAAATGGAGCGGATCGTCGTTCGTCCAAACATGGAGTATCTGGGTCCAAAATATAAGGGCAAAGCCAAACAGGTGGCAGCCTTTCTCTCAGGGATCCGTGACCCCGAAGGGGCTATCGTCTTTGAGGGACAGGTCTTAGACCCCGAGGGCTACGCGATAGAAACCGTCAAAGAGTCTGTCTCAGGGGACTTCGTTACCCCGCACGTTATTGAACCATCCTTTGGCATCGACCGATCTGTCTACACTGTTCTTGAACACGCGTACGATGAAGACACAATCGACGGCGAAAGGCGAGTCGTGCTGCGGTTGTCCCCTGATATAGCCCCTGTCGAAGTAGCGGTATTTCCCTTGGTGAAAGCACTGAACGAAAAAGCTTTGGAGGTCTTTCGCCTCCTTCGACGTGTAGGTCTTTTAGTCGAGTACGACGATTCAGGCACGATTGGGCGACGGTATCGAAGACAAGACGAGATCGGAACACCGTTCGCAGTTACTATCGATCACGAAACTATCGAAAATTCGACGGTAACCATCAGGGATAGAGACACGACGAAACAGGTCCGCAGCTCCATTGAATCCTTAGCGGACGTCTTGCGTGAGATGCTTGTCCACGGATTTGATGAGAAGTCCTCCTGAACGCCCGTTTCGTCGGCGCCGTCAAAAAAGTTGGCGGGAACCTTGTGTGACGGCCCAGTTCTTATGGGATTTGTATTGGTCCCTCTTCTTTGACCGAATTCATGATGATATTGATCGTTAGGTCGTTTATCCCTAACGGAGATACGTGCTCTTTTAATATGCTCCGCAAATGGTCGTAATCCGTTGCAGCGATTGAGAACTCTAGGTTGTGGTCGCCCGAAATCTGGTTGATTTGATAAACCGATTCTATCTTTTGAAGCTCTTTAATGTAGGCGTCCAGATTTTTCGGATCGATCTTCGCAAACGCGCGGGCATTGCAGTTGAGTCCAACTTTCTCCTTGTTTATCACAGCGGAGTAACCCTTGATTACGCCCTCGTCTTCCATGATGGAGATGCGATCACGTATCGTCGATTCTGATCTGTTTAGCGCTCTGGCAATGTCCTTATACGTCATGCGAGCGTCTTTTTGGAGCAAGTACAAAATCTTCTTATTGATGTCATCGATACGCATCACATCACCTTTTGCCTATTTTAGCCACTTTGCGGCCTTGCCTTATATACGTATTGTCCGCCTTTTGCTGTGACAGCACGCGTGGCAGAGCGATGCAAAAGGATTTATCAGCAGATCGGCGTTCATGCAATACAGAGAAGCCTACTGTCACGGTGTAACAATGGCGCGCGATATCTTGAGGAAGCTTGAGCGCTGCGCCGCGCAATCCCGGAGCCGAGTTGGCATCGGAGTCGGAAATGCAAATACGCGGCTCATGCGCGGAGTAGCGAGGGCCAGCTGCTTCTCCGATGTTGTCCTCGTCGGGGATGTTGAAAGAGCGGGACGAGACGTCGTAAAAACGGCTGAGCCGGAGCAGAAACTCGTCGAAATGCTTGTAGATGGCGCGATTGACGCAGCTGTAAGGGGCACGATAAGTGCACGAAAGACGCTGCGGCACCTCAAACTGCAGATTGGAGCCCGTCACATGTGTCGGTCAGCGCTGCTCTCGACCGCGGCCGGCAAGCAATTCTTTTTGCTTCCGGTAGGTATCGATGAAGGCACATCGACAATAGCACGCGCTCATCTGGTCACAGAGACAGCACATCTCCTAACCGCGCTCAACGTGCGTCCGAAAGTAGGTGTTTTGTCGGGCGGAAGATCTGAGGATAAAGGCAGGACCGAGGCCGTTGATCGGACACTTGCAAACGCAGAGGCGTTAACCAAACAGCTCCGTGGCGCTGGCCTTGATGCAACGAATTACAACATTCTTATTGAAGACGCGACAGAATCATCGAACATACTTGTTGCGCCAGACGGGGTTAGCGGCAACCTAATTTTTCGTACGCTCGTGTTTCTAGGAGGCGGCAGGGGACACGGCGCGCCTTTTTTTGGCATCCCCTACACGTTCGTTGATACCTCCCGGTCTGGAGCTGCATTCGGCGATGCCATCATCATGGCTGGTGCCCTCAGTAATCTGGCGCAAGCATAATCCAAACTGGTTACCTCGATTTGGAAAAGTCCCACGAAGAAAAAGTGCGGCGTGGAGATCTCTGGACTGAGGTCAAAGCACACTGAATGGAGCGTGTGGCGAGTAGCCGCAGCGCCTAAGTGATCGGCGCTGCTGTCGGCGCTGCGTGCCAACGAGAGCTATTGAGTTTTGAACCAAGGACATCGCGTTCAGCAAGATACTTTCAATAGACTTCAAATCATACCGGTAGGCAGAAAACGTCTGGCAGAACATGCGCGAGACCACCGTTACCTTAAGGATACTTGGCATGACGTGCACGATGTGTGCACTGACGATTGAGAGACAGCTCCTCGGTCAACGCGGGGTTGCAAGCGCCACCGTCAACTTTGCACTGGGGCAAGCTACGATAACGTATGATGCTGACACGGTTGCCCCTAAACAGCTCGTGCAGGCCATACGAGATGTAGGCTATGACGTTGACACGGAGCGGGCAGAACTTGAAGTTGTGGGCATCGTGTGCGCCTCGTGCGTTATGGCGATCGAGACAGCATTGAAAGAAATTCCAGGCGTCATCGATGCGAGCGTGAACGCGGTGACTGCTAAGGCGGTCATCGACTATGATCCCTCGATCGTGACGGTTGACAAGCTCATACAAACAATACGAAACACAGGCTATGACGTCACAGAAGTCCCGCAAACAGCGGAAACGGCACGGCTTGACAGGGAACGGGCGTCTCGAGAACGTGAGATCGCACAGTATCGAAATCGCTTCATTTTCACGATAGCCTTCGGCATACCTCTCCTGTTGGGGATGCTTGCTCCGTACGTTGCTTCCATCCCGGTGTTCTTTATGAACCCTGTGTTCCAGTTTTTGGTCACGAGCCCCGTCATGATTATCGTTGGCTATGGGTTTTACCGGAGGGCACTCATCTCGGTCGCGCACAGGGGCGCGAATATGGACGTTCTTATTTCGTTAGGGACGATCGCCGCATATGCGTACAGCACGGCGACAACCTTTTTCATTCCTGGGTACACGTATTTCGACACCTCAGTGTTCATATTCGCGTTCGTGCTCCTCGGCCGCTATCTTGAAGCTCGCGCGAAAGGCAGCACGTCTGAGGCGATACGCACGCTTTTGCAGCTGAAGCCGGAATTTGCCACCATCATAACGGAGGGGGGGAGCAGTCGGTCCCGGCTGACGAAGTCCGGGTCGGCGATATTGTGCTTGTTCGCTCGGGTACAAAGATTCCGGTTGACGGTATCGTCGCCGAGGGGCAGTCCGCTGTTGATGAGTCTCTACTTACTGGCGAAGCTGTGCCCGTCGATAAACAGCCCGGGGATGAAGTGATCGGTGCGACGATCAATCGTGAAGGACTGCTGAAAATAAAGGCGACGAAGGTCGGGGCAGACACCACGTTAGCGCAGATTATCCGGCTTGTGGATATGGCACAAACGTCAAAAGCGCCCATACAGCGGTTTGCAGATCGAGCGGCAAGCTATTTTGTTCCGGGCGTCGTAGGAGCAGCTCTTCTCACATTTGCGGCATGGACGTTTTCGGGGCTCCCGTCGAATGATGTCCTCTTGCGGACGATCGCTGTACTTGTTATCGCCTGCCCGTGCGCGTTGGGGCTGGCGACGCCAACTGCAGTGATGGTCGGAACAGGTCTCGGTGCCGAAAACGGCATTCTGATCAAAGGGGGTGAATACCTTGAGCGTGCCGAGGACATCGACACAATCGTGTTTGATAAGACCGGAACGCTAACCGAGGGCGTTCTCACAGTGACAAACGTCTTTGGCGACACGTCATTGTCGGAAACAGACATCCTGCGGCTCGCCGCCAGCGCTGAGCGGGGCTCCGAACATCCGCTCGCTCAAGCTGTATTACGCCGTGCCGCGGAAGTAGGCGTAGACTCGAGCCCCCCACAAGATTTCAAAGCCGTCGGGGGGCAGGGGGTTATCGCGTCAGTAAATGGCGCCGAGGTCGCACTTGGCAACAAGGCGCTCATGGACGCACGCGGTATAAAAGTCGAACAGGATGCCACGATCCGCGAATTCGAGGCGCAAGGGAAGACCGTCATGCTGCTTGCGGTCAACGGTACGCTAGCAGGAGGCATTGCGCTGGCGGACAGAGTTCGAGCCGAAGCTGCAGGCGTTGTCACGGAACTGCAGGACATGGGAATTCAATCAGGCATGCTTACGGGCGACAATCAGGCGGCCGCGCGTGCAATCGCAACGCAGATCGGAATCCGGAGCGTGCGCGCTGAAGTACTGCCGCAGGGCAAAACCGCTGAAATTGCACGTTTTATGGAGGGTGGCAATGTCGTGGCGATGGTGGGTGACGGCATCAATGACGCAGCCGCGCTAGCCGAAGCCGATGTCGGCATTGCGATTGGCACAGGCACCGACGTTGCCATTGAAGCATCCGATATCACACTGCTGCAAGCTGATTTACGCGGCGTCGTGGCTAGCATTAAGCTCTCAAAAAGGACGATGACGACGATTCGCCAGAACTTCGGCTGGGCGCTTGTTTACAATTCAATCGGTATCCCGATAGCGGCGCTGGGGTTTCTACGTCCTGAGTTCGCAGCAGCGGCCATGGCGATGAGTTCGGTATCGGTCGTCGCAAACTCACTGCGCCTCAAACGATACAAGCTCCACTGAACAGCTTCGAGAGTTGCGTCGACTACCCGCTCGTATAAATGTGATCCTATCAAGCCCGGCGCCGCCATCTAGGGCCACATAATCATTCCATAAGTTTTTTCTGCGCTTCGCGAGCCGTTATGCGGGCTGAGACGCTAGGTTTATGGGAGCGTCTCTTTATAGGACTATTGATTGGATGGTACAGGCACAGATGGGGACGCGCTCCAGAGCGGGCTCAGCGCACCGCTCGCAGCTTTTGTATCACGGGGCGATAATAGACGCACATAATCACATCGGCATGGACTTAGAGGGAGTCATGCAGCAGCCCCAATCCCTTCTGCGTAAGATGGAACAATCGCACGTTCAAAAGTGCATAATCTTCCCGTTTAACGAGATTAAGCCTGGCAAAGCGTTCTCAACTGCAAATGATTACATCGCGAAAGTCGTCGCAGCTCACCCTGGAAAATTCATCGGATTTGCCCGCACCGATCCTCAGCATCCACTCGCAGTCGACGAGGTCCGGCGAGCGGTCAAGCAGCTGGGGTTGAAAGGGTTGAAACTCCACCCGCGCAGCCAGCTGTTCAATCCATCTGATGAGCAAACGTTGCCGATACTTGAGGCGTGTGTCGGGCTCCGTGTACCGATACTGTTTCATTCCGGCTACGCGTACGATCCGATTCCACCAATGATTGCTCAAGTGGCGCAAAGCTTTCCAGAGCTCTCGATTATCATGGGCCACATGGGTTGCTCAGAAGTCTGTACGCCAACCGGCGTCGAGGAAGCTATTCACGTCGCGCGCGGCAACGACAACGTATATTTAGAGACCTCTCGCGTCATGCTTGCCTCTTGCATTGCCAAAGCCGTTCATGTTGTTGGGGATACTCGGGTGTTGTTTGGCTCTGATACGCCGTACGGTTCGCAACTGGATGAAATAACGACGATTCTGCGAACGGGATTGTCGGAAACATCTCTGAGCCGCGTATTCTCGGAAAACATTAAGGAATTGCTCCGCTAGGTCGCTGCGAGGGGGCTAAGCAACCCGCGCATTCGAAAGTGCTTTATAAGTCAGAAGAGCACTTCTCGCTCATGGGTTCAGTCGACGACTATATCGCGCAAGCGATCGACCGCTTGAACAGCGACGACATAGGCGCAGCGATCCAGATGTATCGTGAAGCGCTCAAACTAGATCCGAGCGATCCTACGGCATTGACCGGACTTGGGGCTGCACTCGACGAGTCAGGAGAACTGGAAAGCGCGATAGATTGCTACCGAAAAGCGCTAAAAGCGGCCCCTGATGATGTTATTGCACGCAGCGGCTTGGGGGTCGTCTATGAGCAACAGGGCAATATTGATCTTGCCACGCGGGAGTATCGCGCTGCATTGTCACTTGACCAAAAAACTGCCTTCTTGCACATCGCCTACGCTCGAGATCGGCACAAAAAAAGCCTCTTAAGGGAAAAAGAAGGATACGAGTCAAAAGTCAAAGAGCTCGCAGAACTCATCGACCGCTACGTGAGCACCACTGAGGCGGTCGATCGAGACGTCGCGGAGGACTTTCCAAAGTAACGACCAGAACTGCTTTAACGAAGTGAGGGGGGGTTGCTATGTACGACCTAAAACCTATCGGTACAGTGGAGTCGACAGTGACGCAATCACGTGATATGCCGCTGCAGGGCGTTCCGGCAGTCATCAACGTTTTTGACGAGTTTCTGGAGGGGCTGACAGGCATAGAGAGCGACACCCACATAAATGTCATTGGCTGGTTTGACAAGGCTGACAGAGCGCCGCTGATGGTACGGCCACGAAAAATAAGCCCTCAGCTCGAAAAGCGGGGCGTATTCTCTTTGCGCTCGCCTGCACGGCCAAATCCACTGTCTCTCACAGCCACACGGCTACTGAAGGTGGATGGCCCACTTCTTTACGTCGAACCGCTTGACCTTATAGATGGATCACCGGTCGTGGACATAAAGCCTTATTCAGCCGGATGGGACACAATTTTTTGGGCAAGAGACGTGCACTCTGGGTTGATCACACAATATATGGCCGAGGAGCAAGTGCTCGCGGAGCTTTTCCGAGAAGCGTTCAATTTTCACGGAGAGAAATGCGCGGCGATAGCAGTTTCGGCGAAGATCGCGTACGATGCTGCACAGGCGCTTGAAACAAGCGTGCGCGATATCCATCTCCAGCTTCCGCGAAACGTGAACCCTCACTTGGCTGATGGTCTCGTTGGCGTGTCAAGGGCTACAATGGGCAATGCCCGGCTCACATTTTCCGAAGATCCGGACATTCTTATTTGGACCGCTACACGGTCAGTTAGCTATCGTGTGTTCGACGTGCCTGGCTCAGATGCGCAACGCGTCCTTCAAATGAGCTCCGACCAACTGTTCTCGAAGCGGTAATTTGCGTTGACCGATGTTGCACTAGTTTGAGCACAGAGAGGCGCTTGCCGTTACTGCGGGCGAAGGAGCGAGCGTCCGTTACAAATCTGGCTTGGGGACGCCCCCACTTATGACGCCAAAGTATTATATTTTCTCTGCGTGACGTACCTGTATGGAAGAAAATCTCTCTGTTCGCGTGACGTACCTGAGCCACTCATGTTTTGAGGTGCAAGACGGCGATCACACGCTCCTGCTTGATCCTTTTTTTAGCAAAGAAAATCCAAACGCGCCCAGTTACGGCGGAAAACCCGATGTCGTGCTTATCACCCACGAGCACTTCGACCACACGACCGCCGAGAAGTTTAGCGCGACGGTAGTCGTTCCGCCAACTATGGCAGGAAGATTCCGCAAGACGGTTGTTATGGAACGGGGGCAAACTAGGCTTGTTGAAGGGGTTCGCGTGACCATGGTCGGTGCGAGCCATCATCAGAGTAAGTATCCAACCGGCTACGTCTTCGAACTTGGCGGCGTTCGATTCGCACATCTCGGTGACACCTATTTGGATGGCGTTCAACCTTTGGAGAACGTCGACGTGCTGTTCATTCCAATAGGTGGCTTCTTCACGATGGACGTAGAAGAGGCGCTCGAAGCACTCGACATCATTAAACCCGATGCCGCCATTCCGATGCACTTCAACACATTCAGTCAGATCAAAGCGGATCCGCAGCAATTTAAGCAACTGGCCGAAAACGCAGGCCACCGGGTCACCGTGCTTTCCGTAGGGGAGACGGTGGCATTCTAAACCGATCTTGTCGTGCGATTCTGGGCCGCAACGTCTGACCGACTGAGCTGTCTCGGATGGAAGGGATAGGTAATCGATGGCGCAGTGCCGCGTTTGCCTAGCATCGGACGCGCTTTGCTGAGCGGCCTGATCCAAAACGCTTCATCTGAATGATCGAACGGATTTACCTCGTACGCGCGCACTCGCTTTGTATCCCAAGCCTTTGTTGTTGATCAATTTGCGCGGGCTGCGCACCCCGCGTCCTTGAGTCGAGACAACTGAGATTGATCGTTACACCAGACGAGAGACACCTCCGCATGGCATTTTTGTTTTTTTTGGCGCGCTACCGCTGAAAGGATATGCGCTATTGGACGCTATGATCCGAGATCCGAAAGAGGGCCTAACTGGTCCCGTAATATGCCGATGCGAGTTTGCGAATCGTCTGAGCGGTGTGTTTGCCGACGCCTCGAACCTTCGTGAGCTCTTGAGTCTGCGCGCGAAAAATGGTTTCAACGGAGCCGAAATGCTCCAACAGGGCGCGGGCAGTAGCTGGCCCTATAGAGGGAATTGCAGCGATGACGTATTCTTGCTGCTCTTGAAACGTCTTCAGGATCTTCTTTCCGTGCACTTTGGGGGTTCGCTTTTTGTCCAGTTGTTCTCGTTCTGCGATCACAAAAAGTTGCATGGCCGTTTCGCCGGCGTCGCGGGAGCATAGTATCGGCACCCCCAAATCTACCGTTATAGCAGCTAGCATGCCACGGATCGCATTAGGGTGCACGTCTGTCTGCGTGAAGAGGTCAGGTCCTTCGATGACGATGAGAGGGCGTTCGTAGTTTGTGGCGAGCTCTTGGATTTGACCTAGAAGATCACGCCCCGTCAGCGAGGCAGTGAAGTCACGGTCAGTTTTCCGCTCTACAGCGACTCGGTCACTCATGACGTAGTCGGCGACGGGAAGCGTACGACAGTCAACGATTGCCCCAAGCGCCTGAAGCTCTTCTATAACCCCTGATCGAGCTTCTCGCTGATCGGCGACAATCCGTATCGCGCTTGTGCCTATCTTTTTTTCGTGGGAATCAAAGTCCAATAGCGTTTTTTGTTGCTCTTCAGAGATGGCGTCCGCTGTTCCGTTTGCAGTTTTAGGATCTCGATCTTGATTCTGAGTGCCTCGAACGTCATTTTCCGCGTGGAAGCTACATTGAGTCTCCAATCGTGCGTCTGTTGATGCGAGATCGTCTGCGTCACTCAGCCGCCTTCGACGAGCCAATCGTCCGCGCCGGCTTTCCGCATCAATTTGAACGAACTCCGCGACGGGAGCGTGTCTTGCGCTCATGCGCTTCATTTCGGCACTCATCACGCGCTTTTTTCGGGTGCTCGAAAAGCTGTACGTCTCGTCCCGTGTGCCTTTTGTCACTAGAACTACTACACGACCGGCTCGTCTTCTCCCCGTGCGGCCCTCGCGCTGGATGCTGCGGATTGCTGAAGGAATAGGCTCGTAAAATACCACCATGTCGGTAGCAGGGATGTCCAAGCCCTCCTCTGCAACGCTTGTAGCGACGATGACGTTGTACGTCCCACTTACGAACTCTGTTACGAGCTGCACCTGTTCCCTCTGCGAGAGGCCTTTTTGCCCGTCCTTCTTTGCTTGGCCGACGAATTTCTCTGCCCGGATGTCCTGCATCGCGTTGAGCGTATTTTTGACGACTTCGGCGGTATCTCGGTAGTTCGTGAATACGATGATTCGTGAATCGGGTTTGCGCGCCAGTTGCTGCGCGACGACGTCTTTCAAGGCGCTGAGCTTTGGATGCATTTCGTCCAGACGGTTTGAAAGCGCCATGGCCGCCTTCACGTGATCATCGGCGACGAGGCTTCGCGCTGCTTTGCTGCCCTTTTTTGACTGCGCTTCTCTGTTCAGCCGCTCAAAGTACTTGCGCGTCGGCACGACGCCCTGTGTCTCAATCAATCCTATGGCGTGCCGTAACTTGATCACCTCCGCAACCAGAGACATCGCTCTGTAGTTCCTATCGGTAGCGACTTTGTGCTGTATCTTGATCAATTCGGACGTAGAGACCCATTCGCTGAACACAACTTTCAACTTCATAAGCTGGCGCAGCCGCTGCGTCGCCGCTTGCTTGAGATCCCGCTGAATGGTCTCCATCTGGGCTGGCAGTGAAAGTTTGTGCGTCTCTACGTTCTTCTCGTGCGTGTACGGATATACATCAGGATCAGACTCGGTGCGGATCTCAATATTGTCAATGAACAGACTCTCGCTCACTTCGTGGATTTTTTCAACGGTGCCGCCAGGCGAGGCGGTCATCCCAAGGATAAGGGGATCGGGTGCCTGCTCGATGTACGTGCTGGCGATAAAGCGATACGCATAGTTGCCCACCGCGCGGTGTGCCTCGTCAAAGATGATGAGTTTTACGTCAGAAAGAGTGATCCTCGCCTTCTTGAGATCGTTTTCAATGACTTGAGGTGTCGAAACGATCGCTTGCTGCTTCTGCTTCCATAGTTCTCTTCGCTTATCGGGAGGAATCTCTCCTGTGAAGATGGTCGTCTCTGCGAGTAGGTGTGAACGCAAAAACGCAGCGTGCTGCTCGACAAGGGGCTTTGTTGGCGCCAGAAATAGAACCCGCCCGTCGTTTTCGAGGCGTTTAGCGATGACGAGCAGCGCTACGATGGTTTTGCCAAGCCCTGTCGGCAGCACAATCATAGTGGAGGCGCGCGTAGCAGATTCGGCAAGCGCGAGTTGATATGCCCGGGCCTCTACCGAATCAGGGACGATTAATTTATGGTCAACGTAGTCTCGCATTCCCGCCTCTAGTTTGACTCAACCGCTATTATAAGTATCCGTGGTTTTGGCGTGCTGCTTTTTTTTGACGGCTGTGTGAAAAGGCGCAGACCTACATGCTTATGAGCTAAAAAGCCAAATCTACGGCTTGCAGAGCTTTCGGCAGCGACGCCCGACAGGAGGTAATCGTGCAAAAAGCGTACGACGACTTAAAGGATCTAGTTAAGAAATACGCCTTCTTCTCTGACGGCCCGTACCGATTGTCGGCAGGGGAGCTGAGCGATTTTTACTTCGACTTGCGCCGCGTCACGATGCACCCTCGCGGCGCGTCCCTGGTTTCCGAACTCATGTTAGAACGCATGGGCAGCGTAGACGCTGTAGGGGGAATGGAGAGCGGTGCGATACCCATCGCTATGGCAATCGCCCTCAAATCAGGCACGGTGCGCGCTTTTTTTGTGAGAAAGGCGGAGAAGCAACACGGAAGGATGCGCCGCACCGAGGGAT
>CAWDSY010000009.1:0-164579 GCA_963805115.1 Methanobacteriota archaeon
GGCCGCTGGTTCAAATCCGGCCGAGCCCACTTGTGCGGGGTGCTTTTGTCGATCAGACCACATTTTAGCCGTTAATTGACTTGAGCGTCACGCAGGGGGCTCCTCATTGTCTCTTTCGGCATTGGCCGGGCTAAAATGGGTAGTGTTGGCGCGAGTTGTCGTACGGGAACCACAGCGACGGGTCAAGCCGATCCTCATCAAAGCCATAGCAGATGTCCGGATGATACTCCCACATGGTGGGGTCTAAATCGTACGTTACTAAACACAGCGCATTTAATCCGGACTGCTGCGCCACCTGCAGCGAATAATCGGGTTTTTCATCATAGGTGAACGCAGACTTAAACACGCTAAGCTCGGCCATCAGCTCTGGGTATTCAGGGATGTCGACTAAGCAGTTGCGTATGAGCTGACTTAGGTTCTCGTACGCGACGGCCAACTTGGACGTAGTAAACTTGATTCGGTCGATATATGCGCCCTTAAGCTCGGCGCCATACACAATGGCCTCATCAACCCCGTCAAAAACGCGGACGACAGCGGCGTTGAACAGAGCGGACGTTCGGTATATGGCCTTGACTTGTTCCTCTAAAGGCCGCGCCGGGGGGCGGAAGAATCGCACGACCTCGTTGTCCTTCTGGTCATAGACGACGACCGTGTACTCATCGTCCAATCGTGCGGGAATCCATCCTACAACGTATTCATGCCCACTTTTGACTGCCTTCGCTTCAACCGGCTTCGCTACGGCCTTCATGTTGGGAAATAGCGAGCCTCGAAGCTGATTCAGAGCAAGCGTGGTTGCATCGACCTGATCGTCGTTGGGCGCGTGCGGAAAGTTCGTCAGCTCGAACACGTAGTCGCGCACCCAAGACCGTTTCTCAGGAAGCGGGATAAAAACGTTTTTCGACTGCCACGCCGGGATACAACTCATAGTCCTAAGTTCTTTTGACTGTTTGACGTGAATGGGGATTATGCCGGATATTTGCCTCTTTAAGTGGGATGCGAGCGCTGCGCCTAACGTTTGGGCCTCAACGAGAATCGCGGATGATTCGGGCCACGTCTTTGTTACAAGTTTCATGGCGGCCACGGTCTGGTCAAAATCCCACCTGTCACGCACTTGATCTAAAAGATAAAAGTCTGCGCCCCTGCGACCCCACACCTGTCCTACGACATAATCAGAAGTCGTCGATTTGGTCTGCGCGGTATCCCACGATTGAATAATCATGTCCAGATCCGGCACGGTGTGCGGGTCGAAATATTGTATCCATTCTTCTTTGAAGATGCTTCCTTCACCCTGGACGAACTCACAGAGGTACTCCTGAGCGAACCGCAATTCTCCCATTTCCTCCCGTGCCTTAGCCAAAGAATCGTCTGAGATACGCGGGCACTGGTCGCCGGTGACCTTTACCTTCTTCCACCAGTCTTGTTGTTCCCACGCGCTCCAAAATATGCCCCGCTTGCCGAGCGGTGTGCTCAAGAGAATGAGCCGCCCGCGGGAGACGCTAAGCATGGGAAGCACCGCGAAGTAGAGCTCCTCGTCGATCTGCGCCGCCTCGTCGACGAGCACGAGTGACGGGGCGCTGAAGCCCCGAACCGTCGCCTCTGAACTCGGCAGTGCGACGATGCGGCTCCTGTTCGTGAGCTCGAGCGTGCTGGCTGAGTTGGCAATGCTGCCGCCCGGACTGCCGAGCTCGCCGTAATAATCTTGGATCTTCTTGAGAAACTCTTTTGACTGCCGCTCTGACGGGGAGAAGATGAGGACGAGCGACTTGGGATGTATGAGAGCGTGGTGGAGGGCCAAAACTGAGACAATGGTCGTCTTCCCGGATTGCCGGCAGCAGTTGAGGATGACCCGCTCGTCGGTCGAGGTGAGGAGGTCGCGCTGCCAGGGATCGGGCTCTAAGCCCAACGATCTGGCGAACGCTACGGGATCGTCGGGGATCCGTGCGCTGGCGCTCCCGCCTCTCGCGCGAGACCGATACCGCCTTTCCAATTGCCTAATCCTCGACTGGTGTCGACCCATTCTCGTGCTCTTCGAGCGCGGCGATGCGGCGCTCGTAATCAGTCGTCTCGATCAGCCGCAGGCCGACCTCAACGACGCGCAGCTGAATCCGCAGCCTCGTTTCGGGCTTGAGCGACGCGACGTCGCGCGTTTCGGCCCAGATCTCGTCAAGCTTGCCGCGAAAGTCTTCCGCGGTCGCAAATCTTGCTTCGGTTAGACGGTTGTCCACCCTTTTTTTTGTCAAACCCTGAGAACGCCGCTTCTGTTTGTACGCCTTATCGTACTCGCGGCGTCTTGTTGCATCTGCATATGGCATCTCTTGATATCCCTCTTTGTTGATCTATCCACAGAGAGCGTTGTGCGGCGTCCTAGAGACATACTGGGAGCATAGCGCCCTCGCTTTATAAGTGGATTAGTTCTCCTATATAAATATACGCACCTAAAAAACGCACGATGAGCTTCTTCGCATTTTTTGCAAAAACTAAACCCGAAAAGCCGTTAGTTGGTCGAAGGGGTTTTATTTAGAGCGCAGACCTGACCCAGAAGAAAGCATTATACTGAAAGGCTCTCAGCGTCAAAGAATGAAGAGTCTTAATAAGGAAGCACCGAGCGTCGATGGAACTTATTCGAACCAACGTTTGTCGTTCAAGCAAAACCTTATACGCCATCGACCGTTCTCTTTTAATCTTTGAAGGGCATCAGGCCCGCTTTTTATGCGATAATTGCGTAGCACTCATTATTTCTGTCTGCTGATGCACCGATCAGCGAGTGGGTAACACCACGATTCAGACAACAATCGCACCGTCTGAGCTTCCGACAGCGTCCGTGGCGGGTGGTACACACGGAGCCGCCACGACCGTGCACCCGTCAGCCACGTCGACGACCGCTCAGTGGAGCACAACCAAGCCGATGCCCTCTGTCCCGCTTATCGTTGGAGCAAGCTTCCTGTGCATCCACGAAACGTCTGCGAGCACATGAGTCGGGGTGGTGACAAAGGTCATTGATGGGGATACGATCCACGTTCTCATTAACGGCACGGATTACAAGGTGCGGTACATCGGTATGAACGCCCCTGAGGATACGACGAAGAAAGAGTGGCTCGGTCCTGAAGCCACCGCACGGGACAAAGAGCTGGTCGCCGGCAAAACGGTTACCCTTGTCAAAGACGTCTCTGAAACCGACCAGTTCGGGCGATTGCTGCGCTTCGTGTTTGTGGGCAACGTGCTGGTAAACTACGAACTCGTGCGCGAGGGGTACGCAAAGGCAACGCCGTATAAACCCGACGTATCGTGTGAGGGGCTGTTTTACGAGGCGCAGTCGCAGGCCTCATAATGGCGCTCGTTTGACGGCCCGCTCAAACCTCGGCCCCGTCGGTCTGGGATGTACACTGTGAACGTGTCGGACAGAGCAGCACCGAGCTTCATAAAGACTTGGGAGGAACAGAAAGCTCCATGAACGAGAATAACGCCTGGGCCACCACCCATCTGACGATAGCCGATACTCGTGCCGTCTTTCGATATCACCGAACCAGTCGTGTAAGTTTTTTTCGGAGCGGCCCATAAAACGCCTCGCCGGGGATCGCAATTGCACATTAGAGCACTTTATCGCGCTAAAAGTTAAAAATATTCGGAAAAACATAAGTCGCGTTCGCTTCTTTGATAAGAAGCGCAGCGAAGCAGAAAGGCAAAAGTGGCACGCCCTCAAAAAGTCTGCTCTACATCCGTATTTCTACCCCTCTATTCTTTTGCAGCCAGCACGGTCTCTGCATTTTCTCACACGTTGCCTTTTTCATCTGGCCGGTGCACTCGTACGTACTCCAAACCTATTACATCGTGATACTGAGCACAATCGTAGCACTTTGGTCGGCCGTCATTGATTTTAGCAGCAAGTGCTTCTAAAAGATATCTGCTGTGATAGCTTGCGTCGACCCATGCAGTTTTACGTCGTTTTCGTGTAGATCGCATGCCAAGGTGCCGTGTGTCAACTCTTTCTGCCGTGCGCCTTTTGCGTGTGCGCCAAGTTCGTTGGCAATTGGCCCAAGCACCTCTGCCTTTGAGACGACCTTACGCATCGTTTCGGTGAACTTGATTCCCTCTGATGCGGAAATCTGATCCCAGTAGAGCCGTTCGGGATTGATGCCGATTGCTTGTAAATAGGCTTTGAGGTAGGTCATGCGCATATCACACGTGTAGTTCCCTTTCAGGTAATGGCAGTCGCCGAAGTGACAGCCGAGCACCATGACCATGTCGGCGCCGGAAAGGAACGCTTTGACAATGAACAGCGGGTTTATTCGTCCCGTGCACATCACGCGAATAACGCGCGCATTCGGCGGGTACTGCATGCGCGCGGTGCCCGCCCCATCCGCGCCCGCATAGGAGCACCAGTTGCAGCAGAAGGTCAAGATACTAGGTTCCCATTGCCTCTCATCCATTCCCGCAGCACCTTCACTTTGCCTCATGCTTTCACCTCGGCAATTTTGGACAGAGGTATCGCGTCAGCCATCGACTGTCCCGGCACATAGCCAAGCGTCCCTTGAACCGACGATTGTACCATATGGGTGATGGTAGCAAGCGGGATCTTCATCGGACACACGTTCTCGCACTGGCGCAGTTCACACACGACGGACTCACGTGCATCAATCGCGTAAGGTGGAACATCGGGTCAGGCGGCACTGTGTCTTTCGGCACCACGAACTCTTGCTTCGTAAAGCATTCAACACACGAGCATATCGGGCACACGTCGATACAGTCCCGACAGCCATCACACTTATCAAATTGGGCGAAGAGTCTCTCGAACTTGTGTTCGCCGTCAAATTGGGCAAATTGCGTCGCCATGGCTTTGCGTGCCATCTTCACCATGATGCCGTCCAGCTTCTCGCGTAGGGCTATGCCTTGCGGCGGTGCGTCCTTCAGCGTGATCGCGCCCGCTGCAATCGCCGTATCGAGGATCTTTTGCCCCTTTTCCGTGCGCACTTCGACAAACGTGGCTTTTCCTGCGTCCTCGCCGATGACGCCCCAGTTGCCGCACGCTAGGTCGGCCATTCGCGGTATGTTGTATTCGCACCGTTGGCAATTCGTGCGCCTGCCGTAGCCCTCGGCTTCCAAGTCATCGACGGAGAGCTCTTTGTGTTGGCCGTCCTTGGTTATGATGATAAGCTTTCCCTTATCGATCTCCTCTTTTACCACGTCATCGGGATCAATCTCGAAGAACTGTCGAATCATCTCACGCGCCCGCTCGGGTAACATCGTCCCGCCGCAGTTCACGCCGATCATATAGACGTTGTCGAGATCGATCTGATTGCGTTTGCTCAACTCGATAATGGCACGCGCGTCGCACGGCTTACACGTGACCGCAATGCGCAAATCACGCGCACCATTGAAATCATTCTTTATCAATTTCGCGCTCAGCGTTGGGGCGCAGTGCAAAGAACCAGCAGCTTCCGTTATCTCCTCTTTGGTAGTCGCAAAATAAGGAGCACCGTCATAGATGCTTTCACCTCTTTTGATAACCAGCGCTCCGTCGACTAACTTCTGCTCTACCGCGGCTATGAGCACAGCGGTAATCACGCCGCCGCATTCTCCGCGTTCTTGTACTAACTTATCTGTCGCTCTTCCGTAATACATATGAGTCGCCTGATTTAATCAGAAATTATATATAATAATATTTATATAATTAGTTGCTTTAAAGCTTTTCGATGCCAACGCATCGCGCTATGAGCTTTTACAAAAATTTAAAACGCGTAATAATCAGCAGAGTTGGGAATCGCCTTGTTTTTCAAACCTTTTTCTCAACGGGCAGCGCGGAATTGGCCCCCACATTACTATGTGCGCACTGAGCACCCTTAACTCTCGAAGAGCTCTGTGTTCAGGTATCGCTCGCCGGTATCGGGAAGTATTACCACTATCAGCTTGCCATTGTTTTCAGGTCTTGCGGCCACCTTCAAAGCAGCCCAAGTTGCAGCGCCGCTTGACATTCCTGCTACTAATCCTTCCTCTTTGGCCAGTCTGCGGGATGTAGCGAAGGCATCTTCATTTGTTACCGGGATGATCTCATCAATCAGATCTAGCCGCAGAACATCCGGAACAAAGCCCGTACCGATTCCCTGAATCTTGTGAGGTCCGGGCTTCCCGCCCTCCAGAACAGGGGACGCTGCGGGCTCGACGGCAATGGCTTTAACGCCGCTCTTGCGGGACTTTATTGCATCAGCAATTCCCGTGATCGTTCCGCCCGTACCCACACCTGCCACTACTATGTCGACCTTGCCGTCCGTATCACGCCATATTTCCTCGGCAGTAGTCTTCCTGTGGATCTCTGGATTCGAAGGATTCCTAAACTGTTGGAGCATGTAATAGGAACTCGGGTTCTTGGCCAGCATATCTTCTGCGGTTGCAATTGCCCCTTTCATTCCTAAGGGGCCCGGAGTCAGCACCAAGTCCGCCCCCAGCGCTTTGAGGAGCTTGCGCCGTTCGATCGACATCGTCTCAGGCACGACCAGAACTAGCGGTAGCACTTGGCAGCGCAGACGAAGGCCAGAGATATGCCGGTATTTCCACTCGTCGGCTCGAGGATGGTGGTGTCATCTTTAATATGCCCCGCTTTCTCGGCGGCCTCGATCATGGCCACTCCTATCCGGTCTTTAACGCTTCCTAGGGGGTTGAAGTACTCAACCTTGGCAACGACGGTTGCGTCCAGGCCCTTTGTAACGCTATTCAATCTGACTAGAGGCGTGTTGCCAACGGTCTTGGTGAGATCTTCGCAGATCTTTTCCATAAATCACCCTTTTCTTCGTGGATATGCAAGGAAGGATCAAGCAGGCTTTGCTTCTTGCTTGTATTCTGTTACCCTTTGTTAAAAAGATAGAGGTCCGTATGATCTTTCGGGATCGGAATGTGTCCCGACTAATCGAGCACTTCTTCAAAAATCTTTCGGCAGCCAGCCCACGCAAAATCGCTTCAATCGCGCAATAGATTATGCAACAGCGTGAACGAATCCGGGAAAGGAAGTCCCGTGAAATTCTTCTGGGCCGCCATATCCTGATTGTTCTTTACGCAGCACTTGACATCCTGGCCCAGAGCCTGCCGCCCTATTACAGCCCTGTACGCCAGCCCGAAAGCGACCTTGCGGTCGGCACGTTCGGCTTTATTATGACCCTCAACTTCTTGAACCGAGGCGTACTTTCACTCGTGTTCATTTTCGCGTTTCTCGCTCAGCGAACCGCTTAACCGCCTCTCGAATCATGTCTTTTGGTGGAATTTCAAACACGTGTCCATTGTATCTGAAAATCCTGCAGTGTCCTTGAAACGGGGACGTATGGTCCGTTCCTCGCTGCACATCGTGCCCTTCGACCAAAATCGTAGGCGAGCCAAGGAAGCCAACCACCTCTGCTTCCCCGCCTGTGGCGACCTTTACCATATTCACCCTCGCTTCAACGTGCTCCTCCTCGAGAACTTGTTTGAGGGTGTCTGCTGCCTCTTTGTAATGCGGGCAGTCCTCGTAATACAACACGTCAATAGACAACATAGCGATCGCTTAAAAAGAAACCGAGTGCAAATAAAAGCTTAACTGGTTAAACGACGGAAAAGGGCTAAAGTTCTACTCCTACGCGCCGCGCATCTGCCACACATTCCTGTACACTCTTGCGAGAAACGCGATGACGCGTTTGCGCCAGCGTAACGGATCTCTTGCACATAGTCGTTGCCGAATCTCGACTTATAGATCAAGGTTTGAACTCCTAAAGTTCGCAGGGAGGCCGGCTTGACATTCATCCCTCACCACAGCGTTTTTGCTGTACGGTTTTGGGCTGTGAACCGTTTTGCACTATGCTTGTACCCATGAGGCGTTTTTTTTTGCGGATACTCACGAGACGGCTAAGAGAATACAAAAAGGAGTACGAGCTTCGCCAACCGGTTGAACCGACGGTGCATACCACGTTGTATTGTGCGACAGATCATGTAGCCTTGGATAGGCGAGCCATAAACGCGACAAGTGGTATTGACGCTAATTCAACGTTAACGAGTCTATTACCTCTTGTGCTTCTAAAAGGTACGTGTCAAAGTCGTTAGGCACTGCCTCGTAGGTAACCACGTATCCCTTTCCATTCTCG
Source organism: Methanobacteriota archaeon (assembly GCA_963805115.1). Lineage (GTDB taxonomy): Archaea > Halobacteriota > Bog-38 > Methanoflorentales > Methanoflorentaceae > Methanoflorens. The sequence continues at coordinate 8,100 of CAWDSY010000009.1, forward strand.
GTAACAAAAATCTTCATCGCCTTGATTTGGGTCCGTGAGTTGAACGGAAATGGTCGCTTGCCTACCCACTTTGTAGGCGCGGCGATTCGCTTACAATTCAACGACCGAGACCTGCAAGAGTTGCAAGCCGCGTGCTATTCTAATATCACAGGGGGTCGGTGTAACAAGGTTGAGTCATAGGAACCTTTATGAAAAAAAGCGCATATCTATGCGTTTTTAAAAAAATGGTGGCAATTAGTGTCGTTGCTACCAGCCGAAAGGAGGTAAAATAGATGGCAAAATTCCTAGTCTTCTGGCGCCGAAACATGCTCGCCCCATGGCCTGCGGACCGCAGAGAAATATTAGAGAACGTCGAGGCTATGTTCGAAGCGATAGAGCGTTACATGGACGCCGGCATGGTGAAGGAGAACGGCTTCTTTATAGATGCCGACTCTGGCTATTTCATTTTTGAGGGGACGTCTGAGGATGTCTTCAAAATAACCAGCATGTTTGGCCCATTCACAAAATATGACGTAAAAGAGATGATTCCCTACGAGATGGGGAAGGATAGGATACTGGAAAGCTTACGCATGAAAGCAGTAGCGAGATAGAAGTGAGTCTCCCATAGCGGAGGGGCGACCTCGCTTACGTTAAACAAACCAAATTTGCGGTGTAGCGACGCCTTCTGGGAATAACAACAACGCAGAACTAGGGGGGGAACTCCGCAATGTTGAAAAACGAATAACACACCTGGGCCCGTTAATCGAAATGAACTATCCGCTGTCCGATTACGGAACCGCTATTATAAACACATTGAGTTTTTCAACTGTGGTTGTTCGCCATTGTGCACTGAAAAATCATGTTCAACAAGACATTTGGGGTCACGCTCATAAGTCTCTTCTTTTGCGATGTCTCCTATTGGCGGGAAAATGTGTCAGTGCCTGAAAAGATGTCTCCCCATCTCGCTATATTGATCAAGCTGCGAAGCTTTGTCTCGTTGTCAACTAGCAAGAAGCACCTGAAACCTTTCTGCGGCTCGTTTGTGTAAGCTCTCTCCACTGCTTACCGCATAATAACTAAGCCGCTCGCATAGATTACGGCCCTTGCGTAGATCTTGTAGCAAACTGCCTGGATCCGTTTATGGCTCCGGCTCCTGCTTCTTAGCCGCATGCGGTTAGCAGATTACCAGGAGTGCTTTTTTTCAGTTGCAACGCGGAAGCAAGCACATAGCCCGTCATGATTTTCAGGTAGATCCGAGCTATGATAGCGCAGCGTGTTTCTCCTTCGCGATCTGTTTTTTCCTTGCGTATGCCTTATTACCGTCCGCGCGCTACGTAATTTGATGATACTATGGCCGAAGAAAAGAAAAAAGAGAAGAGAATCGCCATGGAAGAACGAGAAGAACAACGCAAGTATTCCTTCGAGGCAATCGTTACGCCCAAAGTGCTCGAACGGGGGCGCCACTGGATCACCGTCCAGCTGAAGAACGTATCAACGGAGCCCCTCGTCGACGTAAGCGCGACGCTGTATACCACTAACTCGCACGATATCGACATTTTGCCAAGCGGCTCGTTTCATTACGTGAAAGAGTTGCGCCCTCAAGACACGGAAGTGCTCAACTTTCACGTTTTTGCGAACCATACTGGATGGGTTTATATGCACGTCACGGCGTACCGCTACGGCGTGTTCGTGAGCTGGTACTCCCCCCGTCATGAGGTTCGACTCATTGAGGATCCCGCCGAGATCCAGACCTTTTTCGCGAACCGGCCGTACTGGGCGTATGAAGAAACAATCGAGACGGAAACGGTCGTGCACGCTCACCGCGATGTGCAGAATCTACGGCTCGAAATCGCTGCAGCCCCTCCGTCGAAAGCCCACACGCTCATGGACGTGATCGATATCGACTTCATCGCAGCAGGCGGCACAAAACGATTCGTAAGCGAGCTTTACGCGAGTGAAGAAGGCATGTACCACCTCACAGCGCGGCTTTTTCACGAACAGAAGCTCATCAGCAGCAAGCTGGCATCATGCTACGTTACGCCCCTTGAGGAGTGAATCCGCGTCTCGTCGGTGGGGGCTGCAATTTGTGTAGGGTCGCGCCAAGCGGAGGCTAGGGAGGTACTAATCCGCTTTTTCCTTTATTTGCTCGCAGGCACTGCGCAATAACGCAGTTGGCTGATGATCTGCGATTGTTGGCTCATAAGATCAGCCAGGTCGAATATTCCAGTGACATCCACAACGCCAATGGCGGCCATTGCCGACCCTGAGCTGTCCTGTATGGGGGCAACTATCACCGGTACGTTTATGTATTCTCCCGATTGGGGTCGCGTTCGTATCGCAGTGTTCTCGGCAAGAACTCGTTCGAGTATAGGGCCCGTATAGTCCCGACTTTTCACTTTGCCGTCTTCAACTTGAACACCCCGATGGTCCTGGCTTCGTATCGTGACGGGCAGGCCGCCTAATATGGCGTGAACTGCCAACGCGATAGGGATAAAATCGCTGCTCGTCGAGTCTGATGCAAGCTTATATTGTTCCATTTTTGTCCCTCTCCCCGAACGATCTGCGTTCTTATTTTTCGTCAGATAGCAGCGCACCTAAGCCTATTCGCGGCCGCTTCGTGGTATCTTCAGTTGGCGGCCGCACTACGAGCCTAAGCTCGGCAGCGATCTGCTCGCGCGTCTCGTGCGGTATCTTTAGCGCGTCAAGCGCGTCGTCGGTTGCCGCGTAGAATGCCTGCCGCAGTTCGACCGAATCAATGTGGTCGACATCAATATTGCCGAGCGGCGTTTTTTCGCTCTGTATTCCGCCCGATGGATCGCGGTACTCGTGTATGAGTGTGGCTTGCAGGTACCACTCACCGCGACCTGGACGCAGCTCTGATGGGATGGGCTCGTATTCGACACTGACCGAGTACCAACCTACGGAGTCGTTGGTCACGTTCTCTTGCCCATGAGATGCGTCCTAAATCGTCGATCGCCGTGCTTCGCTGAGCTTTTCTCGCAGCAGCTTGCCAAACCGCACGACGTCGTCCTTATTTCGATGGTCCAGAATTTCGTATCGCTTCCCCAGCCGTTCAAAAAAATCGTCCATCGTCTGCCGGTCGTATTCGTTGAGGGCGCTCATGTCGAAGTATCCGCCAAAGATCCCCACGGCCAGGACGCCAGGCGGCGCTTGCTCGCGGAGCTCTTCGACGTACGTCTTGCTCTTCAGCGTAAGCAGTTCGTCATAAACGAAGAAGAGAGCCACCTTCTTTTGACTCAGCGCTTCCTGGTGATCGTGCAAGAACTGCATTACGCTCGGTAACGGCTCGTCAGTGTAGATCGGTGATCCGATTACGATGAGGTCGTAATCCAAACTCGCGACGTTCGCGACGTTCTCGATATCGCAGTCACCTGCTATGGCCTCACACAACCAGTGAGCGATTGTGGTGGTGGTCCCGTATCTCGTATCGTACGCGATCAAGCTCTTCATACGATCTCTTCACGGAGCACGTCGACAAAAAGGTTCGCACCGAATCCAGCTGCAATACTCCATGTCCTCCACATCATTTTAACCGCAGACCACTTGCGCGGTACGCGGACGTTCCACCTCGAGCGCGACGTTTCACCCAAGCGACGGCTATTTTTCACCTTTAACTTCCTTACCCTTGTAGTACTCTTCCTTCTTTTTTTCGAGCTTGCCCTTTACTTCCTTGCCCTTATAGTACTCTTCTTTTTTCTCGTCTTTTGCGTCCATAGAGAACCCCCATTATAGCTCTATTCGGCCCTATAAAAAGTCATCACGCGTTTTCCAGCTGCTGAGAACGCATGTTATCTGTTTTCGTTGCCTTCACGGCTATTCGGACGCGCCGTGGCCGTTAACAGCCGCTCACTGCCGCCTCTTTTCTTGGCGGGTTTTTCTTCTTTTGAGGTGCGGGGCAACCAGTTGAAACGCTGCCTTAGCTTTAGGGAAACCTTCGATGAGAGGGGCAAGTCATTCGTCAAGCACAGCGCTTCACGGATGCTTGGGGCGCTTCGCGAGCTCATTACTGAATAGTCTCTGAATGCGAATCATAACGATTAAGTTTGCAGCGCCGCTATGCACGCATTAGTTAGCTGCTGATCATTACCCAGATCTCTTTGTCGGCGTTGCGCCGCCAAAAAACGAGCTGCTGGAGATTCACCGCAGCAGAATATCGCTCCATCGTGCAAAAGCCGATTATAGCTACCCAATGATACGGCTGCCGCACGCGTTCTCACAGCTTGTAGGCCTTCGAACGCGTGTCTATCAAACAGTGCATGGAGAGAGCTTGCCTTCTTGGTTGTTGTCGGGTCTCGCAGTACAGCCGCGCAAAAAAGTGCTGCAAAAACAGAAAGCGCCAAGTTGGACGCTGAGACCTCCGTTTTCACACGGCGGAGGTCGCCGGTTCGAATCCGGCCGAGCCCATCGTTCTTTTTAAATTCTGAGTAGTTGGAGCCGTCCATTGGGCTTTTATCGGATGCGAGAATCATAGTGAAAAAGAAGCACAACAAGGATAAAAAAGTTGCACAACTTTGAGGAAAAGTTGCTCAACTCTGACGAGCCTGATCTAAGCTGGCAAGAAGCAGTTGATCTATCGCCTGAAGACGAAGTTGAAGGTAGCTCGGAAATCTACTATTTCACCGACGAAGACGGCACGCAGATCCACTACAAGGACTGGGGCAACGGACAGCCTATAATGTTTAGCCACGGTTGGCCCCTCAGTGCCGAAGCACGGGATGCCCAGATGCTGTTTCTAGCGCAAAATGGCTATCGCGTGATCGCCCACGACCGCCGCGGTCACGGACGTTCGGAACAGACGTGGGACGGCAACACGATGGACCAATATGCTGATGATCTAAGCACCTGACGATCAGGCGTCGCAGGAGTGTAGGGGTTTGGCGAAAAAAGTGGTAATGCTCGCTACGAAATTGCAAAGCGGGTAGCGCGTTCGTGATCGAAGCAAAGCATGAATGTGGTTGAGCGACTTTCGTAAGTTTGTTGAACAGTTTGGAGATATTATTGGCCCTTGTGACAGCTTTGCTGGTACTACCCGATTAATATGTCCATAGCAAGTTTGATTCATGTTTTAGAGGATCTTGCTCAAGAACGATTTTATATAGAGTCAATATTTATTACAAAATATGAAAGGATTTTCTATTAATATCGAGAAAACAACCCTGGAAAATGGCAATTTCCGCAAGGTACTCTATACTTCAAAGCACAGCCAGCTGGTACTTATGAGCCTCAAGCCCGGAGAAGACATTGGAATGGAAGTGCACGAGGAAAACGACCAGTTTTTCCGTTTCGAGAAAGGGCAGGGAAAGTGCGTAATTGACGGCAACGAATATAAACTCAGTGACGGGGTTGCGGTGGTTGTGCCCGCCGGCGCACAGCACAATATCATCAACACTTCGAAAGCAGAAGACCTGAAACTCTATACGATCTATTCCCCGGCACATCACAAGGATGGAATCGTACGCGCCACGAAGGAAGAAGCCGAAGCCAATGAAGCGGAATTCGACGGAGTGACTACGGAATAAGATCATAAGAAGCTGAATAACAATTCATTCCCACCTGAAAACAACTCCAAAGGCTTGCGGGATACGTTGACGGTTGAAAAGTAAAAGTGCAGATTGAGAGGGTTTTCCCGTTCTTACAGGTCAAAGAAGCATTTGCCTATTCCGAAACACAACATCCGAAAGGAAAAGTTGTGGTGGACATAAGATAGCCGCATCATCTACCTTAAAAAATTAGCATTCTTTGACGATTCACCCGAATCGGAAAAACTGGGCAGTTAGCTACGGGGTCGGCACACATTGCAATAACGTAGTTTAAAAGCGCGTTATCAAACTTGCTTAATGATTTCGCGCGTTGTCTCGAAATTCGGCCAACATTCAAACGATTCAACACCTCCTCAGCTTCCGTATACTACGACAGTTTTAGGCAACAATATAACGTTTTTCAGCAACGCTGGGTTCAGTATTACTTATCCTAGCGCACTCAGCGACGAGAAGGGGGCAGGCGGTAATGAGTCTTTTAAGATGATTATCTATTTCAATAGCGATGACCATGCCGAGAGTGTCTGTGTTTATGTTGACGACTCTGACGTGGGGCAGCACGTGACGCCCCAAGACGTTTAGACGGATTACCTTCATAATGCGATGTAATATAAAGACTTCAAATTGATTTCACGAAGCATACGGATGCATTAATGCAAAACGGTTATGCGGGGAAATTTTTACAGGTTGACTTAACCGACGGGGTCTGTTCCGATTTCACAATCAAAGAAGAGCGGCTGAAAAAATTTATTGGTGGGAGTTCTCTCGCGGCATCACTCTATTTAGAAAGATTCGATCTGCACGCCGACCCTCTGTCGGTTGAAAATCCGCTGATGCTGATGAACGGCCCCATGGTTGGCAGCGGTTTTCCGGGGAGCTCTCGTTTCGCGATGGCTGCCAAGTCTCCGCAAACAGGTATCTGGGGCGAAGCTGCCTGCGGCGGCAATTTCGGCCCGGAATTGAAACGTGCAGGCTATGACGGTGTTATCATTACTGGTAAGAGCCCGCATCCCGTCATCCTTTCCATCAACAACAATCAAGCAGAAATTTCTTCCGCCGCCGATTGCTGGGGCAAAGACGTATATGAAACAACCGATTTGCTGAAAGCCGTAGATAAAAATATCAAGGTAATGGCCATCGGCCAAGCGGGAGAAAATCTGGTGAAATTTTCTTCCATCGGCAATGATAAAGCGCATTATATCGGCCGGACGGGTCTTGGAGCCGTTATGGGATCCAAAAACCTCAAAGCAATCACCGCCCGCGGGAATCAAGCGCCGGGCAAAGTTAATGAAGAAAAATATAAGGAAACGTTTAAAGCGGCCATTGCCGAGATTAAAGATTCCGCCTTTGCAGAATCGCTGCATTTGATGGGCTCGGACGCGGGTATGGATCTGGGGATGATGACTGGCGACGTTCCCATTAAAAACTGGTCGATTGGCGAGGATTTCGAGCTCTCCTCCAAACTGAGCGGTCCAACGCTTACGGAAACTTATCTGACAAAAACGCATGCCTGCTCCAATTGTCCCGTAGCCTGCAAAAGAGTGGTTGCTGTAAAAGACGGTCCTTACCAGACGGAAGAAGGCCCGGGGCCGGAATATGAGACCTGCTGCTCTTTCGGCACAATGATCATGAACAGCGATCTGGCTGCAGTCATCAAAGCCAACGAGCTCTGTAACCGCTATGGTATGGATACTATCAGCGCGGGCGCCACCATCGCCGTAGCCATGGATCTCTATGAAAAGGGGATCATCAGTGCGGGAGCGGCAGATCATCTTGATCTGGCATGGGGAAATATGGAGACGGTTATCGTTCTCTTAGGCAAAATTGCCCGCCGCGAAGGTTTTGGCGATATTCTGGCCAACGGTTCCGTTTCCGCCGCTACTCATTTTGGTGCAAACGCACTGGATTATGTTGCCCATGTCAAAGGACTTGATCTACCTATGCATGACCCGCGGGGCTATCACGGCATGGGGCTGGCTTACATGATGTCCAACCGAGGCGCCTGCCACTTGCAGCATGCGGCAATGGGTATGGAGCAGGGGATGGCTTTTTGGCCTCAGCTCTTTGAAATGAAGGAAGACTATGATGGCAAGACTTCACAAGGCAAGGCCCAGATGGTCTTTGATTCGGAAAATTACGGCATTCTGGGCAACAGTCTTTCTCTGTGTCACTATATACTTTTGTTCCTGAAGCCGGAGACGGTCCGCGACGCCTTTAACGCCATTACCGGTTACAATTTCGCTTTTAAGGATCTGCTGGAATGCGGCGCGCGCGATTGGACATTGAAACGCGGAATCAATAATTTGCTGGGGATTACCGTCAAGGATGACGTTCTGCCGAAAAAGATTCTTACCGCCTTGGGCGGGGGCGCGGGGGCCGGTTCTGTTCCGGATATGAAACTAATGCGGGATGAATATTACGCCATCCGTGGTTTGACCCCCGTGGGAATGGTCAGACAGGAAAAGCTTCTAGAGCTCGGACTTCCGGAGTTAAAAGAAGAACTTTATAAATAGAAATTGAAGGAGCAGTTGAGCGCAAGAGCCTCAAGCTATAGTTACGTCATTCGAGCTCTCGCTCGCCGACCGCGCTCGCTCTTCGAACGAGGCGCCTCAGGTCACTTCTCGTATTGATGTTGTACAGCAGTGACTCGTCGCGAATGATAAACATCGTTTCTTGTTGTAATTGATCGAGGTGGCTTGCATCGACGATGTTAATGCCGGTAGGCACAAGCAAATTACCGTCTGCTGCTAACGTGAGGTCAGGGGGTACATTAGCCTCATCGCAAAACTCGTAGGGGATATACTTTAGCGCTTATGCTCCATGGACAGACAGATAGGGATAGTGTAGATTTCTCACAGGATATTAACCATGAAAACTGATTATAAAGAAATTGATGAAGGGACCGGTTATATCGGCTATCAGGAAGCCTTCGATATCATCGGTACTAATGTCCGGCCGTTGGGAAAGGAAGTGCTTTCCCTCGACCTGTGTGCAGGTCGGGTTGTTGCCGCTGACCTTGTGGCGCAGGTGAGCTATCCTTCCATTGATGTGTCGCTCAAAGACGGCTTTGCGGTTAAGTCCACGGATGTCGTTTTCGCCAAAAGGAGCAGCCCGGTGTGCCTGAAGGTGGCCGGATCAGCATTCGCGGGTGTCAAATACGAGGGGCACGTGGAAAATGGCAGTGCAGTTAAAATATGCTCCGGTGCGTCGATACCGGACGGAGCAGATGCAGTGGCTGCAGGCGAGTTCTGCGAGGAAATGTCGCCTGGCGAAGTCTCCATTAAAGCTGATGCCGGGACGGGACGGAATATAATGCGCGCAGGTGTTGAGGTGGAAGCCGGAACGACTATTGTCAGGATAGGTGAAAGGCTTTTACCCGGTCACCTGGGGCTGGCAGCAGCGGCAGGCATTAAACAGGTAATGGTTTACCGTAGGCCGCATGTGGCGATAATCAGTATCGGTGACGAAGTTGTGGCGCCGGGTGAACAACTGCATATCGGTCAGCTTTATGCCAGTAATCTGGTCACGATGCAGGCCTGGTTGGTTTCTTTCGGTATTTCTTGTGTTACTTCCATAGTCACTGATAATGAAGCCGCAATCAAACAGGAACTGCAAAACCATTTGCCTGACGTTGATGCCATTCTGACCAGTGGAAGCGCCTGGGGGAGCGAACGCGACCTTGTCATCGGAGCATTGAACAAACTGGGCTGGCAACAGCTTTTCCACTATGTGCGCATGGGGCCTGGTAAGGGCATTGCCTTCGGACGATGGGAGCAGGTGCCGGTATTTTGTCTGCCGGGCGGACCGACAAGTAATCAAATGGCCTTCCTGCAACTGGGATTGCCCGCGCTATTGCGCATCTGTGGTGAAACCACGCATCCGCTGCAAAGTGTGCCTGCCAGGCTTACCGAAGATGTGAAAGGTCGCCATCAGGCGTGGACGGAATTTAAAGATGCCGTCGTAAGCCTTGATGCCGGTGGTCATTATACCGCAGCGCTCTATAAGAACAGGAGCCGTTTACAGTCAATTGCCACTGCCGGCGGCTTTATCTGCATTCCGGATGGTAAGGAATGTTTGAGCAAAGGCGATGTTGTACCGGTGCAGTTGCTCACACCCCGGCTTGATGGTTTATAGACATCTAATAAATCCTCTCTGTATTCAGCAATTCATCAAGAAGAATTTCCCTTGTCACGTCCGGGGATCGGTTAGTCAATCTTAACAATATGCCCCGTTTTATCGTAGGTCTGTATACCCGATGGCAAGCGTGAGGCGAACTCCTGCGATCGTAATGCTTGAAGAAATCGCGTTAGTGGTAGCTCCTCTAAGCGGTCTGATGGTATCACAAAATCATACTCTTCATCTGCGAGTGGGTGAAACGCTAATCCGTTCAAGTCAGCGACAGGCTTGATACCTATGCCGGCGTCAGCTTTCCCTAATTTCACTGCAGAGGCTACTGCACTGTGCGTTCGCGCCTCATAATCATAGCCGCTGATTGATTGAGTCAACTCGGGAAATGTGAGGCCCCGCGCAACAGCCACACGCTGCAGCAACATGTCCGTCAAAACGCGAGTTCCGGATCCCGCATTCCGGTTTATGAATTGCGTTTCTGCAAGGCCATCAAGTGAGACCATCTCTCCTTTTCGAGTGATAATCCCCTGTTGCCGCAAGTAGCCTTTGACAAGAGCAACGTCGTGCAATCCAAACTCTTTGATAAACGGGAGGTTGTATTCCCCAGACGTGCTCAGGAGATGGGTGCCGGCAATATCTGCAATACCCTTACGGACAGCGACAAGCCCTCCTTGAGAGCCGACGTTGACGGCTTTTACGTGCGGTGCTACGTCTTGAATCATCTGAAAGAGGATATCTACGCCGATATCGTGGCTCCCAATAAACATTAGGTCTGTCAGCTCAAATTCTCCGAAAAGAGTGACCTCAACTTCTGCATTTTCATCAAGAATCTCTATATGCTCGGGGATTTCAAGAAATCCGTCAGACAGAAGCGTGGTTATCGCGTCAGAGCTTGCTAAAACAGGGTAAGCTAAGCTGCGAATGAGGTTCACAGGGAGCAGCTGATGCCGAGGCTCTGAGTGGACCTCAATTCCAAGTCTTGCACGCACCTTGCGTGACGGCTTTGCCCCCCCTCGTATGAAAGGATCTATAAAGACATAGTAGACCATGAGCGCTGAGACAGGGTATCCGGGCAGGCCGAAGAATGGTTTGCCTTCAAGCTCTGCGATGACAAGTGGCTTTCCAGGTTTGATGCTCACGCCGTGTGCGAGAAGCTTTCCTTTTTCGGCAATGCGATATACGACGTCACCTTGTCCCGCTGACGTACTTCCAGAGGAGATCACCATGTCGCATTCGTAAAGTGCATCTGCTATTACGCGCTCAATCTGATCGATGTCATCTCTCACGATTCCGTAGTAAAGTGGCTTCCCACCGCTCGCCTCGACTGCCGCCCCAACTGAATGAGTGTTGACGTCATAGATCTTGCCGGGCGTCAAGACTAATCCGGGAGGCACGATCTCGTTGCCGGTCGCAAGGATGCCCACCCGTGGCGGTTCGAAGACATTTACCTCGTGGCAGCCAATTGTTGCCAAGGCTCCGATCTCTCTTTCAGTGAGAACAGCTCCGCGGCGCAGCACAAGCTCTCCGGCCATTACGTCAGAGCCAGCTGATATTACGTTTTCATGGACGGTAACTGGCTTTTTTATTGCGATGCCCGTTGCTTCGATGTCAACATGTTCGACCATGACTTCAGCGTTGGCGCCCTTGGGCATCATTGCGCCAGTGGCGATTTCGACAGCCTGTCCGGAATGCAACTCAAAATTAGGTAAGACGCCCGCTTCAATGGAACCTAGAAGCGGCAGTCGCACCGGCGCGTCTTCTCGAGCGGGATAGGAATCGCGTGCGATTAGAGCGAATCCATCCATAGCCGCCCTATCGAAGGACGGAACGTCCACGCGTGACGTGACGTTTTCAGCGAGGGTTCGCCCCAAAGCACGCTGTAGTGCTATCTTTTCAGTTCTGCGAACTAGCGCAAGTCTTCGAATAATCTCGTGGGCCTTTTCGACGCTTATTAGCTCTCTGAACTCTTTTCGTGTATCCATGAGCACTGAGTCAGTCAAATAGGACAACCTCTACCTGTTGGCCCTCATCGTACCCTTCGACGTTTTCAGGAATGATAACGAATCCGTCTGCTTTAGCCATCGAGCTGAGTATGCCTGATCCCGACACCATAATGGGTTCAACGCGTTCATTCCGCAGTGCTACCCGTGCATACGTTCGTGAACCAGGTTTACCGGTTATCTTGCCAGCCAGCGTGCCGGTTCTTGTCCGCTCAAGTTCCCGTTCGACGTGGGCGAGTCGATGGATCGCCGGCTTTGCAAACGCGTATGAAGCGACGAGACAGGCGACCGGAAACCCGGGCAGACACGCTATGGGCGTATCCTCAACAAAACCGAGTGCCGTGGGTTTTCCAGGACTGATCGCTATCCCGTGTACCAAAAGCTTGCCAAGCTTGTGCACGACTTTAGGGACGAGGTCGCGAATCCCAACGGATGTTCCTCCTATGGTCAGTATGAGGTCGGCATCAGTATCCCGTAACAGCGCGGCTTCAATGAGCTCCCGCACATCGGGAACAATATTTCGGTGGCGGTAGCGTGCACCCCACTGTTCAACGAGGAGCGCGTTCATAAGACCGTTTGTTTCGACTACTTCTCCTTCTGCGGGCTTATCCCCAACGACCTCTTCTCCGGTCGGTATGATCGCGACGTCTGGTTGCCTGTAGACAGTCACGTCCTGGACTTCGAGGGAAGCAAGCAGGCCGATGTCTGCTGGTCGCAGGCGATGACCGGGAGAAAAAATGACTTCACCGCGACTTACGTCCTCACCTTTGAGACCGACGTTTTCGAACGGATGCACCAGCGCTCTAATCTCAGCGACGTCGTCAAGACGTTCGACGTCTTCTACCATCACAACGGCATCTGCTTGGTCCGGCATTTTGGAGCCGGTATGAACCCGAGAGATAACGCCACGTCTCACGTCATCACCAATTTTGAGAGCAACTGGAGAACGCTCACTTGCTCCTAACGTATCGTCTGCAACGACCGCGTAACCGTCCATAGCTGCCCGTCGATAGTTAGGTTCGTCTCGTTGCGCTATGATCTGGCTGGCAAGCACCCTCCGTCTGGCCTCTCGGATAGGCGACACCTCGGTGTCTTCGATAGGCACGATGGCTTTGAGGAACATATCCAAAGCCACGTCAAACGGAGTTCGTGTTTTGAATATCATCGGTGAGGTTAAGTGTGCACCAGCGTTGTTATACCTTGCGAGCATGAGAATCAGACCGCGATTCAAGTTTTGGTTTGTCGGTGAAGACGAGGAATACGTTTTTGGTCTTGGTACGATGAGTCTTCTTGTTGAAATTGAGAGACTTGGCTCCATAAGCGCCGCAGCGCGCGAGCTGGGAATGTCAAACCGCTACGCGTTAGAACGCATAACCATCGTTGAAAAACGACTTGGTCGTCAACTTGTTGACAGGACGCGAGGTGGCGTAGGGAGGGGAGGGGCCAAGCTGACCGCGTTCGGCTATGAGCTTCTAGCGGTTTACCATGACATGGAAGATTCGTTGAACCAGCTAACGAAACGGTATGCTGACCTCAGTGATCGATAGTCGTCCGGTTTAGCCACCTGAAACGCGAAGAAAGACCGCGACTTCATCGTCGTCTGATAGAATCGTAGCAAGCGCCTCCGTATCAGAGACCTATCGGTATCGGCAGCATTTATCGTGTACCGCTTTGTTAAAAAGAAGCGCCAGCTGACAGAAAAATGGATCTAAAAACAAAAAAGAAGATGAGGAGCGGTCTTACGCTCCCGCATAGTACAATGTGCCTTTTCCTCCCTCGCCGCGATCTCCTTGGTAGACCTTCACAGCATATTGCTTACCGTCGTAGTCAATTTGATCGTCCGTCTTGTAAATGAAGCCCGGGAGCCAATACCCAATTTTTCCAAGGACAGTAATGTCGCCCTTGGTCATTTGAGCGCCTACTCGACTCTCTGCATCTCCTTCGATGACGATCTTGCCACCGTGCGCGTGAATACCGGCTTGGAGATCTGCATTACCTTTGACGACGATTTCGCCGCCGACCATAGCCTCGCCGATGTCGCTACCGGCATTACCACTTACGACGATCTTGCCACCTTTCATGCCGCGCCAGTCGCCCCGGTAGCAAGCACCTAGGTAATCACCTGCGTTCCCGTCGATTACCAATTCGCCGCCTTCCATGCCTATCCCAGCGTATGCGCCGGCGTCACCATTTATTCGAAGTCTACCACCGGTCATCCAGCTGCCTGCATACATGCCGGCTGAGCCTTTTACCAAGAGCTTGCCCGCAGACATTTTCATGCCAATGTACTTGACCTTAGGAACTGATCCGTCGATCACGATGCCGATCTCGTTCGGGTCTGGGTCGGTTTCTCCAATAACGTCAAAATAGTCTCCGAGGGTGTAAGTTCGGTTGCCCTCGTAAATCTCCAACGCTCGGACTTCGTCACGCGTCTTACCGGCAAAGTCGTCGGGCGTGACGTTGTCTGCGTCGAGGAACATATACTCTTTATCCTTAGGCCGAAGCGTGATTTTTTTCACTTATGCCGCCTCCTCTCATTCTTCCGTTTCACTTGCCCGCTGCAGTAAGCCGTCAAACGCGCTGGATGCCGGGGCTTCTGCCGGTGGCACCTTCACCGCCGTGACTTCTGGGACTTCGAGCCGCTGAAGTTCCATAACGCGCCTGTGGATACGCTTAATGATCTCTTGGTCAGTGAGAACCCCTTCGGGCGGTTCAACAACCTTTCTCATTTTTATGGGAACGTTGTCCATACGATATGCGCCGCCTGCCTCCTCAATGCCCACGATCGCGCCTGGAATATACACGGATGCTATCTCCGTCGTTGGAGTCACGTGCGGGTCGATGGCTATCATCGGTATTGAGGCCAGCGTCCGCACCATACCAATTGGAAAATGCGCTGCTGGATCCGAGGCAATGATCAGTGCCGCATCAACTTCTTTACGTGCTAATAAATCGGTTGAGGAGGTTTCGCCTGGGTTGTAACGCGGGAACCCACGAGAAAAGTTGACGGCGTACGGAAACCCGCACTCCCACGCCGAAACTTGATCAGCTCCCGAGACGTTGTAGTGGCCTCGCATGGCCATAATGGAGAACTTTGTGTACTTGTTCAAGTCTTGCGTTAAGCTTATCGCGATGTCGACATTCCGGTGCTTTCCTCGCGTCATGGTAAGACCCATCCCGAAGAAGATGATACCGAATCGGGTATCTTTGAGCGTTTGCGCTAGGTTCTCAATCTCAGCTCTCGGTATTCCTGCAACTGACTCTGGAAGCGGCTCACCTCTGAATGCCACACGCAGCGCATTCATAAGCTCGTAGTCTCGCCCCTGCTCAGGTTGGATGAGGATATCGGCTTTATGAGCGGTGTCGGTCTTCCTGACGTCGACCACGATTTCAGTTCTGCCGTACTTACCCTGCTCGGTGAAGAAGCCGCGCGGGAACAATGAGTACCGGCTCATATGGCGGGGATGAGCGTTTGCGGGGTTGCACCCCCAGTAAAGCACCGTGTCAGCGCGATTGATGATCTCTCCGAGAGTGCAGCTTGGGAGGCCGACCGTGTGTATCGCCAAAACCGAGGGCCCGTGACACACCGCCGACGTATTGTCGATTGTGCCGCCCACACTCTCAGCAAGCGCCATGCCAGCCTCCTGTGCCTCGCAGGAAGTAGAGCTCCACCCATAGAGAAGTGGGTGTTTCGCGTTGACGAGGATCTCTGCCGCCTTGTTTATTGCCTCGTCCGTGGTACACTCGACAAGCTCCCCACCTCTGCGGATGCGAGGATGCAAGTGTCGGTCAGACGCTTGAGCCGTCATAAACTTGTTATCACCGATGATGCATGCGTTTCGCGTCGAACAGATCTTTTCGGCGTCATCGACGTCAACTTCAATGTCATCGCACAGTGTTCCACAAAATGGACACACGACATCTGTTACGGTTCTCATGCCTCTACTCCTCCTTGTGTCGTCATCTTTATGAGGGCAATAGCGCCTAAAACCTTCTTTCCGGGGGCGGGGGTTATGGTAACCATTATGCCTTTGTAGGAGGGCATCCCCGTCGTGTCTGTGTCAAGGCCAATGACTTGATTTGCCCACGGCCCCATCGGAATAAACACGATTCCTGGATGCGGCCCATAGGGTGATGGAATTGCTCGTATCACCACTTCACCATAGTCAGACTTGACTGAGACGTTCGAGTTACGCCATATGTTGAGCGTTTTGAAGTCACTGGGATCGATATGCACGAACGCAGCGGCATCAACGTACTCCTGCTTATCCTTCCATCCCTCGATGGCAACGCCCTGTTCAATGGTCCTTCCGGTGATGAGGTTAGCTGTCAGAACGTGGTCAGAACTCGTCATCCGCCACCCCATTTTCCTGATTCAATGGATTTGGTCCAAGTTTCATAATCGATTTCGTCCTTCCTTCCTTTTAGAGTATTCAAAGTCAACTAATTCTTATATTGGTTCGAAATGTATATTATAAAAACGCTTTCTGCAAGACAATAGGCGGAGCGCGGACGCTCTAAAAGAAACTGGAGTTCTGAAGCATATCGAACGGTCGCTTTAAGGAGGGAACCGCGCTGCACCGAACCAACTAATTAGGCACTGCTTTCTTAATTGTTTTTATTATTTAAGGATAATAACGCTCTAAATCGTTAATCGTTAGCTTATCCTTCTAGTCTGAAAAGAGGTTCATAGGTCCAATAGTTGAAGGGGGGCTCCCCAAATGTGAGGAGTTTGGCACTAAGATAGCACCACAAATGCCGAGGAAAGGTGCACGGCCATCAAGTGTTTATATATTTTTAAGCATATTCGAACTGTGTTCTGAATCGCCTTAGTCGGGCAAGGCTAATCACAACGATTAAATGTCTTCTACTAGCCTCATTCTCCACTATGCTAGAGGCTGAACATTACCCAGATCTTTTTTCTGATTTTGTGATGCCAAGACACGAGCTATTAGAGATTTACCGCAGCAAAATCTCGGTACACCGCGCAAAAGCAGGTTATAGCTATCCGACAATCCGATTACCACATACGTTTTCGAAACTTATCGCATTACCCAGCCGAATCTATCAGACGGTTCACGAAGGAGCATTGGCTTTTCTGGTAATCATTTCGCCCACAGAAAATCGCCCGGAAAGTCCAGAATCGCCCGCCTTGACATAGCGGCGAATTTGCTAAGATTAACGACAAGTGATCGCCTACATCAGGCGGCAGCCACCTGTATGCGCGCTAAGATGCGCCTAAAAATGCGAAGTTATCTTGTTTGAGGGTAACGAACGCACGGTGATTAGCACAAATAGATAAAACGCGTCACGTGTGGAGGCACTTGCCGCCTTTTTGATGCCTAAATGCTCGTGATCAACAGGTTGGTCATCACAAAATCGTAATACTTTGGCCTCTTGTGACCGAAGTCAGACGACCCAAAAGCAAGGAATGCCGGAGCGGTCATAATCATTTCACAAAATATGTTTTTGCAGCCTTCGTAGATGCTCGATCATATACTTGCCACTGCTAAAAAAAGCGAAGATATCGGTAAAAGTCGAGAGGCATACCTCCCTTAAGTCAGACAATAAAGTAAGCTACGTGACATCCTGGATGATCCGCTCGAGCCGATCCGTGATTGCCGCACAGCACGTTGCAAGCGCGTCGGCCTCCTCCTCTGGAAGCTTTCCCGATGACTCCTGAAATCGTGTCTCGAGCTCGTAAAAGTCGTTCGTCGTAAGTATTGCGTACGCCGCAATGCTCCGCTTGCGGGAGGTCTGCTTCGCGGTAAGCGCGAAGCGCTCAAACATGCCTTCGATGATCCTTCGGAGCTCATACACCTCGTCGCGAATCGCCGCACGCCTCGACACGGGCACATCATCGCAGACGATCTCGTGGAAGTCTGAGGGTTGTTCGAGGATGGCTTCAATCCTATTTAGGTTGTCAAGTGCCACGTGCAGGGTCGCACCAACGCTGATCTTCTGATGTTCTTTCACTTATCCCTCCCTGTAGGTGAGCTCCATGAGCGCCTTGAGTGCGAAGTAGGCATTTTGGAGGCGCGAGATACCTGAATCGACAGCCCGCCGAAACCCGCCGTTGGCGTTCTGGAGCTGGCCGATGAACCGGGCGGTCTCCTGTGGGTAATGGGGGCGCTCGTTCACCGCCCGCATAATGAAGAGCCCTCGGTGGATCTCATCGAGGTAGTTGGGCGTATTCATAGGGGTTTGGGAGAATCCCCCCGTCTTCCACTCGCATCGCCGTATCCACTGGGAGACGCCCGCGAGGCAGTCTGACGGCGAGAAGGAGAGCGCCTGTACCTGCGTTGTACGTCGAATAGATCGATGCGTGGTCAACGCCGAATCCTCCCTCGGGACGCTTGTACGGGCGTACCGCTGCAACGACCTCAGTCCTCACCTCTGGCGAGGGCTCTTCGCGCCGGAGGGCGAGGATCGCTACGGCCCTGCCCAGCGATTGGAGGAACGAGTTGCTGAGCTCGTAATAGGGCTTTTGGGAGATACTGAGCGTACCCATCAACTCGCGGTGCAGAAAGTCGTCCGGATCGAAGAGCGGCGGCACCCCCAAGAGATCGAGTGTGCGGAGAACGTAATTGGCGGAATAGATGCTCTGGAAGGCGCCATCGCTGTCTTGGCGCTGTTGAAGGAAGTCTGCCGTCAGCTCGGGCTCCGGCACAGGTAGATTAAGCGCGATGAGCACGTACACTGCATAGAAGGTGTCAGCTGCGTTCGACTCGTTGAGGCGATAGAAGCAGTACCCGCCGTCGTCGCTCCTCGTGCTATTAATGTATTCGACGAGCTGACGCACGTCAAACCGTAACAGTTTCTCGTTCACTCCCGTCACCAGTAGTGCCTTCATCCCGCGTGAGTTCGCCACGTGGACAATGGCCGACGTGACGCGACACAGCCCTCATTGCGTCGCATTCGCACCTCCGTTTAGGTCGAGGACATCCTCAGAGTGGACGGGCATAAACCACTTTTGAGCGATGAAGGTGGGGATTACGGCCGTTGCCACCACGACGCCCACCAGCACCGAATACTGCACCTGATTGATGTACCCCGCAGTCAAGCCGAAGACGCTCGCGATCGTGCCGAATGTCAGCCCTGTGCTCATTAGGAGGGTGGTGTAGGCGCTGCCGTGGGGTATGTACCTCTTCGCGAGGAAATATACGCCGACGAACTTGGCAGAGAGTTTGATCGCGAGGAGAGCAAAAAACAGCCCGAGTGCGGTGAGGATGAGGGGCAAGGAAACGTTCGTTCCTCCGACGATGAAAAACACCGGCGTTATTACGGCATACGCGACGGTGCGAAGCCGATTGCGCACACGTTTTGTCTCAGAGCTCTCTACGAAGTGTTTTGACATCAGCAGCCCCAGAAGGAACCCAGGCAGCACTGCCTGACCGTCACCTAAATTGGCAAAATACATGAACACGAGCAGGAGAACTAAGAGGTATTTTATTTCGGGCTCAATGACCTTGTCTTTCACCTGCGGGTGATCAAACACGATGTGGGAGAATTTAGCCGCGAGAACGATTACCACTACCGACACCGCGATGAAGACGCCAGTGTACACGGTCGGCTTGATGAACAACACGGTGAGAGCAATGACCGTTGCCATGTCGGTGACAAAGCACGACGCCATGAGCAACTTGCCAACGTCTGTTCCTGATAGGTTGGTCTCTATCAGCACGGAGTATACGACAGCTAGCGATGTGGTTGACAGGGCCGTTCCTGCAATCAACGACGCTTCGAGACCCCACTGGGCACCAAAATAGGCAAAGATAAACACCCCGATGAACGGCACCAGAAAGGAGAGGAAACCGATTAAGAAAGTCTGTGTAAACTTCTCTCTCATCAGGTCGGTATCGATCTCGGTTCCTGCGAGAAACGTCAAAAGGATGCCCCCAAATCCGGCCACAAGCGACATCCAGCTCTCTACGTGTATCACGCCCAGATTTCCAAAAAGAGCGCCCAATATGAGCTCGATTATGGCCACTGAGAGGCCTAACCGTAACGAGATCAAACTTGCGAGTAAAATAGCGATACCCACGAGCAATGGGGTTGCATCAGGATACAAGGTGACTCCCTCCGTCGGCTTGCGAATTGCCTAGGAGTCATCAGCCTTATGCGATTACGGTGAACTCCATCACCCGTGCATGACACATTACCTATGTTCCTACATAACTATTGCGGCTGCAACGCCATGATCCTTAGAAGTCATAGCGTCGCAACAGTCATGAGTTTTATGAGCGGCGAATCTCGTCAGTCTGATTGTAGCCCCCCGTCGCGATGACCGTCTGCGTAGATTTCAAGCACGCAATAGCAAGCTTTTCTACGTCGTGCGCGCACATCACCTGCTGCAACACTTCAATGATCTGGCGAAAGGGCGGCTCTGCAGCCTCTTCCTCGTCTAGGCGCTCACGCAGCTGCGCTAGAATCCATATAACAGACGGCGGTGACAGTGACGAATTGACAAAGGCTGTCTATAGCAATTACGGAGGCAGTAATTATATAGTCGCTCGCACAAGCAGTTTCGCAACTGATTTTTATGTCTAAACGAGTCATTAGCATCGGAAGAAACAATGAATGACAAGAAGAAGATCCTGTTCCTTTGCACGCACAATGCAGCACGATCACAGATGGCCGAAGGGTTCGTCAACGCGCGATACGATGATCGATACGAGGCATACAGCGCCGGCAGCGAACCGACGGAAGTGCACCCGTGTGCTATCGAAGTGATGGCAGAGGAGGACATCGACATTGCCTCTCAGCGCGCAAAGCCACTCGACGAGTATGTCGACGCATCCTTTGACTACGTGGTGACCATGTGTGCTGCTGTCCAAGAGAGATGCCCCATTTTCCCGGGAGCCATTTTCCCGGGAGGGATCAAGTACATCCATCACGCCTTTGACGATCCTCTCTCGGATGCGGGGCCTGAAAGTGCGCGGTGCGCGTCTTTTAGGTGCGTGCGCGACCGAATCGGAGAATGGATCGAGGCCACATTCTCTCAAGATCATTGAGCCTCTAGCGATATTAGTCGAAAAATTTCACGCTTAAAGAACGCTGGGCCAGCTTGAGTGTGCAGCGCGGCTTCTGTAAGAAGGGCGGTGTGTTACAAAGTCATGTTCTTTAGGCGGTGCCGCGCTTCATCTGTTGTTCTTTCTCTAAAGTTTTTCGTGACAAAAGCGTTGACGTAAATGATCCGAATCCACAACTATTTATAATATCGACATATGCAAATGTGTAGATATAAATCGCGCGTTGTAATACGCGAAAGGGTAAGGTCGTGGAAGTCAAGATTCTGGGAATGGGATGCGCAAGGTGCAACAGCCTTGAAAAGATGGTTCGCGACGTGGTCGCCGAACAAGATATTAACGCCACAGTGAATAAGGTTACGGAACAGCAGGACATATTAGAATACCCTGTTTTGGCGGTTCCTGCTCTAGTCATAAATGAGCAGGTCAAGGCCTTCGGCCGCCTCCCAAATAAGAAAGAGATTGCTAACTGGCTTATAGAAGCAAAGCAAGCCGAGGGGGACAATGAACAATAGTTTGAAATCAATAATAGCCTTAGGGTTGCTAAGCGTTCTTATAATAGGTGTTAGCGGCTGCACTGCACAGACTTCAGGAGACAAGCTGACCTTTGTCACGGGCACATCGCACCCCGCCGACGTGGCTGCGCTCCTAAAAAAAGGTCCGGTCGTGTTGTATTTCGGCGGTAACTGCACAGCCTGTGCGGAGCAGAGAGTCATTATTTCACACCTCGAAAAGCAGTACAACGGAACTGAGGTCACGATACTGCGGATTGACCCGTTAATAGACAGAACGTTTACGGGTAAAGCTACAAATTACGGCGTGACGACCATTCCAACGACGGTAGTGATTCGAGGTGATGGCGCCGTTGCGAAGGGCGTGGGATTGACGGACGAGCAAACCCTGAAAAACACGATTGAGGACGCGCGACAATGGAAGTAAACCCTTTGATCGCTTTTGGGGCAGGACTTATAAGCGTCTTCACTCCGTGCGTACTTATCGTACTTCCAGCGGTAATGGCATCATCGACCGACGGTGGGAAATGGCGGCCGCTCGCAATCGTTCTGGGACTCAGTATGTCATTCACCGCTATGGGCTTGTTAGCGTCCGCATTCGGCTCAGTGTTTCAGAGCGTCAAATGGTACCTGGACGTAATTGCCATAATCATCGTGATGATCATTGGCGTCTGGATGTTGTTCGACTTGCACTTACCGTATAACGCTCCGCGACTGGGGTTTGTCGATGCCGTCTCGAAACGATCGTATAAACTTCCGACTGAAGGCGTTATCAGCGGCTTGTTGCTCGGCATGTCGCTCGGGATCATGTGGTTACCTTGTACCGGCGCTGTGTTAGGCGCGATACTTACGTGGGTCGCAGCACGTGGAAATGTGCTCACGGGCGGACTCCTCCTTCTGGTATACTCGCTCGGATTTGCAGTCCCCATGCTAGGTGTTGCTTATTCGACGAAGGTGTCATCAGCCCTCGTCGCCAAGACTGCAAATACTATTTGGATAAAACGAGCTGCAGGATTGGTGCTTCTCATCGTTGGCGTCTACCTAATAAACCAGCGCTTTTTATTCTATTAGGCTGAGACGGTTTGCTCGCGATACTGACGCAAGACGGAGTGGCACATTTTCTGGAGGTACGGAGTGAGCGTGAGCGCTTATGAAGAGTCTTACCATCCGAGAGATCAAATGGAGCAATACAAGAAACGAGCTTTTCAAGCCGATCTTCTCAAGCTAATCGTCGCTGTCGTTGCAGAGTTGGTTATTTTTCTCCTCTGGTTTGATGGACCGACAAGAGAGCGCTACGAAATCCTTGTCCATATAGCGCTACCCCTATGCATTGTCCTTCCGATCATAAATTATCGTTACTTGATCGTGGTGCCGTTCATAGCCTTCTTGCCAGACGTGGCGCGAGCGTTTGATGTCAATATCTCACATTCCCTCGCTATTTTACCACTCGTCTTTGTAGCAGCCTTCTTACCTTTTATACGGCGGCCAAAGACTGCGTTGATCGCAGCTTATGTAGCTACCGCTGTATGCGCCAGTCACCTCATCGTTGACGCACGTAAGTATGCGATTATTGAAAATGTTGGTGGATATCCCTGGAGCGATCTGGTGTTTTATGCACTCCTTTTAACCATAGTAGGCTTTTTGCTTAACCAAGTCTTGCGTTTCGGCGATGACCATTCCAACGGGGGCGGCTATGGAGATGGAGACAGCAGTTTAAGCACTAGGCCTCCGCTCAGCGGTGAGATTTCCGACAGTTAATCACACAGATGATAACGTATCAAGCCTTAACTCAAAGCCGCGCGGTCGAGAAGGATAGAGGTAACTGCACCTGAAGGAACCACTCAAATATCTGGAGTCAATAAGGCGAAGGATCCTTCGAGTTCAGCCGATCATAAGCTGCAATTTGATTCTTAAGGATTTGTTGTTGAGGATGTGACCTCAAAAAAGGCGTTGAGGAGCAAGATAAGGGGCAAAAAAGGCTTATAGGCTAGGTACGTTTTCGCTGGCTCTTACGTTTCCGAATAGGGCAAAAACTCCTTTAATTTGGAGCGGTTTACCTCAAATTCCTTTTTGAAAAGTAATGGACACTGGGTTAATTTCACTTTGTCATTAGCCAAGTTTAAAGCGAAGGCCAAACAGGTTAGTTCCCCGCACTCTTTACAGTTGTTTCCCGGAAGCAGAGTATAGATCTCAAGAGGTCGGGGGGTCGGTCTGGAGGTATAGGTTGGTTTGATGTGATTTCTATTCGCATAAGTGTCGTTCACAATCTCTCTCAGTTCTTCGATGACCGACCTTGCTTCACGTTCGTCCTCTAGTTTGGCCATTGCTATTTGTCGTGGTCTGAAGGTTATCAGGCGTCCTTCTCGCCTAACGGTTAAGACCTTCTCATTCTGATCATACTGCAATCCTTTCATAACGGTATTGAGGTAGGGAAGTACCTCGCTTATATCCACAGGCAGATCCACGAGGGCGTTTACCTCTTCAGATGAAGGACAACAGTCTGAGAGAACTAACCTTAACGTATAGCCTCTAAGTAACATTTTTTCTCCTCTGCTTTCAAAAAAATGTAATTCCCCTTTCTAGACTCCAATGGATCTCGACCGCGATGCTATCATTTCGGCAGGATGACTTTCTTTAGTCCCCAAGGAAACTTAGCACTCTTTTCATAATCGGCTCCTGTAGTTACAGATAACGGGCGTCCGCATACGAAAGCGAAAGGCGTCAAAAAACTCGCATTTTCTTACTCATCACTTTCAGTTTAACCATATCTAAGGCGGTTTCCAGTGCCCCTTTGACGGCCTCATCTTCTTCATCTTTCAACGCGTAGGTGAGGGGTGCCGTCCCGCTCATATCGCCTATCATCCCCAGCGCAAGAGCAACATGTACACGCACGTCTGTATCACTATCCTTTAACGCGCGTGTCAAGGGTTCAACCGCCAGCACGTCTTCCAGCTCTCCGAGAGTCTCTGCAGCTCTCTTCCGAACTACCGGGCTTCGATCATTCAACGCAGTAATTAACGCAGCAACAGTTGTTCCAGTTGTCATTGTGCCCACATCGTTAGAAACTGAATGCGCTGTCTAGCAATATTGCATTGATACATTGTCATATATCAATATTCTTAATGAGAAGTTGAAGCATTAATTACAACCATCAAACGCGACCCTCCTGACGTTCTGCGCTGTATTTGCTTGCGATTCATTTTGCGAACAAACGAGGGGTCGCCAAACGCAAGAAAGTGTTCATTAGTATGATATGAAAATTCGCACATATATGATCATATATTTATACCTTCAACAAAATGTATCTTTTAGGGGACGGTTATGAAGATCGACAATCCGATTAAATCGCTTCAAAACTTCGCAGAGGCATACAACATCAACGTCGAGGAGCGCCAACGTACACTGAAGGAAATTGCCGAGGAGATTGGCGCACGCGACACATATAAACAGGCACGAACGCTCAAGGCTGTAGCCGACCCAACGAGACTTAAAATCATCAAGGCTCTGAGTCAACACGAGCTCTGCGTTTGCGAACTTATGCTACTTCTTGATGCACAGCAGTCTGCTGTGTCACACCACCTGCGCATACTCAAAGACGCCAACCTTGTGGTGGAACGACGCCAAGGCAAATGGACCTTCCACCGACTTGCGGGCGATCGTCTTGGAACGCTTTTAGAAGCGCTCGACGAGTTGGAGTAGCGCGCGAATATAGCTCAGCTCTGATCAATTTCTTCATAATGCAGCGCCCCTTCTGACCGGTTTCATAAACGTCGTTTTTACTGAACGAGAGCATCAGCCCTAGACATTCTATTCATGAGAGTTTTACCAAGAACCGTTGCTAATGACTTTCTCAAGAAAAAAGGTATAACTAAGTAATTACATATTTATATATGTTCATATGTTCTATTTGATTGAGATAGACGTGCCAAATGTCTGCACTTAACGTTTAAGGTAATGATATTTTGAAAAAAATTGATCTAATCATATATGAGGGTGTCATGTGCTGTTCTACAGGTATCTGCGGCCCAGAACCGGACAAAGTGCTTATTGAATTTAATGAGACGCTGCAAAAAATACAGCGTGAGTTTAATGACGTGAACGTAGTGAGGGGCAGCATATCCTTCAACGTAAACATGTTTCTCGAAAAGAACGAGATTATAGAATTGGTCAAAGATCAAGGGCCCGATATTTTGCCCATTACGACGATTAATGGGAGCATCATTGCCAAACAGCGCTATCTAACTTACGACGAACTGAAAAAGGCCCTTGAGGAGCGCGGAGCAGGAAAATGAACGATTTGATCGAGCCAACACAACCGGGTAAGACAAGATTCTTATTTTTCAGCGGCAAAGGCGGTGTCGGCAAGAGCACGATGAGCTGCGCCACCGCTGTGTGGCTGGCGAAGAAAGGGTATAAGACAATCATCGTCACCACTGACCCCGCCCCCAACCTCTCTGACATATTTGGTCAAGATATCGGCCATAAGATTACCCCCATAACTGGCGTTGACAATCTCTCTGCCATTGAAATAGATCCAGATATTGCCTCTAACGAATACAGGGAGCGAATGATCGCTCCACTGCGAGCACTTTTAGATGAAAAGAACTTGCAGGTGATGAAGGAGCAAATGAACAGTCCCTGTGTTGAAGAAGTTGCAGCGTTTGACAAGTTTATAGAGTTCATGGATGATCCCCTCTACGACGTTGTCGTGTTTGACACCGCGCCGACAGGACACACCATCAGATTGTTGGAACTTCCGAGCGGATGGTGTTCAGAACTGGAAAAAGGGGGGTCGACGTGCATAGGGCCGAGTTCCTCGTTGCAAGGGGCCAAGCTGAAGTACGAAAAAGCGATCGGAAATCTGCAGGATAGGGATGGGACCTTCTTTGTCTTTGTACTCAGGCCAGAAAATTCATCGATTCTGGAAACGAAGCGGAGTGCTGCCGAACTGTCTAAATTGAGGATAACAACAACCTTTTTTATCGTTAACGGAATGCTGCCAGAAGCGGCGAGCACTGATAGCTTCTTCAAGAAGAAATGGGACGCTGAACAAGCTATAGTGAAGCGAATTGAAGACGATTTTGAGGGAAAAAAGCTTTTTTACCCCCTAAGAGACTCTGAAGTCTCTGGACTAGTGTCGCTGGAATCGGTAGGACAGACTCTGTTCGAAAGTCGGAAAGATGAGACGGTAGTCCGAGAAGAAATTGAGACTGATTCGTCAAAGGGAGAATATCAAACAGCATCCAGCGTGACGGGTGACGGTAAAGACTTGCTGCCCTTTTTCACCCCGGTTAACGGAACGCGCTATCTTTTCTTCACAGGTAAGGGTGGCGTCGGTAAGAGTACAGTTGCCTGCACAACCTCCGTTTATCTGGCAGAAAAAGGACTTAAGACGCTCATCGTGACGACGGACCCTGCATCTCATTTGCAGAATATCTTTGGGCAACCTATTCAGCCTGAACCGAGCGCTATTGGTGGCTTTGATAATCTGTTTGCGGCGAGAATCGATCAAAAGAAGGCGTGGGAAGAGTATAGCAAGCGAATATTAAAAGCAGTCGAAGATAAGGATGAAGAGATCAGAACCGCCGTTGAAGAGGACCTAAATTCCCCTTGCGCTCAGGAAATGGCCGCTTTTGAGAAATTTATGAGTTACTTTGAGCTGCACGACTATGACGTGTTGATCTTCGATACAGCGCCGACAGGACACACGTTGAGACTGCTGGAGCTCCCTTCAGACTGGAAGGGGTTTATTGACTTGGGCACGTTAACAAAGAAAACCTCTGATGAGACGATGAACAAATACGCGCACGTTATTGAAGCGATGCGTGATCGAGAGAAAAGCACGTTCGTATTTGTCGTGTACCCTGAGTATACCCCACTGATGGAAGCGTGGAGAGCGTCAGAGGACCTGAAAAAGCAGGTCGGGATAGTGACCGCTTTGGTTGCCGTCAACTACGTACTCCCCGAGGAGTATGGAAGAAACGTATTCTTTAACAACAGACGGAGACAGCAAAAAAAGTACATCGGAGAGATAAAACAGCGATTTAAGACGCCAATATTTAGCATCCCACTCTTAGATCATGAGCCAGAAGGCTTGGCTGATCTCAAAAGGCTGCAGCAGGACGTTTTTAATTGAACGAGGGTGCGGAAATCGACATTTTATAGTTTAAGATTCGGAGTGGGTGACGAGTGGACTTAGATGTTAATATTGAAGCTCACGACCTGCTATGGCGGCTTATGGAGCCAGCAGTTAAAAAGCGTTATTCTGAAAGCTACGGCGCGAGAAAGTCGCAGATAGTTGAGACTGAGATGGCCAAACTTGTCGAATCCGGGCTCGTCTTAGAAAAGGACAATCAATTTGAGCTTACACCCAAAGGACACACGCTCTATAATTCGTTGGCGAAAAAGAAAGGTTGCTGTCAACCGATGTAATCGCTTAGGTGCAATTCTATAGCGAACGGCAAGAAGCTATCGAGGAAGGCACCAGGCGAGATGCTGTGATTCAAATTACGGGATTATTGAAAATGCACAAATGAGGGGCTGCTTACGTGGTTGAAAAACCCAAAGGACGACTATCGTTCCTAAACGAATTCCTCACTCTCTGGATCTTTCTAGCGATGCTCATAGGGCTAGCGATAGGGTATTTTGTCCCAGGCGTCCCAGACGCACTCAACCACTTATCTGTCGGAACGACTTCAATCCCCATCGCCATCGGGCTCATCGTGATGATGTATCCACCGCTGGCCAAGGTTCGCTACGAGGAGTTGGGAAAGGTCTTTCGGGATACCAAAGTCTTAGGCCTAGGGCTTGTGTTCAACTGGATCATCGCACCCCTCGTGATGTTCGCTCTCGCCGTCATCTTTATGCGCAACGATCCTGAGTACTTCGTAGGGCTCATTCTCATCGGCATCTCGCCTTGCATTGCAATGGTCATCGTCTGGATCAACCTCGCTGGCGGCGACAGTGAGTACGCGGCGGCCTTGGTGGGCCTGAACTCCATCTTGCAGATTCTCTTCTACTCAGTCTACGCCTTCTTCCTCATCACAATACTGCCTCAGTGGATTGGCATCGCCCAAGTGGCGACCGTGGTGAACGTATCCATCTTCGAGATTGCGAAGACCGTGGCAATCTATCTCGGCATACCGTTCATTCTAGGAATAGTTACCCGATACGCAGGGTTGAAACTCAAAGGGCGGGAATGGTACGAAACGCGTTTCGTCCCGAAGATCGGACCTGTTTCGCTCATAGCGCTGTTATACACTATCATCATAATGTTCTCTTTGAAGGGGAACCTCATTATATCGCTGCCACTCGACGTGGTGCGCATTGCGATCCCGTTGCTCTTCTATTTCCTAATTATGTTCTTCCTCACGTTCTATGTCTGCTGGCGGGTCAGGATCAACTATGCTAAGACGGCCACCCTGGCATTCACTGCAGCGAGCAACAATTTCGAGCTCGCGATAGCGGTCGCCGTGGGGGTGTTTGGCATCGGTTCGGGGCAGGCGTTTGCCGCGGTCATCGGCCCATTGATTGAAGTCCCCGTTCTCATAAGCTTGGTGAACGTGGCGCTTTGGTTTTCGACCCGCAATTTCAGTCAGTCTGGAGGAGCGATTCACCACTGATGAGACATCGTAATTCTCAGCGTTTTTTCACCTTCGAGCAGGCCTATTGTTCTTTGCCTCTAACGTTTTTTGACGATTCGTTCCTTAACCCGGTTTGAATCCTATATCTTTCCAATATTGCATGTAAACGTCATAAATGCCTCGCAAGGACCGTGCACAACTATGGCGCAAGCAGCGGAAACAACATATATCGCATCGCGCATCCTTACTCCCGACCGCCACGAACACGTCTCCTTACGGGTAGTGGCGGATCAAACTGCCGGGGTCAGATTCATGGCTCCGGCTCACCTGCTTTTTTAGCGGTATGCGGCTGAGAAATTGCCGTTTTGTCGACTAATTCTTAACCACGCTGCCCTGAGAAAAATCCCGTTCAAAATCTCAACCGTTTAACGATTCTAGAATCAACAGTTTTGCCTGCCGCCCCTCGATATTCCTTTTGGCTTAGTCGCGCGCGGCTAATCACAACGGTTAAGCGCATAGCAATGACCTCCTTTATCATTATGCTATCTGCTGAATACTGCCCGGGTCTTTTTGCTAACGTCGCACCGTCGAAAGATGAGCTACTAGAGATCCATCGCTCCAAAATCTCGCTTCACGTCGCAAAAGCCGACTACAGCTATCCAACGATCAGACTATTACGCCTTCTCAAAACTTGCCGGACTACCTATCCAAATCTATCAGACTGTTCATGAAGGGGCGCTAGCATTTCTTGTGGTCATATCAAGCACAGAAAACGCCGCAGAAAGCCCAAAAGCCTCCGTCTTCACACGGCGGAGGTCGCCGGTTCGAATCCGGCCGATCTCATCGTTCTTTTTGCAATCAGACGCGAGAATATGGCTCACGACAATACGAATAAGTTGCCAACATCCGGAGGGTTGCTAACAAACGCCGAAGACGATGAAATGGATAAAGAAGCAACAGACGAGCAAGAGCGACGGAAAGAACCGCTAGAAGGCACGCGTACCTTCCACGTTACTAACCTAATGGATTATGCCGCCGAACTACTCCGCGAAGACCGTGCCGCCTACCTAGCCAACATAGGGCGCGATAACCGCGGCTTAGACATCAACCATACATCCAACGAACTTCGCTTTTCCAAAAACGAACTCGACGATTTCGTAGCACGTAGACAAGACGGGCTCGCTAAAAAATCTACAGATTGGATTGACCGGGCATCGAACTTGTTGTGGGAATCGACAAAAGGCGAGGTGTCGAGCCGCACGCTGACAGCACTGCGGAACACGTTCTTGCCAAATATAAATCCGCAGATTCACATTCAAAAGTCCTCAACTTCGCCATGAGCTTCCTAAAGTTTTTGGCGAAAACAAAAATGGAGCCGCGAAATGCATCCTTCGAAGCATACTTGGAAATGCCCAAAGCGGTCAAAGAGCGGAAGAGCATAACGAGCCGAATCGTCACGAAAGACGACATCGAGCACGTTCTCGGGTATATCAAGCGGGTTGAAAATAAGGAAATGTTAACTCTAAACGGTCAGCACAGTATTCAGCTTTTGTCACTTTCGGCGGGTTCACCGGCCAGCGAAGCTTGGCGACAATAGCGAATTTAACCGTCGGACAATTCCGCCAAGCGCTGCAATCCAAAAAGCCGGTGCTTCAGGTTGAAACATCCCAAGACAAAACTCGTATGAGTCACTTCGCGCCGCTCCAGCCGCAGATCGTCACAGCAATTCAAGCCGCTCTCGAGGGACGAAAGGACGACGAACCTGCATTTGGGTATAATAGCTTCCAAATGTGGATAAAGCGGCAGAAAATCCCAATGTCGCATTTCAAAGGGCATTTTCAGCTAGGAGATTTGCGGAAATTTGCGGAGTAGCACGGAGACAAGATTGAATGGGACCAGTCAAATCGTGCATATGTGCTGACCCACGGCACGTCGGGAGTAGAATGGCGACACTACAGTCACCCGCTTCCCGATGCGGTTTATGACGTCTATATAAAATACTGGGGCGACGCCAGCTTCGAAAGTAAAGAAAGTTGACTCTCTGCTAGAAACGCGACCTGGCTGTAGGCAACACTAACCGCTCTTGGGCACGATTATCGGTAGAAAGCGTCGCACGGACAGACGCGAGAGCTAATGTCACGGCGGTGCCGGTCGAAGCTTATATACGAGTTCTCGATATCCTTGTGGTGCAGCTGCCGGTCGAAGCTCATATACGAGTTCTCGATATCCTTGTGGTGCAGCTGCCGGTCGAAGCTCATATACGAGTTCTCGATATCTTTGCGGGGCGGTCGTCTGTGGCTGTGTGACGGTCATGAGAAGGATGACTACGGAAAAGGAAACGATTTTGAATAAGCGCATTGCCTACCTCCTAAAACGTCCTCAAACGCCTTACAAGGTGTCAGAAGATATGATAAAGGCTTCGATTTGAAACTGATGGCAAGAAGCAACGCTCAGCGTGCTCTAGGGACTCAAGGAGCCCGTCACCATGCCACGCGGGCGCGGACGGCGACGCGCTTAGGCGTGAGCTCGAGAATTTTGTTATCAAAAAGACCTCAGCTGGGCATGCTCAATGGGAAGCGGGAAGCGGACATGACGACCTAGTTAGCGCTTTATCGCTCGCATGCTTCGTAGCGCAAGAGTCCGAGGTTATCCCTCTTGTAGAACCGTTCGAAATAAAGCGGCCCTATAACGACTTTGGCACGCAGCGCTCGGGCCGCGTCTCGCGGGGCATGTTTGACATGAGCGACAAGTCGCGCGACTATCGAGGTTACTGAATAAACCCGCGTGCACGTCCAGCGAATTGCTATAAGCATGGCAAGAACACAACGGGCTAAACGACGTCGAGACAAAACGCTAGCTCAACCTAACAAAAAGCCCGTGAGCCACTCAAAAGAAAAAAGATTATGGTCAACCCGTCGCTCTCAATGGCCGCGACGGCTTATCCTGTCTGAGCCAACCGACTAACCTTGCTGAGCCCTTCCAAGCAAACGGCTGCGTTTTGCTCCTAACCTTCTGATGTACCGGGTCGCTGGCGTTAGCGCGATTATAGTTCGCAAAAGAAAGCAAGTTCTATGGGAAAAACCGGAATTACCAGTCCTTCTTCATCGCTTCTGCCTTCAATTCCTTAGGCATCAGCTCAATCGCGTACCGCAGCGCCGTCCGGGGCATCTGCCTCTTGTTTTTCATAACAAAGGCAAAGACCTCGTCAGTGTGCTTCCGGCTTGCCTCCTTCAGTAACCATCCGTACCCTTTCTGTACCATGCCGTCTGTATCGGTTAGCAGCAGGTCGGCAATTTCAATGGACTCTTTGAGGAACTTCCCGTGTTTTGCGGGGACAATGAGAGAAACGGCTGATGCCCGGCGCATCCACCGGTTTTTCGACTGGGTCCAGCGTTTCAGTTCATCGGTACATTCCGGGTATTGTTCGATGAAGTCACCCATTGTATGATTGCAGAGCCCGTCGCACGACGCCCAGTTGGTGATGTACGTATCGATCCAGCGCTGGAAGACGGCAAGATCTTCGCGCTCATACCGGCCCGAAAGGGCGTGAGCCCATTCAGAAACGATGAAAGACTCCTCCACGTATCCCGACCGGTAGAGTTCCTCGCAGAGAACAAAGATCTCCGGCTTTGGGCGGTTCTTAACTTCCTTCCAGTATTTCTTTGCCATTGCAATCACGGTGGCGGTCTTCACGCCGTAACACCGAATCTCTTCCGTGAAGAATCTCTGTGAGCTCTTCTGAATTTCAGGATCGGCCAGTGCTTCCAGCTCCTGCTGTATCTGCGCAATGATCGGGTCCATGAAAAATGGTAGGGGGGAAAGAGGGATAAGGGATGTGGCGGGAGGGAGGTGAAAGGGAATGGACGCCAATACTCTAGATCAACTTGCGACCTTCGCCTGATATAGGCAGAGGCAGAAATTCACTTGTAAAGTCCTGTTCGTGCCTATGAAGTTGAGTGATAACTCCGAGGGCCTGTTTGTTACCCCCTCTTGTGGGTTTGGGAATAGATTCCTTACTTATGTGAATTTGCGCTGACGGTGCTAACCCCACTGCAAGAACGTGCTGAAAGTGAAACAACAGGGGAAAAACCTTTAACAAACCCATAACGTGAGCGACATAAACGATATGTGAGGTGAAAAATGACGGAAAAAGACATACCGACCAGCTTCAACAATCTATTAGATGGCGTGATGGATACAGTAAAAGAAGCTCGTAAACAAGGCCTTTCTGATTATGAAGGAATTTTTGGGGCTACAGTCAAAGTTGCGACAGAGATCGAGTGGCATACGCTGCTTATTATAAACCTTCTGGATCTCTTGGAGAAAAAAGCGGTTGTGACTCCGGAAGAGAGGGCAGAACTGAGAGCAAAAACCGACAAGACACTACATGATATGGCAAGGGAATTGGGCCAAGAGAACACAGAAAAGTGAGCGCTCTGGTGAGCAGCAAGGAGCTTGTTTCAAATCAGGCAACGGACTTTGTATAGGGCCTATTTTTCTAGCCGACGCTTGACCCATTGAGACACACCTCACGAACTACAGTATTCCTTTTGCTTACCGGTCAGATACCTTTGTGGGTTGAGTTGTGCACGCCACGAATCTGCGCTTCCCGACCATCGTCTGTGCAGATTTCCAACACAGAAATCGCAAGCTTCTCTGCATCGTGTGCGCACATCACCTGCTGCAAAACATCAACGATCTGGCGATCGACGTTCTCTAACACGTCTCGCAACTGTATAAAGTGTGAATATGACAGGCACAAGTACGAATACTAAAAAACTTCCTGCAGGACTTATGAAAGAAGCCATAATTGCTATTATGGCCAAAACTGGCAATGCAAGGTTCGATCGCCTGATGCGGTCGGCATAAGGCCGCACCTTCTCAGCCACGAACCCCTTTTTCCAGGCATAATGCCAATTGGTGTACCACAAAAGACCTATAATAAGCATGTTTACGTCAAATATGAGTTGTGCGAGCTGGAATTGGCCATATTTGCCGATAATTGACGTGGAAAATGGCACAATGGCAATTGACATTAGCCACAGGATATTTATCCAGAGAAGCGCGGTATTGGTGTGTTTTATTATGTAGAATAGGTGGTGATTCATCCAAAAAACAGCCAGAAGAATGAAGCCGATCACGTAAATGAATATCTGAGGCAGAATGCTTGTTACGTACGCGCTGAACACACTGGGAGTGACTGTGCCCGTTAGCGTAGGTACTTCAATACTTAAAACAAGCAAAGTCATGGCTATGGCAAATATTCCATCAGTCAGCGTTTCAATTCTGCCTGTAGGAATCTTCAGCGCTGGAATTCTATGCTCATGCATCGGCACCTTCATGCAAGTCCTATTAGCTTAATCTTGCGGATTTGATCCGGCGGATAGAGGAGACCAATAATGAAAAAAATATTCACTACGAAAATATCACTTCAGTCATCTAATCCTACTTTTTCATATCCGATCATACGCTTACCAAGAAAGCTCAAAGAACTGGCAGGTCGAACTGCAAATGTCTATCAAACACAGATTGACGGTGTTCAAGGATTTTTTGTTGTACCACATTTAGACAAATTAGACAAATTAGACAAATTTGTCGAGAGCAACGTCCAAATCAATTCATGGTCAAAAAGCTCCCCAGAGCCCTCTATTCCGTCAAGCACCCCTAAAAACCAATGGGCTCGGCCGGATTCGAACCGGCGACCTCCGCCGTGTGAAGACGGAGGACTCAACGCCTGAACAGGCGTTTTCGCGTTTATTGTGACTGCTTTCCCCAAGCGTGGAAGCCGACGAAATAACCACGAGAAATGCAAGCGCTCCTTGGTGTACGGTTTGATAGATGCGCGTCGGCAGTCCTGCAAGCCCTGAGAACGTGGATGGAAGGCGTATCGCAGGGTAGTTATATCCTGTCTTGGCGTGATGAAGCGAAATTTTGCTGCTATGAATCTCGAGCGGCTCGTGATTTGGCATAACAACGTCATAATATGGGTAATGTTCAGTGGCTAGCTTAGTACGTGCAAAGCCAGCGCTGCCATTTAGCCGTTATGGTTAGCCTTCCGCGACTAAGCACAAGTCACACGCAAAGAAATCACTCGAAACGCCACTGCAGGACTTATGAATTGCCGCGGTGGCTTTGCCTTTACCGCTGGCAGGGTTTCAAGACCTGACTGCGCAGCTCCCCGCCAAATGAAGAAGAACCCGCCAAGAGGAAGCGCCAGTTAAGCGGCCGTAACGAAACGGATATATAGAGCGCCCCGCACTTCTTAACCCGTCGTTGGCCGTGAGGCGGGCAGTGCAATGGTTGAACGGAAATTCGTCTGGGCGACGCTTTCCATTGCCTCTCTCGCTAGCTTCATCATCGTTATCGACTCGTTTTTCCTGAACGTCGCTATCACGACATTGGTGCGTGACCTGCACACCACCGTGGAGGTCATCCAAGGCATCATCGCCGCGTACGCGCTCACTATGGCGTGTCTCATGCTGCTCGGCGCCAAGCTTCAGAACGTCTTGGGCAGGAAGAAGACCTTTCTCTACGGCGCGTTCATTTACGGCGTGGGTACCACGATTGCCGCGTTGAGCCTCAACGCCCCCATGCTGCTTTTTGGATGGTCGCTGCTTGAGGGGTGTGGGGCGGCGCTCAT
This sequence comes from Methanobacteriota archaeon, assembly GCA_963805115.1. Classification (GTDB taxonomy): domain Archaea; phylum Halobacteriota; class Bog-38; order Methanoflorentales; family Methanoflorentaceae; genus Methanoflorens. The sequence continues at coordinate 43,529 of CAWDSY010000009.1, forward strand.
GTTGCCGGCGACGGCGGCGTTCATCTCCGGTACGTACGAGGGCGATGAGCGCGCGTTCGCATTCGGTATCTGGGTGGCTATCGGCTCGGTCGCGGCAACCGTGGGCCCGCTCTTAGGCGGCTTTCTCACGACTTTTCTGAGCTGGCGTGTCGGCTTCGGGATCGAGGCGGTCATCGTCGTGGTGATATTCGCGTACTCTGGTCGGCTCAGCGAATCGGCTCCGACCATTGGCTGGCGTGATCTCGACGTCTTGGGGGTCGCGCTCTCGGCGGCAGGCTTCTTCTTGATCGTCGCCGGGACATTGCTGCTCAACGACCTAAGCGCGTGGGGCATCGTGCCAATCCTCGTCGGTGCGGGGCTCCTCCTGCTCGCCTTCTTTGCGCTGTGGCAGCGACGCCGGATGCGTCACGGGCAAGCCCCGCTCACCGACATCTCGCTCTTCAGGAAGAGCACGTACAGCGCCGGGAACATGGCGAACCTCATCCTGCGACTCGGCCTCGCGGGGACGCTCTTCATCCTTCCAGTCTTTTTGCAGGCCGTTGCCGGTTTGAGCGCCTTTATGACGGGCGTCGCGTTTGTCCCGCTCACCGTTGCGTTGCTCGTCGTTTCACTCAGCTCGGCGCGGCTTTCGGCTCGCATAGCGCCGCGCTACCTTGTCTCCATCGGGTTTCTCATAGCCCTCTCAGGCTCAATTCTGCTTCGAGGTGTGTTCAGCCTTAACACCCAGATCGTTGACATCTTCCCCGGGACGATATTGATCGGCGTCGGGCTTGGGCTGTCACTCGGCCCCCTCAACAACCTCATCCTGTCATCGGCCTCAGATGCGCAACAGGCAGATGCGTCTGGCGTCGTGAATACAACAACCAACCTCGGGAATTCTTTAGGTACGGCCGTCATCGGCGTGCTGCTCTTGGTTAGTATCTACGCCGCGCTCGGCCCTGCTATTCAAAAGGCCTACCCCGGCCAAGTGACGGCGCAGGATGTCAAGGCGCAGCTCCCCGCATGGGTGCACACGCTCAAAACGACGAATTTGCAGGTCGCCAAGGGGGAAGAGAACACCGCGACGCAGATCGTTAACGACACGATCCGCGTTGCCATGCAACGCACGGTAGATGGCATCTCGGTTTTTCTGTTTGCCGGGTTTCTCGTCTCGCTTTTTATCGGTCGTCAAAAGGCCGCCGCCCGGGCGCATTAAGTCCGATTCGACTGGTTCCGGCAAGCTCGTTCATGCCGGCGTTCACGAAAATGAGCGCTCGGCGTGACAGCGAGGAGACTATCTCTAGTGTGAGCACGAAAGGGTGGGGCAAACTGAGTGTTGTCGTTCAGCTGCGCTGCGGTCTGCTACGAGAGTTCCCTTCGTAATTCACAAAGCGCATCAACGGGACTAGAAGATCGTATTCACCAAACGTGAGCTGATCTTTTTTCGCTCACTTTCAGGACTTTCCTACAGTTGAGTAATCAACGAAAACATAAATTGGACAGGTAGCATCCAAACCTTAATAATCAATCTGTGTTTTTAACTTGCGAGTGAGCTTACGACTGAAGTTATGGAACGCTGTTCGCGTTAGGGCATGGAGAAGAGCTAGTCAAACCTGATGAATGAAAAGTCAGGGTTACGATCATAAGTGAGCGCGCGACCGCGCTTGACAACCCTATGGACTCGTGATAGTCTGCCACACAGCAGTCGAGGCAGAAAGAGAAATATTGCTTAGACATGGAAGGTGGTCAGACCCCTTGAAATTCTACATATCGGGCCGGGGGGTTACCAGGTTTTGACCAGAGATTCCCAAAGGAGAATAAGGTGCCAGTCACTCTGAATGGAATCGTCAGCCGCAACCAACTGCAGGACCGTTTTAGGCAGGCGATAAGCGGCCCTCTCGGCCAGGCACAGCAAATAGGCGCAGCGGATATCGTTGTGGGGATTCCCTTCTACGATGAAGCGGACTCGATTGGTCACGTGTTGAGGACGGCCGTCCAGGGACTGGATCAATACTATTCCGATGCGAAATCGGTGATCGTAGCCGCCGGGTCGCCGGCGGGCGAAAAAGCGCTCCAGGCCATCAACTCCACGCGTCTGAGGAAGAAATCCCTTGTGGAGCGGATCGCCTTCAAATTCGATGACGACCTACTGGATGGGAAGGGCTGGAGCATCCGGGCGATCATGGAGATCGCTGATCAATTGGGGGGCGATCTGGTCCTGCTGGAGGCCGATCTGACCAGCCGAAGAAGCAAAAAAGAAGTGGGGGGGATGGCCCCGGAGTGGATTCGGTTTTTGCTGGACCCCGTCAAGCGTGGTCAGATGGATCTGGTGGTCTCCCGGTTCAATCTGCATTATCCTGATGTCATCGCCCACGCCAATCTGACGTATCCACTGCTGAGTTCGGTGTACAACTCTCCGGTCTATTCCCTCGTGGGCGGCCTCCGGGGCATCGCCCACCAACTGCTTCGGGTTTATCGGGATGAAGCGCGCCGCAACTGGAACACAACAACCGGCGGACACGGGATAGACGCCTGGATTGTCACCAACGCTATCGTCACCAACGCCCGGATCGGCGAAGCCAACCTCGGAGTGAAAATCGATAAAGAACCAGGAGGGAAGTGGGAACTGGTGTTCCGGCAGGTGACCCGATCGCTGTTCGATCAAATTCTCAAAGACCATGATTGGTGGCAATCGACTCAAATAACTGAAGAGCCGCCCATTCTGCAGCGATTACCGACAGTCGGCGTTCGGAAATCGCACCGGCCTGTGGCGGCAGAGATGGCTCATGATGTGCTGATGGCCAAATACCAGGAGGGTTTCAACCGATTCCATTGGCTGTACGATAAGATATTCCCGGCTGAGATCTGCCGGCAACTGGAGACTATGGCTGACGTCCAAGCGAGGGAGTTCAAATTCTCAGCCGGCTTATGGACAACCATCCTGTATACTCTGCTTTTGGCATATGCCTTCAATCGAGACTTTACCCAGGATGACCTGTTCGATTCCCTCATTCCCCTGTATGACGGGTTCACCGGCAGCAACTTGATCGAAATCGAAGTGCTGAGAACCGAACTGGAGTCGGCCGCTCCTGTGAACGCCGACCATCTCATTTCCATCGAAGCCGAGTCGCGGATCGAAGAGCTCGTGAATGAGTTCCTCGTGCAGAGACCGACATTCATGGCGGCGTGGCAGGAGCAGGCTGAAGCGCTCAAACCCCCGGTGCCCCAGGTGACCTATCGGGAGTTCATTCCCGGCGTGCCTCTGGTGGTTCCGTCGCAGTTACCCGCCCCCGGCGGCGGGATTGTCACGGCGAACGGTGTTTATGATTCGGTGTTTGCTAGACGCCGCCAAGACTTCGAGCATTTCGTCTATGGGCGGCTGGGAGTCCGGCGCGAAGCCAGCTCTCAGGAAACGTCTCTGGCTGTCCAGCAATTCCTCCTCTCGGTAGAGAACCGCCTTTTCCCCGATATCGATCTCTCGACTATCGAAGGCACCCAGAAGATGGTCGACGCTATTTTTGCCGACTGCCCCCATCAGGAGGCCTTCTCCCTTGTTCCCGAAAAGATCTCTGCGATATTGGCGCAGACCCCACCGACGGTTCTGCCGATCAAACTCGGTTTTGATACTCTGGATGAACTCCTGCAAAAATACGATCCCCGGGACGTTCTGGCCCTGGTTAGCTGGGTTGAGGATCGACACTACGTCGAGGGTCTCTGGGGCATCATTCGGGAGACCATTCGTCCCGAACATTCTGGCCGCTGCGATATCAAGTCGCTCGTGGTCAATGGCGATAATTTCCCGTCGCTGGTGGAGATGAAGGATTCTTCCGCCCTGGATAAACTGGGCTCCGGCATTTTGGTGACCAGCCTTCATAAGGGGATGGGCGGTGAATTCCCCCGGCTACGATACCTGACGACCATTGTCAAGAACATCGTGGAGGCTGAAATGTTCGGTCAGGTGTGGCAGAGATTTGCTTCAGAGCGAAAGAACTTTGGCCGGAAGGTCATCGAGTCGATTGAGGGCCACTGGGGAAGAAACCCTCTCTCGGCGTACAGTATATTCGAAGCCGCCATCCACCAATCAGTGGCCACGCGCCTGCGCCAGATGGCTGAGGCCATCGCCACAAAGAATCCGGGCAATAAGGATCGATTGACGCTAGCCGATGATCTCAGATCGGTAGCCGATTCCTATCATCTGGCATTGTCGCTTACCGATGGCGGCTTTGTGACGTGCTCAGCATGGTCGTGGGCGAGCTACAGCTTCAAAGGGGGTAGGACTTCCCCGCCACCCCTCTCAGCGCACGTTGAGACCGACTGGACATCCCGCGAGTTCCTCCTCGAATACTTCAAGGCTGTCGGAGGGAACATCGAAGACTTGGGAGAGAAGGTGACCGAGTTGATGGGGCAGGGAAGGGCACGGGAAGATTTGGCTCAACTGGTGCTGGGAACGGAAAAGGAAGCCAGCGAAATTATGCCCAAAGCAACAGCAGGTCCCATCGAAGGGCAGCTTCCGGCCGGAATGCTGAAGCGGTATGCGCATAATCCAGCGCTCGAGCCCGTAAAAAACCATCCCTGGGAATCCAGATACGTGCTCAATGCGGGCGCTATCAAATTGGATGGCAAGATCTATCTGGTTTACCGCGCAGTCGGCGAAGACAAAGTCTCGCGGCTAGGCCTCGCCGTCAGCGACGATGGATTCAGATTCAAACACCGGCTCGATCATCCCATCTTCGAGCCGGAGGAAAAAGCGGACGCTCAAGGGTGTGAGGATCCTCGTCTGACACGGATCGGGGATCGTATTTACATGACCTACACTGCCTACGATGGCATGATCGCCCAAGTCGCCCTAGCGTCAATTCCGGTGGATGCTTTCCTACATAGACGCTGGAAAGCCTGGCAGAGACACGGCACGGTTTTCCCGGGAATCACCAACAAAGATGCCGCCTTGTTTCCCGAGCAGTTCAACGAGAAGTTCGCCATGCTTCATCGCGTGGATCCGCATATGTGGGTGACCTTCTCTCCCCACCTCAGCTGTCCCTGGCCCAGAAAGATGCATAAAATACTGGCGGGAGCCACCTCCGGGATGATGTGGGATGCGACCAAGATCGGTGGCGGCTCCCAGCCGATCAAAACCAGGTTCGGCTGGTTGCTCATCACCCACGGAGTCGACTATGCGCATATCTATCGGCTGGGGGTTATGCTATTGGACCTGGAAAATCCCGCCAAACTGCTCTATCGTTCCCCTAACTTCATTCTGGAGCCGGAAGACGAATGGGAGCTCGGCAAGGATGAGCGGTCGTGGGTTCCCCGCGTCGTGTACACGTGTGGAGCTGTTCCAAGAGACGGGGAGAAGGGCATCCTCGATGCGGATGATGAAGTGATCGTCTACTATGGCGCTGCGGATTCGGTGATCTGTGCGGCCACTGCTTGCATTGGAGACTTGATACCGGAGAGGCTCCGCTGGGAAAGGCGAGGTCACAGGTGGTCTTAGAATAACCCCCTCCTGCAACAAAGGGTGCGTCAAGCGTAACAGTTCGGTCAACAATATATGATCGACTATGTACGAGAGGACGATTCAGCGTACTTTTACATATTTTGAGAAGTAGATATGACCGTCCCGGCGTTCTTCGTTTTTGTGCACTTTCACCCCCGTGACGAAAAAAAATAAATCAAAAGCGTAAAACGGTGGTGTGATAGCTTAAGGGTTGTCGTTTAGCTCCTATGGAGATGAACTGCGGTGTGCGCTCCTGCCTTGTCTGCTGGTTCCTTATCTGTTGATTACTAAGGACATGATGCTAAAAACTAGCGTAAGCAGCACAAGCAACGCAGCAAAATCAGGGTTTATGCCCGCCAAAAAGACCAAAAAAACTAACACGGCGGCTGCAATTACTAAAAGAGAGGCCAACCTAAGTTTAATCGTTTGAGTCGTTCCCATAGCTGGATTAAGAAAAATAGGGCTAGTCTAAGCTTTAAATATGCTGCGTTACAAGAAATGCTCTCAAGCCCGTTCGCTATCTTATGAACCGTCCTACCGGCCCACGCGCCGGACCGCCTGCCGCACGCACACACCCGGCTTATTAAGCGCACCGGCAGCCGAATCACGATGGTCAGCTCAACACTTTTCCTGTTTGCACTGCAACGAGGTTATCGGCTTGTTGGATTTCGTGAATCCTGTAATCTGAGATATTCAGCGAATTTCCTTCGATGTACGAGTATTCTTTGTAAATCTGCGGTGCGTGGCCCGTTACATTCTGATAGGCCCCTCCGCTTGGGGGTTCCGTGCTGGCGAGATGGTATGCTCCCAAGTTCATAGCGTTAACGTAATTTGTCGCGTCTTGTGTCGTTGAAAATACCGTGAATGTCTCATCTGTGTTCACGGTCCGGTGTAAGGTTTTATTGAGCGCGGTCAACTGCACGTGTGCAGACGTGCTGTTAATCCAGTCGAGCTCCCAAGTTTGGATTTGCGTGCCGCTATCCGAGTATAACGCGTTTTTGTAGGCTGTAAGGATGTTTTCCAAAAAAGCGTCGTGCTGTGTCGTTGCACTTGAGGTAGCACTTGGTGTTTGGGTGGTGCTGCTTGCCGTTTGGTTGCTGCTAGTTGATGATGTGCAGCCCGCGACGCTCACGATAAGCACCACGAGGATACCTAGCATCAAAACCATTTTTAACGTAATCTTTCTCATTTATCTCCCCCGTGACGGAAAATGAATCAGAAACGTACAACGGCGGCTGGATGGTTTAAGTATGTCGTTTTGCTCTATCCACAAACGTTTGCGTGACCGGTAGAAAAGAAAGAGAAGGAGCGCTGCGACGGCTAGAATAATCCAATTAAGGGCGCCCAGTTATCCTCCTTCTCCCGCCGTGTACTTCACTTGAATAAGGAGCGAGTCATACTGAATATACTCGCTATTTGTTCCCCCGTACATCCCCGTTCCATTAACGTAATAGTCTTGAACGAAGCTCGGCGCGTGTCGTAGCGCGACGGTTGCCGCTTGTAACCCGAAGTTTGTAGGGGTGCCCTGTACGCCACCGCCCGATATGTCCGATGCTGATAAGCTAGTAACACTCGCTGAGGCTTCACTAGCACCCCTATTGTCAACAGTAGCGCCTATAGTCGTCCCGTTTGCAGGATAATACATATCGAAGTGAAGCATACCGACTGACTGACCCGCGTTTTTCGGTGACTCTGTTATCGTTATGTTGGCGTTAGGGCTTGTATATTCGGCTTTAAGCACCGGCTCCATTTTAGTAAGTATTGGGTCGAAACTACTCGCCGACGCTCCGCTCGGCGTCGCCGTCGGCGCCTGCACGGTGGGTGTTGGCGTGCCCAAGTTCGTGTTCGGCATGCCACTCCTCATAGCGCATTCCTTCAACTTCCCATTGTATTGCTTCGACGGCGCATCCTGCTATAAAAAACGGAATCTCGTCCTTTTCGATACGTATGGGCAGCGTCATGGTACCGTTTTTTTTTGTCGCGCGTTTGTTGTAAACGAGCGTACCGGAAACGCAGGCCCCACGACTTCACTTGGCGGTGAAATCAGAAAAGTTGTGCACTAAGGGCTGCGTCCCGATAGCGCCCTTTTGTTTTTTTGGTGACCTACGCAATTGGTCTCATCATCAATAAATGCTTTGCCCGACGAGGTCGCGACAGGGACGCAGCCAACACGTCTAAAGGACAGCGCCCGTTTTCGGTATTGCACGCGTTATGAGTGGAAGGAGCCGAGGGCAAATATAAGCTAAAGTGTATTGATCTATTCAGTAATCCCTCGAATAATTACCTAAGCCGGTTATGGTCCGCTTGTGCCTCCCTCTGGTCGGCCCCGTTGCGTGTTCCTTGCGACTTTTCCGTGGCTCCCAGCTCGTTATTTTGATTAGGTCATAGCGAATTTATAGTTTGGAGTGCTATACTTGGCAATTCATTCGCTGCTGTCGCTGCTATTCAGGTTTGTATCAGATTGAATTTAGAGGAAGAACGCATGGAAATAAAATACGTGCCGACAACGTGTCCCTATTGCGGGGTCGGCTGCGGACTTAACCTTGTCGTTAAGGACGGCGAGCTCGTCGGGGTTGAGCCGTGGAAGAGAAGTCCCGTGAATGAGGGAAAACTCTGTCCTAAAGGCCTCTCATGCTGGGAATTCGTGCACGATGAGAATAGGCTCACGACTCCGTTGATCAAGAAAGGCGGCGCGTTTGTTAAGGCTACTTGGGACGAAGCGCTCGATCTTGTCGCTTCGCGATTAAAGACAATTCACCAAGCAAACGGCCAGAACTCAGTCGCGTTTCAGGTGTCGTGCAGAACCACGAACGAAGAATGCTACGAGATGCAAAAACTGGCGCGGGTCGGATTCAAGACGAACTACGTCGATAATTGCGCGCGCATTTGTCACGGTCCATCCGTTGCAGGACTCTCGTTATCCTTCGGTTCGGGCGCGGCCACAAATGGATTTGCAGACGCTCTGAACGCGGATTGCATCTTCATGATCGGCTCAAATGCGTTAGAAGCGCACCCGCTCGCAGGGCGAAGGATCATCCAGGCCAAAGAAAGGGGGACGCACGTAATCGTCTGCGATCCACGGTACTCGATGACGGCAAAGCAGGCAGATACTTACCTGCGTTACAAGCCCTCATCTCAAATCGCCTTGCTTAATTCAATGATGTATTGGATTATTGCGCAAGACTTGCACGATAAGGACTTCATCGCAAATCGGACGAAGGGATTCGAGGACCTAAAGGCGACGGTTCAGAAGTACGCAGACGTAGAAGCTAGAACAGGAGTGCCTACTGAGTTAGTGAAAGAAGTGGCGCGGAAATACGCGACCGCTAAAAATGCGGTAATCATCTACTGCTTAGGCATTACCGAGCAAACAACTGGGACGCATAACGTTATGTCGCTCGGGAATCTTGCGATGTTGACCGGAAACATCGGAAGACCTGGGGTTGGCGTCAATCCGCTCAGAGGTCAAAACAACGTTCAGGGCGCCTGCGACATGGGGGCATATCCGAACATGTACTCCGGCTATCAGAAATGCGAAGTCCCTCAGAATCGCGAGAAGATGGAGAAGGCGTGGGGCGCCGAGGGACTCCCTGGCGAGTACGGGTTAACCCTGACCGAGCAAATAGACGCATGCGGCGACGAGATAAAGGCTATGGTCATCATGGGTGAAAACCCGATGATGTCGTTCCCAGATTCCAACTACGTCCGCAGCCAACTTGAGAAACTCGATTTTCTTGTGATGTTGGACATCTTCCCGACAGAGACGACGAAACTCGCCGATATCGTACTCCCGGGCGCGTGCTTCGCGGAAAAGGACGGCACGTTTACCAGTGGTGAACGCCGCGTGCAACGCATAAGAAAGGCAGTTGATCCGCCAGGCGAGGCCAAAGCTGACTGGGAAATTTTGACGGATCTCGCTCACAAACTCGGCTTAGAGGGCTTTGAGTTCGCACGTGTCGAAGACATTTTTGACGACATGCGAAAGGTGACGCCTTCGTACGCAGGGATATCTTATGAGCGACTCGAGAAACCCGAAGCTCTCATATGGCCGTGTCCAACAGCAGAACATCCCGGAACGCCGATTCTCCATAAAGAGAAATTCGCGTTGCCCGACGGGCTGGGCGCCTTCTATGGCATAGAAGACAGACTGCCTGCGGAGCTGCCAGATGCCGAGTACCCGTTTGAACTCATGACGGGCAGGATCTTGTTCCACTACCACACCGGAACTATGACGAGGCGATCGCCGACGCTTGACCGTGAAGTCCCAACGGGATATGTTGAGATCAGTGTCGAAGATGCGAAACAGCTTGGCATACAACAAGGTGACCGCGTAAAGCTTCGAAGTCGCCGAGGTGAGGCTGAAACGCTGGCACGCGTCACGGGCGATATGCCCAAAGGCGTGCTGTACATGAGTTTCCACTTCAGCGAAGGCCCTGCGAACGTGCTGACGAACACGGCGCTGGACCCAATGTCAAAGATGCCAGAGCTGAAGTACTGCGCTGTGGCGCTTGAAAAAGCGGCGCTTGAGAAAGCATAAGGGGTACAGAAAGATGGTTAAAGTCGGTGATATGTTCTACGCGCGAGCAGCCGATATTGCCATTCAGCAGAAAGGTGAATGTGGCGGCGCCGTTACCGCGACGCTGAAGTTCCTGCTTGAGAACAAGGTTGTCGACGGCGTGCTCGCGATGAAACGCGGTGTGGACATCTATGACGGCGTGCCGACGCTCGTTACCGATCCGGCGAGGATTACTGAGCTATCGGGGTCGCTGCACTGCGCTCCAGCCATTCAGTCAAACGTGCTTTTCAAGTACCTCAGCGGCGCTCAGGACATGAAGCTCGCCGTCGTTGGCGTCGGGTGTGACTCGCTCGCTATGCAAGTGCAGATACGAAAAGAAGCATTGAACGCTGACAACCTCGTCCGTATTGGCCTCAACTGCGGCGGAACCTTCCCGCCGGTGCAGGCCCAGGAGATGATCCAGAAGTTCTACAAGACCGATCCGATGGACGTCGTCAAGGCCGAGATTGCTAATGGGAACTTCATCATCGAGACGAAGGATCACGAGCACAAGGAGTTCAAGATCGACGATCTTGAAGAGCAGGGGTACGGCCGACGGGCAAACTGCCGCCGTTGTGAGGAGAAGATCCCGCGATTGATGGACCTTGCGTTCGGGAACTGGGGAGTCATCGGTCCTGACGCAGGTAAGGCAACGCTTGTCGAGGTCTGCTCTGCGGTGGGGGCGCAGCTGCTCGAGGACGCTGTCAAGGCTGGTGCCCTGACGACGAAGGATCCGAATCCGACGGGGATTGAGATCCGAGCGAACGTCGAAAAGGCGATGCTTAAGCTTGGGGCCAAGTGGCAGGCGCATGACTTCCTGAGCGGTGAGGAGCGCGATGAGTTCTGGCTCGAGCAGTTCGCGAAATGCATAAAATGCGGAGGCTGTTGGAAGGCGTGTCCTGTGTGCACGTGCGATGACTGCAAGCTCGAGAGCCGTGAGCCACGCTGGGTTGAGAGTGGTATTCCTCCTTCGCCGAAGCCGCAGTACACACGGGCGGCACATATGGCTGCCGACTGCGTGGACTGTGGTCAGTGCGAGGACGCATGTCCTGTCGAGATCCCTCTTTCGTCATTCTTCCACCAATCCACTAAGAACACGGCCAAGCTCTTGGCCAGATTTGATGAAATAACGGCCGGTCGACAAAGAACGTCGATTTAGCAGACTTTGGGAGCCTTCTGCCCCCGGTTGATTTTTTTGGAGTTGTTTGTCTCACGCATGCGGTTGAGAAATCAACGTGTTTTGTTAGGGAAGTTTTGAACCTAAGAACTTGCCGACTCTTCTCCCAACGAACCTTTTTAAGCCGTTCAGGCGCCATTTAGGGGCTTTTAAGGGGCAGGAAAGGTAAGCTTCCCGCCATTTTGCTAAAACCGAGGGGATCCACGAACCCAATCAATACGCGTATTTTATAAGCAAGATTTGAGCAGGATAATAGATAGTTATAGAAAGCGAAGGTATACTGCAAACACAAAGGAGGTGAACCACGGTCATACAAGCCTTGGAGCGTGATGAGATTAGCCGATAACGTAGAGGTGCTGGAATTACCGGTGAGGAGTTTCATGGGACAGACCATCATTCATCCGACACTCACCTGGGATGATGATACGGTGGTGCTGGTGGATGCGGGCTTCCCCGGCTTGCTGCAACAGATCCGTGAAGCGATGGCTAGTGCAGGTGTCCCGTTCGACAGACTCGACAAGGTGATCATCACCCATCAGGACATCGACCATATCGGAAGCCTGCCGGATATTGTCCGGGAGTCTTCTCATACAGTCGACGTGCTGTGCCACGAAGCGGAGAGGCCGTACATAGAAGGCCGAAAGCCGTTGATTAAGATGAAACGGGAGCGCCTGTCGAAGATGTTCGGGTCGCTGCCTGAGGAACAACGGCAGCGGATGGAAGCGCAGTTTGCGAGCCCGCCCAAAGCGAGCGTCACTACGACGGTCGCGGATAAGGAGGTCTTGCCATACTGTGGAGGAATCACGGTGATCTTCACCCCGGGTCACACCCCCGGTCATATCTGCCTGTACCTCAATCAGAGCAAGATCCTCGTTAGCGGCGATGCCTTAGTCGCCGCAGACGGCGAGTTGCGGGGGCCGAACCCGCAGTCAGCATACGATATGGACACCGCCTTGAAATCGTTGAAAAAACTTACGCCGTACGACATCGAAACGGTGATCTGCTATCACGGAGGCGTCTACAGGGACAGCGCCAATAAGCGCCTGGCTGAGTTAGCCAGCGCTGCACACTAGTGCCGCCTAAACGTCGGGGAGCCTAGGGGTAGTGGCGCTCCCGCGCCATACTCCCTGGAAGGAGGACACGTTGCTAGCGACGAGGCTAGTTCGCCTCTGGCGCCCCTTGTAACACTTCTTTGCGCTGAGAAGCCCGAGCGTGTCCAACTCACCGAAACACCACAAAGCGGTGTAGTTCTAATTTACGCGTAGATCCTTATCGAATGCTACAGACCTCTTCAATCGATTGTTGTGCGTTATAACAAGAATCAAGGTACCAGACATAAGTTATATTACGCTAAACATAATTAATACGCTAAACATACGTAATAAAAATGCACACCGCTGATGTGATATCTTACGGATGTAGCTGTCGTGGTGGCGCACCTCTTCCACACGACGCATCGAACAGGTAAACAATCGGAGGAGTAAACGTGCAACAGGATAAAATAAAGGTTCAGTTAAGCGGCATATCGCAGACGATGCTCGGTTGTTTATGGGGCCGGGCACAGCTGAGCAGGAAGTACAGCTCACTATTTTACGACGAGAAAGCGATTGAGCTCGTTGAAAAAATTGACTACGACGACCTTGCGGCAGGTGACGATGAGCCGTTCGAGGGTATTGAGTCCAGTTTCTTTCGTATTTCTCATAAGCTCGATCTACCAGAATTTGGGCTCTTTACGCTAAGAGCAAGGCAGTTCGACGAAAAGCTCAAAACCTACATCACAGAGCACCCGCGCGCGTCCATCGTGAATATCGGAGCAGGACTGGACACGACCTTTTACCGCGTCGATAACGGGTTGATTCACTGGTACGACCTCGACCTCCCTGCGGTCATTGACGTCAGGAGGCAGTTACTGCCGGAACCTGACAGGGTAACATACATCTCGAAATCCTTCCTGGATCCGAGCTGGCACAAGGACATCAGGCACACCGAAGATGGAGTATTCATGATAGCTGGGGGGGTGTTCCATTTCTTTGAGGAGTCTCAGGTAAAACAGTTTTTTTCGGCGCTGGCAGACAATTTCGACGGCGGCGAAATCGTGTTTAACGTCATACCACGATCAGCCGATGGCTTTGGCGCGTGGATGAATATCTTGCCCCGGGAGCAACGGGACGTGATGAGAACCGCGCTAATGGATGCGATAAAGGATTGGTGGAAAAAGGCACCACAAGGCCAGAAAGAGAAGCTGAACGACATGATAGCCACGCTCGAGCTCCCGAAAAAGCCGAAAGGTAAGGCGTGGTCCGATCTTGAAGCGTGGTGGAATCAGCTCAGCGAAAAGGAGACGCTGGAGGTAATGCGCGGATTCATGAGGTCCTTCCGCGGCGGCGTTGACGTGTGGGAGTTAGAAGACGCGCGTGAAATCACAAAATGGGATAGCCGCATCACCGTGATAGACCAGTTTCCGATGTTTAAAAACATCCCTCGAGATTCATTGGACGCAGATATGCGGCGATTCATGGACTACAATGATGAGAGAGGTAGGGGGAGTATTATTCACTTGCGAGTCTAGCACGTTCATCTGGGTCGGCAGTTTGTCAAGCGCTATACGGACCTATATTCGCGAACAATAAGTCCACGTTCAAAAAGGTAGCATTTTTTTGCACGCTCGGAGGCACCAAGAGTGAGCAGCTGCTTATGAGGTGGAAGCGCTCTGCGAGAAACAACCAGCAGGTACCCTTACTCTCCAGGAGAAGCGTGTCAAGACAGCTGCCTGTCGAAAAGGTACGCTAGAGGGGGGGGCATGCACGAGAGAGGTTACTTCGACGAGATTGCCCCGCGATGGGACAATATGCGGCGAACCTATTTTTCTGAGAGAGTGCGGGACCGGGCGCTCTCTCAGGCAAGGGTGCAGCGGGGAAAACTGGCCGCTGACGTTGGGGTGGGAACCGGGTTTATCACCGAAGGGCTCATCGAGCACGGCGTGGAGGTGCTCGCGATCGACGAGTCGCTCCCTATGCTGCAGGTGCTCAGGCGCAAGGCGTTCGGTGCCGCGGGCCTGCACTGTTGCATCGGGAACGCCGAACGTCTCCCCGTTCGCACCGGCGCCGTGGACTACGTTTTTGCCAACATGTGCCTCCACCATGTCGTGCACCCGGCAGCAGCGATAGGTGAGATGGCGCGGATTCTCAAGAAAGGGGGCACGCTGATCATCACCGACCTCGATGAGCACGCGTTCGCGTTTCTCACAGTGGAGCGCACCGATCGATGGATGGGATTTAAGAGGGAGGATATGCGCACGTGGTTTGCCGAGGCGGGGCTGAAAGACATCGTCGTAGGAGACGCTGGAGAGAGAGCGAGCGTGCCATCGGACTCCATTGACGACTGCGCTGACATCAGCATATTTATAGCACGGGGCACGAAATGACGTGAGTTAAGGCTCAGTTTCTTTCGCCACCACTAGGAGTAGTACTATGACAAAAGTCATCGCTATCAACGGAAGCGCACGGAAGGACGGCAACACCGCCATCCTGATCCGACGCATGCTCGAAGAACTCGAAAACGAAGGCATCGAGACCGAACTGGTCCAGCTTGCCGGCAAGAAGATTCAGGGGTGCACCGCCTGCATGAAATGCTTTGAAAACAGGGACCGGCGGTGCGTGCTTGACGACGATATCGTCAACGACTGCATCGAGAAGATGGCCGGAGCCGACGGGATCGTCCTGGGTTCTCCGGTCTATTTTAGCGATGTCACTGCCGAGATGAAAGCATTGGTCGACCGGGCTGGTTTCGTTTCCTTTGCAAACGACGGGCTCTTCAAGCGCAAAGTGGGATCAGCCGTCGTCGCGCAGAGGCGGACTGGCGCGATGCATTCTCTCGATACGCTGTTCCATTTCCTGCTCAGCGCGGACATGATCGTTCCTGGTCGCCCGACGATTGGTGTCGGGAGGGATATCGGTGACGTCGAGAATGACGATGAAGGCATCGCGTCGGCAAAGAATGCCGGCAGAAACATGGCGTGGCTTCTGAAGGCTGTGACAAGATGAGGGACATCCTGCAGGAAGAGGGCCCGATTCAAACGTAAGCATCTGCCGTGGCCAACAAAGACCCGAAGACATAAACGGGGCGAAAAACGGCCGGATCGCGCATCCAAGCCGTGCGTTTTCCCAGAAAAGACGACAGGCCGAAATTTTTTTTTTTGCCAGCCGAGGCTGGCCCGAATACTTGGACGCACTGTCATAACGAGGAGCCATCATCCACTGTGCGTGCCAACGCTTAAGCGTGTAGCAAAGAGGGTATGGTGAGCACGGTCGTCGAACGACGGCGTCAGACGCCGGCCTGCGGCGTGGTGCGTTGTATAGATAAGCGTCGTTTCGAAGGACGCCACTCCGGAGTTCTCTATAGTGTATGAGGGACGCGTTGACTAGGTCGTCCGCCTCTATTAGCCATGGAGGTGAGAGAAAAGATGCACGCAAAAAAGAAAACGGAGAAACCCCTCAAGTGCTTTATCCTGCCGAACGAATCGTACAAGTGGGACTTCATCCTCGACAAGTACGCCGGTGAGGAAGCTGACCAGAAGGCCACACCCGAACGCCGGGGGATTGAAAAGCTCGGTGATGATGGCTTTGATACAGACTAAGTCATCACGCGCAGGAGACGAAAACAGCGAAGCCGCTACTGCTATTGAGCGGCAGAGCGCCACGCTAGTTTCTAATCCATGCTCATTTTTTGCGTTAACACTAAGCGCGGCGGATGGCACTACCGTTCTTGGCCTCGTCGATTCATTAGGCCATTTTTCTGTGCCCCTCAGTCTACCGGGTTAGGCTACACTTAATCAACTTCCATCCTAGAAAATGCATAGGCGCCTAGGAAAAGGAAGAGCAGTGCGAAAGCGACAATGACGGTGAAATCAAGCCATACCGGAAGGAGGAATACGCCGGTAAGGAGCCCCCGTACCCCGTCAACGCCATACGTAAGGGGGTTGATGAATTGTAGCTCATACATAACAGGAATGCCCTTAATCACGGTAATTGGCAATAAGGCACCAGACAGGAAAAACATCGGAAACTCTATCATCCGTATAATAGTCGTAAATCCCTCGGTGTTCTCGATCATGGCGCCAAGCGTCAAGCCGAAACCAACAAAGGCAAAGAACATAATAATCATGAAGCCCATCGCCAAGAGGAAACCAGCAACGCTAATTATTCTGAAACCAAGCCACGTGCCGAGGATAAGAGCAATTCCTATCGTGGTCAGAGCTTGAATGAGTGCGATCGTCAGCGCTCCTAAGCTCCTCCCTATCATGAGCGATGTGCGCCGCACAGGAGCGACCATCACCTCCTTCAGGAACCCGAACTCCTTGTCCCAGAGGACGGTGACCCCACTATTCGTACCTCCGAATAGCAGACCCATGCTGACAATTCCTGGAACAATGAACGCGAAGAAGGGCAATCCCCCGGGCACACTCTGGCTTGCTCCACTTGCAAAGATCTCACTCAGTGGAATACCTAAAAAAAGAAGCCAGATTAACGGCGAGGCGAATGTCGCGAGGATTCGCGATCGCATGGCGAAGAATCGTATCAATTCCCGCAGCCACATGCTGTAAATTGGCTCGCCCTCAAATAGCGGTTTGTGAATTACTTCTTGCACTTCCATTTTAGCATCCCCCCGCGTTTCGTTCCAATCTCATCTACCCACCTTCAGCATCTCGTATCGTCCTGCCGGTGAAGTACAAAAAGACGTCCTCGAGGCTCGGTTCATGCTCATCTATAGATGTAATGACAAATCCATGCGTATCTGCAAAGTCTATGAGGTCAGCCACCCTCCCCTCACCGCTTTCCGCATTTAACAATATCGAATTGCTGTATTCCTCAACACGCGTTATCCAGTCAAGCTCGTTTACCTTCTCCATGAACGTAGCCCTCCTCCCTCCTCCGTCAGCAATTTGAAGTGAGATTAAATCGGAACCTACAGCCTCCTTCAGCTTCTGAGGCGTATCCAGCGCTATTATCTTTGCCTTGTCGATGATAGCCACGCGATCACAGAGATAGTTCGCCTCCTCTATAAAATGCGTCGTGAGCGAAACGGTTACTCCCTCGATCTCCCTCGCCCTCTTTATCTGGTTCCATAAATCCATCCTCGCCTTTATATCAAATCCTATGGTAGGTTCGTCGAGGAACACGACGTCCGGGCGAGTCATGAAGCCTCTTGCCACTTCAAATCGACGACGAACGCCTTCTGGCAAATTGTGAAGCTTGATGTTCTCTTTTCCTTTCAGCTCAAGCAAATCGAGGACCTCCTTTATCTTGTTCTCCCTTTCCTCCCTGCTCATTTCGTACATTCGTGCATGAAAATCAAGGTTTTGTCTGCCCGTTAGATAGTCATCGCTGGATCGGTCTTGGAAAACAATTCCGATATGCCTTCTGACTTCGTCACTCTCTTTGACCACGTCGTACCCACAGATCTCGGCGGAACCTGAAGTCGGATGCAGCAGTGTTGTCAGCATCTTTATGGCCGTTGATTTTCCAGCTCCGTTTGGACCGAGGAACCCGAATATTTCACCTCTCTTGACTGTGAAGTTGATGTGGTCAACCGCAACAAAGTCGCCGAACTTCTTCGTAAGGTCGTGTACCCCTATTACGTCTTCCGTCATTCATCGTGCTCCTCTACGCTCTTTTTCACATAGTGCAATAGAACATCATTCAAGTTTGGCGTGCTTGATTTTATAGAGGAGATGCCAAATCCGTGTGTTTTGGCCATTCTCACGACCTCTGGTATCCCTATACTTTTGTCCTCAAGGCTCAGCACTAACGTGCCTTGGTTTTGACTTGCAACGCTTTTTGCCCAGGTCATCTCCAGGAGCAGTCTCGCGAACTCTTCCTGCGAGCCCTTTGACACCTTAAGCGTTATCAGATTCTCACCGATTGAGCCTTTTAGCGCCTCAGGGGTATTTACCGCTACTATCTTGCCTTCGTCCAAAATTGCTATTCTGTTACAGAGATAATCGGCTTCGTCAAGATATGACGTAGCCAAAAGAACCGTTGCCCCCGTTTCCTTGTTCACTCGTCGGAGGTAATCCCAGAGGTATCTTCGCGTCTGCACGTCCAGCCCTATTGTCGGCTCGTCCAGGAGGAGGACCCTAGGAGAGGTGAGCATCCCTCTCGCTATCTCAAGCCTTCGCAGCATCCCGCCGGAATAATCCCTTACTTTCGCATTCGCTTGCTGCTCAAGTCCAACAGTCTTTAAGACCTCAGCCACCCTCTCCTCCCTCTCTTGTTTTGGGAGACTGTACATGCGCGCCGCAAAATCCAGGTTCTGCTTGCCCGTAAGGTAGATGTCAACAGCCTCTTCCTCGAATACGAACCCGATAGAACGCCGCACGCTATCTTTCTCCTTCACGACGTCATAACCGCACACGGTGGCGCTGCCGGAATCAGGATTTAGAAGGGAGGATACTATTAACATCGTTGTCGTCTTCCCAGCTCCGTTTAAGCCGACAAGCCCAAAGATTTCGCCCTCAAACACTTCGAAGTTGATGGCATCCACTGCCGTAACGTTGCCGAACCCTTTGCGTAGGTCACTTACTACAAGAATTGGCTTCCTGCCGTTGTCGAGCGTGACGCTGGAGGGTGCGCTCAAGTCATTGACAGCTTTCTGCGCCCCAACACTACGAGTGAGGTCCTCTGTTGTGAGGTTGGACATAGTCTTACGTCACCTCTCTTGTGTTGGTAGCGAAGACAGTTCGCAGCGCTTCCACGGCTTTGTCGATGGCTTCTCTATTGTCAGCGTCCACACCGCTCAGTTTGTCTGCTAGATACGACACAGTTCCTTGGGTAGCGGCCTCCAAAATCGCCAGTCCGTGACCTGTGACGGTTAGGCGCACACGTCGTCTATCAGCCGGATAGTCGTTTCGTGCCATCAAACCGCGCGCGATGAGACCGTCCACAAGCCTCGACGTGGAAGGGGGGGTCAGCCCCACGTGAGATGCCACCTCCCAGAGTGACGAGCCTTCATTGCGGTTCACAAAAGCCAATACGCGGAACTGAGGGACGGTCAAGTCGAGTGACCGTCGACGACGCATCTCAGATCGTATGTCTTGCATAATAATTGGAACCACTTCAAGCAGCTTACGGGCGGATTCTTCTGGATCTGCGGTCATACTAATTGCATCCTCTAATAATTAGATGTTCTAACTATTTAATCATTGCACGAGGGACCGCCCTATTAATTTACTTATATGTGGTCTCAGGAAACGACAAAAAGAACGGCAGCTTTATGAAAAACTATTAACAAGTCGCTAACTCAACTGATGTTGAGATTTTTACCATGGTATCTGAAAAAGTACTGCACTTTCAAGGAAAAACAAGGACCTGAATCAATTATCACAGCAGATTGTTCAGCAACTATCAACTGAAGGCTACAAAACACAGTCATCCACTGCGCCTTTGGGAATGGTCATACAGGCGCAGAAGGCTGGGATTTTGCGGGACATCATCACTGCGGACAGAGCGTTCACCATCCTTATAACGGGTCAGCCGAATGATTTTTCAATCCACATAGGCATAGGCAAGTTGATCCAGAACCTGGCAGTGGCAGCAGCCGAAACCCTCTTGGTTACATGGCTATTTCTTGCTATTGACGTGCCCGAAATGCTGTGGACTGAACACGTCGAAAAAGGCATCGTTAAAGAGATAACGCAGATCGTGGGTTAAACCAAAAATAGACTGCCTTTTTCCTCCTCTTTTCTTTTTTTGCATCAAAACTCGATCGCATATTGTCTGTTGAGGCCGCGCAGTTGTGCATTTTGTGAAGTTGGTTTCGGCTAGAGGCTTTAGACCTCGTCCCAAACTACCGGGACTATGTAGTGAATTTACACGAGCGCGAGTAACGCAAAACAAACCTCAACTCTTTTCAGACCGTCTGCTCAGCAGGAAGATCGACACTACGCTAAAGACCGCAAAGCGTGTTTGTCTCTCTTCTGACACACGTAAGCTTAATAGGGGGTTTCTTGCATCACGTTGAAAACGCCAGGAACCGCACCCCTGAGCTTCTTGTGTAGTTGGGCCCTCGCCCTCCGTTGTGCTTTGCTTTCTAAAATCCGGTTTCGTTCTTCTTCTGAGTAGGTCGCGAGTGGCCTGTGATAATCCTGATAGTCCCTCCGTCTTGTGCCCGTACTCATCACTTGACCCCTAATTTATAAGCAAGCATTCGCTAGTCACTTTTACTCCTTACACAAATAAAATATGCTCCGTCTCTGTTCCGAAGAGCTGCGGCGAGCAATTTCCTTTCGATCAAGCCATATTAATTACTTCTCATAATTTTCTTTTTCTTAGGCGCACGAACGACTCGCCATCTTAGGGGTAGCAGCGACCAGGAGCTGAAAGACAACCCTTAAGCTATCACGCCGCCGTTTGACTCTTTTGATTCATTTTTTCGCGAGGGGGACACGTATGGAAAAAAAAGAACACTGGAGCAAAAAAGATGCTCTGAGGGGATAACAACATGCTCTGAGGAGCTGACAGTATGCCCAGTAGCCGATGATATAGAATGGTATCGAAAGCGCCCTAACGGAGCCGATCAACGTGTTTACAGCATGTTTGAAAAAGAGGGCTATCCTGATGGATGGCAGGTCTTATGCATGGAGTGCTATCGAGAGCGACGCGATAAAATTCCTTAGCAAAGGCGAAACGTAACCCCCGCGCCTAAGGCGCTTCTTTTTTTTCTAACGCATTCGAAGGCACTTCTCATGCTGAAAATCCGGGGCTCCTTTAAGTGAATAGCATGACCAATTGGAAACAAGACTTAAATGAATTCTTTAGAGAGAAAGAGCAAGAAGACCCAGAAGCGCAAATGGCCATTGAACGATACGCGTCCGCTGCGAGCAAGTTCTAGGAGACGAGAGTCGACCCTGCTCTTGAGGCATTCAAGTCAGACCTCGAGCGACACGGGCGGAACGTAACTCTTAGCCCGTCAGGTGAGGTCAGAGAGAATCGCGTTCGCAGCTCAAAAAACAGGCAAATCGCAGCGCGTGGAAAGCCTTTTTACTGTCAACGGTTCCGTTGTCGCGATAGAAGACATCATCCAAGACAAGATTTCAGAAGGACAGATTATACGAGAAATCATTGAAGATTACAAACCCCACGTTCTTAGTTATCCGCTCAGGCCTAAAACTAGCATTGAAAAGATGTCTGACCATGACGAGATAAGCGATGATGACTGGTGGGACCTTGTGTTGGATTTTGACGAAGACGCGTAAAAATTTAGAATAATTAAGTAGCTTTGCCGGGCCTAACACCATAGAATCTCATTTTGCAGTAGTGATCTGCTTTTTTTACTTTTTTTGTTCCGTACTGCTACACAATGACCCATCGGATTCGGCGGCATCTCGAAAAAGAAGGGCGCGATTAAACGGAAGTTCGACTGCTCCTTCGCACTTATTCTTTGATAATTTGAACGCTGCAGCATGGTTTTCAGCTTTCTAAGGCCGTTCTTATAACTCCCCTGTTTTTTCAGGTCAGTGCGGGCGACCGGATACGTGTCTCCCGGGTTTTTCGGCCTACTCACAAAAAAAAGAAGGTGGGAGTTAATACCCCCCTAGCATCCGCTGGGCGCGACCCTACGTAAACTGCAGCCCCCACCGACGAGACGCAGATTCATCCTCAAGGGGCGTAACGTAGCATGATGCGACCTTGCTGCTAATGAGCTTCCCTTCGTGAAAAAGGCGCGCTATGAGGTGGTACATGCCTTCTTCACTCGCGTAGAGCTCACTTACGAATCGCTTCGTGCCGCCTTCTGTGATGAAGTCGATATCGACCGCGTCCATGAGCGTGTGGGATTTCGACGGAGGAGTTGCAGCGATTTCAAGCCGTAGATTCCGCACGTCGCGGTGCGCGTACACTACCGTTTCCGTCTCGATTGTTTCTTCAGGCGCCCAGTAGGGCCGATTCACGAAGAAGGTCTGGATCTCGGTGGGATCTTCAGTGATTCGAACCTCATGATGGGGAGAGTACCAGCTCACGAAAGCGCCGTAGCGGTGCGCTGTGACGTGCAGATAGACCCATCCAGTGTGGTTCGCAAAGACGTGGAAGTTGAGTACTGCCGTGTCTTGGGGGGCTAACTCTTTTACGAAATGAAACGAGCCGCTTGGCAAAACGTCGAGATCATGCGAGTTAATGGTATACAGCGTCGCGCTTACGTCGACGAGGGGCTCCGTTGATACGTTCTTGAGCTGGACGGTGATCCAGTGGCGCCCCCGATCGAGCACCTTGGGCGTAATGATTGCCTCGAAGGCATACTTGCGTCGTTCTTCTCGTTCTTCCATGGCGATTCTCTTCTCTTTTTTCTTTTCGTTGGCCATAGTATCATCAAATTACGTAGCGCACGGACGGTAATAAGGTATAGGCAAGGAAAAAACAGATCACGAAGGAGAAACACGCTGCGCTATCATAGCTTGGGCCTACGTGAAAATTGTGACGGCCTCTCTGCAAGCGCTTAACGCTGAATGCCTATCTTCTTCGCCCATGCGGTGGTATCTGAGAGCTTCAGCACGGGGTGTACCTTCACCATGCCTACGAGCCTAAATTGCTCCAAAGCAATGTTCAAAGCTTCGTTATCGTTGGCGTCCACAACCAAAAACCAGACGTGTCCCGGTGCATCAGTGTACGCCTCAGTGAGGGTTACGCCGGAGCGCTCCACGTTTTCGACGACGTTGGCAATGAAATCCAGGTCGGGTCGCACGAGTCCTCCGGGACAGTCTTCGGCGGTGTGTTTGGCGACGACCATGAAGAGCAGTGAATCACCTCCTGCTACGAGTTGTGCGAACGAGTTGCGCTGACGTGTTTATATCCATTGCCGCTTTTCCAACCACGCTGTGAGTAGATGTTCCGCTGAGCCCGCGAAGAGGAAGGGAGATAGAGAGTGCCATTGCCTCAAGAACTGGCTGCGCAGCACCCCGAAAGGAGCGAAGCCCATAAAGAAAGAGGAGGCACCAGTTAAGCGGCTGTAACGAAAGCGGGGGCCAAGGAAGAGCGATCAAACCGATGTCTGATCGTTCGACCATATCTTTTTTTAACCACCTTATAGTTTGAACACCATAGCGCAGTTTCGGCTGTCGCGTCAAAACCGGAGCCGTTATCGTAGCTGCTGGCACGTCCTTCGGCGTCAGGAATTTTATGAGAAGTAATCATGCAATTCTCAAAACTATTCTCTTTTATCGTTGTTGCATCGCTCGTCGCCGTGCTCTTCGCTGGCCTCGTGCGATAAAAATCATGGGCTTTTGATCGTATTCGCGCGTACAGCGCGATAACTTAAACTATCATAACTGCACAAGCAAAAACGGTTTTAAGCCGAATCGTAAAGCAGGTGACTAAATTGAAGTTTAATGTAGATATTGCGACCTTAGTAACGGAAGCTGCTGACTTGTCCACTTTCTTGAAGGCAGCGATTGCAGGAGATCTGGTAGAAACGCTGAAAGGGCAAAGCCCCTTGACGATCTTCGCTCCTGATAATGAGGCATTCAGTAAAGTTCCAGCTGGCACACTCGACAGCTTGCTCAATAACAAGGAACAGCTGACTGGCGTTCTTACGTACCACGTGGTAGCCGGGAAGCACTTTGCGGCTGATTTGGCCAAGCAGGAGACTCTTCTAACTGTTCAAGGCGGTATGCTTGAGGTTCACGAACATCATTGGCTGCGGCACGGGATCACGATAAACGATGCTGTGGTAAAAGATGCCAACCTTGAGTGCACAAACGGTGTCGTTCACATCATTGACACCGTGTTAATGCCGAAGTAGACCTCGATCTAAACGTCGCGCCGAAAAAATACTGAGAGCGGTTAACGAAACACACAGCAGTTTTTTCAAGAGCTGGTTGTTTTATTTCGCGATTAAAAGCAGGATTAACGCGCTAAAGGGAGATGTCAACAGCACGAGGAGCGGGGGGGCCCCCAACAGAATGGAAAGAGGAGAGCACGTGGATTAATCCAGAGATACCAGACTTGCGATGAGCATTTTGTCCCCTAAATCTGCTTTTTATTCACGGGATGGTGAAGCCGAGCACGAATAAAAGTAGCACGAGCAAAGCTCCGGGGATCCCAGCCAGTGCACAAATAATTACAGTGATGAGATTTATGGGCACTGCAAGCCCAAGGAATTTCGCCAAAGCCAGAACGATGAGGCCAAGAATCGAATTAACTACTAGATACCTTATTGTTCTCCCCAGATTCATAACAGCAATTTAGCAACAAGATCTAAAAGAAGATTTCGATTTTTTCAACTCGCTGGCGAACAGTCGACAATGTAGTCGAACCCTACCCGCTCGGCGGTGATCGCATGCGTGAGCAAATCCGTGGGGGGATACCGGTCGGAATCCCGCTTTCCCTCACACTTCAACTTCGTTTTGCCCATCAACCAATGTTATCTACTCTTCTTTAAATCATTCGGACGCCACGAATGGATTAGTCCGTATCGACTTCTTCCTGCCTACGTCGCTTCTCTTCATCTCCTTCAGCTATCTTCTTTTGCTTGATTACTTCTCCTTCGAGCTCCTTTTTCTGCTTCTCTACCTCACCAACAACTTCTTTGCCCTTCTTTTTTAGATCTCCTATATCCACCATGGTCGTAACCCCCCTGCATAAGTCGGCTCCCTGTAGTATTCCTGCTCGACGCTTCTCGTTCTTGTTTTTGATTGGCCGTTCTGTTCTAGTCTTCCCGTGTCTTTTCTTCTCGTTATCTCCCGCTCGCCTTCAGCGCCGGAACAAACTTGCCACGAGCGATTTGGTTTTTTCTCCTTTTTATATCAGCCCAAATACCCGTAAGGTGATGAGAATATCACTACAACAGCAATGAAAACTAATATAATGGTATTCCTAATATTTTTGAGAGTATTTAGCATCATATAAAGGAGGTGATAAGGTATATGGGTGTCAGGGACTTAGTATGGCTTATTATCGTGCTGATAGTGATATTCGTAGTCCTGCGTTTTTTTGGGTATCATCTAAGATGATTAGACAAGTAGAATAATACCACGCGGATCAAGAGGGTGTTGCTAGATCAATAAATACACCACGATTAGCGCGGCGACGACTATCAGCATACCGACGACGATCGCGAACGCTATCAGCTCTCTGCGCTCTACCCGCACCCATCGCCTTTTTGATTGCTTATTTTCCGTCGCTAGTTCGCGCAATTCGTCGCCGTCGTTTGTACCATCGGTCATTCGTCGCCTTCGCCGTCGTTCTCGGTGTTGGTCATACCGATTCGCTGGCATTGAATAAACATTGAGTGGTCAGGTCTCCCGAGCACGTGACCTTAATCATAAGCACAATAGCAGGGATTCCAGGGGCTATCCTAGTCATTGTTCTCCACGTGTTTGGCAATCCTTTATAGGAGAGAAGTAAGGGCACTACACAGGGATACTTTCGGATAGTTGTCACTATACCGCTACTAAAAGAAAGCGCCATTGTTAGGGCGGTCGTCAAACAATTGACGCTAGCGAAGTTGCTGGATTTCAGATGAGCGAAATGATTAGCACTATGACAAACAGTACCACGAATAGGATGATCAGGGGCTGCAGCACTGCTAAGGTCAATCCAGCGACCCCTAGAAACGCCAGTACCAAGAGAATTACTGCCACTGCCAGAAAAAGCCAGGCAAGGTTTCTAAACCTGCCGTAACGCGGACCGAACAATCGCACCAAATCCACCTCCGCTGCTGATTTGGTTGAACGATATATAAGCTTTTGGAAAGATAGGGGAAGGACGCCGAACGCTATTGAAGTTCTACTTCGCCTTCAGCTTCGCCTTCGTAATATCGGTCAGAGACAACTACTGTATCTTCTGTTGCCTTTACCACTTTAGACCACGGAACGACCATGTCACTTTTCAGTAGGCCTTGCGACACCTTGACCACGATTTCTTTAGTCCCCTTCGTGATCAAGACATCGGTCACTTTGCCTATCTTATCTCCACCTTCGGTTTCGATGTTTTTACCTACGACACCAACGAAGGCATCCTCATGATATTCTCTGCCTTTCATACGATTTACCCGCGTTCAATCCTTCCTTGCCGAGAGATAAGATTTATGGTCTGAAACGTCGCCTTGGTGAAAGAAAAATCGCTCGAAGAGAAGGATATATGTACAAAAAAAGCGATTGTGACACCGATTGAGGTATCTAAGAGGGAGGGTTCCCAGGGGAAGCAGGGCAGCAGCGACTGGGAACGGACGTTCACGGCGCATGTTCACCTTTACCCGCAGGTTCAGGATCCGACACAAGAATTGAATGCGCCGAAGGGTTCGTGAGGGTTACGTTCCGGTTTTCCTCTCTTTTTCCTTTCTTTCACTTTCAGCACATTCTTACCGCGGGATTATGACCTTCAGCACAATTTCACAGTTGTGCAAGTAACCCAGCCCAAAATCACTGTAGCCGAGAAAAACCAGGCTCTCTACAACCTGTTCGCTGCTTACCTTCATACAGTGCCACTTTCAGAACTGATCGAGAGTATGGAACGGGCTCGGCGAGACGCCCAACTAACGTATGTGGTGATATACGGGGCGGCGTGCAGCTAGTGCCTCGCCAGAGCCGAACGGCTTGACGGGTCGTACCTGCGGACGTTTGCGCTTGAGCTAAAAGAACAGCTTACCCAGACCCTCGCTACGTTTGTGACAGCGATTCTAGCAGGACCGCGTATTCACGCGTACAGCGCGAGAACTTTAACTATCATAACTGCACAAACAAAAATGGCTTTAAGCCGGATGTTAAAGCAGGTGACTAAATTGAAGTTCAATGTAGATATTGCGACCTTAGTAACGCAAGCTGATGACTTGTCTACTTTTTTAAAGGCAGCGGTTGCAGCTGATCTGGTAGAAACGCTCAAAGGGCAAAGCCCCTTGACGATCTTTGCTCCTGATAATGAGGCATTCAGTAATGTTCCAGCTGGCACACTCGACAGCTTGCTCAATAACAAGGAACAGCTGACTGGCGTTCTTACGTACCACGTGGTAGCCGGGAAGCACTTTGCGGCTGATTTGGCCAAGCAGGAGACTCTTCTAACTGTTCAAGGCGGTATGCTTGAGGTTCACGAACATCATTGGCTGCGGCACGGGATCAAGATAAACGATGCTATAGTAAAAGAGGCCAACCTTGAGTGCACTAACGGTGTCATTCACATCATTGACACCGTGTTAATGCCGAAGTAGCCTCGAATCAAACGGCTATCGTCAGAAGCACCGTATCTCTTGACAGTCGCGGGAGCGCTGTCCTTGATGGCACCCCGTTGACTCTTGCGAGGGTAACCGTCGAAAACCCGCAGCTCTGCACAGCGACTATCGCCAATCCTACCTCAGCCTAGGCCCACATTTGCCCCCGATCACGCGGGCACCTACAAGCTCCAGCTCTTCGTCAACAATGGCTGCGTTGATAGTGCTCTGAGCACAATGGCCGTCATAGTGCTTACGACATCCTATCTCGTTTAACAGCATAAAAATATTACAACTCATTTTGGTGTAGTAAAACAAGCTTGTTTTTATTTTATAGATCCACAAACACAATTGTTTTTATTTTATAGATCCACAAACACAAATGGCCTAGAAAATGAGACGGGCAACCCAATATACTAACACAGAAAATCACGCAAGCGCCTACAGGGAAACGTTGCGACTAGGCCTGAGGGTATATCGAGGGCTAATCTCTAACTCGCTGGGAGTGAGGGCTCCGCTGTTCTGCGGACACAAGCTAACGTACAACTGCAACCTCAAGTGTAAAATGTGCCCCTTCTGGAAAAGATCCAGCCAAGATTTGAGTCTGGAGAAAGAAAAAGCGATTCTAAGGCAGATCTATGATTCCGGTGTTTGTGCGATAGCGTTTGAAGGCGGAGAGCCGCTGCTTAGAAAAGACTTGGTCGAGATTCTTGCTTATTCTCGTTCACTGCCTCTGCACACGAGTCTCATAACCAATGGCACTCTCCTCGAATCAAGGATAGATGAGATTACACCATACATCAACGGCGTAGTCTATGTTTCGCTAGACGGCTTGGAGAAGACCCATAATGAGATCAGGGGCGTTAACGGGTGCTTCAAAGAAGCTATACGGGGTGTAGCTGCGGCCACACAGAGGGTTCCTGTGACAATCAACACGACGATTATGGAGGAGAACCTGAATGAGATAGAGGACATGGTGCGGTTGGCAAAGGAATTGGGTGCCGGAATATCCGTCTCCGTTGCTCATGCGTACTCCGACGCCGAGGCGTCCGCAATCAAAGCTCACGAAGCCGCAGAGATAGCCAGGAAACTCGTTGATATGAAGAAAAAAGGCTACCCGCTCGTTAATTCGATTAATTATTTTAAAGTGATAGCTAATGAGAAGAGATGGAGGTGTAAGCCCTGGGCGGTAATTAACGTCGATCCGTATGGAAAATTGGTTCTGCCTTGTTATGTTCGCAACGAATACACGGCTAGCGCTTCGGTTTTAGAAACTGGTATAAAATCTGCGATCTCCGGATTTGACTGGAAGGGAACACGGGACTGCGTAGAGTGCAGCCTTCATTGTTATGTGGAGCCTTCTCTGGTGCTTTCATGGGATTTACCAACTTACATGAACTACGCTTATCGACGGGGGAAGTAGAAATTCTAGAAATAGATTATTGTTAGATTATAACAAGGAAAAGATGGGATTTTCAACAATTTTGTTGGAATACGATAATGCTGAAAGCGCGAATGCAGATGGTTTTTATGTAATGTTGACTGGTGATAGATTTTTTAAATCAACTAATTTACGCGTGGAAAAAAATGCAATCGCATCGATAATTGCGTTTGACAGCAAGCCAGGGGACATAGTAAGCGGCTACGTATTCTTTGAAGTACCTGCAAACCACGGCGCGCGGAAGAGTATGAGCTACGAGGACGGCAGCCGCGACATAACGATCACACTCTAAGCGATCACCACGCGATTAGAATCAAGCGTAATAGCGTGTTCCTGTAACCTATTCCTTAACTCCTAGCTCGTTATTTCTTTTGACGATTTCCTTTGATTCCTGGGCCCCATTCCGGGCCTGGCGCTAAAGTCATGGAGTGACGATGCGTTTAGCAACTAAAACGACAGCACTTAACCTAAGTTAGCCACCTTTGCGTTTAGTTCATTTTTTCCACGAACTGAACTGAGCTTCTTCTATCAGTCTTGCCCGCGGGTCAATTGCCCTCGGATCGCCTACGCGGCCAAGGGCGTTCACAACTTCTTCGTACTCCCTCTCTCGTCTTTTCAGTCGCTGGCTGCGATTCCACGGCGGCCGCCTTTGCAGTCAAATCGGAATGATCACACCCGGCGACTTGGGAACTCGACGCATTAAGGGTTTTTAGTCACAACTGAATCCTGAACGCTCGCCCAGCTGGAAACGATTAAGTGCGTTAATCTCGTCTATACCTCACTGAAAACAGCTGAGCTAAGAGGGTATGAAATGATAAAGATTGGAGTAGCTAGTTTGGTGGTGGTGATCTCACTCGCAGTGGCGGTATGTTGCGCGGGTTGCACCTCATCTACAACACCAAGTCCGAGCCCAGGTTCAACGACAGCCGTCAGTAACGCAACGGCGCTTGGAGCGAGCATCACTGTCATGCAAGGGCAGAACTTTACGATCCAGCTGCAATCGAATCCGTCGACAGGCTACCACTGGGAGCCGACCTATGACAACTCTACCATTACGTTGGTCAATCGGGCGTACATCGCTAGCAGCATACCAAGGCCTGGAGCGCCGGGCGCAGACGTATTCACCTTCCAAGGAACTAAGCAGGGAACGAGCGTCATTACGTTCGACAACTTAAGCCCATCGAACCAAACAGCAAACAGCGTGAACTACACGATCACATGTACATCGAGCAATGTGACACAAGGGAATGCAGTCCTCGTGTCACAGGGGCAGAACTTTACGATCCAGCTGCAATCGAATCCGTCGACAGGCTACCACTGGGAGCCGACCTATGACAACTCTACCATTACGTTGGTCAATCGGGCGTTTGTTAGCGGCGTTAGTACCGCGAGTACATCACTTGTTACTGGGGCGGCAGGCACTGATCTAGTCACCTTCCAAGGCACTAAGCAGGGAACGAGCGTCATTACGTTCAACAAGATAAGCCCATCTAACGAGACAACAAATAGCTTAAGTTATACGGTGGTCATCACGTCGTAAGGGCATTGGCCCTTCTTTTTATTTTGTAATTCCCTAAGCGCAAAATATTTCCGAAAGGTCATTGTTTCAGCCGCACTTTGATGGGGGGGGGCGACGGATGCTTTTTGCCGTCGAACCCTAGATAGACATATTCGCTAAAGCCATTACGGATCCTCTAGAGAAACAGATCGAACTGCACGGCTCTCCAATAATTCATGTAAACATGATGCACGTGCTCAGGCATCAGATGCTTGTAAAATCGCCAATCGACTCCAGAAACGCTATGTGTGAGAATGTAGTTCTTATTAGACTGATCCCACTCCAGTATATCGCCCATTTGCTCACAGAATTTCCTCAGATCTCCGGACACGAAATGATGACTGCCATGCAAGAGCGGCACCTTATGTTGCTTTAACCATCGTTCGAATGACAGCTGGTTGAACATAGGTTCATCATCAGGTCGCTCGCGGGGTAGGGGCGCGATGGCTTCCACTACCTCTGGATGCAGCGGGCAGTAATGCTGCATTCGAATCTTGTCTTGTTCTGGCAGAATATCGAGCACTGGCTTTTTCTGGCCGACTGCATTTCTGAACTGGCCCACCGATAGTCGCGCTATGGTTGCTTGGGGCCTCTGTCCTGTAAACGCGCCGGAAAGAACGATAGCCCTATGGTTTTGGTAGTGACGGTCATCTATCTGCTCATTCTGGTGAGCGTCCTCGATAGCTGACAATAAATACTCAATATCTCCTTTAGTCACGATACGACTTGTGACGTGCTTACGTTCTTTGAATGCTTTCGGCACCGTCAAGAAAAGCGTAAATGCTTCATAGCGACCGTCAAACCGCGTCTGAGCAAGATATTTCAGAAACGCCTTCGAGAAGTTGATGACTTTGCGCTGCGCGTAGATGTCGACGTATTTGTTCAAGAGATACTCCCGCAGTGAGTGCAAGCAATCTTTGCAGATCACGCCTGTCGTAGCATTCCAAAATGTCTCAGAAGCTTTCTTCATCCACGGCTTTGATCCTTCACTTACACTTCAGCACCAGAGATACAAGGCCATCGTGATGACCGTCGCTCCGGCAATCTACGCGTGAGAGGTCAGCCCGCGACGATATGTTAGCTTCCGCGGGACTATCGTCAAATAAGCCCATTTTGCGGCTTATATTCAAAAAGCCGCCCTGTGGAGGCCACGATGCGGGTTCGAATCTCGCCCTCGGCCTTCGATTCTCTCTTCTTTTTCGTTTTTAGAGCAAAAAAGTTCGTTATTTTGCGAATAGCGTGCTCTCTGTTGATTGAATCTTCGTTTCGAGCTTAAAAAGGCGAGATTCGGTATTAGTCTCAGGCGTTTGCAGGCAACAGTTGTCTACTTCTTTGTCTACTGCAACTGGGAACGCCAGCTTTCCGTCGTGCATCGTTTGATAAATATCAGCTTTCGACCCCGCCAGCTCACGGAACGCACGCGGCAGCCTGATAATTGGGTAAGCGTGCGACGGCTTGGCGCTTTGAAGGCTTATCGTATGCGTGCAGATGGGTTGCATGCTTGGTAGATCGCGCCACAAGCGCATAATCCTTCTGTTTCGCAACCAGCCGCGCCATTTATCGGCCTGGTATAGGCGCGGTTGTCTAACGGATGCTTATGCGCGCTTTAAACGTTAAAATAAGTGGCTCTATTCTGCGCTGTTTTTTATACCAGTGGTAACACGGCAGTATTGAAAAATATGGCTTTATCCGGCCCGATCGCTATAATCATAATCAACGCGCGCGTTGAAACGTTGTCGCTTCATGAATAAGCGACGCGGCTCACCAGGTGATTTTTTCCAGCTCACGACGCTCCTGTACAGTCGAAGTGCGCGAGCGCGACGTATGCGAAAAGCGCGCCCAGATCATACCCGCGACCAGAATCCTAACCATCTTAGAGGATGCCCAAAAAACGCAGGACTACGAATATAACTATCAGCACGATAACAATCCATAGTAAGTCCCTGACGCCCATATACTTTATCACCTCCTTTATATGATGCTAAATACTTTTAGCAACACCAAAAATACCATTATATCGAGAACGATGAGCAAGATATCTACGGAGCCCACCCTACGCATTTATTTCACCTCCTTCATTTGATGCTAAATACCCTTATTATAGCGTTGATACAAGTTAATAATTTCGTTGCTTGAACGTTTACCGCCGCCTATTTACGCCTCGAGATATGACGCTCGAACCACGATGGCCGTTTCTCTCTCGTCTTCGTCGTCCGTCAAAACTCCGGCGGCATGTCTAACTCAGCTCTTACTAAATCCATCACCGCCCGCGCCCATAGAATCCTAAAGCGGAGCGTTCCTGTGTATCTATCAGGATCACTGCGTAAAATATCATCTATCTCGCTTATGGCGTCGGATAATACGTCGCTTACGTTTGAGTGTTTACCCATATTTTTTACCCCCTTATTCTTCTTAGACAAATTATGACGCGTATTGATCGCGTCGTCGGAATATGAACTTAAAGAAATCATCGCGCGCCTTTAAACGCTTCGCGCAGTCGCCGCAAAACTTAAAAGTAGTACCTATAGCGGTGACACGCTACGCAGCGTTTATAGTGCCCATTGGCCCAGATAACGCGCGGGGCTTTTCCATCAATAACGGGGTCGCGTTCGGTTCCGTGCGTCATAATTTCTTAGCTCAGTCGAACGATAATTCTATTACGTGTATTAGCTCACCCTCGCGTTGTATCACGTGAATCGTGCAGCTATCCGCTTTGAGTCGCTCCATCTCTATTTTATTCGGCTTCTTTAACGCCGTCGTGCTATTCGGAGGATAAACGAAGATAGCGACGCCATACTCTCTACTAGGTAAAAAGTACGCTTCGGGATACATACTGGTTAATAGCTGAATCGTCGTAACGCCGTCAAACTCGTTATAATCCGGTACGACTTTGGGCATAATGACGCCCAGCTCCGACGCGCTATAGAGGGTATCGGAATACCAGATTAAAGCCCGTTGTTTAGCGTTTCGCTCCTGCCTATCGTAATCAGAGTCTTCTTCGTTATCGGCAAACGCTTCTTTAAACTGCGCTATGTCGTACTCACTAGGAGGCGGCGCTTTTACATTCGTTAAAGCCTCGTCGCGCATAGCGTGATGCCCGTCTATGTTGTCTATGTTACAATCGTCGCGTTCGATCCCGCGTGTCATTATTCTTATCCCCTACGCGCGCAACGTATTAAGCGTTTTAGTGGATTCGTGCCCTAAATCATCAATAAGCCGCGTATAACATCGCCGTGTAGCCAGTAAATCCTTGACTTTACTTAAGTCCCGAAGTAAAATAAGTCGTATGTTTCGCAGCGTGGATGACGATATAACTCGCAGTAATACGAAACGCGATCATAGTCGCCACATTTAGATGTTAATCGTGTAAAGATGGGGGCGGAGGTAGAGCAAACGCTGTTTGACACGTGCTTCCAGAAGTTTGCAGGCGATCTTGATACGAAACAGCTTACCTCGCTGAGTGAGGAATTGATGAATGTCATCGTCAGATACAATCCATAGGTGAGTGCTGTGGGGACAGTAACGGTAGGGGATACAGAGGGTCCGTACCACGTGAAAGTTGGCAAGAGCTCCAAGTACATTCACCTCAGGTTTACGCAGGATCTTCAGCTTGAAGTCGTTATTCCACCAAATGCGCGAGTAGATGCAAAAAGCGTTCTGAAGAAGAAGCATCTCTGGATCGAACGAAAATATGGTGAATTATCGAGCAGAAGGTGTGTTTTTGATGCCGGTTCTATCATGCATAAGGGACGGTATCTTGCGATAATTACAGTCTCACCCAGCAAAGAGGGAAACGAGATCGAGATAAAGAACGCTAAAATCATCATGCACGTGAACAGAACGAAAGAGCCGCTTTCGTTATTGGAAGAATGGATGAGAAAAGCAACCTTAGAGCTTCTAACGAGCAAATTACCCGTTTACGCAACGCAGTTTGGTATCAGCTTAGGGAACGTGTCCGTCAAAAATACAAAGCGATGGGGCTACTGTACAAAGGATGGCGATTTAATCTTCACGTGGCAATTGATCGCGCTACCAGACAGACTGGCGGAATATGTCATGATTCATGAGTTAATTCACCTATTCGAATTCAACCACTCGAAGAGGTTCTGGGCTAAACTGGCATCCGTGTGTCCAGATTTTAAGGAGCAGCACCGCGCCCTCAGCAACATCTGTACGACTAAGTCCGCAGATTTGAATGCGCATGAATTGCTCAATCTAGATCGCTAGACTCACGAGAGATGAAGTATGGTGGTAAATAACCTCGCCTAGTACCTCTATGTAGCTAAAACGGCGTCTTATCGTACAATTCCCTAACGTCGCTGTCGTTGAACTGCAGGTACACCGCCGTCACGTTCAAACTCGGATGCCCGAGCACCTGCTGCAGCCGCCTGATATCCCAACCGTTTCGCCCGCAGTGAATTGCATATGAGTATCGGAAGGTGTGGGGACGGACGTCTTTTCCGATGACCGACCCATAGCGCTTGATGATATTTCGCACCTGTCGTTGTTTGAGGGCAAATACAGGCTGATCATGAGGGGGAGTTGTTGTTCGGAAATGTAGTTGGAGAGCATTGTGATCGTCTCTGCGTCTAAATGCACCCCCCGCTGCTTCCCTCCTTTCGCCTTCATGACGTTGATCACACTGTTGTGCGGTTCGATATCGCGAGGTGTGATGGTGAGCAACTTGTTGACTCGCACCCCGGTGCGCCACAACACTCGGAGCATGAGATAGTCTCGGGTACTACACTGGTGAGCCGCCCCGAGCACCTGATCGACCTGCTCCTTCTCGAGGTAGTCGGTGATGTTCTTCATGCGCAGTGCCGAAAAACTAACTTATCCGCAATAACGGTTGTGATTTTGAACCGTAAGCTGCTTACACGGCAGGATGCAAAGAACTGAGGACAAGTCGGCTAATTACCCTAATTGTGTTAAAGAGAACGCAAGTTACGAACAGAAGTCTGACGAATATCCCGTCTAGCTTACATCTTTCGCGTCCTGAGATGTTTTTCCGTTTGATCGTACTCAATAAAAAATGAACATAAACTAAATAAAAAGTTAAATACTAAAAATAAAAAAATTAAAATATTACAAAATTAACTATAATTATATATACTCATAAAAACATCCTATACTGAGATAAAATGATAGATGAGGTCTACACACCTCTCGAGGTTGCGAAGATGTTGCGGGTTGAACGAACCACAATATATGAGCATATCAAGAAAGGACAGCTGAAAGCGATTCGGATAGGGAACCGATACCGAATCACAAAAGCTTATCTTGAGGAGTACATACAGCAGAACGCGGTCAATGTGACGTGAGGGGTTAGAAAAGGGGTGCAAAAAATGAACGGTTTAGAAATCCTTGCAACAATTGTGATTCTCGAAGGAGTTATAGTGATTGGAATTTTGTTTGAGGCGTATATTTTCGAGAAGGCGTTTAAAACACTTCAAAAGCGAGTTGTTATACGAGCGCATAGAGGAGTTGCGACCAAGGCAACAATCTAAGCGTTCGCTCCGCGTCGCCGATTTCAGTTTTCTTGCTGGCGGCATTATTCTTATTGACAGCGACGCCGCCCCTCTCGTCTTGTTCTGTTTTTGTTTTTTCTTCCATCAAAGGTACTACGGCGGGTGATTGCTTATAGCTGCGCACGTTTGATACGTCGAAAAAGAAGGAAGTTATCAAAACTGCTCACACTTTCAGATAAAAACCGTCTAAACGGTCGCGTACTATACCCCCACTTTTCCCCGCACTTTTTTTCGGTTACAGAGCGGCCTTCACAAAACTAGCGACATCGAATTCGGCCATTTTTTCCGCACGGATCGCGGCGGTGACCTTCGTGGTTCAGGATGAGATAAAAGAGCTCTTTCAAGACTGAAGATGAACGTCAGACACTGTGGGGCGCATGCTCTCAGCAGGCAATCCTTATTGCCGGCTCTGGTCTAAGAAGGTGAGGCGACGGTCGGTGACCGTTATTGCTGGTAGCCTCCTGACATTGGGCTAATGGTTGCATCCGTCGCTATGAAGCTATAGGTGGCCTCTTCTAATGGCCGTCTGAAGAACGACCCGGGGAGGTCTTGAGTCAAAAATGCTCTCTCTATTGTGATTTCATAGAGTCTCTCTGATTCCAGATGTTTGAACTTCCCTTTGATGGTGACTGTAGGTAACGGAAGGGTATACAGATCCGTCAACGTAATTCTACTATCCGCGAAGAGATACCCCTCTGCACCACTGTCTGGCTTTGCATTCCCGATGTATCCTGTTGGTCTTAAAGCTGTATCTGGAAGCACTACCCTGAATTGCCCGTCGATTAACACATTCTTGAGCTCGATTTTTTTCTCTGGTTCGCTGTTCGGTAGCTCAAAAGACCTAATTACCGTAAAAGAAGCGATATCTAACTTAGGCATACCCTCAAGTGCAGGGTTCACATAAACTATCTCCAATATCGCATTCCCATCATTAACTAACTCATAGCGATCTTCCACAACATACGATCCGCTCATCGGATAGTATCCTGTTATTGATTCTTCTGATTCCTCATCCCACATGCTTTCAATATCTCCTTATTTCAAATCTGAAGATTTTTCCGCTCTACGCTCGGGACTGATGCGCTTGTAGGCATCTCCGCGCTTGAAACTGGAAAAACAGATAAAAAAGGGCCCTCAAACGGCATAAAGGCCGCGCATCGAAAAAAAGAGAATGAATTAATCTTCGTTCAACTGAGCTTTAGTTCCATGAAAGGGCGTTTCACATCTTCAGAGAGGTACCAAGGATACCCCTCTTGACCGGTGAATCCCCCCCTTAATCGTTATATCCTCAACGTTACTCATTCTTTTAACCTCTTTAGAAGGTAAAATGCTGACTAGACACTCGCAATTATGTGGCTCATATAAGGGGTATATACATTTCTAGCGACCAAATAAGCGGATCGGAGCGGCACTAATCATAAAAGCGTGCTACAACTTTGCAATTCGCCTCTTTTCAAGCTTCTATTTTCGGACGAGGCTCCGCAAAGATTCTAACGATCTCGACTTGCAGAACTGCTCAGGCTTTGCGACAACTACGGTTTTGATTTAGGCTTGATAGTAACAGTAACTCCGGCAGTTGCTTCTGCTGTAAGCACAAAAATGCCGCCTCCTACAGTCGCAGCCACGTTGAGGTCTACTGACTCAACATCAAAATCGCTGAAATAGTCTATGAGCTCTTGGAGTTTCAATGCGGCGCCGTTTTTCTTGAGTTCATCTAAGACATTTGTCTTCTTATCCCCCATTAAGCCGTGGACGATCGCTCTTAAGATGTCGCCACCCCTGCCCCTTACATCGTACTCCTGCGGTATCAGCTGCCTGTACCTGAAGATCCTGAACAACCGGCGTTGCCGGTTCTACAAAAACTAGTGTAACCTCTCCTTTGGGTTGCATCATAGCACCTCGCTGTCTAACGATGTGTTTGCTAAATTTATTCTTAGATTACTCTTTTTAGTCCGCAGCGCCACTTAGCAAGGCACAACACCGCGATTTCAACTGAGAGCAAAGTGCGGGAAACCCCGAAAAATGAACGCATGAACGCTTGA
This sequence comes from Methanobacteriota archaeon, assembly GCA_963805115.1. Classification (GTDB taxonomy): domain Archaea; phylum Halobacteriota; class Bog-38; order Methanoflorentales; family Methanoflorentaceae; genus Methanoflorens. The sequence continues at coordinate 81,494 of CAWDSY010000009.1, forward strand.
AAACCTCGTGCATGCCGTGCTCAGCTGTGGCACGCTTCAGGTGAAATTGATTGCATCGAGATAATAGATAAAGGTATGTAACACCCAAGTTTGACGTTGCCTAATCGTCACATTTCAAAAACAGTACCTGACCAATACTTTAGGTAAGCATCGTCAGGATGCTCAGGCAGCGGTTGCTTATAAAATCGCCAATCGACTCTTGAACGCAGTGCGTGAACACATACGAGCGGTTTGACTCGTTCCGCCCAGTGAGGAACCCCCGGCGCTCCTCCTCTTTATAAAAATCAAAAGCCAGAACGCGCTTTTTTGCCTAGTGTGGCATTTTTTTGCCAATTTGTCGGCAGCATTGCGCTCACTTCTCGTGAAAGGTATAAATCGAAGAGGCGCGTATAAGTGAGGTACGCTCTATAGGATGTGTGGAGGAAAAGGTAGCTTCCAATGGCTTTTGGAGTAGAGCTTTCGGGGCAGAGAAACCTCTGCTCTGAAGCATCGGGCGAATCCGCCTTGGCTCTCAAACGCACCATTGGGAGGGATCACTTTCGCGATTCACATATCCTATAGAGTCCACCCTCACTTTTTTTGTTGATGATTCGCGCGTGTTTGATTGTGCTTTTTCTTCCGTTGTGTGCCTCACGCTTCCAGCTTAGCGGTCGCAGTTCGATTGGCCACTTTCAGGTAAAAAAAACCGTGCCATTCATAAAACGCCGGAAGAGCCGAAATGTTCTGCTGTCGCTGTCCTTCCCTCAGATTCACTATCCGGAAATGCCTCGTGGAAGCCTAAAAATCACTCGATCAGCCTGCCATACACAGCTGCCCGCGCCTAATACAGGAACGACGCCGTCGGGTAACAAAAGCGCGTTAGCGAACGGGGAGGTCTATTTTATGGGTACCATAACGCCTGCAACTCGCTCAGCTAACGGTATGGTCACCTTTAAAAGTCCATTCGAGAACGTCGCCGTTGCTTTTGCTGGATCGGTCTTGTGGGTGAGTACCCAGCAGCCGCTATACTTGATATCATCTCGGGGTGCCGTGACACAAAACCCATTTTCCATCGCTTCAAATTCGATATCCTTCTTGTGCACGCCAGGGAGTTCCACCACGATGGTGTAAGTTTCCGCATCGTGATAGAAAACTGCATCTGGTGCGACCGGGATCCGTTCTTTTTCAGCCACTGATGATCACCAGTGGGAGGTTCACTTCAAACGCTTAAATAGCTTTGCAGCGCGTTAAAGCCGCAAAACCGGCATCTTGTAACGTGCGCTGAGGCATCAAAAAAGGAGGACTAAGGCACTGATTAGTGACCCAGATATAGCCTTGACCACGCCGTTAGTACATCTTTTGAACCGTGCTAGCATCGCTTAACGTCACGCGCGCCACCGACAAAGGCTCAATTGACGGCTAAAGTGCTACGATTGTGCTAAACATCCTGAAGTAATAGGCCCGGGCTACGAAAAAAAGAAGGATGTGTGCGCGACCGTTTTAGACGGCGTTTATCTCAATGTGCGAGCGTGCAACGCGCACGCTAAGGCAGTTTTGATAACCCCCCCTTTTTTTCAGGTCATCTACGGGCCACCGGATACGTGTCTCTCGGGTTTTTCGGCCTACTCGCAAAAAAGGAAGGGGGGTTAACATCCCCCCAGCATCCGCTGGGCGCGACCTTATACAACTGCAGCCCCCACCAACGAGACGCAGATTCACTCCTCAAGAGGCGTAACGTAGCAGGATGCCAGCTTGCTGCTAATGAGCTTCTGTTCGTGGAAAAGGCGCGCTGTGAGGTGGTACATGCCTTCTTCACTCGCGTAGAGCTCGCTTACGAATCGCTTCGTGCCGCCTTCTGCGATGAAATCGATATCGACCACGTCCATGAGCGTGTGGGATTTCGACGGGGGAATTGCGGCGATTTCGAGCCGTAGATCCGACACGTCGCGGAGGGCGTGCACGACCGTTTCCGTCTCGATTGTTTCTTCAGGCGCCCAGTAGGGCCGATTCACGAAAAATGTGTTGATCTCAGCGGGATCTTCAATGAGTCGAACCTCATAATAGGGAGAGTACCAGTTTACGAAAGCACCGTCGCGGTACGCCGTGACGTGCAGGTAGACCCATCCGGTGTGGTTCGCAAAGACGTGGAAGTTGAGCGCTGCCATGTCGTGAGGGCGCAACTCTTGCGCGAAATGAAACGAGCCGCTTGGCAAGACGTCGAGATCGTGCGAGTTATAGGTATACAGCGTCGCGCTCACGTCGACGAGGCGCTCCGTTGATACGTTCCTCAGCCGGACAGTGATCCAGTGGCGCCCCCGTTCGAGCACCTCGGGCGTAACGGTTGCCTCGAAGGGATGCTTGCGTCGTTCTTCTCGTTCTTCCATGGCGATTCTCTTCTCCTCTTTCTTTTCGTTGCTCATAGTATCATCAAATTATGTAGCGCACGGAAGGGGATAAGGTATACACAAGGAAAAAACAGATCACGAAGGCGAAACACGCTGCGTTATCATAGCTCGGGCCTACGCAAAAATTGTGACGGCCATTGCACTTGCTTGGGTGAAAACGAAATTGCTACGGAAAAAACCCTACCGGGGCCCTAATCATTGTAGCAACCTTTTCTGTTTCGTCTTTATTCGTCAAACCGTGCCCGCCGCTTCCTTTCTGTCCCCTAGACTTGTCGGCGAGTGCCCTTATCATTCCTCCTTCTAACGCCGCCGAAAATCAGGCTCCAAAGCCCACGCTTTTGCGCGGCAACCGATTAGTCACCAGTTCGAGGCGCTTTTGGGCGGTTCCTTTCCTGTCTGAGCTCAGACACGGCCGTTCCTTATGTGGTGCACCCTAATGCTTTAATCCGTCGCTCCGCTGGGCAACGTGCCGCCCTTTAGCGTGTGCGCGCACTCACGGATCTCTTTCAACATCGCGTGTTCGTCGTCCAGGTTCTGCTCGACAATCTGCGCGAATCTGCTCCCTACTATCGCCGCACTCGCTCCGCTGTCGATCACCTGCCTGACGTGCGAAGGCAACGAGAGGCCAAATCCGACCGCTAATGGTGCTCTTCCTCGAATGAGTGACGCGGTTCGTTGTACACTCGTGATGCTCTCGTCCTGCAAGATCTTCCGCGCGCCGGTGATTCCGTTCGCTGAAACAAGGTACACGAAACCCGACGATGCTGTCAAAAGCTTTTCCAGTCGCGCCGCTGAGGTCGACGGGGCGACGAGAAAGATGGTATCAATGCCGTGTCGCATCGCCGCCTCCTTATACGACGACGCTTCTTCGACAGGAAGGTCCGGAGCGATGATACCGTTCACACCGCTTCGTTCAGCCGCGCCGCAGAACGCTTCCACGCCCATCTGGTGCACGATGTTGTAGTACGTCATAACCACCACCGGCACCTCGTGCGCCCTCGTTATCGCGCGGGCAACGTCAAAAACCTTCCTTGGGGTTGTTCCTGCTTCCAGCGCCCGCCCAGCTGCGCGTTGCAGCGTTGGACCATCGGCGATCGGATCGGAAAACGGGATTCCGAGCTCAACTATGTCGGCCCCACCGGCGACCAACGCATCGACGATTTGCAAGGTGTGCTTCAGTGTAGGATCGCCTGCCATCACGTACGCGATCAGGCCACCCTCGCCCTTTTGTTTCAAGTCGCGAAACGTCGCGGCGATGCTGCTCATAGGTCGACCCCCACGTGGCGCGCTACCACGTCAACGTCCTTGTCGCCCCTGCCCGAAAGCGTAACCACGATGACATCATCCGTATCGAGCGTAGGCGCGAGCCTCACGGCGTGAGCAACGGCGTGTGCCGATTCCAAAGCAGGCAGGATGCCCTCAGTCCTCGACAGCTCGAGGAAGGCCTCAAGCGCCTGCGTGTCGCTCACGGCGCTAAAGATGACTCGGTTCTCGTGTTTCAAAAACGCGTGCTCGGGGCCGACGCCGGGATAGTCGAGGCCTGCTGAAATGCTGTGCGTCGGCTGAACCTGCCCGTCGGCGTCTTGAAGCAGGTACGTCAACATGCCGTGGAACACTCCCTCTGACCCTGCGCACAACGACGCCCCGTGCCGTGCCGTCGCGAGCCCCTCTCCTCCAGCCTCGACTCCGTGCATCGCGACGTCCTCGTCGAGGAACGGATAGAACGTGCCGATCGCGTTGCTGCCGCCTCCGACGCACGCGACGAGCGCATCCGGGAGGCGCCCGACCTGTCGCGTGATTTGATCGCGTATTTCGCGCCCGATAACGCTTTGGAAGTCCCTGACGATCATCGGGTACGGGTGCGGCCCTACGACGGAACCGATCAAGTAGTGCGTTGTGAGTACGTTGGCTGTCCAATCGCGCAGGGCTTCGTTGATCGCGTCCTTGAGCGTCCGCGATCCGAGTTCCACCGGGCGCACCACTGCGTTGAGCAGCTCCATCCGGAACACGTTGAGCTTCTGACGCTCCATATCTTCAGTCCCCATGTAAACTTCAGATTTGAGCCCCAGTGCCGCACACGCGATAGCGGTCGCTACCCCGTGCTGCCCTGCTCCCGTTTCAGCGATGACGCGCGTTTTCCCCATGCGCTTCGCAAGCAGTGCCTGGCCGAGCGTATTGTTGATCTTATGGGCGCCGCCGTGAGCAAGGTCCTCACGCTTGAGGTAGATCCTGGCGCCGCCGAGTTTCTCGGAGAGGTTTTCCGCGTAGTACAGGGGGGTCGGCCGTCCAGCAAATGTAGAGAGATACCCGTTGAGCCGCTGTTGAAAATCGCGATCTCCACGAAAACGCGCATAGGCCTCTGTGAGCTCTGAAAGCGCCGCTACCAACGTTTCAGGGACGAAACTACCCCCAAAGCGCCCGTACTTGCCGTTGACCGGATAATCGCTATAGTCCATCAGATGTCTCCGTCACTGCTTCGATAAACGCGCGAATCTTCGCGGGATCTTTAATGCCTGCGCGGACCTCAACGCCGCTTGAAACGTCAACGGCATAAGGGCGCACCGTTTCGATGGCTGCGCGAACGTTGCCCGGCGTCAGGCCTCCCGCTAAGATGAGGGGGGTAGGCGCGATCAGTTCCCTGATGGCCCGGCTGACGTTCCAATTGTGAGTCTTCCCCGTGCCCCCGTATGCGCCGGGAACGCATGAGTCGGTGATAACCGCATCGCAGTGCGCAGTGGGGAGGGCGACGTCCGCCGCCTGATTATTCACCGCCACGGCCTGGATTACCCGAATGCCGCGGAGCTGCTCACCAATGGCATCGCGAGACAGCGTGCCTGCCACCTGCACCGCATCGGGGGCAAGACACGAGCACAGCGTCTCGAGCTGATCGATGGTGTGGAACACCGAAACGAGGACGCCCTGAACGAAGGGCGGCATCGCTTCGACAAGATCCCGTGCGCGATCCACTGATATGTTTCTCGGTGACTCAGGCACGTCCACGACGAAGCCGAGCGCGTCTGCACCCGCATCGACGGCTGCTTCGAGATCCTCCCTGTTCGTTATGCCACAGACCTTGACGCGCACTCGCCTCATGCTGCACTCACCAGCCTGTTGACCGCTCGACGCACGTCCACAGCCCGCATGAGGGCAGACCCGACCAACAACGCGTCTGCGCCACATCGCTTGAGAAATAGGGCTTCTTCAGGGGTCTCGACGCCGCTCTCACTTACGACGACCCTCCCATCGGTGGGAACTTTTTCCAGGATATCCCTGGTAGTCCTAAGATCCACGGTTAGCGTCCTTAGATCCCGGTTGTTGATGCCGATAAGGTCTGCTTCAGTGGACAATGCCCGCTCAAATTCGGAATCGGTATGCGCCTCCAAGAGCACTTCAAGCCCGGCCGCATGCGCGAACTCAATCATGTCCTCAGCTCCGCGTGTGGAGTGGCCTCGGTCAAACAGCGCTTGTATCAGCAGGATAGCACTCGCGCCTGCGTCTCGCGCGGCTTCGATCTGACAGGCGCTCACAATGAAGTCTTTCATAACGAGCGGGACCGATACGCAGCGTCGGACGGTGCCCAGCAACTGAGATGATCCCTTGAAAAAACGGGGTTCGGTCACCACGGAAATTCCGATAGCGCCTCCTGCTTGCATGTGCCTCGCAATTGCGCCCGCGTCCACGTGGACCGCTCCCATCGTCGGGGACGCCACCTTAACCTCAGCAATGAGCGGAAGATACGCACTCATGCGTATGCACTCACTCAAACGAAGCGTGGGGGCAGTTTCAACCGGCTTATCGCGCTCCGCGAACCGGGAGTAATACCCTCCCGCGACAGTTTTGTGAGCGGTGCGACAGAGGATATCAAAAAAATCAGGCATGCGACCTCTCCAACTCGTCGAGCACTGAAACGTTCCCTCCGGAGAGCTCGACGAGCGCTCTGAGTTTTCCATAGGCTGCACCGCTTGCGATCGATTCGGCTGCCAGTTCGACACAATACTCCAGATCATCGCCTAGACCGCCAACGAGGATCGCAGCCGCCGCGTTGGCGAGGGTGATGCCCATTCTTGGTTCTTGGACGCGGGGATTTGAATTGAGCAACGTGATCGTTAGACGAGCGCTCTGTCGCGGATCAGTCACGAGAAGTTGGCTCGGTTTGACCGCCTCAAGGGCAAAGTCTTTTGGACTCAGCTCGTGTTGGGTAAGACTCGTGCCCGTCACGCGTGCCACGACCGTCTTTCCAAAGAGCGAGATCTCATCAAGTCCGCCGATCCCGTGGACAACCATGGCCTCCTCGCACCCGAGAGCCATCAACGTCGTAGCGAGTGGCGTCACCCACGCCCGCTCAGCGACGCCGAGGAGGTGCGCCTGGGCGTTCGCCGGATTGACGAGTGGTCCGAGAAGGTTAAAAACTGTCCGCACACCGATCTCTTGTCGCGTCTTCAGCACGGCGCGCATTGCCGGATGGAACCGAGGGGCGAACATGAAGCCGATGCCGATTGATTCGATGGCCTTTTGGACCTCTGATGGCTCTTGAGACAGGTTCAGTCCGAGCTGTTCCAGCACATCTGCACTGCCGCTAAGGCTCGTAACGGAGCGATTTCCGTGCTTTGCAACGGTGACGCCCGCACCGGCCGCGACCAATGCCGCGACGGTGCTGACATTGAACGTTTTTAAGCCGTCCCCTCCTGTGCCACACGTATCGACCATCCGCCCCTTGACATTCGGACGGATGATGTGACGGTCCTCCTTCATAACCAACGCAAAGGCAACGAGCTCCTCTACCGTTTCCCTTTTCATCGAAAGAGCGGTGAGTAACGCGCCGATCTGTGCCTCTGTCGCCGCGCCCGACAGCATCTCTAGCATGGCGGCGCGCGCTTCACGAGGCGTCAAGTTCGCTCCGCTCACGACCTTCGCTATGCTGTCCCTAATCACGTTCTCCCCCCATTGAGAAAATTGGTGATGACGCGCTTGCCTGCTGCGGTCAAGATAGATTCAGGGTGGAACTGCACCCCCTCTATTGGGTACGTGTCGTGGCGGACCCCCATGATCTCTCCGTCGTCACACGCCTCGGCCGTTACCTCGAGGCACGGCGGGAGCGATGCGCGGTCCGCAACGAGGGAGTGGTAGCGGGTGGCGAAGAAAGGATTCTCAATACCATCATAGAGCCCTGAACCGCAGTGCCGGATGCGGCTTGCCTTGCCGTGCATCACGTGCTGCGCTGCTGTGATGTGACCGCCAAAGGCTGCGACGATTCCTTGATGGCCGAGGCACACCCCAAGAGTCGACGTCGTCGGGCTCAGATGCTCTAGGATAGCAGAACACACGCCGAAGAAGCGCTCCTCTGTCGGTGTGCCCGGACCTGGCGAAAGGATGATCCGATCCGGATCGAGTGCCGTTGCCTCCTCGAGGGTCAACTGGTCGTTTCGGTAAACAATCGGTGTTCCGCCTAATTCGCCTACGTGTTGAACGAGGTTGTACACAAATGAGTCGTAATTATCAATAACAAGAACCTTCATCGTACAGTGCCTCCTATGTTCTCGAGCGCCTTCATTAACGCCCGAGCCTTGAGCTCCGTCTCCGTCCATTCGTTCTCAGGAACGGAGTCAGCAACGATGCCGCCTCCCGTCTGCAGGTGACACGTGCCCCCTTTCGCAAACAGCGCCCGTATGGTAATCGCAAAATCCATGTCGCCGTTGTACGAAAAGTACCCGACCGCACCCGCGTACGGTCCACGCCGGACGGACTCAAGCTCTTCGATGATTTCCATAGCGCGAACTTTAGGCGCACCCGACACCGTGCCCGCCGGAAACGCCGCACGCAAGACGTCAAAGCAGTCGGCGCCATCGCGCAATTTCCCAGCAACCAACGAGACGATGTGCTGCACGTGGCTGTAACGCTGCACGTCCATGAACGCAGGAACGTGTACGCTACCGGCCTCGGCAACTCGGCCTACATCGTTGCGCGCCAGATCGACGAGCATCACGTGCTCCGCTAGCTCTTTCGGGTCGCTAAGAAGCTCTTCCGTAAGCTCAGCGTCTCGTATGGGGTCTCCTGTCATCGGGCGACTGCCGGCTATGGGAAAGCTCTCGACCCTGTCATCGGTGAGTTTCACGAGGGTTTCGGGACTCGTCCCTATTATGGCGCGGTCCTGCATCTTCAGGTAGAACATGTACGGCGAGGGGTTCATCGCTCTAAGCGTAAGATACACCGGTGCCAAATCGCCGGAAAATGCGAAGCTATAGCGTTTCGAAAGGACCGCCTGAAAAATGTCGCCAGCAGCGATGTACGCTTTCGCCTTCTCCACCATCGACGCGTAACTCGCCTTGCCGACGTTCAGACGCGGATGCGCAATGGCAAAGTCGCCCGGCTCACATGGCCTGCGCAAGAGGGCAGAGAGCTCTTCATAACGGTTCTCCTCGAGATGGAAGTAGAACGCCTCACGGCGCGTGTGGTCGAGAACTATCCCGTCGTCGTAGATACCCATTTCGAGGTCAGGGAAGTCAAGATCATCGATGGCCGTTTGCGGGAGGCGCTCCCAATAGCGGATGGCGTCATAGGAGAGGTACCCGACAGCCCCGCCGAGGAATCCATATCGATGGTGTGCGTGCTGCTTCAAGCCGATGTGGCTCTGAACAGCTTCTAAGGGGTCCTGCACGTGTTTCTGATGCTGATTAATGGTGGTGACCCCATCCTTGACGCTTACGACCGTGGTCGGATCAACTCCGACGTAGGAGTATTGAGCGGTGTTTCCTAGGCCGGTTCGCGATTCGAGTAGGAACGCATAATCGTGCCCCGCGCTCAGCTTGAAGAAAATTGACGCGGGTGAAACATAAGGAATTCGATGAAAACACACTTCACGAACGGGGGTTCGTGCGGTCAGATTGTCGGTGTCGCCAAAAACATTCACCCATAATCGCGCTCCAAATTATGCTAAAAGGTATACATCAACGTACTATAAAAATCTTTTTAGTACATCAATATGCTTTACCAAATCCCGGCCTTCTATGACCAGTTTCTTCATTTTCGCTGCGTCGTTCAATCATCGTCAGAGTACCACGCCCATGCGTGCGTTTTTTGTGCAATCTTGAATTGTCTGACAGAAATAGCCCGCTTGCCCTCTTGCATCAACTATCGCAATCATCTCTTGTTTTGTCGTGAAGTTGCTATCGACGACTGTGCAAGCGAGTGACCAAGACCAACACAAGGTGAAAGAGCAGACCTGTACTCAAAACAAGCTTGTGCCGCCGAACGATTTTGTGAGTGTCGCGCCGACACCGTTACAACTGGCAACAATTTTCAGCTCACGGCCACCATCCGGGCCTACGTGCCGTCAACGCTCCGCCGGCGCTGCCTACGGAGTGACCTACCGAACGATTTGGGCCATTTTGGCGCCTAGGAAGCGCTCAAACCCCGGTGAAAGCACTTATTCTCGAACGTTGAATTATGCGAGAGGTGATCAATCGTGCGTTACTTGGTATATTTCGAGATTCCTGCCGAAGTGGGCAATCGCTTAGACTTCGAAGAAGGGGGACCTGGACCAATCATCGGATATGTCATGGATCGGTTCGCGCCAGAGGCGTCGTACACACAGGCCGGCCTGCGCGGTGTTTTCATAGTGGCCGACCTGGATGAAGCACAAATGACGGAGCTCATGCTCATTGTGTCGGAAAAGTTTGGCACGTACCCAGAGTTCACGCCCGTCATTCCGCTAGCGGCGACGCCTGGCATTGCCGCGAAGGCGATAGAAGAGGCGAAAAAGGCACCCTAGATCGGTGACTTGTTCGCTTCTTTTTTAACTCTCGCATAGCGGAAACAACTTCGCGCGACTTGGAGCGGCGACTGTATATGACGACGTGGTAACGAACAGCACGCTAATCACCGTCACTCGGCGCAGTTGTGTAGTTGTGGTGTAGTTTTCACGTCCCGTCGCAAGCAGCTACCGCGAGCAAATTCAGGGCCAGGCTCCGAATGCGCACATCCGTCCGTTGGCAGCGCGACGTCGCGTTCGGTCTGCGGCCTGATAAAAAGAAGCGTGCCGTTGCGTGCTCATCGGACGTGGTGGTGACTGCTACCGCAGAGACGGTCACGTCTTCCACACGTGGCTCAGCGAAAACCTGCCGCGCGTCGCTCGGTCTAGTTGTTCGGTGAATTCAAGGGCTAACTTGAGGAACTCAGCTCGCACGAACGCTTCAGAGAATGTGGGATCAGCATCGTGCACCATGCGCGCGAGCACAAACGAAACGAGACTCGGCTCCAGGTACCGGTGTTCATATCTTCGTGCGACTTCATCGACCGCCCGCTGCAACAGCTCACGGAGGCGCTCCTGTTCAGCCGCAGCACCAAAGTCAATCGTTTCGGCATACGCTTCGTTCGACGCACTTGCTCGCACTACCACCACCACAAAACCGCTGGTTCGTCAATCAGCTTAAGCGTTGTTATTTGATCGCGTTTTCTGGAGCTCGGATGCTCGCTTCCCTTTCACGCGTCCTTGTCGTTCCACCGTACGTGCGTCAAGCGCACCAGCGGCGAAAACCAAATGAAACACACGCAACTGCGTCTGCTGGTGGATAACTCGCTGCGCGACCGGTTCCATCAACGCGCTCAACGCACCTTGAAGCGACAGTGATAGCGAGGAACGGAGCGGAACGAAAAAAACAGGGAAGAACTAAGGGCAAAGAGAGATATACACGCGACCGATTATCGTGATAAGCGACTCGGACGCCCGTGATATCTCCAAGCGCTATGCGCGCTACGAACCGCGTGAGCGCTCGCCGCGCAGTTTAGCCGGAGTGTTCATAGGGTGTGATCTCGGCCGGGCCAATGACTTTTCCGCTATCATCGCGATCGAAAAGATCGGCCAGAGCCTTCTCACCGGCGGAGCGCCCGACGCCCCGTGGGCAACACTCGGCAGACTGCGCGCGGACCGCGGTGAGCCGCTCGATCAACCGGTCAAGCTGCAGGTTCGCCACATCGAGCGGTTGCCCCCCGGCACGCCCCTGCTCACGATCATAGATCGGGTCCGCGCGCTCACCCCGAAACGGTCGGCAGGAGCACGGCGGTTGGTGCCACACTATCTCGTCGTGGACGCCACAGGCGTGGGCCTCTCCGCCATCGACGCGTTCCGAGCAGCGCGCCTCGCGCCGATGCCCGTTGTGATCGGCGGGGACGACATTTCGTACCAAAACGGCTTTTACCGCGTCCCGAAGCGTGACCTCGCGCGCTCAATGAAGCTGCTGTTCAGCAAAAATTGGCTCCGCGCCTCGAAAGACTTGCCGTTATGGGACCTGCTGAAAGATGAGTTGCGGGATTTCACTACGAGGGTAACCATCAGTTCAGGCAGCCCGCGGGAGGAAGCGTGGCGCAACGGCGAATACGATGATTTGGTGCTCGCGGCAGCGCTTGCGTGTTGGTACGCGCTCCAGTACTAGCCCGGCTCGTGACACGGCTTGAGGAAACCGCTACGTGACACCGCGTTCGGACGAAGAGCACGGCCGAATCACGCGCAGCTCTGCACCCCACGACACGGTGTTCTGACGGCACACGAATGTCTGCTAGCGCGAACGGAAGGATGTGCAATCCGACCCACGATCTCATGCATCTTAGCCGCGACTTGATCGAACTGAGACCGTGTCACACCCTCTCAGCCGCCGACGCAGGGGATCATCGGTGCGATGCGTCGCCAGTATGAGGCGGTGTGAATACGCAGGGACCGACGTCGTTGTCGTTCAGCTGGTGATATTGAACAACTGCATCATATTCTGTGCAATCCCGACGTAACTGGGGTACACGCCTTGTGACGCCACGTAAGACACTGAGTAACCGGTAGTGTTGACCAGCGTTAGCTCGACCATACCTTGCATCGGAGCGCCTTCGGTAACGTAAGTAAAGACGAGTTTCTGCGCAGGGTAACCTGCGAGCGTGGTATTGCTCGAATTGAGTAGCGTGAAGCTGGTCAGGTTCGGGTTTTGCTGTAGTGCCGATATGAGATCCCGCGAATGTTCATCGAGCGTCACGGCCTGTCCTGAAAAACTCGCTGGCGCTGCGATGGAAAATGTCATGTTGACGCCGCTCACGTTAAAAAGGCTGTTGCGCCGGCCCCGCCTCCTTCTGTGAGATGCCATGACGGGGGATATTGGATCGCAATGCCGGCGGAGCGGTTCGTGTAGTTGAGGTATGGCGAAGGAACGGCGCTCGGAGTGACATTAGAGCCGCATCCCGCGGCGCTGACCGTGGCCGTTACCAGCAGGGCCACGATTATCACGAAAGATGTTTTCGCATCTTAGAACCCCACTGAGGGTACGAATGTCGCGTTCTAACTTATAGCTTCGCGTTTGTCCGACTTCAAGCGCACGACGATCACGACGCGCTAGCTTACAGGACGCCTGTCCTGCTTTGGCAAATCCCTTTTGCACGATTAGCGTTCACGTGTTGCTGGTGATCTGAGAATACTCAGTGCGTAGCGGACATCATGTCGCAGCGTGGAACATCGAACAAAGGCAATTAGTTGCTCAGAACGTCTCAGGATACAGGGAGTATTTCAAAAGAGTCCACGTCGGTTTAGGTATTTATATGTGATATTCATATGTGCTGACAGTAAAGACGTAGGAATCAACTCAATGATATGCCCCTAGGACGACGGCGTGGCGGATCAGCAAGCGAACGGACAAGCACGATATTATGAGCCTTTTTTACCGCTATAAGCCGCAAAAAGATACAATTCTTTTCTACGTCGCAACACGACTAGACCGCGCGAGCGTTACCCCTAATCAGATCACAGCGCTTGGATTGTGCCTTGCGTTCTCCTCCGGGCTCGCGGCGCTCCGTGGTCACCTCTACACTGGCATCATCCTTTTCGCCATCGCTGCCTTCTGCGACGCGCTCGACGGCTCCGTTGCGAGAGGTGCAAACCGTGCAACGGAATTCGGATTGTACTTTGACGGGATCTCTGATCGGTTCTCAGAACTCTTCTTCGTGTTCGGTGCCGTGTTAGGAGCAGGTGTGCCCCCTTCTGCTTTTTTCGTGATTGGAGGCGCTTTCGCGCTCTTATTTGCACGGGTCTATGGTCGGACGCATGGGAGGGGCCCTGTGTTCACTACGTTTGGGAGACCTGAGCGGCTCGCGCTCCTCATTGCAGGAACCCTCAGTCCTGCGCCCCTCAACACGGTCCTTTTTGTCGCAGCAGCTCTGTGCTGTGTCGTTTCATCTGCGCAAATCCTTGCTTTAGGACGGTCCCGCAGAGAAAAAATCGGACGAGCCGCAGACGCTTCAAGTGACCGGCAGACACAGGCCCGCGCGATACAAAGGAGCGATTAGCCAATGTGCCCCTGTTAGCTCTGCGCGCTTCCAATGAGCCCAAGAGTCAGTTGCTAGCCGGACGCTAACATCATGAAGCACAAGTAAGATGCGCTCCTGTATGTCATTGAGCACGCAATGCACTTCAGAGAGATCGATGTCGTGGTTTTCGATGCGATGGGCGTCACCTTCGTGGAGGGCGACGATGTCAGCAATCTGCTTATTCCTTTTGTCGCCTGTGAATGCGGCTGCACGAACGGGGACGCGATTCGACAGCTGTACCTACCGGCGAGTCTTGGACGGATATCGTCTCAGGAGTTCTGGGCGCGACTTGGGTGTGCGCCCGCCTGCGAACGAGCATACCTCGACACGCAACTGAAGCTCGATCCTGACTTTATTGCCGTCGCTGAACGACTGAAAAAGCGTTATGTGCTTGCTATGCTGTCGAACGACGTGAGCGAGTGGTCCGCCTATCTTAGAAGGCGCTTCGCCCTCGACCGACTCTTCACGTCAGTCGTTATCAGCGGTGATTACGGCTTCAGGAAGCCTGACCGTCGCTTATATCGAATCCTTCTGCGGTCACTCAATGTTGCACCACACCGGTGCGTTTTCGTGGACGACCAGCCGCGAAACCTAAAGACCGCCGCGCAATTGGGGATGCACACGGTGTGTCGTATCAGAGACGATCGCGATCCGCCAATTTACGAGCGCGCTGTAGAGTCGCTTAATGACCTACTCACGCTCCTAGACGACACAATCACTTGAACGGCGACGGCAAATCACCGTCCGCTATTGGGACTTTTAGCAGCGCGATGCACGTGTTATGAGGTGTACCGGATTACCACGACGCCTACCAAACGCATAAGGCGCGGTAAGACCGTTGCCAACGCAGCCATCGGCTTGCAGCTGTTTAGCCTGAGCTAGGAGAAAGGCATATATGCGATCACCCATACGGACAGCAGAGGAGGATTCGCAAATGGAGACCGCAAGCGGACTTATTGAAGAGCTGAAAAGTGGCGACTGCAACGTTAGGGGCGATAGACGATAGCAAGTCACTAACAGGATGGGTGACACATCTGCTCGCTTTCATTGCCGATGCGGTCCTTGGTGGTTCGGACTATTGATAGCACCCGTTTGTTAGACTAATCGCATGCAGCCCAGCGCATCGTTGAAAAAGCTTAGCCTATTTGACGTCACGAATTTGCTCGTCGGGGCAATCGTCGGCGCCGACATCTACGTCGTCGCCTCCTTAGGTAGCCAGTATCTCGGGCCAGCGAGCCTCGTCGCGTGGGTGGCGGCCGGACTGATCGCCATTATCATCGCGCTCAACTTTGCCGAATGCGCAACGCTCGTACCACGGGTCGGCGGCGCCTACGCGTACGCACGGGAGGTGTGGGGAGATTTCGCGGGGTTTATCGTCGGCTGGCCGCTCTGGGTCGCCGAAGTGGCGGCGCTCGCCGTTTTTCCCGTCGCCTTCGTGCGGTACTTCACGTTTTTCTTTCCCGGCCTCACCACTGTAGAGGGTGTGATTATTAAGGTGCTCTTCATCGCGTCGATCACCTACGTCAACGTACGCGGGACGAAGATGGCAGGACGCGCCAACGACGTTCTCACAATTGCGAAGCTAAGCCCTCTTCTGCTGTTGATCGTTGCGGGGGTCATCTACATGGCATTTAATCCGGCGGCAACCTTCGCGAACTTCGTGCCCTTTGCCCCGCTCGGCTTCGACCACTTTGGACAGGCGCTCGTTTTGATCTTCTGGGCGTACGCCGGGTTTGAACTCGCCGTTATTCCGTCGAACGAGATTGAAAATCCGACCCGGACCATACCCAAGGCCATCATCGTCGGAATGGCGATAGTCACGCTGTTCTACCTGTTGACGAACTTCGTCATCATCGGCGTCGTTAACTGGACGTCGCTCCAGTTCGATCCCGCGCCTCTTGCCACCGCTGGCAGCGTGGCGTTTTCGCTCACGCCTACGCTGGCACTGGTCGGCGGCCTCATACTCGGCGTTGGCGCGCTGATATCGGTTTCCGGGTCCGATGAGTCGGGCACATTGTCGACGTCCCGACTGTCCTATGCCATCTCACTCGACGGTCTCTTTCCACGTTTCTTTAGCGACATTCACGCGCGATACGGCACCCCGCATAAGAATCTCATAGCCCAAGGCGTTCTTGCTTTGGGCCTCTCGCTGTTCGGGGGCTTAACTCAGCTCATCCTGTTTTCGACCTTCAACCTTGCGTTCGTGTATCTCGTCACCAGTTCAGTGGTTCTCGCACTACGAGAGCGCGGACGGATTAGAACGGGCCGCACGGTCATTGAAAAGATGACCGGGCCGATTCTCCCTGTCGCCGGCATACTCTTGTCGGCGCTTTTGATCTTCGAAAGCGGCATAACAACGGTCATTTATGGACTCATAACGATTGCAATCGGGATCCCTATTTACGCGTTCTATTCACCACGGAGCGAGGTGGCAGTCGTTAAAGCGACGTTTTATTCCACGGAGGCGGTACTTGCGCGAATTGCGCAGACGCAGCGGGTCTTTCTGGGATACTTGTTGCGACTGGTGACACCCAGACGGTGACTTGTCCCCACAAACCCCGCCAACTTCGCACTGAGTGCTGCTTGATCGAACGCAGACTGGTCCACCGATAAAGGAACTAGGCGCTTAATGATCGCCCAAACCGCCCCAATCGGTATTCGGCCACCACAGTCTGTGGCGAAAGCCGCTCGCCGCTTCTTGCTGCGCTTGGACACCCGCTCAGAAAGACTTAAGTTTCTTTTCATCCATGCAACGTATTTGAATAATTCTTTTGAATGCACAGAACGTTGAAGAAGGCGAAATCGATGGCAAAAAAAGAGGCAGCGGTCATTGCGCTGCTTATCGTCGCATCCATATCCATGGCCGGTTGCACCAAGTCAACCACGACGCCAGTGGCGCCGCCAGACCCGCAGCTTGCGCAATACATCGAGGCGTACAACGCTACGCTGAAGGCCGAACATCCAAATAATTTGACCGCGTGGCGGGTCACGTCGATAAATGCATCATCTGCGCAGATACAAGAGGCGTGGACGTACCCGTCGTCTACCAACAGCGCGGTAAACCTGACCTACAGTGAAAATGTCACGCTGATCAGGTTCGGTTCTCCCGACGCGGCAACAACATACGTTAATAATAACAGCGCTGGTTATCGGTTGGTAGCGACCTCATATCCGAGTAAGCTTAGTCCAGAAGCGAATCAGCGCGCAAAAGGGACCGCAACGACCGTTTATGCAATTTATGACACAGGGGCTTCGCTAGGAACTCCAGGTAATGTAATTGTGCAGACTGATCAATACGTCTGGATCGGTGCGTATGAATACTTGCCAGCTCCCCCGTGACCCTCTTAAGACGGTTTGACTATAGTCGGTTCGCGCCGAATTTGGTAGCTCCGCTCAATATGAAAAAGGTGTAACGCACCTGTCGGTTATCTGGAAACGTCGCGCACAATCCGAGATCAAAAGAAAATGCTTAAGCGGCAACACAGCTTTTTATGTCTCTGTCTTTGCTTGTTTGGAGCCCAAACGAGCTAAGAGGTCAACCGCATGGTAAAAAAAAAGTCGCGATAATGAGCGTCGTGCTAGTGCTCGTGAGCGTCCTCGTAATCGTGGCCGGCTGCACTTCCGCAAACCCCGCAAGTCCCCCGTCGACGCAAACAGCCTCAACCAGCGCTAGCGCCACGCCATCGCCCAGCCAACCGACAACAATTCCGATCACACCATCTCTGATTGTGACGCCCTCACCCCCCTCCACCCCAGCGGGGGGTCGGATCGCCACAACCCTCAGCGTTTGGGAGGGATATATGGGCCAGCCCGCGTTATGGCTTGACTATCCGACGTATCACGTGGCGCTCAAGCAAGGAGGCTCTGAGCAAGTCCGCTACGTGATCAACGGCACGGATGGCAAACACCCGTGCGGTTTGGCGAATTACTATATAGATAACCAGGCGGCAGGCGGCACATGGGATATCACAAAGCCACAGCCCTTATATTGGCAAGGTTGTCCCGGAGGACTGCCGGGCGGGGCGGGAGGCCTGTACCTCTACCCCAACGACACGGCAAAGTTGGCGGTCGGATGGCACACACTGAAAATCGACTACCTGGGAGATAGCACCTACGCGCCCTCACAGTTCGTCGCCCAGTTTTTGGTGGTGCCATAAATCAGCAATTGAAAGTACATGGGCAGAAGCGCCCTAAAACCGCATCGAAACACTGTGACTGCGTCGGCCTACAACAGAGCTTAGCCACAACGTGCCGCACCAGTTAATCAAAAAAAGTCGTACCGAGTTTCGCAGCACGTTTTGGTCTAGCTCTTTTGTGAGGTCGGTCGAAGCACGCTGTTCACGGCGTTAGCGAGGCGCTCTGCGCACTTGTTGCAGTTCGGATCGTTGGTCGTGTTCACGCAGCCGAAGCGAAGTCCGTACAGACAGGCCCCGTTTCTTATGCTCGTTACGTTCGTTGCCATAACGTTCATCTCCGATCCAAACTGCACAGAGTAGTTTCATAAGGCCGCGTGAGGCAGCGATTGTGTGGGAAAGCGTGACAGGAAGTTTGTGAGGGAAAGCGTGACAGGAAGTTTGTGTCACACCAGCGTAACCCGGAGAGTATTAGCGACGGCCGCAAGACCACTTCCGCGCCGCTCTCAGCCAATGACTATCCAGGTTCACTTGCATTTTCAAACGTGAACAACGAGTGCGTGGAAGTCGACGAGCTCATACTCGAACTCGCGGACTACAAGAACGACTATGCCGATATGGCGGCCGAAAAACTGCTACGAACGTGTTCGCGTAATTGGAAAGCGTATCAGTACCTTCAGGACCGCGTGCACGATGCGTGGCTCCCTGACAGCGCCCGGCAGCAACTGCGGCAGATTGTAAGGAGGATACGGGTGCGATCGCATCAGCAGCGCGAGTACGGGGGGACGTTGATTCACTCCCCGTGCCGACCAGCCCGATGTAAGTGAGGGCCCCTTGGTCATACAACCCAAGCGCCAACGAGGCTATCTCCCTTGTTTCGTGACATACCCGACGATCACACAATTGGCCGTTTTTTCGAGCTTGATCTTGAGCCAGGCAAACTGCACGCTGTGCCATAGCCACGCAAGCTTCACGAAGGAATGACGTGCAGCGAAACAACTTTATATGGCTTCGAATCAGAACTGCTTGCTGAATCTACAACGGATGCATCAGCAAGAGGAGGGAGGTAAGAGCGTGAAGACGGTGATAATAGTGTTGTGCGTCGCCGGGATATTGCTTCCTCTGTTGGGAACAACTCCAGGTACCGCACGCCCAACGCTCGACGACGTCAAAGAGAAGTACGAGCCAAATCTCATTACTATCCAAGGCGTCTCAGCCATCGCATCAGATAAGGCACGTAATGAAATCGTTGTCTTTGTCGAAAACAAACAGATCTGTGACAAAATCCCGAAAGTACTTGACGGGATCACAGTGAGATGCGCCGAGACAGGAAGGATAGAAACGCTACAGTCGGCAGCGACCGCCGAGCCCCCGACGTCTCAAAGTGCCGTCCCCTATACCAGCTCCTATAGTAGAAACGTTGCAAACAGGCCTGTGTTCGGAGGAATAAGCGTCGGGAATGCGGCAAATCCAAGCTCAGGAGGCACGATTGCACTCGTGACGAGTAGCGGGCAAGTTCTGAGCTGCGCACACGTCTTGGCCACGGATGGGAATGCCAATTTCGTCAGCAATACCGCCGCGTGGCAACCCGGTGGATACAACGGAGGAACAGCCGCTGACGCAATCGGGACTCTGACCAGATACACGCCGATTGTGTTTAACAATGATTTTGCTAGCAACCATGTAGATGCGGCATACGCCACACTGTCGAAGGGAATAAGGTATACACCGAACGCGGTCTTAAACGCTGCCAATAACGGTTTTGACACAATCAGCGGAACGGGTACGGTAGCCCCTGGAGACACCGTATACAAAAGTGGGATGATTACTGGCATGACCGCAAGTCAGGTCATCGCCACAAATGGGTCGGTAAAAGTCTGGTATACGCCGACGACATATGCGGTATTCAAAGATCAGATACTTATCAACAACCAAGCACAGTTTGCCGCAGCAGGTGACAGCGGTGCAGCGGTATACAAGGATGGCAAGTTCGTGGGACTCCTGTTTGCCGCTTCCGGTAATTTGACCGTCGCCAATAAGGCTGCCTACGTCACAGCGGGCTTGGGAATACAAATCTAGGCACGAAGGAGAAAAATCGTCATCTCTCAACAAAAAGGCTCGCTACACACGTTCTACCGAATGGCTTGAAAGCTTCGAACTTTTTTCCTTTAGCGTAGACCTGCGGTCGATGGACGAAGGGCACGACGGCCATCACCATGAGATGGTGGTGCAGGATTCAGTGCGTTTCACGGCGGCGTGGGCAAGAGGGCACCACTGCGCCAATACCATCGACGTTTTTTTTTGCAGATCAAGAGCATAATCACCGCCACGCAAACAGCTCACGTTTGTAAGCGAGCCACGCCACTGGTCAGCTGGGTACAGCGTCGAGGGACGGGGACTCCGCTACGCGCGCAGACCGGCTCTAGTCCCCGGCCTTTTACGCGTGCTCACTGCCTATCGCAATGAACTATTGGACAGCCACTATTTCAGTCCAGGAGGATCTCCTCGATAGAGCGCCGCGTTCGAGGCGCAGGGGCCTCATCAGGGTAGCCGAGCGGGAGCAGTGCAACGACGTGCATTGCGTTACTCCAGCCAAAAATGTCCTTGATCTTTTGTTCATCGATCATTCTCACCCAGCAACTCCCCAAGCCAAAATCCAAGGCCCGCAACACAATATGTTCAATCGCGATAGCGACGTTGAACGCGATACCAGGAGCTAGATCTTGGACGTTCAACGTTTTTAGTTGTTCGGCCCTCTCACGAAGAACGCGCACCATGCTTTCCTCAAGCGCGCCTTCCTTTCCAAAATCCTGACTTCTCGCGGCGATGCCTTCGAAGTACCCGTGGAGATCGGCGCAGCATACCAGCACCACCGGAGCCTGCCCCACAAATGACTGATGATACGCGGCTTCTGCCAGTTTGACCTTGGTCTCATCATCGGAAACAATCTTGAACCGCCACGGTTGTGTATTGGAGGCTGAGGGCGCCAATCTAGCAGCTTCTATAAGCGCCAAAATATGCTCTTCGGGAATACGGTCGTTTTTAAATTTCCGAATGCTGTGCCTTTGCTCGATCGCGTCTTTGGTGGTAAGCTCTTGGGTTGTCATATCGCCCTGCATTCGATCTCTGGTTTCGCTTCTTCCGGTGCTCACCTAAAATGAGATCCGTTCAATTCCAGACTCGCGCCCGCTGTCGGAAAAGGTCCAGAACCACGCATCGCCTTTCTCAACGCGGAATATGGCGATGTTCTCAGCAGTAGGACGCAAGAACGGCCGCTCCTCAAGAAGGCGCTCTTTGAGCGTCGGGTCATCAAGGAACGCGACCACGCCTGACGCCCGCAGCACTTTCCCTATATCCATTGTTCCTCCCTCGCCGGGAGGGCGTCCCGGTGGTGCGTAGAAACACAGCTCAACCTTGTGGTTTGCCATCAGCTGCCTACACACCGCTTTCACCTTCGCGGTGGAAAAATAAAAGCCTTCCTTGGCCGCAAACCACATTCCAAACATGCGAACCCGCGGCTGGTCGCCGTCGACGGTCGCGACCGCACATATAGGGTGCTCCGTCGCAAACCGGATGCATTCGTCGAAGTCCATTATACCATCACCGCTTTTTCGTGTGCATTCATTACTTAATTAGCTGGTGGGAAGCGTATAGTGGACTCTCGCCGTCGTTATGCGCGTCAGATACGACACGAGCGTGAGGACGTCACTAACCGCCAAGCGAAAACCCGAGAGTGTCAGCGAACAAGCAACGCCCGATGTCGGACGTGTCTCGCCTTCTATCGCTATGCGCAACAACTAATTCTCCGGTCTTCTCCACCACTGGGTCCCCCGTCATCCTTCCAACACGAGAATCGCAGTCCAACCGTTATAGAACAAACGGCGCGTCCTTGCAGATCACTTGCGCACGCGCTCTGCCTGCTGATGTCAATCGTGCATGGATTCCGCCGGCCCGAGCAGGATCCTTCACTTCGATCCACCCGTCCTCTACGAGACGCTCAAGAAAGCCTTGTATTTCACGTTCATTGTAACCTGCTGACGTTCCCGGTACTTCTGGAACGACCACCCAGCCGTCTTTGTCGCTTTCACCGGCTTCAAGATGGCGGCGTGCAAGCTGACAGAAGAACTGATCTCGGCGCTCTTTTTGGTTGGTCTCTGCGATTTGCTCGCCCACGTCTAACCCCTCTTTGGCGCGGTGCCGGATGTCATCATCCGCTGTATTTGTGGCCCTAACGCCCGCGAGACGGGCGCGTCTTCAGCGCCCGCAACGAACCAAAACACTAGGTATCGCTAACAACTGCACGACGCATCCCCTTTCTTCATAATGCTTTCCGCGGTATGAATAAGAACCTTCCACCAAGAAAGTTCGCTTTAGAAAGACCAAAAACAAAGAAAAAGGGGGGCGTGGCAGCTTTAACAGCTCCAGACACGTTAACTTCTGAACGATGAGTCGCGTTAGACTTTCAGTTCCTCAGCGCCGGGTAAATTTACGGTAAACGTCGACCCTTTTCCGACTTCACTCTCAACAGTTATTTGCCCAGCGTGCGCCTCGACGATCCGCTTCACCACTGCCAAACCAAGTCCCGTTCCCTTCGCCTTGCCGGTAAAGAGCGGTTTAAAGAGCTTGTCTTTAGCGTCGTCCGGAATGCCGATGCCAGTATCGTGCACGCTTATCGCCACCGAACCATCGTCAGTAGATGCGCTAACGGTGACCGTCCCACCGTCCGGCATCGCCTGCACGGCGTTGAGGATTAGGTTTGCTAACACGCGATGCATAAGAAGGGGGTCCGCCATCAATTGCAGGTCTGGAACCTCCGTCGCAATGCGCACACCATCCGTGTGCGGCAGCGATTGAACGACGTCTTCGATCAGCTTCTCGACAACGATCTCTTCGCGCTCAGGAACGATCGGACGGGCGTAGTCTTGCAGGTCGCCAACAATCTTATCCATGTAGAAAATCTGGTCGCTGATCCTGGCAAAGAGCGCTTGTTCTTTTTGCCACTCGTCGCGGCTGCGCTCGGCGGGAGACATGTGTTCGAAGCGGAGCCTCTGCAGATCGACAATGTACTGGAGACCTTGCAAGGGATTGCGGAGATCGTGACCGATCATGGCAGCGGTCTCGCCGATGCCGGCGAGGCGCTCGACGTCCCTGAGCTGCGCAGTGCGTTTCTCTACGAGCTCCTCAAGATGTGCGGAATATTGCGCGAGTTCCTCGGCGTAGTGGTGAGCGGCTGCCTGTGCCTCAAGCTTCGACAAGGCCGTGCCGAATTCCGTTGCGATCGTGCGAAGGAGATTTCGCTCCTCTGGCGTAAACGAATGCGGGCGCATCGCGTATATCGTGAATTGTCCAATAAGGGTACCTTCAGCGAAGATGGGAACGGAAACGGCCGCTCCGTGCATTCCGTGCCTGACAGCAAGCGCGTCAGCAGGGAGTTCCACGAGGACAACAGATTCCCCTTTCCGAAACACGTCTCTCACGTATGGGGTGGCGTCTATATCGATCTGATCGAGGGATTCAACGAAAGCTGAGGGTAAGTTATGGGCATAACGCACCTGCATCCGCCCAGCTTCGTTTTCTGTGGCAATGAATCCAGCAACAAACCCCAGCCGCTCAATCGTCGTAGCTAGGGCCTCTCCAAACAATGTAGGAAGGTCGCTAGCTTCGTTGATGACGTGGATAACGTCGTTGAGCACCGAAGTGCGCTGCGCGTGCTCTTGCAGCTGGTGCTCAGCCTGCTTTCGCTCGGTCACGTCCCGCGCAGCTGCAAAAACTCCTTGAATCTCGTTCCTTTCATTCTTGAACAGTGTCGCGTTGTACAACACATCCGTGATTCTGCCCGATTTGTGCCGAATGGCTAGGGGGTAGTCTCTGACAAAACCGTCAGTGAAGACCTGTCGGTAGCCCACATTTGCTCTTTCCGGCTCAGTGAAATAGTTGCTGAAGTCACTTTCAATCAGCTCTTCGCGGGAAAGGCCAGTCACCCCCTCGGTAGCCTTGTTGACATCCGTAATCTTTCCGTCAGCATTGATGGTGACGAGCGGATCGAGACTTGCTTCGATTAGGCTTCTTGCGTAGAGCGAGGCGACACGGAGCTTCTCTTCAGCCTGCTTTCGCTCGGTCACGTCCCGCGCAGCTGCAAAAACTCCTTGAATCTCGTTCCTTTCATTCTTGAACAGTGTCGCGTTGTACAACACATCCGTGATTCTGCCCGATTTGTGCCGAATGGCTAGGGGGTAGTCTCTGACAAAACCGTCAGTGAAGACCTGTCGGTAGCCCACATTTGCTCTTTCCGGCTCAGTGAAATAGTTGCTGAAGTCACTTTCAATCAGCTCTTCGCGGGAAAGGCCAGTCACCCCCTCGGTAGCCTTGTTGACATCCGTAATCTTTCCGTCAGCATTGATGGTGACGAGCGGATCGAGACTTGCTTCGATTAGGCTTCTTGCGTAGAGCGAGGCGACACGGAGCTTCTCTTCAGCCTGCTTTCGCTCGGTCACGTCCCGCGCAGTCTCGAGCACTGCCACCGGCACGTTTCGTGCACCATACTGCAACGTCCAATGGCTCATGACCGTAATGGCGATGCCGGCGCGAGTGGTATGTCGTAACTCTCCCTCCCACCTTCCGGCACGCAAGAGCTGACCCGTGACGTCCGCAAGGGGGGATGGAAAGACGGTGTGGAGCAGCGCATGGATTATCGTTCCGCGCACGTCGTCTTGCTTCCACCCATACTGGTCCTCCGCACCCTTATTCCAGTACTTTATGTGCCCGTCGAGATCAAAAATGATGATCGCGTCAGTTGCCGAATCAAGCACAGCAAGGCGCTGCTGCTCGTCAATGACGTCACGCTCTTCCGTCACAGCCTGGTCAATCATGAGCACGCGTGTGACCAAGCCGTTCGTTTTGGCAAGAGGATAGAGGGATATTCGAAAACGTCGCCCTTCGCACCGTTCTTCCACGTGCATCGGGGCACCTGAGGCGACGATCTCTGCTATCCATCTCCGGCGCCTCTGCGCTGCCTCGGCAGGAAGAACATCGTACGCATAGGCGCCGACGAGTGTGGCAGCGCTAGTGCTGAACCGCTCGACAGCTGCTTCGTTAACGGCGAGGACGATGCCTTCAGCATCCGTGAGCACCGCCGCGTCAGAAAAAGCGTGGAGAAAGCCAGACACTATTTCGAAGCGCTCTGGTGGTGCATCGCTGCGTTCGTTCACTTCTTGATCCCCAGCAAACCATAGGTTGGTGGTCGAAGGTCTAGTCGTCAACACACGTTTGCGTTTGTAGATATAAGGTTTCACCCTTGAAATCGCCGCGGGCTGCCGCTTCTGCAGCTTAAACGCTACAGCGACTTAGTTTGCTCCTTATCGCCCCTTGTTAACTGCTCGTAGAGTTCAGGGCCAACGCACTCTTTTGCGTAGGCGCACCAGTGAATGCACAGGTTCATGTCGTTAAACACCGTGAGCCCGCACTTGCCGCATTTGACCTTAACATCTGATGAAAAGATTTCAACATCTTCGCCGCACCGCGGGCACTTCTTAATCGTCAGTGTGGGCGTTCGTAAGTGCGACGTCCCAGGACAACTACCGAACAACGACATCTCCCCTTCTAAACGACTCGGTTCTCGCCTGCAAAGTTAGGGCTATGAACGCAGAAAAGTAACGCTCTAATCGATTTGTATGCGCGCGAACGCACATAAAGTACCCCGTCGTGATTACCTGAGACACCAAGATCGCCGAGCGCATCAACATTCACCAGTATCTCTTTCCCGTTAGGAACGCATCAACCCCTCGCTTGTTGATCGTCCTGAGGTTCTTCGTGTGAGCGTCTCCGTGAGTCGCCGTGAGAAAACTGAGCTTCTCGCAGGTCTCAAAATCAGTGCATTGCCAGCACCCCTGAAAGTCGTGCTTCCTGCAACAATTCCTGATCTTGCACTGCGGTGGCCCGCCATTGTCGCGGCACCCGCCTTTACACCGAAGCTTCACCATTGCCCCAAGGGTCTCGTAACACAGCTCATAGTTAGCGAATGGCTTGGAGAACCTGGCAAGCCCTAGAGCCACGCGCTCAAAATGATGCTCACGCAGCTTCTTACGCAAATCGCGCGCTAAATCAGCAATCTCTCCCGAGTGATTCGGACAGTCTCCGCAGTGAAGACCACAGTATGCTATCGAGATTACGTCGGTTTCATTCACGCTCAGAGTTCCACCTTCTCTGTCTTAATTCGTGCATTTCCGATTCTATAAGATTTTTCCCTTGTTTTGCGCTTCGGCGGTAAACGCCTAGCGCAGGTCATATCGAGCATTACAGCCCAACACGCTGCTCCAGCTCGCCCTAACCAGTTTTCATCATTCTCTGACGCGCAAGCAGGCTAGCATCGTCACGAGGGTTGGTTAGCTTGAAGCGGCTATGAGCTTTCTGGAAGCATTTCGAAACAAAAACATTGGCACGAATTTAAGAATACTGACGGCAGATACGATTATGTCAGTCATGGGTTTTACAACGGACAGGTGATTAACATGGGAACCGCAAAACAGACCTCTTTTCAGGACGTCACGACGTTCCACGGGCAGGCAAGCAGACGGAGATGTTAGTTATATGAGCAGCGAAACACTATTATTCATCGTAACGCTGTTCAACAATTCACACCACGAAAGGAGTAAACATTATGAATGAAGATAGTAAGAGCCCGGTAACGGGCAGTGCTCACAAACACACGGCCGGCAGAGGCACGTCGAACCGGGACTGGTGGCCGAACCAGTTGAACCTCAGGATCCTCCACCAGAACTCTTCCTTGTCCAATCCCTTGGGCGAGGCGTTCAACTACGCTGAGGAATTCAAGACGCTCGACCTCGAGGCCCTGAAGAAGGACCTCTATGCGCTGATGACGGACTCACAGGACTGGTGGCCGGCCGACTACGGTCATTACGGGGGGCTCTTCATCCGGATGGCGTGGCACAGCGCGGGCACCTACCGCACCGGCGACGGCCGCGGGGGCGCGGGGTCCGGCACCCAACGCTTTGCGCCCCTCAACAGCTGGCCGGACAATGCGAACCTCGACAAGGCGCGCCGTTTGCTTTGGCCGATCAAGCAGGAGTACGGCAAGAAAATCTCCTGGGCCGACCTGATGATCCTCGCCGGCAATTGCGCTCTGGAGTCAATGGGCTTCAAGACATTCGGCTTCGGCGGCGGGCGCGAAGACGTCTGGGAGCCTAAAGAAGACATCTACTGGGGGGCCGAGGGCGAGTGGCTTGGTGACAAGCGCTACTCTGGTGACCGAGAACTCGAGAATCCTCTCGCCGCCGTGCAGATGGGCCTGATTTACGTGAACCCGGAAGGACCGAACGGCACGCCGGATCCGGTCGCGCAGGGCCGCGACGTCCGCGAAACCTTCGCGCGTATGGCGATGAACGACGAAGAGACCGTCGCACTCGTCGCGGGCGGGCACACTTTCGGCAAATGCCATGGTGCCGGTGATGCCGCCCTTGTCGGTCCCGAGCCGGAAGGCGCCAGCATCGAAGAGCAGGGCCTTGGCTGGATCAGCAGCTTCGGCAGCGGCAAGGGGGATGACACGATCACCAGCGGCCTGGAAGGTGCCTGGACGCCGAACCCGATCCAGTGGGACATGGGCTATTTCGACATGCTGTTCGGCCACGAGTGGGAACTGACAAAGAGCCCCGCCGGCGCCTGGCAGTGGAGGCCAAAGGATGTGGCTGACAAGGACCTCGCGCCATCCGCCCACGATCCGTCGAAACGGGTCCCGACCATGATGTCCACCGCGGACATGGCGATGCGGATGGACCCAATCTACGAGCCGATCGCGCGGCGCTTTCACGAGAACCCGGAAGAGTTCGCGGATGCCTTCGCCCGCGCGTGGTTCAAGCTGACGCACCGCGACATGGGTCCCCGCTCGCGCTATCTCGGCGCGGAGGTCCCGGCGGAAGAGCTGATCTGGCAGGATCCCGTCCCCGCAGTCGATCACGACCTGATCGACGCGGCCGACATCGCGGAGCTCAAGGCCAAAATCCTTGCCTCGGGGCTGTCGATCCCGGAACTCGTCTCGACCGCCTGGGCGTCGGCCTCAACCTTCCGCGGCTCCGACAAACGCGGCGGAGCGAACGGGGCGCGCATCCGTCTCGCGCCGCAAAAGGATTGGGAGCTCAACCAGCCGACCCAACTGAAGACTGTGGTGCAGACCCTTGAGGAAATCCAAAAGGAATTCAACAGCGCGCAGTCAGGAGGGAAAAGGGTTTCGCTCGCCGACCTGATTGTCCTGGGTGGGTGCGCAGGCGTCGAGCAAGCGGCGAAGAATGCCGGTCACGATGTGACCGTTCCCTTCACGCCGGGACGTACGGATGCGTCGCAGGAGCAAACCGACGTGGGGTCATTCGCCGTCCTCGAACCGGCTGCAGACGGGTTCCGTAACTACCTGAAAGCCAAGTATGCAGTAACGGCAGAGGAACTGCTGGTTGATCGTGCGCAACTGCTGACGCTGACCGCTCCTGAGATGACGGTTCTCGTTGGCGGTATGCGAGTCTTGAATGTCAACTTCGGAAAGTCCCAGCACGGCGTCTTCACCAAGCGGCCAGAGACGCTCACCAATGACTTCTTCGTGAATCTGCTCGAGATGAGCACGACGTGGAAGGCAACCGCGGAAGACGATGATGTGTTCGAGGGCCGTGATCGCGCAACGGGTGCACTCAAGTGGACCGGCACCCGTGTCGACCTAATCTTCGGTTCGAACTCCCAACTCCGGGCCTTGGCGGAAGTTTATGGATGTGAGGACTCCCAGGAGAAATTCCTGCACGACTTTGTAGCGGTGTGGAACAAAGTCATGAACCTTGACCGATTCGACCTTGCCTGATCGTAGCATAAACGTCTTCGAGGGCTTCTGATAGGGGGCGAAAACTCTAGTTTAATCCGCTAAGTTGCTTCAAGCATCGAGTGAATTTGTGGCCAAATCAATGTG
Source organism: Methanobacteriota archaeon (assembly GCA_963805115.1). Classification (GTDB taxonomy): domain Archaea; phylum Halobacteriota; class Bog-38; order Methanoflorentales; family Methanoflorentaceae; genus Methanoflorens. The sequence goes on from CAWDSY010000009.1 coordinate 110,302, forward strand.
GGTTAAAAGAACCCACGCGAAAGGGGCGGGGGCCCACGGCTACTTCCAAGTGTACCAAAGCATGGCCCCGCATACCTGTGCGAAGTTTCTCCAGGATCCGGAAACGCAGACGCCCTTCTTCGTTCGTTTTTCAACGGTCGTCGGCGCTCGGGGGTCTGCAGACACGGCGCGCGACCCGCGAGGGTTTGCAGTCAAGTTCTACACCGAAGAGGGAAATTATGACTTAGTGGGAAACAACTTGCCTGTTTTCTTCATCCGCGATGCCCTCAAGTTTCCTGATATGGTGCACTCATTCAAGCCCGCCCCAGACTCGAACATCCCGACGAGCTCCTCAGCAAATAGTCGCTTTTGGGATTTCATCTCCCTAACACCAGAGTCAACACACATGATCACCTGGCTGTTTTCGGACCGCGGGACGCCTAAGAGCTACCGGACGATGGAAGGATTTGGCGTCAACACCTACAAGTGGATCAACGCGGCGGGGAAAGCCCGCTATGTGAAGTATCATTGGAAACCAAAGCTGGGCGTTCAATCACTTGACCGTCATGAAGCTACAGCTTTGGCAGGGACCGATCCTGATTACCTCACTCGGGACCTCTGGGATACGATCGCAAACGGAGGCGAGGCGGAGTACGAACTTAAGGTGCAGGTGATGGATATCGCCGACGAGTTGAAACAGGACTTCGACCCTCTGGATGCAACCAAGACGTGGCCCGAGGATACCTTCCCGCTTATGCCGGTCGGCAAGATGGTGCTGAATCGGAACCCCGAGAACTACTTCGCAGAAACAGAACAGGCCGCGTTCTCGCCCGGTGCCGTCGTTCCGGGAATCGAACCGTCTGCTGACAAGCTGCTGCAAGGCCGTGTCTTCTCGTATGCGGATACCCAGCGACATCGCCTTGGGCCCAATTATCTACAGCTCGCCATTAATAGCCCGCACGTACCGGTTGAGAACGACCAGCGAGATGGCGCGATGCAATCAGGATCGTTCCATGGAGCGGTCAACTACGAACCGAACACTCTCGCTGGCGGCACGCCGAACGAAGCGCCTACAGGCCCGACGTCACGAGATCGGATCGAGGGGGACGTCACTCGCCGAAAAATTAGTCTCAAGAACGATTTCGCACAAGCGGGCGATAGGTACCGATCGCTTAGCACGATCGATCAAGACCACCTGATCGACAACGTTGTCGACTCACTGGAAAAGGCCGACAAACCAATGCAGGAGCGCATGGTGGATCACTTTACCAAAGCAGACAGCGAACTGAGCGCGCGAGTGGCTCAAGGACTCCATCTGCAGTCGTGATGCAGTAGCCCGCACCGCTGGCCAAGCTCACGCGGGACGTGAAAGCCGGGAAATAGCTGCCCTCAAAAATAGCCCAGTCTTGGGCTGAACGATGAGAGAAACGCCCTCTCCGCAGAGCAGACAACTAGTTGTGGGAATCGCGCTGCTGGCGCTCGGCTGGGCAAGCATCGTGTTGAGCGTTCGCTATGATCTCCTCGTTCCGTCATCGCTGGCTCTAGAAGTGACTGGTGGCGCGCTGCTGCTCGTCGGGGTAGCGATGCGCATCTTAGCGTTCAAGCAGATTCCCTCCACATATCACATCAAGGGCCTTGTCACCTCCGGTGTTTATGCCAAAACATGAAATCTTATATACCTCGGATTCATCTGCATCGTCGGAGTCGCCGTGCTCTCGCGGGGCGTGCTTGCACTCATCTGGGCCTTTGCAAGCGTTTTCGTTCTCTATTGGATCGCCAGAAGCGAAGAAGGCGATTTAGAGCGGATTTTTGGCGAGCGTTGTCCGTTATGCAAGAGTATTGTCCCAATGTTTTTGCCTCGATTCTGGAATACTAAAATTAGGTCACCATAGCGCGAAGCGGCGCGGGATGATGATGAGACATATCGATATCTACATTCCTTTGCGCTCAAAACCGAGCTACGATCGCGACGTCGAGCGTCGAGCTACCGGCCGCTTGTTAGTTCTTGGGGAAAAAGAATTATTGACAACGTTTCTAGCCGTGCTCCGCACGAGCTAGCGCAGGAAACCACGCGCCGGAGGGGCAGGTACACGCCGTAAAAAAAGCTGTTAACTGACGAGCTGTCACTTAAGCAATATCACATTTCCCATCCCGCGCCGCCTGCGCTCGATGAGGCCCCTGCTTTCCAGCCCGTAGAGCGCCCTGCTGACGTTGGATTTCGGCAGGCCGGTCTTTTCGACCAGTTCGCTCTGGTGAACGATTCCCTCATCGATAATCGCTTTGAAGAGCGTCTGTTCATCGTCTTTAAGCGTTTTGGCAACCTCTTCCCACCGCTGCCGCCGTTCTTCGAGGATAATATCCCCGGCAGACGCAGGCGCAGCAGCCGCGATAATATCCCCGGCGGACGCAGGCGCAGCAGCCGCAGGCGTGGTTGAGTCTTGCAACAAGATGTACGTGCCGCTCACGCTCATAAGAACGAGCGCAACAGCGATTACGAACACATCGGTGTAGGTGAATAGCCCGGGAGCCTGAGCCGTAATGGCAGTATTGCCCTCAACGAGGATTTGCACCGGCGTAGGATTGAGCAACTTGAGCGCGAGCACGAGCACCGAGGCGACAAAAACAGCTGCCGGAAAGAGCGTCTTTCCGTGAAATCTTCCCGCCGCAAAGAGCGTCTTTCCGTGAAATCTTCCCCCTACCATAGCTATGCCTCACGTCGTGCAGCATAAGGTCAGCTATTGCGCGCCGAACCGTAGCAGATGCGCTGCGTCACAGAGAGTACATTCTCATGCAGTATATCAATATCGATCTGGTAAAACTTGCCCTCGACTCGCAACACCAGAGAAGCGTTCTCGATGGGGGGCGCACCGGGCGACAGCAACGGCGATGAAGTGTTTGAACGGGCCGTGGTGCCCCAGGGCGCACCGGGCGAAGCGAGGGCGGCCTGAGAAAAACGATTCCCACAACAGTATAGTTCTTTCCCGCGAGCAACGCCTGCACGCGTTCGTCCTTGAGTGCGATCGCAAGGAGGCTTTTCACGCGCGCTTCATATTGCGCGTGGCGCTGGGCCTGTTGCTCTGGCGATTGCCACCTCTGTGGCGGTGTTACAACGCTGATGTTACCGTGTTGGCTCCTGGTAGGGCATTCTCTGCTCCGATGACGATGATGGCAGCTCCCGCCACGATTCCTATGACGAGCAAAGTAATCAGTAATTCTAGACGGTGTTTGTATAGGGGTGCCATTTCTTGTTTGCCTCGATAGCTTCGCGGGCGTGCCAACCACTTCAACTGAAGTAGTAAGGTAACGCTTGGTCGACGTTTTGTACCCCAACGACGTTCACGTTATAACCATCGTGACGCAGCTGCGATTGTAAGTTTACGAGCCCCGTTGTCGGGTTTGCTTCGAGCGGAGAAGTAATGCTTACGACGGTTTGATCGTAGGGGACGAGGATGACCCGAGCGCCACTTTGTGCTGCCGCCTCTGCCTTATAGTAAACGCCACCGACATCGCCTACATTTCCGCCGCTGTCAATGGTACCGGTGCTGTAGACGTACTCATTGGCCGGCTTCTTGGTTATCGCCGAGTATGCCGCGATTGTCATGGGAAGACCGGCGCTTGGCCCATCTACCTCGTCCACGCCATTAGGCACACGTAAGACGAATTCAAAATCTCGTTGATTTGGATTGACGTTAGCGCGCTGAGATGCAACAGCTACTACAGTATTCGCGGTCTCTTGAAAATCGACGCCCGTCGCCGGCTGGGTCTCAACAAAGACGTACCCCGTTCCTGGTTGCGTATATACAACAAGGTTAGACACGGCCCCCGTGTAGCTGTTGTTGCTCAATAGCTCCACGGCGAGCAAATGCGCTGTGCCGCTAGTGGTCCCCTGCGCGTTGATTCCTGCCGGGGTTCCTGTCGGGGATTGAGAAGGGCTAAATTGAACATATGGCGGGTTTAGACTAGCTGTGCATCCTGCGATCGCAACCGACAATAGTATAAGACCGCAGAAAATAGGTATTGCGCGGTGCCATTTCATAACGTTATAGTCCTACCAGAATCACCAATCTCTTGCATCCGATAATAACATTTGCCCGTTGCACGCTCCTTGAAGCGACGCACAGACGAAGGCGGTTGCAACTCTATTCTTTGCCGAATCGAGCGCATCAGTCACTCCTGGGTTTCGGTTCGGCAAGACCGCGGGGCGACACTTTGGCTAATCAGAGGGTATTCCGCGACAGTCGCATATGTCATCGCATATGTCGACCGCGGCGCCTGAGCCAGCTCGAGGTCAAAGACGTCGTATACCCACTGGATCCGCTTCTGCCAATCCTCCCACAGGTCCCGCTTCGATACGCGGTATTTAGCTGAAAGCCTCCCAATAGTCTCGGACATACTCACTTCAAAGATTGACATCAAATAATAGCCGGTAGCTTGATCATTAACGTATTTTGTTGCTTCGTCAACGGAACTAAATTTGATTACCGTGTCGTTTTCGCTGTATGTAGCACTCGTCGCGCTTGTGTCGAGACGTTGTATGGGAGAAGTGAACGCTGTTTGTATTTGAGCAGTAGTGCCATTAACCCATGTAACACTAAACGCGGTTAGGTTTGTAGGGTGTTGCCCCTTCATTGTTTAATGTATGCGTCGATGTATTGGGGCAAGTTGTGAATCTGACGTCGTGGTCGGCGAAGATGGCGCTCCTAAGAAATCGATGACCGACATATGGTGCGCCGTCTGTGCTTTCGGTTACGCCAGCGCTAACTGGTACACTGTTATACAGCATCATTCCCGACCAATCGGTAGCGTCGAGGTAACGGCCGCTGTATCCCATTTGTTGCACGAAGTATACTGAAGACGAGAAGTGCGAGTCGGCGGTTGCAGGATCGTTACAGACTATGATGTAGTAATCATAGGTGCTCCCGTTTTTAGCCAGTTGCCGGGTATAGTACAGACTCCCATCAGAACCAGTCCCGTAGGCGACGGCGGGGGCCAGTTACGATACTTGTATCAGGATACTTGTATCTCCAATCCGGCCTGCAGTCGATCGCAGTGAACCGCGACATATCTACTAGTACCTGCCCCGTAAAATGTAATCCACATTCCCCAAGAGCCATCTGAACGGGTCTGGAAATCAGAATTCGAAAGATATTGTCCGTTGGCCGTGATATATCCAGTCTGGCCGCCGATTCCATGGCCGTTCGTTCCAGTGAGATATCCTGAAAAATAAACAGCGCCACCGCTATTTACTTTACGACGATCAGCGTGTATTAAGAGAGTAGTAGCTACCAGCTTGACCTTTGAATCTGTATTCACAACCGTTACAATCTTACTGTGAGGCGCGGCTGTCGGGGTAGTCGCCGATGCTGCTGCAACATTTAGCAGACATACGGTCAGGATTGCTAAAATTGATAAACTTATTATCCTCGTTTTCATTTTCATATACATACCACCTTTTATCCGGTTAAGAGCGCGACGCAAACAATCGCTACTTTTTTTACCGTTCCTCTTATCATTCCTTTCGCCTTCTTCCGTTCAGTTGAGTTTATATGGGGGCACTGCATTTCCCGTCTCCTCGAATGAAGCCCCATTCTTTGCGTCACGGCCACGTTTTGCCGCACGTTATTCTCCAGGCCCTGGCATTAAAAAAGGGGGGAAAAGTGAGAAGAGGTGCGGGGGTTCTACGACTTAAAGGCAGAACCATTAACGCCCCTCGCCTCGTTGTTTCTCTACTGCGCTTAGCTTGTTTGGTTCAACGTGTTCCGCAGTTTGTCCTTCTGGTCCTGAGGCAACTGAGTATGCCAGTTGGAGTACCCCTGTTTCAGGTCGTTGTGCAGAGCGTTCTTTCTGGTAAGTGGGCAATTGCTTGTGCCAAGTTACACGCTCGTGCCACACTTCTCTGTTGTGGCAGAAACTGGTCAGATTCTTGTTCTGAGTCTGTCCGAACAGCGGTCCGAGGAACGGCTCGAGAGGCCAACTTGTGCTTCTCGTGTTACTCGCACTCGTTGTTGTCGTGGTGGAAGTCGTCGCAATCGTCGTCTGTGCATAGACCGCCCCAGCAAACGCCGCTGACGCATCAACACACCGGTAGCGGTGACTGCTATCGTGCGTTTCTTCGTGGATTCTCACCTTTATCCCCTCTTCTGCGCCGGAAGCCACGTGAGTGGCCTTGGTAGGGTGTCTTGGAATCGCCTCGTCATCGTGGATGATAGGGCGCTTCCACAGCCCTACAACCCAATCGATTATCTAGCTTATCTACTATGCGTGTGAAACTAGTTTCCAACGCGGTTCGTGCCCATTTTGGCAGTCGCATATGTCGACCGCGGCGCCTGAGCCGGCTCGAGGTCAAAGTCGTCGTATACCCACTGGGTCCGCTTCTGCCAATCCTCCCACAGGTTCCGCTTCGATACGCGGTATTTCACCGAGAGCCTCTCAATAATCCCCGATATATTCAGTTCAGCGATCTGGAGACGATACATTTCCCATCTCTTCGACTAGAGTCCCATTTTTTTCGTCGCGGCTGCCCTTTGCAGCATTTCATGCCCTCCGTGCTATTGCAATTGAAAAAAGGGGAATAAAGTGAGAAGAGGCAAGGGGACCTATGGAGCTCAAGGGGGGAAGTACGGCACTGACGCCCCTCACCTCATTTTTTCTCCACTGCGCTTAGCTTTTCTGGTTCACTATGCTCTGCAGCGTGCTCTGCTGGTCCTGTGGCAACTGATTGTACCAGCTTGGCAACGCCTGTTTGAGATCGCTCTGCAGGGCGTTCTTCCTCTGGTCCGTGGGAAGTTACTGATACCACGTCATCCGCTCGTGCCTCACTGCTCTGTTGTGACAGACGCTGTTGAGATTCGTGTTCTGATTTGGCGTACCGAGCAACGGCCCGCTGGGCCTACTCGTGCTGCTCGTGCTGCTTGAAGTCGTTAACGTGGTGGCCGTGGTCTTATTCGTCGTCTGTGCATAGACCGCTCCCGCGAACGCCACTGACGCTCCAGCACAACGAGAACGGTGACTGCTATCGTGCGTTTCTTGTAGTCTCACCCTATCCCCTCACCTGCACTTGAAGCCACGTGAGTGGCCTCGGCAGAGGGCTCTCGGACTCACCCCCATCCTATATCGTGAATGATGGTGCTTCCGCAGCCCCGCAACAACATTGATGACCTAGCTTATCTTTGATGCGTGTGAAACTGGTTTCCAACTACTTTCGTGCCCATTTTGTTTTTATTTGACCTCGATAATTTTTCAAAATCAACATCGCTTCGGTGAGCAAGCGTCCGAATGCGTGTCACAGTCGATGACCCTCGCACGCCAGCCGACGTCAATGGATACACGTGTTCGACTTACGCAAAAAAAAGGCAGCGCCTAGAAAAAAAGTGCGTGTCAACGCTTAGAAAAATGCAGAGCGTCCCCCAATTGCGTAATGCTAACCTGCCGCTCCACAACACGAGTTAAGATAACCGCAGACCTCGCACTGTTGCGCCACAGCGGCATTTGACGAATCACGACGCGCGCTCGAGGTCAAAGACGTCGTATACCCACTGGGTCCGCTTCTGCCAATCCATACACAGCGCCCGTTTGGATACGCGATACTTGGCAGAAAGCTTCTCGAGGATGTCTGACATGTTCAACTTAGAGATATACAAGCGGTACATCTCTCTTCTCCTCGAGTATAATTCCACTTTTTTCGTCATTGATATCACTTATTTCTATCCCATTTCTCCCTGATCAGCTTAAACTTTTTCTGGAAATGAAGGTCATAAAGCGCAAGTGTCCCCCGCTCAGCGTGCTCTTTGTCGTACGTGGCATTCACATCCAACCCTTCTCCATCCAATATTCATACTGATGTGCCCAGTCCTCCCCGTTTGCCTCGATTAGCCGCACGAAAAACGCTCTTCTATCTGCGATCTCCTTCTCCTGCGCCGGATACGCGCGCTTTCTTTGGATCGATTCTGCGAGCGTCGTTCCGAGCTTGGATGCCTCGTTAATAGCAGCGTCAAGCGCCGCGGGATTCCTGCCAAGAGCGACGCCGACCTCCCCAACCGTCACGACGCCTAATTCATTCAGGAAATGGTTCATGTAGCTAAGCACGGCTGCATCACCGGAACTACCAGTCGTGGTCACGGCACAGCCATATTTACCCGAAAGGAGCTGACAATGAATAGCATCGGCAAGGCGATCGATCATCGTCTTAAGTTGGGCGGTCACGCCGTTGATGTACACCGGCGACCCGAGCACGATGCCGTCGGCGCTGAGCATCTTGTCCACCAATTCCGTTAGATCATCCGCTTGAACGCACTCGCCTGTTTCGAAACACACCTGGCATCCAATACAATAGTTGATGTCTAACGCGCAGATGTCGACCAGTTCTATCTCTGCTCCCTCCGTTCGTGCCCCGTCAAGGACAGCCTGAACGAGTTTTATGGTTCGGCTGTTTGTACTTCGGGGACTGCCGCTGATTCCAAGTATCTTCATCAAAATACCTCGATTGTGTGCGTTATATTCTCGGCTAATTAACGTTTCAGATGTGCGGCAAACGCACTCGATAGACGCACCTTTATAGTGCCTGTGCTATCCACACTTGCATGGTCGACTTTAGCTCCGTTTACCACGATGCACCGCCGTGGGACATCGGCCGTCCGCAGAAGGAGTTCGTACAGCTCGAGGAAGCGGGCGAAATCGTTGGATCCGTCCTTGACGTTGGATGCGGAACGGGAGAGAACGCGCTATTTCTTGCCGCTAAAGGGCATGACGTGTGGGGCATTGATTTCACGCCTATCGCGATCGAGAGAGCACAATATAAAGCGACGGAACGCAATCTAAACGTGACGTTTCTCACGCGGAACGCGCTGGAACTGGGCACCCTAGAAAGAACATTCGACACCGTCATCGACTCAGGATTGTTTCACGTGTTGAACGACGAAGAACGTCCCCGGTTTGTCACTAATCTTGCAAGCATTCTTCATCGCCACGGGACCTATTTCATGCTTTGTTTCAGCGAATTGCAACCCGGTTCATACGGTCCGCGGCGGGTGACGCAAAGTGACATCAGGAACGCGTTCGATCGCGCGTGGCACATCAATTACATCAGACCCGCACAGATGGAAAGTCGACGACTTGTCGATGGCATCCACGCCTGGCTCTCGTCTATCTCCAAGGAGTGAGGCGGCACGCGACTGCTGCACACAGGAAGGAAAGCTCGATTCGTTGTCGACATAGCCCATTTGCATCGTAGACTACACATATCAGCAAATTCGCGTAAAAGCATATACGTCTGGAAAGCAACTAAATTTTTGAGTGAGCATACATGCACAGTAAGATCGCTGATGCCATCAGACTCCACCGCGGGCCAGTCGCCATTCTGCTGACCGATCACAAACCCGAAAACGCGTTGGAGTTCACGGAAGAGGGCGGACAAAAGAACCGCTGCATCATTCCGTTGTTCGTCGCCGCCTTGAATGGGCGCACCGCGGTGCTCGAAAAAGAGACCGTCCTTTGCCCGGGCGGGCAGGTGGGGCTCTGCTTTGGCCCCTATCAGCTGGGCTATATCGACTACTTCCTGTCAACCGGAAAGGAGGGGCAGTTTGAGGGCGAATACCGAAAAAAAACCCCTGAGCTCGTGCGAGAGTTCATTGCGAACCTCCCCGATATCACCCTGCCGTCGCGCTACGTGGTGATGAAACCGCTCAGCGAGGTCACCGACGGCGAAATTGCCGAGACTGCAATTGTCGTCTTCGTTGCGAACGCCGACCAGCTGTCCGCGCTCGCGACTCTGGCGAACTTCGACCGACCTACCAACGATAACGTCTCGACGCTGTTCGGTTCCGGATGCGCAAGCCTAGTGATGCAAGTGCTCGATCAGGCGCGCGCCGAAAGGCCAAAGGCCGTCATCGGCCTTACTGACATTACCGCACGCAAGTACCTCGACAAGAACGTGCTGTCCTTTAGCGTGCCCTTCAAGCGGTTCGTCGAGATGGAGGCAAACGTCGAAGGGAGCTTCCTCACGAAGGGCAAAGACTGGCCTGAGATTGCAAAACGACTCTAAATGCCTTGACTGTTGGGGGGAAAAGATCCTCCCTCGGGTTGCACTTCGTTACCAGCTGTGCTACGAGCCGGAGATCGTCTACACGCTAAATGATAGTGACGCCGTCGGCGCTCACATCTTGTCCATCTAAATCTTCATCATCTTCAAGGTCTTGGCCTTGTGCTGCAAGTACTCGATCTTGAATTCCTTCTTCATGATCCGCTCGTCCGGCTTCCGCATCACGATGCTTTTTGGCCTTGACGACTCTTATCTGAGCAATAAGAGAGACATACGCCTATGATCTCGCGTGGAGCGCTACATAAACTATATGCCATATGTTATGCATTTTGGAACGATGCTCCTTTTTTTGGCGCCTATCCATTCACCGATAGCGTCTGCGTATCTCGGCGGGTTCGACTACAATGCCACGCATTTCATCCGAGGACTCAACGACGGCGGCCTTCTTAATACACTATTTTGGTGGGTCACGTTCACGGGCACCATCACCTTTATGGTGCTCATCACGATCGCTCTCTACCTCGCCGGTGCCCGCAAAGAAGCGCTCGTATTCGCGCTCGTCTTCATACTCGCGAATGTGGTGGCGTTCGGACTGAAATACGCCATTGCACGTCCGCGGCCGAGCGATTTGGGCGTACCCCCAGAAGCCCAGCCCGCGTTTCCAAGTGGTCACACCACGAACGCCTTTGCCTTCGCGTCGACGCTTTCGTCCTATCACCGAAAGTTTAGTGTCGTGCTGTTCGCGTGGGCCCTGCTTGTCGCCTTCAGCAGAGTCTACCTCGGCCTCCACTACGTAACCGACGTCATCGGGGGGGCCATCCTCGGCATCGTCGTGAGTGTTGTAGTGACCCGTGCGGCGAAGCGAGTCGATGGAAAAATCACTCGGATCGCCAGCACGCCGCCTCCCCCGACCACGTGGCAAGGCGTGGTCAAACTGCCGATCGTACTCATCATGCAGCTCCTCAACGTCGCGTACGCTTTGATCAAGCAGACCTAAATCGAAGATGTCGGCAAGCCTTTTTGCGATGGAGGCCGCAGGGTAATGAAAAACGCGTTGTAGCGAACCGGTTGGCGAACGACCTAGCACGCAACATCGACGCCAAGAAAATGCCGCTCAAACCGAAGGTGATGGATGCTGATGAGCGCTACTAGCGGGCTGCGAATTTCCTCAACACCTTGCACCAGGCCAGCGTTGAAAGCGATTTAGCTTTTCAGATGTAGTTGTTGCATAAAAAAGAACTGCCGCCACCAAGAATAGTTATATAGATGAAGTAAGATAAGTAGGATTAGTAGGATTTGCACGATTACGTGCATTCCTGGAGGGAAGATTGTGGCCGGTCCGATGTTTCAAAGAATGAAGTACTATGGGGATACCATCATTGGCGAGAAAGGTCAAGTGGTAATTCCAGCTGAACTGAGGAAGAAATTTGGGATTGAAACAGGAGACCGATTTCTCGTGATGGGCAGCACAAGGATGGGTGCGTCGGGGTTCATTCTCGTAAAAGCTGACGTGTTCTTACGAGCGATCCAAGACATATTCGGTGGCACACTCGAGGAGGTTCTCGCGCAGGAAGGGCGAGGAGACCACCACACCGAAACGGCGAACGAATGACACTCAAAAAAAAGCTATGAAACGTTTCCGGAACACTTACGCATTGATTTGCGAGCCCAAATAGAAGGCTCTGGATGGTGCGCACGTGCGCACTTCTAATTGGGAACCTTCAAAACAACTAAATATCTTATAGTATATCTTTAGATATATCAATCAGGCGTCTTATACGACCGTGATCAATAATGAAAGCTAGCGAAACACAAGACCGTTTCAAACGGTTCGAGAACGTTGAAGCGGTGAAAGGAACCAGTCTGGAAAGTGAAGAGGCAGATAAGATCGTACTGCACAACGGCTTGCCCTTCTTGCCGGCGTCCACGGGTGGAGCAGCAGTGAAAGCTAGCGAAACGCTGACGTCCACAGGTGGAGCAGCAGTGAAAGCTAGCGAAACGCTGACGTCCACAGGTGGAGCAGCAGTGAAAGCTAGCGAAACGCTGACGTCCACAGGTGGAGCAGCAGTTACTGACACGGACGGCATTGCAATCAGAGCCACAGGCCTCGTCAAGAAATTCCGCGACTTCGTCGCCGTCGATCACATCTCCTTTGAAGTGAAAAAAGGCGAGATATTTGGATTTTTGGGACCAAACGGCGCGGGCAAGACGACGACGATTCGCATGCTCTGCACCCTGAGTAGCCCTACTCAAGGATCGGCGACCGTTGCCGGCTTTGACGTTGCTCATCAGGGTAATAGGGTGCGCGAGCACATCGGGCTCGTGTCCGAAAAAATGATCATGTATGATCGGCTCACAGCGTATGAAAACCTGCACTTGTTCGGCGAGCTCTACAATATCCCACGAAACGCCCTGCGTGAACGCATCGATGAACTGCTCCAAGTCGTTAATATGGAAAAGTGGGCAGACCATCAGATCGGCACGTTTTCGACCGGGATGAAGCAGCGCATCAATGTGATCCGCGCTCTCCTCAACGAGCCGGAGATCCTGTTCTTGGATGAACCAACGCTCGGTCTTGATCCGCAATCCACGAACGAGATCCGCGACTTTACGCGCAGCATCAACGATGATGTTGGAACAACGGTCATCTTAACAACGCACGCCATGGCCGAAGCGGACATGCTATGCGACCGGATTAGCATCGTCGATCACGGAAAGATCGTCGCGCTCGATACGCCGTCAAATCTGAAAAAAGTTATCACCGGTGCCGATACGAACGTCATCGAGCTCGACGTTCCAAACATTACGCCAACGCTTGTCTCGGACATTCAATCGTTGTCGTGCACGCAAACGGTCACGGTAGAAGACGAAACGCACATCAAGGTTCACGCGTCGGGCGACGAGTCGTGCGATAATGTCATTGATGCGGTGCGCTCAGGCGCAGGGCAGATTCGTTCCATTCGTAACGTTGAGCCGACATTGGAAGACGTGTTCCTCTATCTTACGGGCCACGAGGTGAGAGAGCAGGTCGCCGATAAGGTAACCACAAAGGAATCGCGTTCTCGGCACGGAGCGAGAGTGCAATCGAGGATACGGTAGGGACTGTACTATGGGAGCTAGAAGTGGTATTCGTCACGCGCTGTGGATTGCGTGGAAAGACTTGTTAGACATAAGCAGGAATCGCATGGGCCTTGTGATGCTCATCCTTATGCCCCTCTTCATGATGGGCATGATGGGCTACATCTTCCCCTCAAATAGCGGCATGTCTAACGTCCCCGTTGCGCTCGTGAACCTTGACGCCGTGCAGGGCAACGCCTCCCTCAGCACGAAATTCGTCGCACAGCTCGAGGCTCTGAACAACAAGACCGGCATGATGGATCTCTCGACGGTCGGCAGCGCCGCCGACGTGAAATCGAACATTCAAAACGGCCAGCAGAGCGCGGGCATCATCATCGGAAGCAATTTCACATCTAACCTCAAAACCGGCAAGCAGGCAGACGTCACTATTGTCAAAGATCAGTCGAACCCTCAGACTGCATCTCTCGTACAAACGCAGCTCACGCAAGTCTTTGAACAAATGGGCACACAGACGGCCGCGAGCGGACTGAACCAGACGTATAAAACGCCGCTGAACTCCTCGCTAGCCCAGGTAGCACCATACAACGTCCAGACGACGGGCATCGTTCCAGGACAACCCAACTACTTCGAATTCGTCGCGCCCGGCATCATGGGGATGGTCGTCATGATGTCACTTATGACCGGCCTCCCACACGCCATTTCTTTCGAGCGGGAGATGGGTACCCTCGACGGCATGCTCGCCGCACCGGTGCACCGGATGTCAATACTGGGCGGAAAGGTCATCGCCCAGACAACACGCGGTATGATGCAGGGGATCATCGTCCTTACGCTTTCGATCATTCTCTTTGGCGTGGTCGTACAAGGAAGTATCGCGCTCATCCTGGGAATCTTGCTCCTAAGCGTGTTCAGCCTCGTGGGCTTGGGCATTCTCATCACCTCATTCACGAGTACCGAGGAGACCGCTACGATGATCATGATGACGTTAACGTTTCCCATGATGTTCCTTAGCGGGGTCTTCTTCCCGATATCGCAGATGCCACAGTTTATGCAGGTCATCTCGCAGTTCCTTCCGCTCACCTACGCGATTAGCGCGCTGCGACAAGTGGTAGTGCTCGGTGTGGGCGTATCAGCAATTTCAAGGGAAATCGTCATACTCTTCGGTTTCGGGATCGTTCTGTTGTCAGTAGCGCTCCTTGCGTTCGAGCGTGCGATGAAACGATAGTGAACGGGGACCAAAGCCAGCGCCCTCCACAGCACCCCAAGCAGCTTTGCGCCTGCCGAGTCGTGACAACGCCACTCACTTGAAAAACTACGATCCGAATCCGCTAAGTGCAAGTATCATCGCCCACCGCCGCGGAGAGAAGGTCCTGCTGCCAGTCTCGCTTTACGAATCGTGAAGCACTTGGCATAGGCAATGAATAAGATCGCCAGCCGGTTTTTGCAAGAAGCCATTACTGCCGCGAAGCGAGGTACTCGAACAGTAGGTTGAAGCCGGTCGAGACTAAGACGAGTCGCTAGCGGTTATCGATGCTGCTCACCTTCAGCTGCTAAACGCAGAGTGCACCCGGCCCTGCGCGCGTAGACCTTCAGACACACCGTGCGCGGTTTTCGCAGCTTATCGCTCCATTCAAACGTCTCGTCGTCATTTCACTCTAGTGATGGCCATTCACAACGCATGTGTTTCTTGGCTCAGCGGTTCTCAGCGGACGTGCAAATGGCATGCGCAAACGGCCGCCGCGAGGTGTGACACAAAAAAGTGATCACGCACGCTTAAACACATCCAGAGTACGGTGTTCTGTAAGGGAGGGAAAAACCATGATGGCTGAACGTGTGACGCTCTATTATGGGCGCCTTGTTGCACGCTTAAACGAACTGCAGGCCCCAGAATGCCAAGAGTGTTCTGATCGCCTAACGTGCGCCGTTAATCGAGTGCTCCACCCGGGTGAGACGCGCTGCGTTGTCCCGTCTGATGGAACCGCAGCTCGCGGCGACGGCGAAGTGATAGCGCTTCGTTAAGTGCGCTTGATATTGCGGCCCGACGCCGTATCTAACCTAAGTGATGCACACAATGATCTTCTTCAGGAAGCTCGCACTCGTTGGGGCCGCAAGTTGCTCCACTATGCTTTCGATGGAAGGGTCATCGACAGAGTTCGTCGTGACAACCATAGTTTGACCACCTCCAGCTCATTTGTCCTGAAGCAACCGTTTCAAGACTGGCCTATCGCGACTACAGAACCTTAGCTGCGACGGGTGACGCGTAATAACAGAAAGACGGCAGCAAGAGCGCCAAGTGCGTACAACGCCTCAAAACCGGGAAGCGGGTTTTGGCTACTTGCAGCTGCACTCGCTTGAGCGACGTTTGCCGTAGAATTACCGCCTGCGGTCGTGCTCGATCCAGCGGTTGACGCCGTGCGCGGCACGGCGCTGGGCGAGGGGCTTGCAGATGGCGCGCCAGCAACGTCTGCTGCCACGCGCTTGACGGTGACCGCATCGACGGCCTGCGCGCCTGGCGGCAGTTTCGTTATTCCCGTTCGCTGTGCAGCATAACTGCTCAGCGCAGTACTGGCACTTTGATCGGCGACGACCGCGTGAATCTGGAACGTCTTTCCGACGCGAAATATGGTACCTACCGAGAGACGAGACGACCAGGCCGCACTCTTTACCGTGACCGGGAGAGCTTCTGGATAGTACTTGCCTGCGGTCGGATCGTACGGCACGATCCAAAGCGAGTACCCCTTTGAAAGCTGAGCTTTACCGCTCACGCGCTCCGTAGGCCCAGCATTGCCGTTCTGTTGAGGCGAGATGATCTTTACCACGCCTCCCTGGCTTTGCGCGCTCGTCACGGTGCAAGCCGATGCGAGCAGCGAGAATATGACCAGCAGTAGAATGGCCCATTTATACGCGCTCATATTGACTCCTCCTGCAAATAAGCTGCTGATTATCAGATAAACCTTTTCAATTGGTTCGCTGCATACCGTCCGATCACGTAGCGTGATAACCCTATACTTCAAACTTCCCACTCAGTGCGACGAGCTGCAACCCATCCGCGCCCGCACAGTTAATTATAATAGGTAGCGTTCCGACTAGTAGCTGGAAACCATCCTAACGGAAAGCGTCAAAAACATTACAGGCGTCCTGCTCTAAATTGACTAAACATCCAGGCAATCAACGCGCTTCCATGCCGGTGTTTAGATGTAGTAGACACAGATCACGGTAAGAGAAGCAGCGCCACAAAACCGTATCACATGACCACGGAAAGAACCGACATTATCATAGGGCTTGAGGTGCACACACAGCTCACAACCCAATCCAAGCTTTTTTGCGGATGTTCAACGCGTTATCAAGACTCAGAGCCAAACACCCACACGTGTCCTATCTGTCTCGGGCTTCCGGGGAGTCTACCGGTCGTCAACGAGATGGCAATCGTTTACGCCGAGCGGGTCGCGAAAGCGCTCAACTGCTCGGTGCAAAAGACGCAGTTCTATCGGAAGAACTATTACTACCCGGATTTGCCGAAAGGCTTTCAAATCAGCCAGTACCGACTTTCCGCTCGGCACTAATGGCTACTTGACAGTCGACAGCGCAGGGCGGGAACGGAAGATTCGGATCAGGCGCGTGCACTTGGAAGAAGATCCGGGGAAGCTTACGTACCGCGGAACCATCGAAAAGGCGCAGTACTCACTCATAGATTATAATCGATCCGGCGTGCCGCTGCTTGAAGTGGTCACCGAGCCCGACCTTCGCGCCCCCAAGGAAGCACGTCGCTTTCTGAACAAATTGCGCAATATCCTTGAATACCTCGACGTCTTCGATGGCAACCTCGAAGGATCGCTTCGCGTCGACGCTAACATTTCGATCGCCGGCGGACAACGGGCCGAAGTCAAAAACATCTCCTCATACAAGGGCGTGGAAAAAGCGCTCCTGTTTGAAATCACCCGCCAGCGAAACTTGCTTCGAAGAGGCATCCATATCACGCAAGAAACGCGGCACTTCGACGAGGCGCGCGGCATCACAATTTCACTCCGTTCAAAAGAGCAAGAGCATGACTATCGGTACTTCCCCGAACCTGATCTTCTGCGGGTAGACCCCGAACCGGTGGCCGAGCAGTTCCGCGAGCAAGTGCAAGTCGAGCTCCCGGACGCAAAACGTCACCGCTTCATCGCACAGTACGGCATTTCGGATTACCTCGCGAAAGTGCTTACCGCGTCGAAGCCCTTGGCCGACTACTTCGAAACGGTCGCCACTCGAGTCGACCCGTCGTCGGCGGCAAGCTGGGTCGTTGACGTGCTCCAAGGCGAGCTGAACTACCGCGGGCTGACCCTTGACGCGTTCAGCCCCAACTTCTTAATAGATGTCATCACCAACGTGAACCAAGGAACCATTACCGAAAAGGCAGCCGTCGAGGTCATACGAACTGTCCTCGACACCGGAGGGACCCCTTGCGAGATCATCGACGCGCAGGCGCTACACGCCGCCCCAATTGAACAGATCACCGCTGCCGTTACGCAAACGATCGAAGAGAACCCACAGGCCGTTGACGACTATCACAGCGGCAAGAAAGGCGCGCTTAACTTCCTCGTCGGTCAGGTTATGAAGAAGACGCGCGGACGCGCTGATCCCACCCTCACCAATCGTCTTATTCGGGAGCAACTCTGATGCACCTCATCGTGACCGAGAAAGATATCGCGGCGAAGCGGATCGCCGAGATTCTTTCCAACGGAGCAGCATCAGCAACCAAAGTCGCCAGCGCTAACGCGTATCGCTTCAACAGCACGGTCGTGCTAGGCCTGAGGGGTCATATCGTCAAGCTCGACTTCCCAGATGAATACCGCGACTGGAAGACAAACCTTCACGACCTCATCCGGGCTGACGTCGTCACCGTTCCCACGCACAAAAGCATCGTGTCAGGACTGAAACGGGCCGCCAAGGATGCCGAGCGGGTGACCATTGCGACTGACTTTGACACGGAAGGCGAACTCATCGGTTTAGAGGCGTGCGCGATTGTCAAGTCCGTCAAGGACGTTGGGGTGGACCGCGTGCGGTTTAGTACAATGACCCCCATTGAGGTCAAACGCGCGTTTCGATCGCCAACCAGAATTGACCTCAACCTCGCTCATTCCGGAGAGGCACGGCAGGCGGTGGACCTCATCTGGGGTGCTGCGCTCACGCGCTTCATATCGACGGCTGCTAAGCGACTTGGCAACCGCTTCTTGTCTGCGGGACGCGTACAAAGTCCGACGCTCGCGCTGATCGTCGACCGCGAGCGGAGAATTGCACAATTCGTGGCAGAGCCATACTGGGAAGTATATATTGACCTCAGCACGAGCAGCGAAACGTTTCACGCAAAGCACCAAGCAGACCGATTCCGAAACAAAGCGAGCGCAACGGCTGCGGTACAAAACATCGGCGAAATGGCCACCGTCGTTACGTTTGCCAAATCCGAACGAGTGGACGCCCCCCCGAAACCCTTCAATACGACCGAGTTTCTCGCTGCGGCAAGCGCGCTTGGTATTTCAGCAAGCCGCGCTATGGAAACGGCGGAACGGCTCTACACGGCGGGATGGATAAGCTATCCGCGCACGGACAACACAGTCTATCCGAATGAGCTCGATCTCCGCCTCTCTGTGAGCATGTTCAGAAGCGGTCCATTCGCTGAGAATGCTCGCTTGCTGCTACAGAAGAAGCAACTGGTCGCCACCCGAGGTAAAAAGCAAACGACCGACCATCCGCCGATCTATCCCACGATGCGCGCCACACAAGCTGATCTCGAGCCACAGAGTTGGAAGGTGTATGAGCTCGTTGTGCGACGGTTCTTAGCAACGCTCTCTGACCCCGCGCGATGGTGCACAAAAAAGGTCACGCTGGACTCCCGGGGGGAGCAGTTCACAGCGACTGGGCTCGAACTTTCTCATCAAGGCTGGCGCTATCACTATCCGTATGCACAGACACAGGAGCGGCACCTCCCTGACCTTCGCGAGGGCGACGTTCTCACCGTCACGAACAAACAGCTTGTGGAGAAAGAGACGCAGCCGCCACAGCGATGGGGACAAGGCCAGCTGATCAAGAAGATGGAAGAGCTCGGGTTGGGGACGAAGAGCACCCGCCACGAGATCATCAACAAACTCGCTCAGCGGGGCTATGTGGACTTGAATCCCCTTCGTCCCACCGGTATCGCGTGTAGCGTCACGCAATCGCTCGAACGCTACGCCCCCACAATTACGAAACCTGAGATGACCCGACTCCTCGAAGAGGAGATGGAAAAGGTCAAAGCGGGGACGCTGTCAAAAGAGTTCGTGGTGGTAAGCTCGAGGGACATTCTCGATAAGGTCTTGAGCACGCTCGATGAGCAACACGAAGAGATTAGCATTTCGCTGCAAGAAGGGCTACGCGGAGATGCGACCGTTGGGACGTGCCCTCAGTGCGGCTCGGATCTCGTCGTACGTCGCTCAAAACGGGGCGGACGGTTTGTGGGGTGCAGTGGATATCCGCAGTGCACTTTTGGACTCCCACTGCCGAAATCAGGAAGGCTGCGCATAACAGCGCGCAAGTGCAAACAACACGACATGCGACTTATCAAGGTACAAAGCGGCAAGCGATTTTGGGATCTCGGCTGTCCGCAATGCAACTACAGCAACTGGAAAGAAAAGAACAAGAGCGCGTAGAAAGCACGGCGCCATGCGCCGGTGGCTGCTGCACGCGGTTAGTGCTGTATTGCGCGGACAAAGCGTGCGATCTTGTCTTCGATGTCAACGTCCTCTTCGATTGCCGTGCCCGTTACGATGACGTCCGCCCCCGCCTTCGCGAGTGCCTCGGCCTGTTTGTCGGTGCGTATCCCACCGCCGACGATGAGCCTTGTATCGTCTATGGCTGCTTTTACGGCCTTCACCATTTCTGGGGGAACCGTATCGGGGACCCCAGAACCTGCTTCGAGGTAAATCCATCGCATCCCAAGGTATTTTCCTGCGAGCGCGTATGCGGCGGCGATCTCGGGTTTGTTGCGCGGAATCAAACGCGCGTCACCTATCCAGCCAACGGTTCCTCCCGGTTCAACGATGATGTACGCTACGGGAATCGGCTCTATCCCATAGCTCTTTACAAAAACGGCACCGAGCGCTTGGTTTGTACTGAGATATGCCACGTTCCTTGAGTTCATAAGGCACAAGAAAAACATCGCGTCGGCCGTTATGCACAGACTCCCTACGTCTGAAGGGAAGATGATAGCAGGGACGCCCGTGCTACCTTTAATTTCAGATACGGTGCACTCTAGGCCACGTCCGCCGACGCCTACGGATCCCCCCACAAGAACCGCAGTCGTGCCTCCCGCTGTTGCTCCCCGTGCAATTCGCGCGGCTTCCTCTGGCGACTGTGAGTCGGGATCAATAAGCGTTAGATGTATCGTTCCTTCCTTGCCGATCGCCTCTTCAAGGTGCTGCTCGATCCTCAATCGGCTAACCCCTTCGTTCCTTCGACTTGACCCTCAGGTTTTTGTAACCACATTTCCTGCATCGAGTTGCCCGTGGCGGGTTGCGGGCGTTACACCGCATGCAGATTTTGATATTCAGCAACCTTTTTTCAGCTTCTGGAAAACGTGCCATCAGAGTACCTCTCACGTCGGTAGAACCATATGCCTAACAGCATTTAATCTTTCTGTTTGCGTTAACCGCAAGAACGCGGATAAGAAGTCATTTAGCCTTCTATATAGGCGCGTTCACTTGCGAGCACGTCGGCAACGGTGTTCGCGTCGGCGTATTCTTTGAGGGGTGCGGCGTTCAAGTTCAAAAACGTCGGACCCCATTTGAACTTGTTCAAGAGTTCTCTTGCGCGCTGTGATTCTCCGAGGACGTAGAGCGCAGACGCCAGTGCCTCTGCCGTGGTGAGCTCGTACGGCCGCCCATAGTTCACCGGATTCGCTGCCAAAAGATACGGAAGTCGTCGTCTTGTCCGCGCCCGGAAGGACTCGAACACGTGCTCACACTGTTTCCAAGAGCAGTCAACCGCAACGAGCGTCGTCACAGCATCCGCGCGGCATAAAGGAGTAGGCGCGGAGGGATCAAGGAGCACCGTATGAGAGCTCCACAAGGGTCGCATCGTCGAGCTAAGAGTTACGAAATGAGATTTAGCAAGTTTTTTGGCGGTGCACTTCTTCGGATTGCACTGCCCTGCGTGAAAGACGTACAACCGCGTGCTCATCTTCGGCGGGGTTTACGCATGCGAGAAGACCTGCGCAAAGGCAAGATACTCGAGCTTCAAAACTCGCGAAAAACCGCACTCGTCACAGATCACGTTCATCTTGTACTCGTCGAGATGGACGCTGTGCCTTGCGTGTTCTTTACAATTCAGACATTCGCTGGTCTTCGCGAAGTCCCACGCATCATATTTTATCCCCACAGGAGCCATCGGCGGCGTATCCGTCCCATAAATCACGCTTCGTATGACATAGTGACGCTGCGCGCCACACGCCGAGCATATAACGCTGCCCTGTCTGTCCTTAATCCGCACAACTTGCGTTGCTCTTGTATGGCAGTTAAAACAAACGACCTCTTTCTCAAACTGCCATTCTTCCGGTATTATCGTCGCATGCATAGGCCCACCAGCGCATAACACCTATGGCCTTACATGTCTTTTATGCACACCCAATTATATAAGAATATTTAAAAAAAGTAGGTGTCCAAAAAAGCTCACAACGGCGGGCTTCTTTGAACGGGGAACAGTCCGTTACGGCAAAAACCGATACGACGTTGAGCTACATCGTACAAAACGACGCAAGCTTGTCCGCAACGTCACCGGCAGTCCTGATAGGAAACTCGTCGGCCTTCATTTTAGAAACGTACTCGTGAAGCTCTATTTTCTGACCTTTCATCGAGCACTGCATGCTCCAGCCCTTGGGAAACACGGTCATCAGCTGTTCGCGACTCGTTATCGGGAATGGCACCTCAGCTTTCTTCAGCTCGAACACGATTTCAGCCTTGAAATTCTGAATCTCAGAGATCGCAGGATCGATACCGTAGTCCTCAAATACAGGTTTCTTAGGGGGTTGTTCAGCCATTATGATCGCCTCAATATAACAGATAGACTCCAAAGATGCTTATACATCAAGCTATTTCGTAATATGATTACACGATAGCTACTTAATAGTTTTGGAAAAAAAAGCGAGTCAAACCGAGATTGGATCTTAGTCTAAAAGCATTCCTAAAACACTTCGCCTCGCCGAACCTCCTACTCAGAGGCACCTCACTCGCGGTGCGGGCACCTTCAGCTAACGGCTAGTCGAACTCGCTGTAGATTTGCTCCATCAAATTTGGAAGGCTCCCCAAGACGTCATCACACGAGATAATCCCGAGGATTTCTTGTCCGTTGAAGACGGCCAGATGATTCACCCCGGCTTTTCGAAACATCTTAGCAGCGTACAGGATGGGCATTCCCGGAGATACGATGAAGAGTGGCTTGCTGGCCATCTCTCCCACCGTCACTTTGCCAATGTCGACCTCGTCGGCGAACAAATCGACGATATCTCTCTGGGTAATGATGCCGAATGGCTCATCCTTTTCAAGCGGCGACACAATAAAAGCGTCTGTTGCGTCTTCTACCATGCGCCTTGCCGCCTCAAGGAGTGATGCACTCGGATCAATCGTCTGCGCTCCGTGCTTGATAACGTCCCTAACCTTGAGTCGCTTCACGATCCTCACCACGAGTCATTACGCTAACTCCGTACATAAAAGCTCGGGCACTCTGGACAGTGCTGAGAGTGGAATGCAAAAGAGGAGTTGCGGCCTTATGCCTCCATTAGATTTCCCGCGTGCAGCTGCAGAGAAGTCGTACGCCTCTCACGACATCAGAAGGTGTTGCTAGAAAGCGTGTATAGTAAAGAAGAAAAGGAGTCGCCAACTGAGGTTTATAGGGAATTTAATAATATTATGAGGCTCAGCGGACGTGAACAAGTCTCGCATAAGACCCTTTCAGAACTCACTGCTGAACTGGAGTTGTACGGTTATGTTGAAGTTGAACGAAAAGGGCGCGGAAGAGGCCGTGGCGTTGATTTCTACATATCTCCGACGGGTTCAGTCGAGCGAACGGCGTTGTTGGATGCGCTAAAAGACTTGGTTTGAACTAAGCCTTCCGATCAAGAAGAGTGCTTAGGACTAGGCGCTTATTTAGGGGATTAAAATGCGTGTGACGCCGTTCGTTCCGCTGTTCTTCCGTCTCCGCATTTCTGAAGGATGAAACGATGGCATCGAGTGCTTGGGTACCATCTAGCCTCGTCTCGGACTCCTCATAGACTTTTGTCTTCACTTCTGAAAGCGCACGCCTTAGCAAGTCTGCGTCGTTGCCGGTTAAAATTAGTCCGCTTTCAATCATTTTTTCCCTCCTTTATCGGTGCTTTTTACATGCACCGCATGACATAATGCATGATCGGTTTTTTCTGATGATGATATTAGCGTCAAAATGGCCGTCATTCCTATGGCGAGTGTTAAACTGCGTACAAAAAGCGAAAACTTAAGTTGTAAAGGTTGAGTTTTACGTGTTGAGTTTGAACAAGGCGAAAGGTATGAGCAAAAAAGAGGATTATGGCAGATAAAAAGCTTTGCAGATTTTGCCACGAAACCGTGGAGCATCATGGAATGTTTTGCGTTAGCTGCGGTGCTCCTATCGAAGAGCCATCGCAAGGTGACCATGAAGCGCATGGACCCACAGCGCTACAAACGGAGTACGTACTCGATGAAATCAGAAAACTAGAGGCGCTGCGTGATCAGGGTGTAATTACAGAAAAACAGTTTCAAGACCAAAGAAGGGATTCAATCGGAACCCTAACTGCGAATCAAAGCAAAAAAAAGATTTGACCCGCATCGCTTGTAACTGCCCCAATCTATTCGGAGGGAAACTAACAGCAGCTCAACGACACAGTTAAGCTATCATGCTACCGTTGTAGCGTTTTGATTCATGTTTTCGTCTGCGTAGGCTAACGTATAATCAAAAAAGTGGCTGCGATCGTCGTGCTTGTTATGGTCGCATCGCTGTCTATAGCCGGTTGTATTGTCAACACCCCCACATCGTCCGCCAACGCCAACGCCAACTTCGACGCCTACACCAACGACTGATTACAGCAGCTATTTTGACAAGTGGTTTGAAGGCGGCAACGCAACCATGGAGCTGTGCAAACGCCTACTGCGCTAACCTTCAAACCTTGGAATTCTGGCATTATAACGCAAGTCCTGACTGCAACTAACCGTCTAGCCGTATCAAGCGGCTTTCACGCATAAGAATGCGCCGTTTAGAGTCTTATGAAAAAAAATGGCCCGTAAACGCTTTTTTTGCTTGTTTATTATCTAAGAGGAGCAAGAGGTGCTTTTTCTTGGCAATATTGCACCGTAAAATATATGGTGCGACGAATTATATTTACGTAGTTAATAGTGATAAAACTGTAACACCTTGGTGACACAATGTGGATAACGGTGTTATACAGCTAGTCGATAAACTGAAACAAGGAGCGGTGGACCGGTGTCGAGAGCGCGTTTTACGCGCAGCTGACAAGACGAGATATAGCGATCAAAAAAAGACCGAGCGGCATGCTCCAGCTCAGGGGATAACGGCGCATCTTAAAGGGCGCCGCGGACTATAGGGCAAAAAATGTGGTGGATATAGAGAATGCCTGAAGAACAACCTTCTGTTTTACAGCAAATAAGAAAAAAAGAGGTCGAACTAAGCGTACAAGCAGATCAGGCCAGAAGAGATGCTGAACAGATCGTCGCAGATGCTAAAAGAGAGGCTGCCGACATTTTGAAAAATGCAGAGGTTGACGGAAGAAGAACCGCAGAAAGGTGGCATAAAGAACAGTTAGCGAGCGTCGTTGAAGAAGTCGACAAACTACACAGATCCGGTGAGGATGAGGTAAAAACTGCACGACTGAAAGGCGAACAAAATTTGTCAAAGGCTATCGACAAAATTGTAAACGTCGTAATTTCAGGGTAGATCCGTATGCTTCAGAAGATGGCCAAAATCCAAGTCATTGGACCAAAACACGACCTACACAGCGCAGTTGACTTTCTATACAACCTAGGATCGGTTCATTTGGAGGACGCGACAAAGACGATCTCTCCGGGCGACACAATGTTGCGGCGCTCACAGCAAGGGCCAAGAGCTGACGTCGCGAGCGTATTGATCAGGGTTAACGGCATGGTCAATTTGCTGCCCGAACTGCCTGTGAACGAACAGCTGAAGGCTCAGATCTATGGCGACCTTCGGTGGAAAAATGACGAAGAACTTGTAGCGGAGGCAAGTCGCGTCATAGGCGAGCTTGAGGCAACGACGAAAGAGCTTGCAACGCGAAAAAGCGACATTGAATTTACCCTCACCAATTTGAATCATTATGAACAAGTTATTGAGAAACTGCAGCCCTTAGAATCTCAAATCCCAATCCTAGAGGGTTTTGAGGTCACGGTAATTCTTATAAGCAGACAGTATAAGGACATCTTGGACATTATCCGGTCAGCACTCGTTGAGATTACGCACAACCAGTTTGAGCTCATGTCCGCAGACATCGACGATGCCACAACGGCTGCGGTGACCGTGTTCAACAAGAACTATTCCGACCAAGTGCATTCATTTATTTGGTCTCAAAACGTCAATGAGGTCCGGCTACCATCTGAATTCTTAGGTAAGCCGTTTGACGAGGTCCTGACGTTAGTAGAGCACCAAAGAAAGCAGCTTACAGCCGAGATGGGTACCATAAATGAAGATTTGACAGAACTGTCGAAGCAATGGCATCCAGAACTTGCGGTGCTCAAAGAAGTGCTTGAGGACCGAAACGAAGAGCTTAGTGTTTTTTCTAAATTTGGTGAGACTGACTTTACTTTTGTCATAACGGGTTGGGTGCCGAAAAAGCAACTTAAGAAGGCACGAGAGGGTTTGAAAGAGGCGTTTAAAGGAAGAGTCATTGTGAACGACCTCATAGTACCTAAAGAGGAACGCGATAGTGCGCCCTCGTTCTACGATAATCCGCGACTTGTCAAGCCCTTTGAGTTTCTGAGCGGGTTGATGAGCGCGCCACGATACGGGGAGATTGATCCAACTCCGTTGATGGCAGTATTTTTCCCAATCTTCTTCGGCCTTATGGTGGGCGATATCGGATATGGCATCTGCATACTTATTTTTGCCCTCTTCATAAGAAGACTCTACAGCCAGCGCGGCGGCGCCTTAAAGCAATTGGCGAACATCATGATCATCTGCTCATTTCCCACCATGTTCTTTGGCTACCTCTATGGCGAATTTTTTGGAAATTTTGGACAAATGATGGGCTGGATAGAGCCGCTCACCATAAATGGAATGTCGTTGGATAGAATGGAAATGATCGTGCCGTTTCTCATTTTCTCGATCGCCATTGGGGGATTTATGGTCCTTTTGGGCCTGAGCTTAGGCATGGTAAACGCCGTGAGACGGAGGCATAAAAAGCTCATGGGTGAAAAAGCTGGTATGCTACTCACCATAACGGGTATAATATTGGTTCTTCTCGCAGCTGTTGCGGTCATTCCAGAGCTGCTTTTGTATCCTGGCATCGTTATGCTTTTAATAGGAATTCCGTTAGTCTTTTATGGCGGGGGGATAGTGGCGGCAATAGACATTATGAGTTCGCTAACAAACATCCTGTCGTACGCGAGGCTCATGGCCATTGGTATGGCTTCTGTAGTTTTGGCGCTTGTAGCCAATAAGCTAGGAAGCTCAATGTCAATTTTGGCGGTGGGAATTTTGGTCGCAGTTTTGCTTCACGCGGTAAATGTCGTTCTGTGTATGTTTAGCCCCTCGATCCAATCACTCAGGTTACATGTCGTAGAATTCTATTCAAAGTTCTATGAGGGCGGAGGCAGACAGTACGATCCGTTCAAACGAGGAATGGCAAAATGAGAGCGGAGATGTAGGCTGCACGCCGCACGATGCTATTACTGATTTATTAATGAGGCCCAGATGATTCGGAAACAACCCGCGTGCAACGGCGGAGCAATGTGCAGGCAAGCCAAACGTGCGCACAAAGACGCTATCCGTAGAGACTACTGTATTTTTCGAACTCGCTAGTGGTGACAGGGCCCTAAAAACGTGAGTTACAGAAAATGTGTTGGGAGTTGATAAGAAAATGGTGGAACCGATGATACCGATTGGTGCTGCAATAGCTTTTGGGCTAGGCGCAATCGGAACAGGGCTCGCTCAGTCGAAAATTGGCGCAGCGGGAGCAGGAGTAATTGCAGAAAAACCAGAATTATTCGGTTTAGCGCTCGTTTTTCTGGCACTACCCGAAACGTTAGTCATTTTAGGCTTCGTCATAGCAGCGATTATGCTTTTCGTTCTAGTCTAACATATGAACGCTTGGAACTTCAAGTGCTCGCGCGGGATATACTCGTCTGAGCTCTACAACTACATTTCCAAACAGTCTCAAACCATTGTTGCAGGCGCTAATTCCTCTCTTCTAAAAACGTTACTGAATAAAGAAAAAGCCGAAAAAAGGTGCTGATGCAAATGATGTCAGAGCAGTTGACTGACTTGTTGATAGCGATGGAGGAGAGCACTAACGAACGAATTAACGGCATTATGAAGCAAGCTCATCAAGACGCCGAAGAAATAAAAAGAACTGCTGAAGAAAAAGCAGAGACGATCAAAAAGTCGTACCTCGACAGTGCAGAAAAATCCTTTGAGTCAGAACGGAACAAACTGATTTACAACGCCAAGTCCGAGATTAAAATGGACGTGATCAAAGCAAAGGATGAGATGATACAAAGCGCGTTTGTTAAAGCCAAAAAAAGTCTAGACGATCTTAGAGATCGCGAAAGCTACAAAGGGCGTTTCAAGAGTATGATCCAAGAAGCGATGCACGAACTAGGGGGGGAGAAGGCGCGGCTTCATATCGACATGAGGGATGAAAACCTCTGCAAGCAAATCTTAGATGAGCTGAATGAGAATTCTGAGATCGTCGTCGATTTAACGTCTGCAGGAGGGTTAAACGTCAGCACCAGAGACGAAAAAGTTGTTGTATTCAATACAATTGAGTCGAGACTCGACAGGGCTAAAGAGTTCCTAGAACGACAGGTTTTTGCCACTCTTTACGGTGATTAGCGTGGAGTACGATTATGCGAATGCGCGAATCAGGGCTATGAAAAGTCGCCTGCTTGACCGGAAAGAACTCGAGGAGCTAGCCGGCAAGTTGGACCTTGAGTCTGTGATCAACCAATTAGAGGAGACGCCGTATCGGGAGGACATAGAAGACGCGAGTGTAAAATATACGGGTATAGCTTGTGTCGAATATGCGCTTCGACGGAGTTTAAGTAATACCTTTCGTTTAATTCTGAGTTTTGTAAAGGGAGAAGACACGCAGACCCTTATGCAGATATTCCTCAACAGGTGGGATATCCAAAATATAAAAACGATCTTGAGGGGAAAAAACATCCACGAGCCGGCAAACGAGATATTAGAGAGTCTAGCACCGGCAGGCGCACTTGACGACGCGACGCTCGTTGCGCTAACCAAGCAACTAGACGTTAAGGCCGTAATAGATTTACTTGCAACCTGGGGGATCGAGTATTCACGCCCCCTCACGCAGCATTTTAAGGAATACAGCGAAAGAAAAGATCTCGTTGTTTTAGAGTATGCGTTAGATAAGTTTTATTACGACAACGCCTTGGACGTCGTGGCGGGTGAGTCATACGACGAAGGGATCATTCGCGGAATGCTTACGACAGAAATAGACATAATAAATATAAAGAGCGTTTTGCGGATCATAAGAGACAAAGTCGAAACGGAAGATGTCCAATACTACTTCATTCGCGGTGGAAAAGAGTTAGATATCAACAAGCTGTCGGCCTTAAGCGCAACGCGAACGACTGACGGAGTTATTAAACAATTGACCGGCACTTCTTATGATTTTCTCGCTAGTGTTCCCGACGAGTACGTCAAAATGGAGAAGATCTCGGCATTTGAAAAAGAGCTCGACACGTTTCTCTTGCACAAAGCGCTGGGCCTATTCACTGGAGATCCGTTAAGCATCGCCTTGGCCATAGGCTATCTGTGGGCTAAGTTAAACGAGATCGCAAATATCCGGATAATAGCCTTATGCAAGACAGAGTATGTGCCAGAAAGGGAATTGATGGAGGAACTAGTGTTTGTATAAGTTTGTAGTCATTACCGATCCTGAAACTGCACCGGGATTTCGACTCGCTGGAGTGGAGGTGCTCGAGGCTTCTACTGTGGAAGAGGCGAAGAGCCTAATTCCGCCTTTGTTATACAAGGATGATACCGGCATTGTCGCGGTGAACGAGGATTTTATGGCTTCACTCGATGAAAAACTCATTGAGAAAATCGAAAAGACGCACAGGCCGATAGTTATTCCCATACCGTCGAGAACGCGACAAATTGATCGCACCGACTACATAGAAAGGATGTTGCGCAGGGCGATTGGCTACAATATCGTTGTGAGGAGATAGGATATGCTACAGGGATTCATCTCACGGATTTCGGGTCCGGTCGTTTACGCTCACGAAATGCGCGGGTCGAGATTGTATGATGTCGTGCGAGTCGGTCACGAGCAGCTCAACGGCGAGATAATACGATTGGACGCAGATGAGGCCGTCATCCAAGTCTACGAAGACACGTCAGGACTGCAGGTCGGGGAGGAAGTCGTAAATACCGAGAGTCCGCTGAGCGTCGAATTGGGTCCTGGCATTATATCGTCAATCTATGATGGCATTCAGAGACCTCTCCCAATATTGATGGAAAAAAGTGGAGATTTCATTTCGCGGGGCATAACGGCGCCCGGGCTTGACCGAGATCGAAAATGGGAGTTCACCCCCTCCGTGAAGCAAGGCGATACAGTGGTAGCAGGAGATGTCGTAGGAACGGTACACGAGTACCATATTGAACACAAGATCATGGTTCCACCAAATGTGTCAGGTACGGTGACTAAAATAGCAGGTGGAGACTTCACGGTAGAGGATACCGTGTGCGTCTTGGATCACAAGACCAACGTAACACTGATGCAGAAATGGCCAGTGCGAATTGGCAGGCCGTACGCAAAAAAGCTGGATGCCACGACGCCACTGCTTACCGGACAGCGCATTTTTGACAGCATGTTTCCGGTGACAAAAGGCGGCACTGCCATGATTCCCGGTGGATTTGGCACCGGAAAGACCGTCTCGGAACAAACGCTCGCGAAGTGGGCTGATACACAGATAGTAGTGTACATAGGCTGTGGAGAGCGAGGAAATGAGATGACTGACGTGCTGACCGAATTCCCTTCGTTGGTTGACCCTCGTACGAAGCGACCATTGATCCAAAGGACCATCATGATAGCAAACACCTCGAACATGCCCGTTGCGGCCAGGGAAGCCTCTATTTATACAGGGATCACCATGGCTGAATACTACCGGGATATGGGGTACGACGTCGCTTTGATGGCAGACTCGACGTCGCGATGGGGAGAAGCACTCCGAGAGGTTTCGGGGAGACTGGAAGAGATGCCTGGAGAAGAGGGCTATCCGGCCTACCTAGCAACACGGTTGGCGGCCTTTTACGAGCGTGCCGGCAAGGTTGTTTGTCTCGGTACAGACGCGCGCAATGGATCAATCACAGTCGTTGGCGCGGTGTCGCCGCCGGGTGGCGATTTCTCAGAGCCGATAACGCAAAATACGCTGCGCATAGCTGGAGCATTCTGGGCGCTAGACACGAGCTTAGCGTACAGGAGACATTTTCCCGCAGTCAACTGGATAAACAGCTACTCGCTGTATCTAGACAACGTCCAGGAGTCTTTTGCTGACAGCATCGCGTACGATTGGCGAGACCTACGCGACAAGACCATGTTTCTCTTGCAAAAGGAGGTCGAATTGCAGGAGATCGTTCAGCTAGTAGGTCCCGATGCGTTGCCAGACACTGAAAAGGCGATCTTAGAAGTAACGAGAATGATACGAGAGGACTTCTTGCAGCAAAGCGCGTTTGACGAGATTGACTCTTTTTGCCCTCTTGAAAAGCAGGTACTGGATGTTAAAAGCCATCCTCGCCTTCCACGATGCAATGACCGAGGCGTTGGAGAAGGGGGTCTCGCTGCAACAAGTGCTGGACTTACCGGTAAAAACAGCGATTGCGCGCATGAAGGAACAGGAAGAGCTGGACACCATAAAGGGCCTTATGGACGTAATAGACAACAGTGTGGGGTCTCTGGAGGCAGGAACGTGACGTCCCACAGTTTACTTACGAAAGAGTACAGAACAATTAACTACGTTTCTGGGCCGCTAATATTCACCGAGAACGTGAAAGGCGTTTCTTTCGGGGAGACTGCCAAGATTACGCTTCCCAATGGAGAAGAGCGGACCGGTCAAGTTTTGGACGTTTCTCGAGAGCTCGCTGTCGTGCAAGTGTTCGAAGGTACGAGTGGGATCGATGATCTCAACACGCGCGTCAGGTTTACGGGGGAGCCGCCAAAAATAAACGTCTCATTTGACATGCTTGGTAGGATCTTCGATGGCGTCGGCAATCCACGAGACGGTGGGCCAGCAATCGTTTCAGAAGAGAGCGTGGATATCACAGGAACGCCAATAAATCCGTACGCCCGCGATAAGCCGGCTGACTTTATCCAAACGGGCATGTCGGCGATCGACGGCTTAAACACGCTAGTTCGGGGACAGAAACTCCCCATATTCTCAGGTTCTGGCTTGCCGGCAAGCCGGCTTGCCGCTCAGATAGCACGACAGGCGAAAGTGGTGGGTGAGGGGGAGAACTTCGCCGTCATTTTTGCGGCGATGGGAATTACATACAAAGATGCGTCATTCTTTATGAGGGATTTTGAGCGTACCGGTGCACTGGAGCGCGTAGTATTCTTTATGAATTTGGCAGATGACCCTACTATTGAGCGTGTTGCCACGCCAAGGTGTGCTTTGTCTGTTGCAGAGTACCTCGCCTATACGCATGACTTGCACGTGCTCGTTATACTCACCGACATGACGAACTATTGCGAAGCTTTGAGAGAGATTTCCACTGCGCGCGAGGAGGTACCAGGCCGCCGCGGCTACCCGGGATATATGTACACGGACCTTGCGTCTATCTACGAACGAGCGGGACGGATCAAAGGAAAAAGAGGGTCCATCACACAAATCCCGATTCTAACCATGCCCGACGACGACATTACACATCCTGTTCCCGACTTGACTGGCTATATCACTGAAGGGCAGATCGTGTTGAGCCGAGACCTGTACCGAAGAGGAGTGGACCCCCCAATTGACGCGCTTCCCTGTCTGTCTCGATTGATGAACTTGGGGATCGGACCGGAAAAAACCAGAGAAGATCACCGAAATGTGGCGGACCAGCTCTACGCATCGTACGCTTACGGCAGGGACTTGAGACGATTGGTTGCCATTGTAGGCGAAGAGGCGCTGACTGAACTCGATAAGAAGTATCTACAGTTTGCAGATGAGTTTGAACGACGATTCATATCGCAAGGAGATGAAGACAGAGACATTGAAACGACGTTCGGAATAGGCTGGGATATCCTCTCGATGCTCCCCGAGGAGGAGCTAAAAAGGATAAAACTAGACTATATTCAAAAATATCATCCAGTTCATAAGGAGAGCTGACGTGGAACAAGTTCACCCCACTCGAATGGAGCTGATCAAGAAGAGAGCTCAAATAAAGCTAGCGGAGCAAGGACGAGACCTCTTGCGCGAAAAAATGGACGCCCTCATTCAGGAGTTTTTTCACATCATGGTCTCGGTTTCCAAATCGCGAGAAGAACTAGAAATCGCAGCTGTCGCTGCCCAACGCTCTTTGTGCGTCGCTGAAGCAGTTGACGATCTTGTAGCCATAAAATCCGCTTCTTTTGCAACGAAACGAGCACTAACGCTTGACATTCGGGGAAAAAACATTATGGGGGTTCCCGTTCCCCTCGTTGAGCGAAAAACCGTCTCAAAAAGTGTCCTCGAACGTGGGTATAGTATGATAGGAACGAGCGGGCGAATTGACGAAGCGGCCGAGAGGTACGAGACGGAATTAGATCTGATCATCGGACTAGCAGAAACTGAAACATCGTTGCGAAGGCTCGGCGACGAAATTCAGAATAACAGACGGCGAGTTAATGCCCTCGAACAAGTACTCATACCTGAACTAAAAAGGCAAGCAAAATACATCAAGATCACAATCGGAGAGCGAGAGAGAGAAGATCTATATCGACTAAAGAAAGTCAAAAAGATTCTTGAACAGAAAGTCAAAAAGAAGAAACAGACGGCCGCTGCAATTGCCGCGGCGTAATTCCCGTCACTCAGTAGGCATCCTTCGGTAAAAGATGCCAGATTGTGCATTCTTCGGGATGCCGAAACTAATTATTCTTTAGCTATTATCGTGGCGCACACTTCATCGACTGCTATCTTCTCTGGTTTTGCCTTGCTACTCACTTGCTTTGCGACCACTATAATTTGCTCTAAATCATCTTTTGTCAGCCTTGCAAAAGAGATACCTTCCCAGTCGCTCCGCTTTATACATACCCATGCTTCACCAAGGATGTGCTTGAGCACGTCGATGTCTGTTGAAGTGAATGACTTCCATTCTGACGGCATCTTCCGCCGCATTTTTTCGAGCGCAACTTCAACGGCTTTTTCCTTGTGTATCTGAAATAGCCGTCTTCCAACTTCCTCGTCTCGGGCTTCAGGCATTACACTCCCCCAATCGTATTCTAGTTCCGTTTAGATATCTTTTTTGGAAATGAATTCTTCAGAATTGCCTCTCATCAGCATCGTGCACCGGACGTTCTCGCAAACAGCGCGTCATTTCATTTTTTTTCCTCGGTAGGAGGTTATGCGCAGCGTGTCAGATCACACAGCCAGCGCGACATGCCGTCGGAGAGAGGCAAGCGCAAAGGGTACATTGGCTCCGACGAAAAAGGCCGATATCACACGGCTTCAGCAGCCTTCGCTTTTATCTTTATCTTCTTAAGTCGGAAGATATTTTCACGTTCCATTTCTTCGAGCCTGAAGACGATGAACGCCTCAGCCTCTTTTAAGTCGGGTATGACTCGAAACTCGAGAGCGTTTACACGACGCTTTATCCTTTCAATTTCCATAAGCAGTCGCTTGACTGCGGTTTCTACTTCGGCGGCGCGTATGACCTTATCTAACAACTCCTCATACGCCGCAGCAGCCTCGTCGATCGCAGATGACGTCCCGATTATGCCGTACCCGCGCTCATCGATGCTTTGACTGATACTGGTGAACGACACCTCTGGCACGACGACCCCCATCAAACTTCTGCTCGTTAAGGCGACCTCCGGCTTATGCTTCAAGGCAAACGCGGCAGAATAGACTTCGATCACGCCTTCGACCATTTTTGCAACATCGATCTTCTCCTTTGCGATCTTGTACGTGTTCGCTAAATCCATGCTCGCGTCCTTGGCCTTTTCAAGGACATCAAAGAACTCCAAAATGAGTCCATCCCGCTTCATCTTCAGGAGGTTGTAGCCTGACTCGGATAGGCGTATCTTCTTTTTGATTTCGAGCAGTTCCGATCGTGTTGGTTTTACGTCCCTTAAAGCCATGTGCCCTCCGTGGTCGAACGAGGATTTTATGTGCTCGATTATCGCTTAGGCGACGAGATTGCGCTCCCTGGTCAGGAGGTAGCCGGCACTGGCTCCTCTATCTTTTTTCCGACGTGTGCCGGGTGATATTTCTCAATGAGCTTCCTGTCAATTCTGGTCAATTGCGCTTCTGGAAGCGCCGCAAGTAAGTCCCAGCCAAGCTGGAGCGTTTCCTCAATGCCACGATCTTCCTCGTAGCCCTGCCGCACGAATTTGTCCTCGAAGGCATCTGCAAAGTCGAGGAACGTCTTATCGCGGTCTGAGAGGGACTCCTTCCCCACGATTGCCACAAGCCCCCGCAGGTCCTTGCCCTCAGCATACGCCGCGTAAAGCTGGTCCGAAACGGCCTTGTGATCTTCCCGCGTCTTTCCGACTCCAATCCCTGAGTTCATAAGGCGTGACAGCGAGGGAAGAACGTTAACAGGCGGATAGATGCCACGACGATGCAACTCACGAGAGATCACGAACTGCCCTTCCGTTATGTACCCTGTAAGATCTGGGATGGGATGGGTGATATCGTCACCAGGCATGGTCAGAATCGGGATTTGCGTGATTGAGCCGGTCTTCCCGCGAATTCGTCCCGCTCGTTCGTAAATTGAAGCGAGGTCCGTGTACATGTATCCCGGGTAGCCGCGCCTTCCCGGCACCTCCTCGCGCGCGGCACCGATCTGCCGTAGCGCTTCGCAATAGTTCGTCATGTCGGTGAGGATGACAAGCACGTGCATATCGTGCTCATAGGCGAGGTACTCGGCCGTTGTAAGCGCAAGTCGTGGGGTGATTAACCTTTCAATGGCAGGGTCGTCCGCTAGATTCAAGAACACAACGGCCCGCTCGAGCGCACCGGTCCTCTCAAAGTCATTCATGAAGTGTTGTGCTTCTTCTGCGGTGATGCCCATAGCCACGAAGATGACCGCAAAGGCTTCTTCTGCCCCCAACACCTTTGCCTGGCGCGCTATTTGCAGGGCCAGGTCATTGTGCGGAAGGCCTGATCCAGAGAAGATGGGCAACTTTTGACCTCTAACGAGGGTATTCATCCCGTCTATCGTGGAAACGCCGGTT
Source organism: Methanobacteriota archaeon (assembly GCA_963805115.1). GTDB lineage: Archaea > Halobacteriota > Bog-38 > Methanoflorentales > Methanoflorentaceae > Methanoflorens. The sequence goes on from CAWDSY010000009.1 coordinate 146,040, forward strand.
TGGATGAACTCAGACGGGTTATCCCGAGCATAGGGGTTAATGGCCGCGCCCGTGATGTCGAGTCGTTTTTCAGGCATGATTTCTGGTCCGCCATCAAGTGGTTCACCTGATCCTGACAGTATTCGACCGAGTATTTCCTTCGACACGGGCATCTTGATGAGTTCACCGGTAAACCTTATTCGCGAGTGCGTATCAATACCCGCGGTTGTCTCGAACACTTGAAGTGCCACCAACTTTTCGGACGTGTCAAGAACCTGCCCTCTTTTTATTGTTCCGTCTTCGAGGATGACGTTGACAAGCTCCATATATCCAACCGGCTCTGTTTTCTCAACGAAAACGAGGGGCCCCGCGATGGACGTTATTGTTCGGTATTCTTTCATTTTCTTCACCCTATGCCAGTTCCGCTCGCATGGCCGTTTCAATCTCTTCTAGCTTTGCTCCGTATTCTTCTTCAAACTTGATCTGTGCCAGCTCTGCTTTCGCCGGGACGTTGACGATCTCATCGACCAGTTTGCCCATGTTAAGTGCTTTTCTCGCGAGGTCGTCATAAACCATGATAGCTGCTAGCATATCGTGTTGCTTCTGAAGCGGACAGTAGGTATCAACCTCGTGATACGCGTTCTGCTGCAAAAAGTACTCTCGAATCATCCGCGCAACCTCGAGTGTTAGCTGCTCATCATCAGGGAGTGCGTCGGATCCCACCAATTGCACGACTTCTTGTAGCTCGCTTTCTTTCTGAAGAATTGCCATCGCGCGCATTCTCAGGTCCTCCCAATCGCCCGCAACGTGACCTACAAACCATTCCGCGAGATTTTGCGTATAAAGGCTGTACCAGTCCAGCCAGTTAATCGACGGGAAATGACGCCGTTGTGAGAGCTTACTATCAAGAGCCCAGAATACCTTTACGATCCTGAGCGTGTTTTGGGTCACGGGCTCTGAGAAATCGCCTCCTGGTGGCGACACTGCCCCGATAACGGTGATAGACCCTTCATCACCGCCGAGCGTCTTCACACGCCCAGCCCGCTCATAAAATTCTGAGAGCCTCGCAGCAAGATAGGCAGGATATCCCTCTTCGCCCGGCATTTCCTCCAGACGCGAAGAGATCTCGCGCATAGCCTCGGCCCAACGAGACGTTGAATCCGCCATAAGCGAGACGTCGTATCCCATATCACGGTAGTATTCAGCCACGGTCAGTCCCGTATAAACGGACGCCTCACGCGCTGCGACTGGCATATTTGATGTATTCGCTACGAGCACAGTTCGGTCCATAAGAGGCGCATTTGTTTGGGGGTCTTCGAGCTCCGGGAATTCGGTAAGCACGTCGGCCATCTCATTGCCTCGCTCTCCACAGCCGATATATACCACAATCTGTGTATCTGACCATTTCGCGAGTTGTTGCTGCGCAACCGTCTTTCCAGAACCAAATGGCCCCGGGATCGCTGCGGTTCCGCCTTTCGCTACGGGGAACAGGGCGTCCAGAATGCGTTGCCCAGTGACGAGTGGAATATCAGGCATCAGCTTCTCAACAGATGGTCTTGATACGCGGACGGGCCATTTCTGCATCAGCTTAAGTTCCGTTCCGTCGTTGAGGGTGCAGATTACGTCATCTACCGTGTGTTCGCCTGACTCGATGCTTGCTATCGTTCCGCTCTTGCCAGGCGGAACCATGATCTTGTGCTTCAGGTTGGCGGTCTCTTGCACGTAGCCAATAGATTGCCCTCCTCGAACTTCCGCGCCCTTTTTCGCCTCAGGCACGAAATCCCACTTCTTCGAGTGGTCGAGCCCCGCAGCAGCAACTCCCCTCTCGATGAAGTCACCCAGCTGAGCGTTCAAAACCGGAAGCGGCCGTTGGATACCATCATAAATTGAACTTAACAGACCAGGCCCCAGCTCAACCGAGAGAGGTAACCCAGTGTTTTCAACGGGCTCTCCGGGCTTGAGGCCTGACGTGTCCTCATAAACTTGAATGACAAATTTGTCGCGATCGATCTCAATTACCTCTCCCATTAAGCCTTCATCACCGACCTTGACAAGGTCATACATCTTTGCTTCGATCCCAGTGACGGTAACGACCGGTCCTGCAACCCTGTAAATCCTTCCCTTTTGTCCTACTTCCACAAGTCAACACCTACAGATCGCTTAATCTTCTCTCTCAGATGAGTGCGCTCATCTGCCGCTCCGCCAATCGAGATGACGGTCGGCGCGACCGAATCGTCCAACGCTATGCGCAAAGGCGTCGACAGCTTTTCAACGTCGTCGCTGTTCATAATCAAAATCCCGATATCCTCGTCCTTTAGGGCCCCCTTAAGCGTTGGCTCTAAATCAGCGTCGGTGGTGATAAACGTCTTTCTCACGCCTGCCAACAAAAAGCCGGTCACAAAATCCGCACTGCCAACAACTGCAACTTCCACGCGAACCACCGCATAGTTATGTACCTAGAATTGTGTTTTCTAAAGTATCAAATGATCCTTGATGATGTCTTCTGAAAGCCCTGCCTCTTTTCCTCGCGCTATGGCCTGGATGTTTGCCACTTCCGTATCCTTGCTTAGCATATACCCAAGCATGGGGAGCACGGTCAGCGGATAGAATGTCGAGGTTTTCCATACGTGTTCGTTTAAGTATTTGTCAAGCCGCAGTTCGATCCTGCTGAGGGATCCCACTCGGTCGGTGACGATGTCGGAAATGGCACTCCAATAGGGATATTTGCCCAGCCACGTGACAAATTCCTCAAAAGGCGCGTCTGCCATTTTCGCAACCTCTTGATCAGTGAGGTACAGCCCATTCGGCATGATATATTCGAGCGCTCGAGCCCCCGAAATACCTGCATTTCTCAACCTGAACAAGGTTTTTAGATTAGCGACGTCAATCTCCATCTGAACAACGCGCAAATACCGCGAGGAGCCCATTATCTTCGAGACGAGGTCGACCATCCGCACGTAATAGAACTTGTCCAGCGCGTCTTCCAGCTTCATCAAGGATTCTGAATAGTCGATGTCTTTGATGACCTCGTAGTAGACCGTGCCCTTTAAAGCCGCTATCACCTCTTCAGTGCTCGGCTTCCTCACGAGGCTCTGCAGGAACTCGAGGGAGAGCTCACCGCTAGGGACGAGCACCCGTAGTATCTCCTCGTCAGAGGCCCCGTACAGCTTTCCTCTGAGTATAGTTTTGATTTCCCGAATGTCCCAGCGTCTTAGGTATTCCACTATTAGATCGTGAGGTTCGCCCATCGTCATCTCAGTGAGCTTGATGAAGGTTCGCCCCAGGTTAAGATGCGTGGCGAACTCGATCAAGTCTATGCCGGAATACTTCCTCGCAAGTTCGTCAACTTCGGCCTTGTACTCAGACTCCTCAATAAAGCGCGTTAATTCAGGAAGCGCCATTACGAGCAGTTTTGCGTAGGTCTCCTGCGGGAAGAGCTTCACCTTCATCGCGTGCACTCGCGCAGTGCCATAGGCGTATCTCGCTTTGACCGAGGATCCTGCGTATCTGCGCTTTTTTACCGGCGCGTTCATACGTGCTCACACGCTTAATATCTTTAAGAGCTGTTTCAAAGACTTCTCACGCACGCTTTTGAGAAGGGTATCAAATGTCAGGTCGCGTATAACCGTACCATCCTCATTTTCTAACATTACGCCGCCCGAACACGGAATCGTTCCACCGTACTCCAAGCTACTAATACGCTTCACCAGAGACTCGTCGTTTTCGTTCGAAAATACCCGAGTAGAGTCTGTCTGCGATTCCAGCAGCTTTTTGATAATGTTCTCTCTTTCTGATTCGGGAAGCGAGGCCAACATATCGATCGCGTCATCGTATACTCGATCAAACAATTCCTTCTTGGCATTTAGGATGGCCCGCTTGACCTCAAGATTCGCACTTGATACCTCTCTGTTTTTTCGACGCTCAATAAGCTCAATTGCCTGCTCCCGTTTTTCCGCAAGAATCTGGCGTGCCGTATTTTCAGCCCCGGCGATTACAGCGTTCGCTTCGACCGTCCCCTCTTGCCTGATGCGATTAGCCTCCTCCTCTCCTCGTGCTAGCACGTCTTTGACAACGATCTCCAAGCCCATAGGTCCTCAGTGTATTGAAGGCAGGGCTACGAACAGCAAGATCAACGCCACGACAAGCCCGAAGATGACAATAGACTCTGGAATAACGGTCATGACTAGACCTCTCCCGAAGAAGCCTTCATCTTCCGCCATGACCCCTATGGCTGCTGAACCAATAACTTGCTCGCCTATGGCGGCTGCGATTCCAGTTACGCTGACCGCTATCGCTGCTGACAATGCGACCAGCCCTGCTCCTATTGGATCTACCATCTTATTTTTCCTCCGTGTACTTTCTCTCAAAACCGAACGGTTCGTATTTAATGCCTCCTCCACGATAGAACTTCGTGAAGAATTCAACGTAGTGTAATCTTAACGCCTGCAACCCAGAATCCAAAATGCCCAAAGCGGTATTTACCGCGTGTCCGACGATTAGCATCAAAACACCCAAAATGATAAAAACGCCCCCTCTCGAGAAAAATAGCGCGTCCGATAACCTGTTAACGGCGAGGGCAATTCCCGCTGATGAAATGCCGATTGAGAGCAATCGAGAGTATGACAGCACATTAGAGAGCAGGCCCGGAAGCTCGACAATCCCAATGACTCCTTCGCCCATGATTAGCAACACAAAACCGACGACAGCAACCGCCAAACCCGCCACCAGTCCGGCGGACAGTTGAATTCCCGATCCTGTCGTGAGGGGTGGCAAAATGAGGGCGATAGCAAGAACTCCTCCCCACAACATGCAGATCCAACTCACCTTCGCGAAGACGGCATGCTTTAATCCGTGCTGCCTGCGCTCATTAACAAAGCCGAGGACGAACCCGAGCGTGAGCATTATAACACCAATCATCAACGTCACGATGAGCAGCGTGAGCACGTTGTCCAACCGCGGGATCGACGGATATGCATAAACGAATGTAAGCAAGCCATTGTGTCCGAGGAGCTCCGCCCCAAAAAACTCGTTATAAATAAAACCGAATATGACCGAAAAAACACCAGCGTAGAGGAGGACGGTCCCCAAAGCTCGAACGCCCTGCGATTTTATCCTTCGGGTCACTAAGATAGCGAGTGCGATGCACACCGCGCCATAACCGATGTCCCCGAGCATCAAGCCAAAAAGAAAAGGGTATATGAAGACCATAAACGTCGTTGGATCGATCTCGTTATACTTTGGAAGTGAAAAGGCCTTTACGAGTACCTCTATTGGCCGTGAAGGCATCGGGTTACTGAGCGCTATGGGGACTTTGTCCACATCGGCATCTTCAGACGTGTCAACAGCGACGATAACGTGTCCGTTTGTCGCGTCGTCCGTATCGTGTTGAACCAGTTCCAAGTCTTTGGTAGGAACCCAGCCCTCAACAACGAATGCATTCTTGGTTGTGGCGAAGCGCAGCGGGGCTTCTGCTTTTTGCGTTTCTATCGAGAGGTACTCGTCTGAGGCTAGGATATACTCGATATACTTCTGCCGCAGGTCTGCCAAGTCCTCGTCGCGCTTGTGCTTTTCTGACTCAACCTCGGTGAGCTTTGCATCGAGATCTACGAGTATGTCCCTCGGGGTACCCTCCATTTCGGGGAGCGGAAGAGTTACAAAGCTGTGCTCCTGCAAGCGCTTTAGAACGTCGTCTTCGAATTCTCGAGGTACAAAAAGAGCAATCGCGTTGCCCCGCCCGTAAGGGACGGTTTCTAGCTCATAGTCACTGGTAATATCGCTGATCGTTGGTGACCCTTTCAATGTCCCCACAAACACCGCCAGTGAGCGGTAGCCGCTATACAGCTCGAGCGGCAGGTCGAAGCCCTTAAGAGGCTCGAGCAAGCGCTTCTTGTCGTTGATGTCCTTAATATGGGATTCAATCTCGCTTATGCTGTCTGTTACTTGCGTTACTTCAAAATCGAGGCGCTGCGTTTTCTCGTCGATCGTATCAATAATGGCGCCTTCTGAAAACTTGCTCGGAATGTCCTCTTTACCTTTGATTCTGAGATAACTGGCTATCGAGCGAAGAGATACCGCGCGCTCGGAAAGCTGGGCGACGCGTGCGTACGGCTTGCCGATTTTGAAGTCTTCGTCTTCATCAACAAAGTCAGCAATATGGACAGCATCACGCTTGTGCATCGCATCTATTGCGGCGCCCATATAATCTCTAGATCCTGCAATGATGACCTTGGTCATCGCTAGCGGCTCAAACATAATGCGCCTTCTTGAACTCCTCAACCAAATAAGAGAGCGCTTCAGCGTGCTTTTTGCCTGCGCGCTCTTTGATTTTCAAAATTTCTGCGTCTCCCGCTGCATGGATTTCTTGCTTGACCTTGCTTATTTCTGCATCGGCGGTCGCGTTCAAATCCTCTGCTATCTTGCTCGCTTCCTTCTCCGCGGCATCGACAATTTCAAACGATTTCTTCTTTGCGTCCTCGATTGTCGTTTCTTTTTGGGTCTGTGCTTCGTCGATCATCCGCTGGACTTCTGCTTCAGCAGCCTTAATCTCGGACAGTATCTCTGGCTTCATGTGACCAAAACCCACCCGATATAATAAATGGGGATGCTATTTAAGCTTTAGCAAAAGTTAGTTGACCCGCGCCGCGCTGCTAGAGAGCACAAATTGACAAACCGCCCTTATGAGCGCGTTTGGCGCTACGCTCTCAGATAGTCAGCGGCGTACACGTCCTTGTTGAGAAGCACGTCGCACGTCTTTATCGTATCGAGCAGCTCTTGATCCTCGGTGTTTATGATCGCCGATGAAAGACCAGCCCCGATCAGCATCGCCAAAAACGTTCGTTCTATCAGCCGCGGGTTCTTCGTATCGTGCGAGATATTGTTGAGGCCAACAGTCGTCTTCAGCACTGACGCTGGGCTCGTAAGCAGGCCAATTCGCCGCACCGCTTCGACGACCACTGGGGCTTGATCTTGCGCCGTACTCACCGGCAGACAAACCGGATCGACGTACAGCTTTTCGACGTCGATCCCGTACTCACAGGCGCTTGCAACAAGCGTCGCGGCCTGTTCCACGCGTTTGTCAACGTCGCCAAGGATGAACTTTTCGTCCATCGTCATGCATATGATTTCTGAATCGTGTTCTGCGGCCAATGGAAAAAGCGTCGCCATCTTCTCCTGCTCGGCGGGGATCGAATTTATCATCGACTTTCCTTTGACGTCGCCGATAGCGGCTTTCATCACGTCGATTTTAGGAGTGTCAATGGAAAGCGTTACGTCAACCACATCTTGCACGGTCGTTACCAGCCATTTCATCAGCTCAACGGCATCGCTCCTGCCAAGCCCCGCGTTGAGGTCGATGATTTGTGCCCCAGCGTCGACTTGCCGAATTGCAAGTTCCTGAACGGCTTTCGTATCTTTTCGATCGATGACCGCTCCGACCGACTTTGAGTAGCCGTTGATGTTACCGCCAATGATGATCATAAAAACTCCCTCGCTAAAGTGCAAGTGATTAGGTGTGCGTTACGCTTTAACGCTTTCGCATGAGCGCCGACGACGCTACCAACCTCGCAACCTATATATAAAAATATAGTACATAAGGACACGTCAATTTTGAACACAACGTGAGGCTTTTGGGGCAATTTGAAGAAGGAATTCAAGGTTGTTTTTAAACCTGACAACAAAACTGTCAAGGTTGAACGGGACACGACTGTTCTTGATGCAGCCACGAGCTCCGACATCTACATCGACAGCATCTGTGGAGGCCGGGGCAAATGTGGCAAGTGTAAGGTCCTCATCGAGGGGAACGTCCAAAGCGACGAGACTGACTTGCTAACCGGTGAAGAAAAAGCAGGCGGCTACTTTTTGGCGTGTTTGGCTCGAGTCGCAGGCAATTTGCACGTGATGGTGCCCAAAGAAAGCAGGGTGGAATCACACCAAATACTCATGAAAAGCGTCACGCCTTTGCCTGCGATTGATCCGCCCGTGTTGAAAGTACCGCTTTCTCTGACTCCCCCGTCACTAGCGGACTACGTGAGCGACCTCGATAGAGTCACGCACGCGCTGCGCAATCTCGATATGGGGCACGTGACGATCGGGCTGCCTACCTTGAAGAAACTAAGCAGAGTGCTTCGAGACAACCAATGGAACGTGAACGTCACGTTGATGGATCTCTGGGACAGGAAAGAGATCATCGATATCGGTCCTCCTTCAGATAACGATTTGATCGGAATTGCCGTCGACATAGGCACTACGACGATCGTCGTTGAGTTAGTGGATTTGAAAACTGGTAGGGTGATTGACGCTCGATCTGACTATAACAAGCAAGTCGTGTACGGTGAAGATGTCCTTTCTCGAGTGATGTACACCGAGGAACACGACGATGGGCTCAGCAAACTGACAAGTACAATCAGGTATGGTATCAATGACCTTATACGAGAGCTCGTTATCGAAAACAACGTGCGTTATGAAAGGATTTGTCGGGCGGTTCTTTCAGGCAATACCGTTATGATGCACCTTTTTTATGGGCTGGATCCCAAGTACATACGCCACGAGCCTTACATACCAGTGATGTCCTTCGTCCCCCAGATGAAGGCGGTGAAGCTCGACCTGAGCGTCAACCCCAACGCCTATATTTATGCGCTTCCGTGCCGGAGTAGCTACGTAGGTGGTGACGTCACAGCTGACATCATCGCGTCTGGGATGAGCGACAATAAGGACATCACATTACTGATCGACGTCGGCACCAACGGCGAGGTAGTATTGGGAAACGATACGTTCCTCGTGTCGTGCTCGTGTTCAGCGGGTCCGGCATTTGAAGGTGGCGAAGTTGAATTCGGCGTCCGCGCGATGAACGGCGCAATTGAGCGAGTGTGGATTAACGACGGTCTGGTAGAATACTCGACCATCGGCAACGAAAAGCCTAAGGGCATTTGCGGATCAGGCCTCATAGAACTTATCGCAGAGCTCTTCAGCAATGGCGTTATTGACCGAACTGGGAAAATTCAGCTAGACAAGAACAACATCAGAACCGAGGTCGGAAGCAACGGCAACCAGTTCATCGTGGCGTTCAAAGAGGACACAGCCATTGACAAGACCATAGTCATGACCGACGTGGACATTCAAAACATACTGCGAACAAAGGCCGCGGTCTACGCGAGCTGTAATGTGCTGCTCAAAACGTTTGGCTACAAATTTGGCGATCTGTGCAACGTCTTCATCGCGGGAAGCTTCGGCAACTACCTTGACACCAAGAAAGGGATTACGATTGGATTGCTTCCTGACCTACCCCTCAATACGTTCAAGTTCATTGGCAATGGAGCCCTTGGCGGAGCGCGAATGGTATTACTCTCGCAGGATCTGCAAGACAAAGCAGCAGAGATCGTCGAAAATATGACACACATAGAGCTGAGCGTCAGCAGCATGTTCTTCAAGGAGTTTACCTCAGCGCTGTTCATTCCGCACACTGAACTTGATCAGTTTCCCCACATTGCCACACGAGTCTACACGTAAGTAGCTTGGCGTATCCTTGTGACCTGACGCCCTTTGCGAGATGAGCGCCCGCCCTCGATCACCGACTTCACGAAACGGCCGCTTCCCGACCGCCCAAAGATAAGATACGTCGCAAGAGTGACCTGTATTTAAGTAGAAGAGCAGCGTAGGCATAGCGGTGGGAGGCTTCCTCACACAGCATTACGGAGAGACAGCGTGTCAACCATTGCTATAACGGGTAAAGGCGGAACAGGCAAAACGACTTTTGCTTCGCTCCTTGTAAAACACTTGAGCATTGACAGCGCCACTGTCTTGGCTGTCGATGCAGATCCGAACTCAAACTTGGACGCGCGGCTCGGAATGCACGTCGAGCAAACGATTGGCGACTTGCGAGAGGATCTGCTCAAAGAGCAGTTTCCCGCAGGGGTCGCCAAGAGTGAACTTATTGAATATCAGATACGTTTGGCTCTCGTTGAAGGAGACACGTTTGACCTTATCGCTATGGGACGGCCTGAAGGACCCGGATGCTACTGCTACATCAACAACGTGTTGCGCGATGTCCTCGATAGGCTCTCCGTCAATTACGATTACGTTGTCATCGACAACGAAGCGGGCATGGAACACCTGTCACGACGCACGACGAGAGATGTTGACGTGCTGTTCATCATGAGCGACGTGACGGTGCTAGGCATAGTCACCGCGAGCCGGATCAAGAAGCTCTCTGAGGGCCTCAATCTTGTCGTAGGGAAAACGTATTTGGTGTTGAACGAAGTCGAGAACGCCATACCGGAAAGCATCAAAGACCAGATACGGCAACAGGAATTAGACCTCATCGGCGCTATCCCAAAAGATGCCTTAGTTGGAGAGTATGCTTTGGAAGGGAGATCTCTGTTTGAACTGCCTAGCGATTCGGCAGCGTTTAAAGCAGTTAGCGCGATTGCCGAGCACTCGATAGCGCCGTGAGCGCGGCTATCCGTTTGCGAGCTCTTTCAAGTACTTTGGCAGTGCAGACGAATCTTTGACGCCGACGATGACTTCCCAGCCCGTGAGCTCCTCGAGTTTCATCTTCACCATGGCGATCATGCCGGGAATTATAAGCTTTCGGTGATCCACTTTTTCTGCGACCTTGTATTCCTCAAGCGCTTGTGCGATTGTCTCTGGCGTAAACTTGTCAGCGGCGAATGCAGTCATCACCGAGAGGCCTTCGGTATCGACCACAAGAAGGCGCGCAGGGACTTTGCTTGCTTCAATGTCGCTTGCGACGGTGAAATATGTAAGGGAGAAATTTGACGTGACGATGACTGGCGAGTTCCGGTCGGGCTTTCCTATGTCATAGAGACCTGGATTGACCTGTATGAGCGCCTGGGGGTCCGTGAAGATATTAGTCCTCAGCGTCGTGAGGGGGTATAACCGCGCAGCATCAAGGTCGCCAAAGATGATCAGCGACGCGTATTTCAGCGTTCCTATCGCGGCCCTTATCGCTTGCGTTTCGACGTCCGTCCCGTTGTCCACGTTTAGCATGACAGGGTAGCCCAGCGGCCGGAAAAGCTTCTTGACACTAAGTCGACGCAAAATGGTGAGCCATTCCAATGCCTCGCGCAACGGCTTGGCACCGAGATTTAGGTCTAGTACGATGTCATCGACGCCCTCGCTCTTCGCTATTTCAGACAGCGACACAAGCTCATCGACGTCGTCTGAGTAGAGCGCGAGCGGGCACGCGTACTGTCGTGCGAGTTTTGCAAGTGCAGCGCAGTTGTTCGCATTAGCGGCGTAAATCAACGGTTTGGCCTTCGACACGACCTTTAGCCCCGCTTCAACGACCTGAGGATCATCGCTCATCAAAACGAACGGCAATCCGCTGTTTTCCTTCACGAGCGTCACCACTTCAGAGAACCGCTGCGCATCCCCTTTCGATTCGACAGCGATCAAGTCCACGCCTGAGATGGTGCCAATCCGCTCGTATTTCATCGCATCGAGCTTCTTGGCCCGCTCTACGATGCTTTCATTGCCGCTGTCGTCTTCGATTACGACCGCAAATGCCGTCTGGTTGAAAAACTTCTTCTCGTGTCTGAACAGCTCAGTTTCGCCTCCGATTTCAAGATCACCGACGGTGACGGTGCGCATCGGCGGCGAAGCGGAGCTCTCGAGTTGTTGCACCACTTCGGGTGACACATACGGACATTTCGTGAGCTCTGTCTGCTTGTTCGCCAACATCATGGCAAACGCTAGGCACGTGGGAACCCCGCATTCGCCGCAATTCTTTTTGGCTAAGAGTTTGAATATATCGAGCGCTGTCATCGGCATGGTCATTATCCCATAAGTTCATCGACAACTTGTCTCGTGATCGCTACAGACCTAGGGTGGCGGAGTATCAATGCGTTCGCGCCGGCCATTAAAGCCGCCAACGCAGACCCCACCTCCCAAAAGATCGCCCTTTCCCTCTCGTCGCCCAGCTTAGCGTCAACGCGATAGGCTTCCTTCGCGCTCCACGCCACGCTTATGTCGGCGATCATCGGAGATTGGAGCATCTTATCTCCTACAAGACCGGCGAGTTTAATCCGTTCCATCGCAGAGTATGCGTATTCCATCCCAAAACCAATTCCCGCCATGAGTGGGTCACTGACGATATGGTCGACTGGCACGCCAAACTCGGTGAGCATGATATTGAGCTGCTTGGCGATATTCACGTCGATGTTTGAGAACGCGACGACATCGTGACCGTTTGCGGTCGCCGCAACGGCGATCGATTTGTAACCGTCCTGTTCCGCGCGGGCGAGCAAACACCGTTCTCCTTTGGCGGCATCGCCGCAGAGCTCCATGACGCGGGCGTCCTTCTCATAGTCGCCACTTCCTTGTATCATGAGCGGTGCCTTCACCTGCGCAAGCACGGTCGACACGAGAGAGGCCGCGTCTTCAGCGCTGACGTTTGCTTCCTCTGGATTCGTGCTCAGCAGCTTCAGACAGATGAAGTCTGCGCCATAGACATCAACGCACGCACGCGCCCACGCAACGGGATCCTTGATGACGTCGCCGATTTCATCGATCATGATGTGAGGGTAGTCATCGCCAACGTGATCGATCACCTCCATTCCGACCGCCGGCCGCGAAACTTTGCCCTCGAACGCCAAAAAAGGGAGAGTCGTCTCTCCGCCTAAAAGGAGTTTTTTATCTCTCGTTCCCCCTTCGTCATCAGTTGCCCCGAATGCAATCTCCTTTATCTTTCCGCTCCAACTTTCCTTTGGAATTGCTACCAACGCCGTAACCCCCGAGCTTCTCACGACGGCGCGTTTAGAACATGCCCATCGGCGACATGCGTAGCGCCGGGTGATCGACCTTCGCCAAGTACTCCGCTAGTTCATCCGCATCCGTCGTAATAGTTTCGTCGGCGATCTTGTCCACCAGGTCCGGCAAGCCTAGCTCCTTTGCCCTCTTTTCGAGCTCTTCCCGTAGCGCCGCTTTCAGGTCTTTCGGCATCCAAACAACGCGCGCTAGCCCCCCATCCGCACGGATAAACTTCTTACTCGTAATGAACTGCCTACCGACGCCAATGAATCCGGGCGTTTGATTGCCCCCACCGACAGACCCGGCGAGCGTTGAGAACTTCATGCCGATCGGTGTCATTCCTGTGTACTCGCGGTTGACGACGATCACCCCTTGCAAATCACTGTTGATCGCCACGATACATTCGAAGCATCCACACGACGTCTGCGGGTCCTCCATCATGGTGTACTGATTCATCCGCTCGATGTGGCCGTGGGTGAGCTCGCGGACCGCTTGGTTCACGTTTAACCACTGGCCTTTCTGCTCATCAATCGCGGCGCCCTTCTCAACCGGCTTGTTTGGCCCGTTTGGATCGATGCTGTACCCCGCAGCCGCATCTAGCCAGTTCAGTGCGCCACACAGCCCAAGGCGTTCCGGAGAGATGATGCATACGTGGCTCGGGGCGAAGCTCTGACACAACGTGCACGAGTAGAACGCGTCAACGCTCTCGTCTGTCAGCCCTGCAATCCGCCGATCCCGCTCTGCGTAAGCCTCCATAGCCTCTGGCAGATGCTTCTCCACCTCCTTCTCGTCGGTCATGATGGTGACTTGTATCCGGCTGATAATACCGCCGAGTTCTTCTTTCATCTTGTGGTAGAGGATGTCTCCGAAGTGCTTGAGGCGGAGCCCGTTGGCCACACTGTTCTTGCTTAGTCGCACCCAGATCAAGTTTCTCTGACCTGTATGCCACGCGCCTTCCGCATAGTTGATGAACTGATGGATGCGCCGTTCGACGACGGGCTCAAACTCGCTTTTCATGTGCTTTCCGTACACTTCAACGAGAATCCCCAGCGCGGACACGCTCCCTTCTTCCATCTCATCAACGTCCTTGCCGATGAGCGTGATTTGACCGTCCTTGACAGCATCAGCATCGCGAATCTTGACGAGCTCAAAGACCTTTGTCTTTGTCGGGCCTCCGCACTCGATGTAGGTCTGTGGCTTGCGCACCGTTTCACCCTCGAAGGCTAGCCCGTAGGCGACCGGCAACGACACTTCGCCGAACGTGACCTTCATGTTCCGTATCTCTATCGCGTGGGCGACGATCTGATTGTAATCCTTCTCCACCTCATATTTTCCCGGCACTTCCTCCACGTCTTGATCGGTGATCGTCGGTGAACCATTGAACAGCACGGCGAACTCAATCGCTGCCTTAATGTCATCAATAGGGCCTAACTGGACGACGACGACTTTCGGCCTTTTTGCGAGGTAATCGGAGAGACCTTTCCTATCGCCTGGCTTGACATTGCCGAAGGTCAGCGCGGCGCGGATCGCAAAGCTCAGCCCGTGAATTGCCTGCGTGAATTCGCCTACGCAAAACAGCAGCCGGTCAAGCCCCTTGTGTTCGCCAATCTCAATGCCGGCCTCCCTAATCTGCTGTATGGTATCAAAGGTAGGAATCACTAGCATGCCCTTACTTTGACAATCTCTGATGATCTTCGCGAGCAGTTTCGGGTCTTTCGCCTTCCCCACCAGCACCAAGACTCCCGGTATGGTATCATCGACGAACGAGATCCCCAACTTTCGCAGCACCTCGTCAGCGACGAACCCCGTGTACGGAGTGGCCGCGTATGGGTCAGGATTGTCGATGTACTTGAGGGCTTCAACGATTTCTGCAGCGATCATCGTCGCTTCGCCCGAAGCCACTGCGTTCTCAAACGTGTACTCCTCTCTTATCTTCCCTCTTACCTCTCCGAGGAGCCGCGGCAGCTGTGCGAGTTTCGTCACTCGTTCTCCTGTCCATGCGGTGATACACGGAAGATAATACCCAGTACTAGGGTATCCTATCTCCATATCGCGACCGTGCTGACGTATCGCCTTGTTCAGCAGCTGGTCTGCATACCCCGTTGCGATGATGGCCCCATCAATCGCCTTTTTGAAGAGGCCCTCATTCGAGAGCACGGGTGCCTCCACCGACGGCGTGGATCCGTTCCAGTACGTGACCCCGCCATCTAGTTCACTGAGCGCGTTCATCTTCCATCTGCGGTACTGGACGGTGTTTACCAGCGTCTTCGCGGCGACCGTAGGATCGGGCTCAAATATGAAGTGACCGCCGTAAACGTCTTGTGCCGTCGCCTGAGCGACTTCATCCGCAAGGGGACTCCCTTTGATGAACGGGTAAACCCCGACGTGCGTGGGCCATCCCGTTGCTACGCACCACGTCCCGATCGCCACCGCCTTTTCGCTCATGGCTTCGGGCGCGCTCGCGACGATGGGGAGGTCCTCTATGTCGACGCCCATCACCTGCGCGAGTTCGCTGACGAGGTTTTCCACGCGCGAGTTGTCCACGCAGGACCCCATATGAAGGACGAGCGGTAACGACTGGCCTATGGTCTTTTCCCCGACGTCTTTGAGAAACGCCTTGAGGGATTCGCCGGCGTACTCGTCGACTGCTTCTGGCGTCAACAAGCCGTGCTTCGCGAGAGATTGAGCCGCACAACCGGTCACAAGCGTCAGTATGTTATTTTTGACCAGTTCCTTGGCGATAGTCAAATGACCGAGGTCGTGTTCAGCTTTCGTGGGATTGTTGCACCCCGCGATAAGTGCGATGCCTTGGACATCACCGCTGCGAATCTTTTCGGCCAGATGCGTAAGCGGTTCGTTTTCGTTGAAGCTACTCAGTAACGATTTTATGTACTCGAGACTGAAGCCTGCAACGACCTTGCTCGAAATGTCAGGAATGAATATTTTGGTTGGATCTCTGTTATTGTATGCTTCAATTGCGACGCGCACGATCTCTTGGGCGCCTTCGCGCGCCGCCGCTTCGTTGAATTCGATGTGTGTATCGCCGGGGATGCGGGTAATCGGCATCGTTGATATCAACTTTGTGTGGAAACACTGCGTCCAGAATCCCACCGATGGCGCGATACATTGATAATCGATGACCATCACGTCGACGACGCCCGTCATTATCGCCAATTCTTGACTCGCGAAATTCGTGACGAGCGGAATACCTCTGCGCATCAACAGTTCGTTACCAGTGCAACAAATGCCGACGATATTAATCCCCTTCGCACCAGCGGCTATGGCCTCGCCTTGCAGCTCGTCAGCAGCGTCGCAGATGACTTCGCTCAGTATGGGATTGTGCCCGTGCACACAGACGTTCACGTAGTCCTGCTTTAACGCTCCAAGATTAGCCTCTGAGACTACCATCTGCGGCGCGCCAAACAAGACATCTGAGATGTTTGAGCTTATGTTTTCGCCCGTGACATCGCCGAGTGAGCACTTGATCCCCCCGAATATTAACGGCACCGGATCAGCGTCGCACCCCATGTGCGTTCTGTGCATCACTTCCGTGATCCCTTTATCAATGTTGGTTGCGATTACGTCATTTCTCTCAAGGAGTTCCAGCCTCTTTTGGGGGAGCATGATCTTGAGCCAGCTACACGCCTGGTCATCGTTCCGCGAAAAGTCCTCCAAAGCAGCATTCGCCACCGCCACCGCAAGTTCACTTACGCTCTTCTCGTTCTCGAGACCGAGCTTTGCAGCAAGTGCGCGCAGTTTCGCCTCATCTTTTACGCGATAGTCAGGTGCCTGACCCTCGCCGACCCCTTTAAGCGCGGACGCCAAGTGCCTGCCGTGGTCAGAGTGTGCTGCACAGCCCCCTGCCATCATCCGGATCAGATTACGCGCCACAATTGTGTAATCTTTCGCCCCACAGACTCCTCTTTGTGGCTCTTTTCCGAAAGGATTGATCCGGCAAGGTCCCTGCAAGCAGATCCGGCAGCATAGACCGGACTCACCGAAGCCACACTGAGGCTGCATGGATTCGGCCCTGTCCCACATCGTTTGCATATTGTCCCGCTCTGCACGTGGCAGCATCTCGAGCGCCGCGGGGTCCACAGTTACCGCTTTTGTATTTCCTTTGCTACGTCTCTTGTCCATATACCAATGCACCACACTTGCACGCAAGAACGCACGACAACTCCGCTGCGCCCTCGCATAGATCGCACTTAACCGCTTTACGATCGCGCGTTAATACCGCCCCAAACGGGCACGCATCAATGCAGGCGAAACAGCCGGTGCAGCGTTCGTCGTCAATCGTCACCACGCCAGCTTCACTTTTTACGATCGCACCCGCTTCACACACGTCGATACACTTCGGCCGCTTGCAGTGCAGACACCGTGTGAGATGTAACCTGCCGTCCTTGTATCCGACAGAAAGCCTGGAGATCGGGCGAGGGTGCTCAGACATCGCAGTGTTAATGTCGCCTGACTGGCTGTGGCGCAGGGCGCACGCGAGCTCGCACGTCTTACACGCTACACAGTTCTTCGGAACAAACCTAGCGATCAACATGAGCAACCGAATACCATACCGTTGATTTTATAGAACCCCTCGCTGCGATTGAGTACGGTTCACGGTATTCATAATCTTACCTGGTCCTACCACAGCCGCAGAAATCGCTGAGCCACTGGGTGCTTGTGAAAATGCGGGCCTCCACATGGACGAGGCAAAGTCTCTGTCGCATTCTGCTTCAATGAAATAACGCGATATTAAGCCGTAGGCAACGATCTAATGCTTCTATTATTTTATATAACCTTAGCCATATATATGTATGGTCTTACCAAAACGACAGAAAGTCTTTATAGTGCACTAAAGCGAGTAGGTTACTGATGGGACTTGTGAACGTCCGTTTATTCGCAAATTTGCGCGAAATCGTGGGACAGCCCCACTTAGCTGTAGAGGCAGGCACAATACGCGATGTACTCGTGGCACTTCAGGCAGAACACCCGGCATTGCGGTCCGTGCTCTGTGACGACGACGGTGAGGTTCGCTCATATATCACGATCCTCGTAAACGGCAAGAATATACGCGAAATGGAAGCGCTCGCCACGATTCTGTCGGATGGCGATGAAGTTGCTATCTTCCCGCCTGTTTCGGGCGGCTAACGAGTGCGAACATCAATCAGAGAGGTCGACGTACCATTTGGTAAGTTGGTTCAGTGAGCCTTCCATGCCTTGATAATCCCCGAGAAGCTCATAACCGAACGCAGTCAGCTTAGCTCCGCCCCCCTCTTTTCCGCCTCGCGTCCTCTCAACGAGAGTCCGACCGAGCCGTTTTTCTACGACTTTTATGCGTTCCAGAGCGTAGCGATACGACATCCCCAGCTCACGCGCCGCGGCGCTTACAGATCCAAGCCTATCTATTTCGACAAGGAGCCGCATCGTGCCGAGGCCAAACACGAGTTCCCCATCTTCGCCGACGAACCACAGTTTGAATCGTGGTCTGATTCTCATGCTGGTAAGCTATAATAGTCCATGTGCACACTTAACCATAACGATGAAATTCAACACACGAACTCCGTTCGAAGCAGCGCTGGATACGTTCCTCACGACCATCGTGCCGATCGAAGAGACCGAGGTCACGCCAATACGAGAGGCGCGAGGAAGGGTGGTAGCGCATCAGATCATCGCACAAAGGGATGAACCCAACTATCGACGCGCCGCAATGGATGGCTACGCCGTCGTCGCCGACGACACGTTGGGAGCGAACGAACATTCACCAGTCGTTCTTAGAGTTGGCGACTCAGTGAGGCGCGG
>CAWDSY010000010.1:0-116688 GCA_963805115.1 Methanobacteriota archaeon
CGTGGCGTTCCAAGTAGTTGACCGTCGCTTGAAGATATTTCCGGTTCCTCGTCTGCAGCTCGTTGCGCCCGTACTACGATCGGCAGCCTTGTTCTTCTCGCCTTTATGTGGGCCTCGAACGCAATGCGCGAACGAGGACGCACCAAATTAATCTCCTAGAGTGTGATGTGACTCGCCTAGCCAAACGCCCGGAAGGTCACGATGTTCCGCGCGTAGGGGATGAGCTTGCGCAGTGACATGAGATGGGACGTTTCAGCGTGACAATAAATGAGACAGTGCCTGTCGCACCGCAGCATCTGCTCACGGTCAGCCTGTGCCCGTTCCGAGGCCATAAGGGTCTGAAGGTCGTTTTCAAGGAGGTTGCCCAACTTAGTGCCGATGGGCATGCACGGGTAAACGATGTCGCCGTTCGGCTCGATCATGACGCTAAGCGTTCGGCACGTGTACGGCTGGTCAAAACTCTCGATGTACGAGCGACTCGTTGTGAGCGTGTTCCCGTACTCACGCTTCAGGCGCGTAACGATCTCGCGAAGTGCCATCAGATCCGGTGTGAGGTCTTCGGTGCCATCAAAGTTGAACGCAGGCATAATGAGAATCTTGTGGCCGTGTGCGTGCACTTTTTCCACCTTTTCCTTGATCTTATCGAGGTCGCGCTTCGTTACGACTGTTTGCACCGTCGTCTTGATGCCAAGGTCAGAGAAGAAGTCGAGCCGGTCAAGCATGTGCACGTTGCCGTGGCCCTCGTCAATGGATAACTGCAGAAAATCGAAGTACCGTGCGTACTCTGCAAATGGCCGTCGATCGATGAGAAGTCCGTTGGTGGTAAACAGAATATAGTTCGAGCAGTCGTGCGTGTAGCGGAGAATTTCGCCGATATCCTTGCGCAATAGCGGCTCGCCCCCTTCAAAGCTGATGGTAAAGGTGCTTGCTTGAGACAGATTATCGATGACAGTGAGCACGTCATTCGTGTCAAGGTCAGGGATCTTATCTGCCCAGACATTGCAGAAGCCACACCGCAGGTTGCACCGGTGGGTGATCTTGAATGAGGCGTAGAACGGATTGTCGAAATCGTTTCGGATGTAGTTCGAAAGGTACCCTCTAAGGGCCCGCACATTTCTGTTCATTGTGCCTCGCTGCAGGTGTGTGACGAACGAATTCGTGAGAAGGTGGCCGTTGTTGGTATCCAACGAGCCGAAGATTCACTCCTCAAAGGGCGCAACGTAGCAGGAAGTCTGCTTGCTGCCAATGAGTTTCTGTTCGTGAAAAAGGCGCGCTGTGAGGAGATACGTGCCTTCTTCACTCGCGTAGAGCTCGCTTACGAATCGCTTCGTGCCGCCTTCTGCGATGAAATCGATATCGATCACGTCCATAAGCGTGTGGGCTTTTGACGGGGGAGTCGCAGCGATTTCGAGCCGCAGATCCGACACGTCGCGGTGCGCGTGCACGACCGTTTCCGTCTCGATTGTTTCTTCATACGCCCAGTACGGCCGATTCGCGAAAAAGGTCTGGATCTCGGCGGGATCTTCAATGAGCCGGACCTCCTGATCGGGAGAGTACCAGCTCACGAGAGCACCGTCGCGGTACGCGGTTACGTGCAGATAGACCCGTCCAGTGTGGTTCGCAAAAACGTGAAAGTTGAGCGCTGCGGTGTCTTGCGGGGCCAACTCTTTCACAAAATGAAATGAGCCGCTCGGCAAGACGTCGAGATCGTACGAGTTGTAGGTATACAGCGTCGCGCTCACGTCGACGAGGCGCTCCGTTGATATGTTCCTCAGCTGGACGGTGATCCAGTGGCGCCCCCGTTCGAGCACCTCGGGCGTTACAGTTGCCTCGAAGGGATACTTGCGTCGTTCTTCCATGGCGCACCAGCCTACTTAACGTTCACTCGCGTTTTCTTTTCCACCTCAGTGGGCTCCTTCTTCGGGATTTTCACCTCGAGCACGCCGTTCTTGAACGTTGCCTCTGCCTTATCTGGAAGAACGTCGGCGGGGAGTTCGAGCATCCGGCGGTACGATGCGTAGCCGCGCTCGCGGTAGGTATAATCCTCATCCTTGCGTTCCGTTTCGGTGCTCGATTCAGCGCTGATCTCAATCCGCTCGGGGGTAAGGTTGATCTCGATATCATCCTTCTGCACGCCGGGCATGTCCGCGACCACTTGGAGGGCATCACCAAGGTCAAGGACGTCGACGCTGGGCTGTTTCAGAACGGGCATCGGCGCTTGTGAGGGGAGTACACGCTCAAGGGTCTCCTCCATATTGGCGCGGAACGTGTCGAGCATGCGGCGCATCTCGGCGAAGGGCTCACTCATCCAGTAGTCCTTCGGCGTGATTCGCTTCTCTTCTTTCTTTTCGTCGGTCATAGTATCATCAAATTTAGTTGCGCACGGAAGGTAATAAAGCATACGCAAGGAAAAAACAGATCACGAAGGAGGGCCTCACGACGCAAACAGTTATCGCAGAAATAGGTCGAGGCCGTTTTGTGCGCACGCCTTCTGCCCTCGATCGGCGTACCCCTCCAAGCTTAGCGCGTGCAAGACCCGTGCAACCGACAAGCAATCCGATCGCTGCGCGCTCATGTCGCTGTTGACGACAAACTTCGCTTCAGGATACTCTCTGATCAATTCCACCGCATCTTGCACCGATGCTTTGCCCGGCTGGACGGTAATGCCGATATACGTCCCCGCTTCAAGTGCGATGTCGATCGTAGCCAGATCGATGTGATCGATAACCACGTCCTTGGCCCCAACGTCACCAACGATCGCGACGATTCGCTCGAGCGCCTCTCTCTTCCCGCGCCGCGGCGTATGGATGACTTTAGGATAATAATCGATCTCGAGCTGCGCGCGAAAAACCCGCTCCTCGACTTCAGTGCATCGTTCAAGACCGATCTCCCCGACGGCGACCACATCTGGATGCGACAGATACTCGGGCAGCGCCTGTAGCGTTTCGTCGACTTGGGCGTTTATAGAGCGCGGGTGGACACCGAGACCGACGTGCACGCTGATGCCGTTTTCCGCGCCTCGGCGCACTTCGCCGTGCGCAAGCTTGTGGAAGTGGTCGAGCAGCACGTCTGCGGTTGACATTCGCATCGGGTCGTGCGCGAGTGTGAGTACGTCGATGACGCCGGCGACCCCCATCAGTTCAAAGTCCTCATACGGACGAGTGTCCATGTGGGCATGCGTATCAAACACGAGCGCATGAGCGCGGTCTTGAGTCTTATGTGTTATGCATGAGCGTTCCGTACGAGTCAGAGGAACAATTTCGTAAGCGTTGTCGTCCAAGGGGTTCAAATAGGCTACCTGAGCCAGAAGACCGATAATTATAAACGTGACGAGTAAGCAGCATGGTTAGCGTGACCATGTTAGTACCCAAAATAGATGTCGAGCTCTGCGTCGGATGTGGAGCGTGTGAAGACATATGCCCCGACGTCTTTGAGCTTCAGGATGATGGATTGTCGCACGTTATCGACGCGACTGCCTGCAGCGAATGTGAGTGTCAAGAGGCTGCAGACAGCTGCCCGACTGAGGCCATCTCCTTCATCGAAGAGTGACCTCACGTTCCCGCACGACGTCAGCTATTTTTTTGTCCATCTTCAGAGCCGGACGCGGTGCCGCTCTACCCCGCCTTGTCAAGAGGTCAGTGGCTGACGCGTTACAAGTGCACGCCAACCAGCTGAACGAAGGAGGAGAGCAAGTACACGATCGCTGTGCCTTTGATAGCCTTGGCCACGAACACGATGATGAGAAAGGTGGTCGGGTTAAGCTC
Organism: Methanobacteriota archaeon; assembly: GCA_963805115.1. Classification (GTDB taxonomy): domain Archaea; phylum Halobacteriota; class Bog-38; order Methanoflorentales; family Methanoflorentaceae; genus Methanoflorens. The sequence continues at coordinate 3,765 of CAWDSY010000010.1, forward strand.
TTCGATTCCAGCGACAATCGGCACCACATCGCCGGCAAAGGGAATCCATGGCGAGATTATAAACAACGCAGCCCCATATTTACCAAACCAAGCCCGGACCCTCTCTTCGCGTTCGGGGTTATGGAAAGGGATGATCCTGCGTATCCCGTATTGCCCAAGAGGTACCCCACCGAGGCGCCAAGAACCGACGCGGGAATCAGCACGAGCAGGATGACTAACGGACTCACGTTCTCGCTCAGCAGCAGCGCGATTGTCGGCTCTGCGGGGATAGGGAGCACTGATGAGGTGGCGCTGACGAGAAACAGTTCAAGCAAGCCGTAGTTAGTGATGAAATGCAGCGATAGGCACCCGGTCGCTTTGATCGCTCACAACACTTCTGCGCGTTTATAAAAAGGTAGTGACGACGCCGCCCCACTACACAGATTGGATTTGGATGCCGCTGACCGATAACAGCGCTTATATTCACGCGGCGCCATGGGTGTGAAGATAGCATGGAAAACGAACGATATAGGCGCGGGATCGAGGCGCTGCGCAGGGTGAACGAGGAGGGCATCACAAACCTCATTCGGAGTATGGACGCTGTTGCGCCCGACCTTACACGCTACGTTATTGAGTTTGCGTACGGGGACATCTACACCCGTCCGGGACTACGCACGAAGCAGCGGGAACTATGCATCGTCGCCGCTCTCACCGCCCTCGGCAATCGAGAGGAGCAACTTCGCGACCACATTCAAGCAGCCCTCAACATCGGCTGCACGCGACAGGAGCTTGTCGAGACCATCCTGATGATGGCAGTCTATGCAGGCTTTCCGGTCGCGATCAATGCAATGCAGATCGCACGCGAAATGTTGCTCCATGAGTGAACGCTAAGCGAGCCATGACTACCGCCCGGCCGCGCCCTTTTTTTCTCCTAAGAAGAACGAAACGAAGCGGCCCGCGCGTGGCCACTTGACAGATCATTTGAAGAACTGGGGACAGAAGCCGGCGAATCAAAAATATGCTCCGGTTGGGATTTGAACCCAAGTCGAGGGAGTGAGAGTCCCTCATGATTGGCCGGACTACACTACCGGAGCCAGACATCTACTATAGCACACGTGCTCTTAAACTTTGCTCGCAGCGGAGCGATCATCAAATCGTCCGGTCGACCTGCGCATCGAACGCACCTGCGCGACGCGCAGCGCGCGTTGCCGCCGTCAAAGTAGGACCATGTCGTTGAGAAAAGCGTACTCCTTTCTGACTTGGTTAACCACCGCAACGTCTATTACCGCGGTGATGATACCTTCAGCGTTACCCGCGGCAGCAAGCGTCTCTCCCCACGGGTCGGTAATCATGCTGCCGCCGACAAAAGTCGTCGTCGGCACCGGCGTGCCCACTTGATTGCAGCCGATGAAGTAACACTGGTTTTCGATAGCCCGTGCTCTGTTTAGCGCGATCCAATGTTTAAGGCGCGGGGAGGGCCATGCAGCAGGACAGATGATGATTTCAGCCCCCTGCTTAACCATGGCCCGATAGAGCTCAGGAAAACGCAGGTCATAACAGATCGAAAGGCCGATGACGCCAAGCTCGGTCGGCGTAACGACAACTTCCGTTCCTGCGATCAACGAGCGTTTCTCTTTCGAACGATAGGAGAACAGATGAATCTTGCGGTACCGTGCGCAGATCGTGCCGCGTCTATCAATGAGCACACTAGTGTTGAACCTGCGCCGATGCTCGTCCACCTCCAGCATGCTTCCCATGACGATGTAGCTGCCCCTTTCGCGAGCGAGCCGCGCAAAGACCTCGGTTGTGGGCCCTGGAATGGGCTCTCCGGCCTTGAAATCTCTGCAGTGGGTGAATAGCTCTGGAAGTACGATAAGGTCAGCATCCATTTCGTCGATTAACTCGACCGCGTGATCAACGTTTTCCGATCGCGTGCCGAGCGCACCCATCTGAATACACGCCGCCTTGCACCCCATATGGTCCACCACTCGCGCGACAGTTCGCCACGTGCCTCATAGTCTTCGAGGCTTATAGCCTTAAGGGCGAGACGTTCCCTGAGCGTTCGCGACGACCGATCGGCCGCCTGAGGATGCGCGCGCAGGAAGATATTTCTATTCTCAGTTGGAACTAGAGGTAAATGAAGCGGGAGCAAATTCTCATCGAAGCGTTGCCCTACATTCGTGAGTTTTACGGATCGTTCGTCGTCATCAAGATTGGCGGCCACGCGATGATCGACAAGCGTCTCATGGAGGGCATCATCGAAGATATCGTGCTCTTGCGGTATGTCGGCATGCAGCCCGTACTCGTCCACGGCGGCGGACCCGAGATCAGCGAGAAGATGGAGCGGATGGGTAAAAAACCTGAATTCGCCGCTGGCTTACGCGTCACGGACGAAGAGACGCTAGAGATCGCCCGCATGGTCCTTATGGGCAACATCAACACGCGCCTCGTCGCGCTCATCGGAAAGCACGGCGGCAAAGGCGTCGGGTTGTCCGGGAAGGACGGACGCATGATCGCCGCGCGGAAAAAGGGCCCTCAGCGGGTGGTCTATGAAGGTATCGAGCAGGAGGTCGACCTCGGCTGGGTCGGCGAAACAGAAGTCATCAACCCAGAGATCCTAATGATCATGGCCGAGAAAGGCTATATTCCCGTGGTTGCCCCCATTGCGGTAGATAACGCGTGCCATAGTCTCAATCTCAACGCAGATACCGTCGCCGGAGATATTGCGGCAGCGCTTATGGCCCGCAAGTTTATCGCGCTGACCGACGTCAGAGGCATTCAACGCAACCAGAGCGATCCCGAAACGCTCATCCCGCGGATGACGTTCGCAGAAGCGCAGCGCGCGATTGAGACAGGGAGCATCACCGGCGGAATGATCCCCAAAGTGCACGCGTGTATCAAGGCCCTCGAAGCGGGGGTGCAAAACGCGCACATCATCAACGGCAATTTCCATCACGCGCTCCTGCTCGAGCTGTTCACGGACAAAGGCATCGGAACGATGATGGTAAGGGGGTAAGCCTAGCGGCCACCGCATCGGCTGCTGGCGCGCTGGGAACGTGCCAATGAGAACGATTCGCGAAGTAGAGTTGCAAGGACACATTATTGACTCGCTCACGTTAACGCGGGTGCTCGACAAGATCATGGATCTTGACGGTGAGTTCGAGATTATCACCTTCACGATCGGTGAGCACAAGAGCGACCCGAGCTACGTCAGGCTCGCGGTCAAGGGACGCGATGAGGCACATCTTGACGCTATCATGAGCGACCTTCACCGCCTCGGAGCCCAGGTTCCAGAGATCGAAGACGTCCGTTTAGGAGCCGCCGACAAAGACAAAGCCGTCCCGAAAGGGTTCTATTCGACGACGAATCACCCCACTTTCATTTATCGCCGCGGCGCTTGGATTCCCGTGGAGGATATCGAGATGGACTGCACGATCATCGTTCGCGACGACCGGGCGCGGTGCACGCCGCTTCACCGAGTGGTGAAAGGGGACCAGATCGTGCTCGGCCAGCGCGGCGTCCGTGTCATTCCCCCTGAACGACCACGTTCTCGCTCCCTTTTTGAGTTTATGGGTGGCGCCGTGTCGTCTGAACGTCCTTCAGCGACGCTTATACGCAAAATCGCCATCGAAATGGTGCACGCTAAGGTGCAAGGCAAGAAGATCGCCGTCGTTGCCGGGCCCGCGGTATCACACACCGGCGCTGCCGAGGCGCTGGCGAGCATCATACGCCGCGGGTACGTGGATGCCCTCCTCGCCGGCAATGCGCTCGCGGTTCACGACATCGAGCGTGACCTGTTCGGAACATCGCTCGGCCTCGACATCAAGACAGCCGAACTGGTCAGCGAGGGACACAAGCACCACCTCTACGCCATCAGTGAGGTGATCCGCTCCGGGTCGATTAAAGCAGCGGTGCGCCAGGGGCTCGTCAAAAGTGGCGTCATGTACGAAAGCGTCGTCAATAACGTGCCGTTCGTGCTTGCTGGGTCCATCCGCGATGACGGCCCGTTGCCCGAAGTCATCACGGATACGATGGCGGCTCAGGATGCCATGCGGGGGCTTCTCAAAGACGCTGACCTCGTGCTTATGATGGCCACCATGCTGCACTCCATCGCCGTCGGGAACATGCTTCCCTCGTACGTCAAGACGATCTGCGTCGACATTAATCCGGCCACCGTGACAAAGCTCATCGATCGCGGGACAGCGCAGGCTATCGGGATCGTCACGGACGTGGGAACCTTCCTGCCCGCGCTTGCAGCGGAGCTCGAGATTATCGACGTCGAATAATTTTCGGGATCGACGCGTGCAACGTCCTGCGTTTGCCATACTGGGTGCACGGCGTCTTTGATGCTGCTGCAAAGAATCAGCCTGCGTCTTTGATAACGGGCGAAGCAGTCGGGTCGAACGGATTTGTGCGCAACGCCAAGGAGAAGAGGTACGGATATCGTTGCAAGAGGTGCGCCATGTACTTCAGCCACTCGGAGGTGAGCGCGCTGTACGCCCGTCCTGTGTCACCGGCGAGGTGTCGGTAATCGCCGCCGGGCAGGTGCGCGAGGTCGGCCCGGTACTGCAGCTCATCTGCGACGTGGAAGACCGCCCAAAGCTGTGCGGTGAAGGATTCCTGTTCGAGGAGATTCGGATTTTCGAGGAGACGGAGCAAAAACATCCGCTCTGATATTAGAAAACTGCGCAGGTTTTCGAGGAATTGCAACGCTTTCGGATCGCCCTTCTCGAAACTGAGCTTGTATTCGTGCTTTTTTAGGCGCAAACTCGCGTCGACAAAGTTGCGGCTCGTCCACGTTCCCTTCACCAGAAGCTCATCGCGAATCCTCCCGACGAGTGGGTCAAAGTCCGAAAATGCTTTCAGGAGCGGGGTGCCGACCTCGCTGAAGTAGACACCGATTACCATGTTTAGTTTGGCGAGTTGACTCCGCTTTTCTTGCCGGCTTATTACCCAGTCAACGACGAGGACGACAAGAAGCACCTCGATCGGAAGAAAGGCAACGTCGCCAAGTCCGTAGATCTCGATATACGCTGAATCGTGGAACAAGTAGAAGTGAACCATGTAGAGCAATGCAGAGAGCGCAATAAGAAGGAGACCGAAATAAACCCGCCAGCCGATCTTCATCTGCCCCTCACACTCGCACTGATAGCATTGTATCTCCCATGTCAATAGCTCTAAATATAGTCTCGGTCAGCCGTATGGGACACACGGCGGTCGGATGGTCGCCAGATCGGGCCGCCAAAACCTCCTCAACGGGGCAAAGCAACGTCACGTCGTGAAACGGTACTAGATGGCAGCCACGCCGTTGTCTCACAGCCCACTGCGAGGGGCGCACAAAGTGCGCAAAGCAAGGAAGGTGTCAACCGCTTGATTCAATCTGCGGCCCATAATTGAGCACGAAAATCCGATTTGCAAGCCGCACGCCAGCTCGTTCAATGCGATTGGTCGTCAGCTGATCGTTGGGTATGGTTCGACTGAAATGCTTGAATAAATTCTCTTTGTCGCCGCGAAGCCTAGGCACGTCGCCGAAAAGGCCCTCGCGCGCTGCGCGCAGCTTACACAAGACCCCTCGAAAGCCTAGCGTAGCGGCAAAGCCGAAACTGAGCACCTCAGACACAACGAGCGAGGGCACGAATCTTAGCATATCGCCGGTCGACAGGTACTTTCTGAGAAAAACGTAGCGCCCCTTCTCCAGCTGAAAAAACTTCTCCGGAGAGACCTCGAGTTTGTAATCGTGTCGAATGATTGACGTAGGGACGTAGAGCGATTCAAATCCCGCAAGATACGCTTTGCACGTAAAATCAAGATCATCGTGATAGAGAAAGAGCGCCTCATCAAAGCCGCCGAGTTGCAGAAACTCGTCTCTGCGCACGGCGAAACAACACCCTGAAACGTAGCTCACTGGCTCCGAAACGGCGCACGCGTCTTTGTCTGCCCCGTACCCTCTCGTGAACGCAAGGCCGGTGAAATGCAAAATGTTTCCGCAGTTGCCGATTGTGGAGCCATCGTAGATCAAAATCTTAGGGGTGGTTAATAACCTTCGGCGCCCGATAAGCGGCTTTATCAGCGCGTTTAACCAGCCCCCCTCGACCAGCGTATCGGGATTCAAGATAACGACAAAGTCGCCCGTGGCACGAGCGACGCCCTGATTGTTTGCACGGCCCCACCCGTAATTTCCGTCGTTTTCAAGCACTTCCACCGACGGGAATTGTTCTTTAAGGATTCGGACGGTGTCATCGCTTGAATGGTTATCAACGACGATGGTCTCGAGCGCGTACGCTGCTCGACCACGCTGAGCGTCGATAGAATTAATGCACGCTTCGACGTAACCCGCGCTGTTGTACGTCACGATAACAATACTAACGAGATACTCATCGGCCATTTTCACGACACGCTACAGGGAGAATCACAGGCCACCGAACTTTCACGACTAAGGCTTAAGCGCAGCCGCATATGAAGCTTGTCCTTTCCAGCCAGCGCGTTCAGCGGCCGCTCACCTTGTGGCCCGCGCGTTGATATCCTGGACGGACCACAGCAAGAGTCCGGCAAGTATCCCAAAAAGACCCACGCCGACACAGAAGAGCCACCCCAACATGTAGACGGTCATCAAGTTGTTGGTGCCCCGACTGTACACATCACGCAGAAACAGGAGTGCCCCCACGGCCAAGAAGAAAAGCCCGGGAACGCCGAAAAAGAGGAGTGGGCGCTTTTGCGATACCAAGCGAACGATCGAGTTGATGACGTCGATTCCGTGGCGCACGGGGCCCTTGCTCGAATCGCGAATACCATCGTATCGGGTCAGAATTCCCGCTTCTCCGATTTTGAGCTTGCTATCGGCCGCCTTGATGATAATCTCAGAGCTCACGCCCATGCCGTTGTGGCTCACGTCAATTGCGTGAAGCGCTTTTCGCGAATATGCGCGAAACCCGCTTTGCGAATCGGTCAGCCTCAAACCTGAACCCAGCATTGTCGCGTGATCAAGCACCTTCATCCCAAATTTCCTGTAGCGGGGAATCGTCCCGTTTTTCTTCCCGCGCACAAAGCGTGAGCCAATAACGATATCGACGCCGCTTTCTCGCATCTCGTCGATAAGCTGAGGGATGTCATCGGGATTGTGTTGTCCGTCCCCATCGAGCGTCACGAGCACGTCGACGTCGCAGTCTCGCGCTATCTCAAAACAGTCGCGTATTGCACTGCCGTACCCCTCGTTCGTGGGGTGCCGTAGGACCTCGGCGCCAACCAGCTCAGCTACATCTGCAGTACCATCATCGGAGCCGTCGTCGACGACGACGACGCGGTCGGCGTGACGCCGTGCACGGGCAACAACACTGCCTATGGTGAGCTCTTCATTGTACGCGGGGATCGCCACCATGGTGCCGCGTGCGCTGGTCGCCAGCATAGCAGCGCCAATCGTACGTTCAGCAGGCTGCTTCGCGTCACCGAATTCGTGTTGAAATGGCATCGTTGTGCTTCATGCGACGTGGAGGGCCGCACACTCTTCCATTTTCTTTGGGTGCGCTCTGTTATAAATAGATAGATGACCTGACTCTGCCCTGCTTGTCGCCTTTGCGCAACAAAAAGCGACGCTCGCTTCAGCCGGATGCGCCAATCACCCCGACTCCGGCACTCTCCGCGCCACAGGAACGCTCATGCTATCTCGCTTGCTAGTGCTACGGTGTACCTCCACGTATCTTCCGACAATACACACTGGGGCATCGCGTGGGCCCCGACGACCACTAACGCTGCTGGTGGCTACACGTTTCGCTTGACGCTCAAGTCAAGGCACACCTGCTACTTCCACACCTATTACCCCGGCACACGCAGTACCGCGAGACATTAAGTCCAACGTACGGGTGGTCGTCAAATAAGGCCGAAACCGTTGGCGCTTTCGATGAGAAATCGAGCGCGTTTAACAACAACCGGACCATTAGACATAGCCCAATTGCCGTTTCTTGTAGTTGCTGTAGGCATAACAAAAAAAAGGAAAATGGAGAGGTCACAAGTTTGGCCCCCCGACTAGGGCTTCTCGAAAAACTCAAGTTCTCGTAAGTTAGCTACCAGGTAAGATGGACAAAATAGAAATTCTGAGTGATTATGCTTGGACTACTAGGGTTACCCCCTCTACCCTAAGGGCATTTGTTAGCCAAAATGGGTTTAAATTACTGTTTTGGCGTATAGTCTACGTATTGTTGTATAGAGACCTCCATTCGCAACTGGATAAGGTCCGCTATGCCATACTAAGCAGATACCATCAAACCATCCAGATTTATATATTGAACAAGAGCTACCTGATGAAACTAAATCCGCACGATAGAGGTTTAAGCACAGAATTATGGCTTTATGGGACTAGAGAACCTTACACGACTAATTTGATGAGCACGATTATAAAAGACGACGATATTATCATTGATATAGGAGCAAACATTGGCTATTATGCTTTATTGGAATCTAAACTAGCACCTGATGGATTCGTCTACGCAATAGAACCCGTTCGTGAAAATTTTGACTATCTTAAAACAAATGCTGACTTAAATAGATGCGCGAACATGAAGTTGTTTAATTGCGCGCTAAGTAACAAACGTGGCGTGGCCAGTATTTTTGTTACCGAGCATAGAAATTATGCATCGCTGTCAGAAGAATCGAATAATGGCATCGTTGGAAAAGAGAATGTTCTCTTAACAACCGTAGATAACTTTGTGAATGAGCACGTCAAGCGCTGTCCAACCGTAGTTCGTATGGACGTAGAGGGACACGAGCATCAGATAATCAAAGGTTCGTTGCGTGTGCTGAAGGAGTGCAGAGCACTAACCATAGTAATGGAACTACATCCTTCTAGAATATCTGAAAGCGCATACGACGATATGTTAAGCACTCTGGAAGCACAAGGTTTCGAAGCTTCTGCCTTCCTTGATCCGGAACGATATAATATAAAACATGAGCAACTAAGCAACAAATTGAGAAAACGTGCTCACCTAAAGTTATACGGATCTCTTGGCGAAGGTTATGAAGTCTTGCGCGAATTAAAAAAAGAAGATATGGTTTATGGAATAGCGGTTCTGTTTACTCGTAAAGAAACAGAGCGCTAGCAACTGTACTTAGCGCTAAGCACGTGCAAGCGCTATAAAACGCGTGCGTAAACTACATGCGTATCGCATAAGATGTTGTCTTATACCGTTACCTAGTGTTTCAACGCACTCCAAATCGAGCGTGACTCTTGTTTACTTAACTAGATCGAAATGAGCGCGTTTGCCGCTGTGAGGGCCTTGAAACGTCGTAATCCGCACCGATCTCATTTGGCGAGTCTTCAGATGGACGAGGCGCTTAACGTGCCGCAAGAATACCAATAACCTTTCAGATCGACGAATTGACAGGCAAACAACAAACTTTATGCTAGGCCCGCATACGGTACACACGGACAGAATCGGACATACAGCAGGCGCCATGTTAATCCCCGAGGGAATCCAATGGATTTGACGGAAACTCGACGCTATGTCTCGCGACTCGGTCTCGCCGACGGTCATGGTTGGCATTCCGTGCTACAACTAAGAGGTGGCGATCGGCAGTCTCGTGTTGCGCTCTTCCCAGTATGTGGACGAGGTCGTCGTTCTCGATGACGGTTCCACGGACAAGACAGCCGAGGTCGCGCTTCGCTGGCGCTCGAGTGCTCGTTCACACCGTTAACCTGGGGAAAGGCGCCGCCTTACGCGACATCCATAGGGGGCTCAACGGGAGCGACACCTTCACTGACACGCAGAGCGGTTTCCGAGTATTCTCGATCAAGACCGCACCATTTTTTTGAGTTTAGTTCCGACGACCTGGCGATCGACAGCGAGACGCTCGTTGACGCGGCAAACCGCAGCTGCGGATAAAGGAAGTGGGGGTCGGGGTTCGCTACGACGCGGGGCTTTCGTCTAAGCACCCGGTAAGCCACGGGCTGCAGGTGCTCACGGGCGTGGTGCGCAGCATCGAGTTTGACAGGCCGCTGCTCGCGTTCACCGTACCTGGTTGTCCTCGTCGCCTTCGCGGCCGGAATAGGCGCGATCCGCGTTCGTCGAACCGCTAGCGCCCGAATCCAGCGGGATGCTGCAACCTCTGCGCAGAGACGATCGATGCCATGGACGGGCACGTGCGCCTCGCTACCGGTAATATATAACGGCGCCTCCGTCGTCAAAAATACGATTGCGCGTGTCCCGAATACCGTCCAGATTCGCGTGGTATACCAGCGTGCCGTTAAGGAATGATCGTGCGGGATACTGCTGCGCGCTCGTGCCTGTGAGCAGGTTGAATGTTCCGAGAAAGACGTAGTCCGCGAGTGGTGCTTGCTTGAAGGGAACGGGGAGATACTTGAGCGACTGATTGGAATCAAGACTAGTCCAGAGGAGACCACGATACACGTCGGCATACACGATAGGGGGGCTTGTGTTACCGCCTTTCGCCGCATAGTCCGCGTACAGCCATTGAGCCCCGGCCACCTCTCTCGCGTTGAAAATGGGGGCATCTATGGCGTTATCTAGGAAAAATGAGGTCGGCTCCTGCCGCGTGACCTCATAGACGAGTCCAGTGCCAAACACCAACGTCACAACAAAGAGCACTGCGACCAGCTTGTAGACAAGGCTCACGCCTGTCCTTTCACGCCGTTTCGCGCGCAGGCGCCCGGAAACTCCCCCGATCAACAGCGCGCCGGTAACGCAAAAAGGGGCCAGCAGGAGCGTTGAGATCTGATAGAGTCTCGTCGTGTTGAGAGTGAGCGCCAAAAACGGGATGGCGGCTGCTGTCATGAGAATCGCAAGGCTCGCAAGCGCGAGCGCGGCGAACTCCTGATCAAACGTGAAACGGCAACGGCGGAGCGCGAGCCCAGCCACGCCCACAATGATGAGAAGCAGGCCGAGTAGGTAGAGGACCTCCGCCACCTCGTGGAGAGGCGAGAGCCTCCCGAGCTGGAGTAGTTCGTTAACCGATATTCCGTAGTAGCGCGCGAGAGCGAGTGACGCGCAGAGAACGGCGACCGGCGCCCCGAAAAGGCGCGGTAACGTCGACGCCTCCCGCTGGGCTCGTGCGGCGAGCACGTAGGCGATCCAAAGGGCGCAGGCGTAAATCGCGACGCCAATCCCGATTGCAAGAGGGACGTTGGGAGACGAGCGAAGCGCGCTGCCAATCTGGGCGAGTGTAGGGGCTATTTCACGGCTCAGTGCAGCAGACCCGAGAGTCGCGTACCACGCGGCCGTGAAGGCGGCGAACAACAAGACGAACGGCAGCGTCAGCATCCGTTTCGGACTAGACGAAAGCTTTGCAGGCGACCCAGAAGGGGCGACCCTACGCAAGCGGCGCATGGCAGGGTTGTCGACGACGAAGAGCACGAGCCACGCGACGACGAGATACGCGATGAAGACGAGCGCAAGGGCGTAGTGCGACACAACGAGGGATGCAGCGAACACTGCATAGAGTGCGTAGAGGCGCGCTTTTCCGGCCGCAGATCCCAAGCTTTTATCGATCAGCAAGATTACGAGCAGGACCAGGAACAGCTCGGCGATTTCCTGTCGCGCGATTGCCGGCATTTCGCTGAAGAAGGTGAACAGGAACGTAACAAAAAAGGACGCCAAGAGAGCGATTCGATCGTTGGTCTGTTTTTGGAACACGACGAACAGACCGACCGGAACGAGGGCGAACAGGGAGGGATAGATCGTCTTGAAAATCCACACCACACTTACGCCTGACACGATTGAGATAAGTGGAGCAAGCAGGGTAATGCTCAGCACGCCGTTGGTTGCGCCAGGCGCGTGCACATTCCACTGTGCGTTGGTAAGCACAGCGTTCGCGGTATAGAGCTCCTTCTGGATGTCCCACCCCGAGACGTAAGGCGAGATCAGCGATGCGTGATAAAGGAGAGCGACCGCGATGACGAATACCGCGAGAGGATAGAGCTTCTTTGGAACGGATGCCGACGTGCTGATCCAAAGCGCCGTGATCGCGATCATGATGATGAGCGCGAGCAGGAGCAGGTTGCTGCCGTAAGCATTCATCGCGTACGTTGCAAATATGCTCACAAAGGGGAGCACACACAGGGCTAACAGTGGCGGCGTAGCACGTCGTGTAGATCGATGGAACCGCCCGCAGTTGGACCCTAATCGCGCCAATAACTCAGCATGGCGATGAAGGTAATGACCACGCCTTCCGTCATCACAACCGGGACAAGCGCGAGCGGCCGTTCGAACCCAAACACCGGATACAGCGTAGCCATGAGAAGCCCTGTCGCCATGACGGTCGCGAGGCTCAGGCCAACCGCGAAGAGCGGTGTGCGCACGCCGCCGAGTTGTGCAGGCGGAGGGTCCGAAGGATGAGCATGCCGGGAACGAACAAGAGGTACAAAAAGGCAACGAGGCCCCGCAAAAGCGGTATCTGCACCCCTGCCGCGTCGAGTCCGATGAGGGCCCAGACAAGAAGCTGCAGGGCGAAGACTGTTATAAGCGTCCTTTTGCGGGGCCAATCGTTCATCAGAAGAGGATTAGGCACCATGACGACCCTCTAGCACACGCTTGTATACGCCGAGCAATTGCGCGCCGATGGCATCCCACGTGTACCGCGCTTCAAGCAGCTTTCGTGCGTTGGCACCCAACCGTGCTCGTTCGCTTTCGGTGTCAAGAAGGCACACCACTTTATCAACGAATCGTTCGTCGACGCTCGGCACGATGAGCGCGTGTTCCCCGTTCTGCGCTGATACCCCTTCAATACCCTTTTCAGTAGTTACGATCGGAAGCCCCCTATTCATATATTGAAAGATCTTTAGCCGCGTTCCGCTTCCGGCGCCTATAGGCACGATCGCGATATCGCCTGCCGCGAGAAAGCGCGGCAAGTCCTCGATGAAGCCGACTGAGCGCACATTCTCTCGCTGAAATGCTGGGGCGCCGGTGCCGCCTACCAAAAACAAGATGTTTGAGTTGACCGTCCGTAATCGAGGTGCGAGGTACTGTTCAATGACGTCAAACGCTTCGCGATTGGGCGGGAACGGATAGAAGCCATGAAACACGATGACCGACGCGTGCTCGCTTATGCCCTGCTCACGCCGCGCGCGAGCTTTCTCCTCGCCGGTCGGCAACCGATCCAAGCTACAGCCGGACGGTATGACGGATATCTTTGCCGGGGCTAGTCGGAACCGCCTGATGATGATGTCCCTATCCCGCTCGCTTACCGTTATAACGTGCTGTGCAACAAACCGGCAGATGAGCAGCTCGAGCACGAAGATATACAGCGGAAGGACAAACCGTTCGATCCTAGTATACTGGAGGTCGTTGGAAAAAGTCTCGCGCACGAGCTCCGATTCGACATTGTGGGGGGCATAGACAAGCGGAGCACTGCTGGCCGTCAGCAGAGTGACGAGCTTGACGGCGAAAGCGCCGCTCGGATGCGATATCTGAATGAGGTCGACGGCGTTCTCACGCAGTATCCGTATGACGCTGCGTACAAAACTCGGTGCGAGATCGCGAAAAACGCGCAACGTCCGACCGACGAACTTGGGATCGTTGTACGAGTAAATCGTCGCGAGCTTGGCGTCTTGAGGATCGACGAACTCCGCGGCTTCGAGCACAATGACGCTGTTGTCTCTGGCGGTTAGCTGTCGTGCCAGATTGGCGTACCTCTCCTGTGCTCCATTCTTCGGCTGCGAGAGGCCTACGTGAATAGTAATGTCTAAGACATTCACGGCAATCCTCAAACTGCGTGCGCGAGCCGGCCAAGATAGCGGTAGCCGTTAAGCACGCGTTCCTCCATAATCGCCCAGCTGTACCGTTCTTCATACGCCGTACGCCCGTTGTTGCCTAACTCGGCGCGGAGCTGAGGGTCCTCCCTGCACATTTTCAGCGCGTCAGTGAGCGCGGGCACGTCGCCGTACGGCACCACCACCCCACACTGCTCCTTTCGAACGATGTTCGCCATTGCGCTCTCATCGCTTACGATGATCGGCTTTCCGCACATCATCGCTTCAAACAGTTTATTGGGGCTCTCATACTTCGTCTTGGGGACCCTTGGATCGTTAAACCGAAACAAGAGATCCGCTTTCAGCGTTTCCTTAATGACGTCGTCGTACGAGGGCAAGAACCCGAGATACTGCGCCTTGCTCCCGACACGGTTCAGCTCGTCAAGAACCCGTTCATTGTCAGTGATCGGCCCCGCCACTTTGAGCCGCACGCCTTCGACACTACTCACCGCGTCGAACATATAGTTGAGCCCGCGGGAAGCGTGCGTCGCCCCCGCATAGAATATGACCATCTCGTCGGCCGACCCCTCCGATGCGGTTCCTGTCGTATCGGCCTTCGCTGCGCAGTCGATCGGGGAGTTGTACACGTAATAGAGCTCGTTAATGTGTGCTCCGTCGACCTCTTCAAAGCGCGACTCATCCACCAAAAACAGCACGTCAGCGAAACCGATTCCAGTGCGTTCAAGGTGCGCGACGAACCGCCTAATGCGCTTTCTCAGCCCCTGAAATCCCCCGTCGGCCAGATTATCCGCATAGAAGTCGTAGATGAAATAGCAGAGCTTTCGCTTCCCGATGAGTTTGGCGAGTATAGCTGGGAGGAGCGTGTCGAAGTCGCTCGCGTGTATGACATCGCTGTCGTCGCGCAGAAGGAACACGAGCTCATATGCCCACCAGAGCGGCAGATACAGCAGCGCCGCCGGTCTATCGTAAGGGGCTCGTATCGTGCACTTGTACGTCGGGTATAGCGCGGGATTATATGGTTCCGCGGTGCGGTCGCGATCCCAAATCAGCAGCTTGACCGAATACCCATGCGTTGCCAGTGCTCTCGCTATCTTATTAATGTCTGGCTCTATCCCCCGTCCCCGAATCAACGTCACCCTCATTTTTTGTTCTCGCCCGTCAGTGGGTTGCGTGGGCATCGACGTGTTTGCCGGAGACGTCGGTAGTGAACAGAAGAGTCAGTGTGACCCTCAGTCTTGGCTGTACCGTGCCACGTCAGCCTCCACCATCATATGCACGAGTGTTTCGAACGAGGTTTCGGGCGCCCAGCCTAACTTGGCACGGGCTTTTGACGCGTCTCCCTTCAAATCAGGTACTTCAGCAGGCCGCATGAAGCGCTCGTCGATTGTGACGTACTTGTCCCAGTTCAAGCCGACGTGATCAAAGGCAAGCGCAGCGAAATCCCGCACCGAATGGCTGTCGCCGGTTGCGATCACGTAATCGTCAGGCTCATTTCGCTGCAGCATAAGCCACATCGCCTTTACGTAATCGCCGGCGAAGCCCCAATCGCGCCGCACGTCGATGTTGCCCAAGCGAAGCTCGTTCGCCCGGCCGCAGGCGATGCGCGCAACTCCGTCTGAGATCTTTTTCGTCACGAACTCAATGCCCCGCCGGGGAGATTCGTGGTTGAAGCAGATGCCGGTGCAGCAATATAACGCGTAGCTCTCACGATAATTGACCGTAGCGTAGTGCCCATACACTTTTGCAACGGCATAGGGGCTTCGCGGGTGAAATGGCGTAGCCTCGTTTTTCATTGGCTGCGGCGACGTCCCGAACATCTCGCTGCTCGAGGCTTGGTAGAAACGCGCATCGGGGCTGAACTGCCGCACGGCTTCCAGCATGCGCACCACGCCAAGCCCCGTCACGTCACCCGTCAATACTGGTTGATTCCACGACGTGGCGACGAACGATTGTGCGGCGAGGTTGTAAACCTCATCAGGCATCGCCGTCTGCACGGCGACGTTGAGCGACGACTGGTCGGTGAGGTCTCCCTCGAGCAAGACGAGTCGATCCATTGACGCCCTGATTCGGGACTCGTTGGGGGTGCTCAGCCTCCTCACCAGACCGTAGACCTCGTAGCCCTTTTCCAAGAGGTGTTCTGCCAAATATGACCCGTCTTGTCCCGTAATGCCCGTTATCAGTGCCGTTGGCATTTTTCCCACCTAGCCTTTGTGATAATCATCATCAAAGATCGCGGTGCACCTATAAGAATTTGCTGCAGCGTCTGTGGCTACTCGCACTGTGAGCCGAGGCTCGCGCGCTGATCGAAAATCCTACACCCTTCTATTGCATGTCCCTGGAATGCCGCTTGAGAGCGGAACCAGAGCTGGTGGGAACGCAGCAGCCATCGAAGCCCGCCTGCGTGAGCGTGCAGGAAAAGCGGGCTTCTCGCACTCACTTCACGGTGAGATAGAGATACACCGAGCGGTAAACGTTCGGGTCGGTTCCCTTGTATAAGTTGAAATCCAGCTTTTGCCCCATGCCGCTGTGCGTCGGCACAAACGACACGGAGTGTTCCCACTGCTCATCGTTCGCCAGGCTAAATGCTTGCGTAGCGACAGTCGCGTTATCGAGTCTGACCACCAGTGTGTAGTTAGCGTCCGCGTTCTCGTGATTGATGACGCCAACGGTCACGTTGCCCGTCTGGCCGACGGTCAGATTGGTCGGGTAGTCGCTCGCCGTCCCACTAGGGCCCAGAAGGAACAGCTCGGTGAACGGCTCGCCTGGCTGGGGGAGCACCACGATCAGTATCGTTCCACATATCGCGAGGACCAAAACGATGGCAAGAACCACGGTAAGGGTGATGTTACGATTCACGCGGCTCTGATTCGTACACCCTTGCTCATAAATGTTTGCTTGCGCCGCAAATGCGATCAAACGCGGCTTGAAAAGGCCCACTAGTTCCAGGCGGCGGCTGAGCTATGCGGCTCTGCAACCCCGCCATATCGGTTGCTTGAGAAGGAATCAACCTATGAAGCTCGCCCAAACCGATGACGCCCTCGTCAAAGAAAATCTGCTATTCATAGGGACTCGCTACAGCCGGAAAACGGCGTGTGAGACCGATTACCCATTCACGCGATAGACTTGAGCATAACCGTTAGAATAGATGTTGCTGCTGCCTCCCACGTAATAACGCGCGTCCAGTTCCGTAGGCAGATTGGTTAGGGTGTTCAAGCCGACGACGAGTTTCCCCGTTTGCACGTTTGGGGTGCCGAGATAGATGTACGATCCAGGTGCGAGATTCGCCCAAGAGCCGCCGCTGGGAAGCATGGCCGCCTGACCGGGGTCAAACGTGTAAACAGCATAGTATCGGAAGTCATCGGCGGCGATGATGCCACCAGAAGCGTTTCCGCCTATCCACTTCGCGGCGATCATTTCTTGAGCATTGAACTTTGCAAAGTCGACGCTCGTGTCTAACGCCATGACCGTGGAGCTATCATTGAGCTCTCCAGCAACCTTGTACACGAGCCCCGCGTTAAACAGAAACAATACGACCATAAAACACGCCAAGGCCTTAAAGGGGGGGGATATCGTTCCTTGTGAAGCAACATTCGCGCCTCGCCTCTTAACAACGCTGAAAACCCCGGCAAGGCCGACGACGAGAAACACGCTCAGCACTAACTGTGATATTTGCACGAACCGCGAGAGGTTTAGACTCGCCGCAAAAAGGGGCTGTACGAGACAGAGGTAGAGAACGACCGACATAGCAAGAGAAAACGCTAGGTACTCATTCGAAAATTTAAGCTTTGATCGCTCTTTCAAGGCGAAAAGAAGCCCCACGAAAGCCGTGATGAGTGCGATGAGGAAGAGATATTCAGTGACCTGGTGCAACGGAAGCTTGGACGCGAGAATTGAGTGAAGTCCTGTAGTATCGAGCCCCCCGTTCGCGCGTGAAGCAATGGAGGGGAGTGGTATATCAGAGATGTTGCTTGCCCCGCTAAGTTGCGCGTACGGTCCCGGTATTCCGAGGTACAAGAGGGTCGTGGCGAATATACGCGCAAACGAGTCAAACGGTTGTGAGTTATTCGCAAAGCGGTACCAAAGGGCCGCGATGAGCGTGAAGCCGACAACGAAAACCGCACTGATGCCGTTGCGCAGTCGACGCGGCCGACGAAACGGCGGTACCGAGCGGTCCGCATCTCCTTTGCAGGAGATCCGCTGAGTTAGCGCTCGCACGTCGAAGCTCCCCGCAACCAAAAGCATGAGCCACGCGAGAATGAAACAGAAGAGAAAGACGTACGTCAATGCGTAGTGCGAGACGATCAATGAGAAGCCAAATACGCCGAAGAGAGAGAACCGCGGCATCCTACGCATCTGTTTGTCTACGAGCAGCAACAACAGCGCAACGAAAAAGAATTCCGCGATTTCCTGGCGTGCCATGGTAAGGAGCTCGGTATAAAACGAAAAAGTCACCATAAAAAAAAACACGCCGAACAGAGCAATGCGAGGGGATGTTTGTTTTTCGTACAGCCTATAGAGGCCGAGAGGCACCATCGCGAAAAGCAGCGGAAAAATGAGCTTCAAGACCCACGTCACGCTGATGCCGGTCGCGACAGAGAGCAGCGGAGCGAGCATAGCAATGCTCAGCATTGCATTGAGGTTCAATGTGTTGTAATTAAGGTTCGGAGCGGCACCCCAGAAACCGTTGCTGACTACACTCTGTGCTACGAAGTTTTCGATTTGGATATCGAATCCCCACAGGTAGTTCGTAATCAGCGCGTTATGGAGCAGCAGCGCCAGGGCGATCGCCACGATCGCGAGAGGGTAGTAGCGTTTCGGCACGTAACCAGTAAAGCCACATACGAGAATCAGGGCTGCGACGGCGAGCAGCACGAGAACGGTTCCGACGCCCGTGCCAAGTGTGTTGAAGAGGTACGCCCCAAAGACGCCCATGAAGGGCAGCAGCAACAAACCGAGTGTCACTGGCGAAAGGACTACACGCGCGTCGATCGTCGTCGAACGAGAATAATCCCGGTCGCGACGATAGCTTAACACACAAAGCGCCAGGACAACCCCGCTCATCGTGGCGATGAACGGAACGAGTGTGAGCGGCGTCGAGGTAATGCCACGAACGTAGATGATGTTCATAAAGAGGCCCGTGAGCATAATCGCTGCCACGCTTAAGCCCACCGTGTAAAAAAACCCTTCAATGACGTTGAGCTCGTGCAACTTGAGAACTCGCAAGAGAATGAGCCCGGGCACGAAGAGCAGATAAACGAGTACCAGCCCTCCCCGTAGAATCGGCACGTGCACACCGACGGCGTCCAGAGCTAAAACGATCCAGACAGATATCTGAAGCGACGCGATGAGCTTGAAGAACCTAGCGATGCCCCAATCGTTTGCTTCGAGTGGATTGTTGAGTTTCATGGATACGACATCGGTGGCCCTCTTCGTACATACTTCAGGCGAGCGATTTCGTTGCCCGCGAAGGGATATAAAGAGCCGTACGAGCGCGCTTCGTGATCCAGTTGTTTGTTCGTACTCTATATGTAGTTTTTTAATGAGTGTAGTGAGAAGTTTCACACGTGCATGCATTCACTTTTTCCAACCATGCACTCGCTTCGAACGCGTCCGTGAAACGGATCATAGCGCGAATGAGGCTGCAGCGGACCCCTCTCGAGGGGTACTCCCAACCTTTAAAAAGCGGTGCAGCTTTAGAAGGAGGATTGAAGAGAGCGAAACTGGACTCCAAAACAGCCGGGCTCCGCGGTGAACTCGTGCAGCGCAATCGCATCCGCCACGATACACTGCGTACCCAGCGCGAGCGCCTCTGCAACGACGATGCCGTACGCTCTGAGTTTGACAGCAGCAGGAGCAGATCGGCGCGTTTCATCTCATAAACGAGGTCTGCTGGCGCCAAAAACGGTTTCTGCGTCACGTGCGCTTCCAACCCCCGGTCGCGAATCAAGCGGCTGATGCGTGCCCGCTCAGGGCCCGCTCCAACGATCGTCAGCGATGCGCCTGGCACCTTTTCCCGGTGCACGAGCACATCCAAACTTTCGACGATCGCTTGCACGTTCTTTCGCTTCAACAGGTAACCGACGTAAGGAGACGCGGGCTGCTCCCGGCGCACGCGTTTTGTGCGTATGGATGACCATTACGCCGTGCGGTACTACAGACATACGTTCACGAAGCACGTGAAACTCGCGCGGGATCGTATCAGCTTCTAACTGAGAAAATGTGATGACGTGGGTGAGCGCACCCACCAGCTTTTTTCCGACCAGCTTGTACGCATTCCAAAGCCGTCTCGCCAAGAACCGCTCCCGATACACGTCCAAGTGGTAAGAGAAGACGAGTGGGACGTCGGGGCCCATGCGTCTGAGAAAGTAGACTGCCTCAGCCGAAAATAGCGAGCGAAAGCCAAGCCACATGAACCACCTCGGGCGTGATCGTGCAGTGCAGCGCAACCATGTCCCCTCGCAGCCGGACGTCAAAGCCGTAAAGCAGGTCGCCTAAGGGTACGTCCACACGCTGTATTCTGAACCCCTTGCAAAGCTCTTCCCTTGGGCGATGATGATGATTAGGCTGAAGCTCCGTGACCTCGTGCCTCCTGTGAGCGAGGGCCCCTCCTGCTTGTCGGACTATGGTGTTGATGCCGCCCGGAGCAGCCGCTTCCATTTGGTTGAACAAAAGGAGCTCATTCGTACATTGCACGACTTCATCAATCAGTCCTTCGTATTCGTCAGGGAGCGATCCCACGCATGCTCTTTTTCACCCGGCTGACCACACGGTTTCTGAAGTTTGTCGCACGTTCCGGCTGAGCTTCAATTGATTGGATTGAGGTGCTGAGGCTTGCAGCGTCGTTGAAGAAAAGGGTTAAACGGTCACGCACTGCGATGGTCGGGGTTATCGTGGGCGAGAAGAACTTCTGCGCAATCATCGCCTCTAGCAGCGATTGATTGGCGCCGCTGACTGCGCGTTAGGTAGGCACAGCAGCGATGACACAGTCAAAGTCCTCTTCTTAACAAGAGCATCGAGCTACGGGCCGCAAACCGCGACTTGTTTTAACAGGCACAATGGGGTTTTTATCCTGGTTCCGCCGCGGTGTGTAAAAGAGTCGCGTAAAGTTTTTCATACTTGCCAGCAACCTGCCCCCACGTCCGAATACGTTCACTCAGCGGACCCACCTGCGGATCGGTATCTTTGACGCTGATGATGAGTTCCGCAAGTTCAGTCGGATCCGGGGGGTAGCCGATACCAAAACACCCCGGTTCGTCTAAGAATTCCACGAGTGCCGTTGTTTTAGCAACGATGCTTGGCACCCCCAGCGCGAGCGCTTCGGCTACCGCAATGCCGTAATTCTCGGAGCGGGAAAGCAGGAGGAAAACGTCCGCCGCCCTGATTTCCCGATAAAGTTCTTCCTCGGGCAAGAAAGGGCACCAAGAGATCGATGACTGGAGGCGCAACTCTCGCGCCAACTTGCTTAGCGTGCCTTTATAGGTACCGTCGCCAATGATCTTGAGTCTTGCACGCTTTTCGAAAGCGTGTTGCAACTCGTAAAGCCCTTTCAGTATGTACTGAACGCCCTTCAATTCCAGCAGCCAACCATAGTACAGCAAAGAGATGTGGTGAGGGTTCCGTAGATCCTTTCTTGGTGCCTCGATACGCGCGACCCCGTGAGGGATGACTTCAATCCGATCGTCCGTGACGCGAAAGTCCCTTTTGACGTTTTCGCTTTCAAAGCGCGACGCACAGATGACCTTTGCCGCAGCGGTATATGAGTGATCGCCGACCGTGTGATTGAATACGTTCCAGAGGTGATTGCCAGCGACCGTGTTGTGCGATTGAATGTCATAATGCGGAGAGAATGCGACAGGGCACTCAGCGCGGCGCAAAAAATGCATGATCTCCCATGGTAACAAGGAAGCGTAGCCGTGGACGTGAACAACATCAGGATTCAATCTGGTGAAGTTCTTTCTCAGATAGATATACATCGCAGGATTCAGATCGTAGAGAAAAGGCGCGACGCGGGACTTTACCCGTAAGATTTTGACGCCGTTGCACATTTCTTCAGCCGGAAGATTCGCGGGATTCGCTTGAAGGACAGTCACGGCGTGTCCCCGTTGAACCATCTCTGCGCCGATCTCCCGAACAGCTCGGTTGATACCGCCTGGTGCGGTCGTCTCCATGTAGTTGATGAGGAGCAGCTTCATTTCCCGCATCGTAGAACGTCGTCAAGCAGTGCTTCGTAGTCGCGAAAGACGCGATCCCACGCGTACTCGTTTTTCGCCCGGTCAAACGCGCCGTCTCGAAGTGTGTCGTACGCTTCTGGCTGGCCCAAAACTGATTCGATCAAGGTGCGCAAGCTCGCGGAGTCGTTGAAGAACAAGGCAAAGCCGTCGCACACCTCCCGATTGTACGGGTTGTCGTGGGCAATGATGAGGTTGCGCGCGATCATTGCCTCGAGCAGCGACGGGTTGGTGCCCCCCGCTGAGTGCCCGTGGAGGTAGGCAAAACAATGTTGACGCAACATGGTCAAAAGGTCCTTTTCATAGATTCCCCCGCTAAACGTGACTCGATCCTGGCCTCGGTGCTCCGCAATAAGCGTGTGAATGCCGTCCCTATAGCTCGAGTCTAAGAAGTTCCCGACGATGACAAGCTTCTTGTCGGTGCGCGCGGTTAAGAAGCCCTCGACCATCGTGCTGACGTTGTTGTCGCGCTCAAGACGCGCGACGATCAGGAAGTACTCGCCGGTCTCCAAGTGGTCGAGGTCGTCGGGCAGCGCCCCAAGCCGGGACGGGTTCCATTGCACCCTCGCAGGCACATCGACGCCGTACGGAATAAAGGTCGCTTCCCTCGCCCGCGATGCCTTGAGGTACGCCTGAATTGCCCGCGCGTCGGCGATCGTCGCATCGGCATAACGGAGCGCAAACAGCTCGTTGACGTGAAGGGCGGTCTTTTCGAAGGAGTTGTACTTCTCGCGCGTCCATTCACGACCGTCTACGTTCACCGCGATTTTTTTTCTGAAGAGCTTTGGAATGAAGAAGAAGAACCCTGCGCCGTAGCCCAGCATGATCACGCAGTCACACGTCAAGCTCGCCCGCACGAGGGAATAGATATCGTATATCGTCTCATAGAACACCCGCCTGAACGGCTTGAGCGGAAAGTAAAACAATTTGACTCCCTTGTACTCGGAGGGCCGTGGCAGGGCGGTGCCCTCGCAGCTCACCCACACCTCACGACCTTCGGCGGCGAGCGCCGGAGCCATGCGTTCCGCGAACGTCTCAAACCCTCCATATTTGGCAGGTATCCCACGTGAGCCGAGGAGCGCGATTCTTGACTTCATGGTTCACCGAATATGCGTTCGCGTTCTCGCGCAGTCCTTAAAGCTTTGTCGTTCCTATGTGATCGCGCTTTGTTTTTGTGTCAGCGCTCAGAATAACTCGTGATTGCTCGATGAGCGCAGTAGGGCAGATAAGTTATCGCAGCGTCGTAAGTGGAAGCCGGCGGCCTTTTCGAGTTGCTCTGCCGTCGCGAGCCAGCCTGTGGCAAGGAATGCGCTGGCAAGTGCTAGACTGCGCTTATCGTCATTTCCCACGGATTTCGGCCCGTGAATCAATGAGCCCAGACAGAGAGTGAAGGATGATGCCCGTAAACACCAAAAACGTCCCTACTACCGTGAGAAGCAGCATCAGCAGCGTCGGACCCAAGACGACGTGGCGGACGATGAAATAGGCTTGAATCACGAACGCGGCGAGTCCGGCCGCAATGGCGACCAGGATCAACCCGGGAACGGTGAACGCGAGCAGCGGCCTGTTGAACTCGATGCTGCGCAGCACGCCCGTGAGCACCTGCAGCCCGTGACTGACCGGGTGCGTCGATGAACGCCCCACATCGTAGCGAACCCCGACGTCTACTTCCTTTATCCGCAGCTGCGCACTTGCCGCGTCCATAAGCATCTCGCTGTCGATCGTCAGCCTGTCGGAGTTGAACTTGAAAAACGGTGCGGTCTTCATCGAGAACGCGCGAAAACCGCTCTGCGTGTCGGTGATGGTGAGGTCGCCGTTGAGCCCGAAATGGATGACCTTGTCGAGAACCATCTGCCCGAACCGGCGGTAGCGCGGCGTGCTGCCCTCCCCTCCGTTCAGGTAGCGGCTTCCGTTGATGACGTCCGCCTCGTCGCGCAGGAGCGGCCCGACCAGCTTCGGGATGTCATCAGGGTTGTGCTGACCGTCGCCATCGATAATGACGAGGATATCAAAACCAGCTTGCGTCGCGTACTGAAAGAGATCGCGTAAGGCGGCGCCCTTACCCATATTGGCGTCGTGAACGAGCACGCGAGCGCCAGCGAAGCGCGCGACCTCGGCTGTCTTGTCCGTGGAACCGTCATCAAGAACGACGACCTGGTCCGCATACTGAGCGGCGCGCAACACGAGGCTGCCAATTGCCACCTCCTCGTCGTAGCACGGAATGCCAACCACGACCGTCGAGGGCGCTGCGCCGCGAGACATACCATCGAGTTCCGTCATATCCGTTGGGTTCTGCTTGGAGGTGGACAAAGTTATAGCGCCTGCTGTGCGTTTAATCTGTTTGTACCGTGTGTGGACCCGACATAAAGTTTGCTGTTTGTCTGTCAACGCGTCAATCTGAAAGGCTTATTGGTATTGTCTTGCACGTTAAGCGTCTCTTACATCGGAAGACTCGCCAAATGAGATCGGTTGTCGATTATGACGCGCCAATGAGCTCACGGCAGCAAACGCAACCATTGGACGCACTCTGGATCAGCCCTCGTCGAAGTGCCCCGCTCAACAAAGAACATACAGCTCGTGCCAGCCGTTGCCACGTCATGAGCTTCAGCGAGGCCCAGCTGGTCCTGTCGGAGAGCTGACCATTGGCGTCGGTTATCGCAGTGGTGTCGTTGGAGCGGACGCCGTTGAAGAAGTTATAGATGGTAAGTGGCTGGGAAAGGCCCCGTGCGCCTTTCTTAAAAGAGACTGAAGGCGACGATTGGCCGACTCTGTGGGTGGCGTTGCTGGCGGTTCGTTCTCGGTGCCGGGCGGCTTATAGCTCTGGGAGTGGAACGTACTGGAGTGGGTAGCGTACCCCCAGAGCAGACACGTGGTCACGACCACGCACTGCCAATGGAGGTCCACGCGTACCACCCATTGTTGTAGGTCTTCTCACAGAGGGCGCCGGTGGTGCCGCGTGCAAAGACGTCGATCGTACCAGTGCCCAGTGACGTCACAGCGGGTGACGACGTCAGCGTCCCGCCAGGGGATTCCCACGCCGACCACCCCGACCCTGATTAGTAGTGCTTGTTCCAGAGGGCATCGTATATGCCTTGTGCAAAGACGTCGAGGCGATTCCCATTCTGCGAACTTACAGCAGGCGCTGAAGAGGGGTTCATAAGCGGTTGATCGCTAAGCGTGCTAAAGCTCACGTCTCCACGACTCTTCAGATGATCGATGTACTGCTTGAATAGTGCTATATGGGCTGTATTGACCGAGCCGTCGTGATTTTCGAAGGCCCAGAAGTGGTACAGCACAACAACGCTTTCGCCGGCCGTCGCGTTGTTCAGTGCGGCGTCGGTCTGCGCTGTGAGACACGACATTCCCGTTTGCCACGCCGTGTCGTTGGCCCAGCTGCCAATACCGAACGGCGCCGACGCCTGCACCATGATCCCGTCCAGGATCGCATCGTTGACGTTGAAGTCCCCTGGCCCCGTGCTATAGAGCGTGAATCCGAGTGCAGACGCCGCCTTCAACGTATTCTGGTCCCCGGAGTCAAAAGGCGGGATAAACGTCGTTGGTGCCACGCCGAGCGCCTGTATCATATCGTCCCGCCCCTGTTTGATTGCGTTGTACTGATCCGCGTATGGTCTCCCGTAGAACTCGCTGGCGAACGTCGCACCCACGGGTTGACCCCCTGGGCCTAGGCGCTCACCGGCCTCATAGTAAGGTCGTGCTGGGCCCACGACCTGCGGCACGCCTGCCTCCGCACTCGACGCGGAACAGTTAGGGGGGCCGTTGTCCGCGTAATCATAGTGGTTATAGCCGTGTTGTGCGAACTCGAATAGCGGGTTGTGGACTATCGACAGCAAGTAAGTGGTGACCGACGTATCCTGGAGCATCTCATTTCCTGTGCCGCACGGGTTCGCGTGCGGGATGATCGCAAGCGTCACCGGCACGTTCTCCTCAATGTGAACTTGATCGACAGCCTCCAATGCGCTCAGATTCCCGAAGTAGACGTCATCGTCTCGAAAAACGACATACTTCTTCCCAGTACTTGTTGAAGTCACACCCGCGGGAATGACCGGCGCATTGACACGGGCGGCGGTAGGTGTGGAACTGTTAATGAAACCTGAGCTTGTCTGCGCTGTTGCAGAGACGTTCACGAGCGCGGCGAATAGCATCGTCAGCACAAGGATCGCGATAAATATAGAAGGAAGTCTGCCTGGATTCAAGATAGTCGCCTAACCGTTTGCGGCGCTGACGATGCAGAAGAAAGAGATAAGGCTTCCGGTTTTGCTCGCACACGTGAGCGTTAATCGCAGCGGTACGCACGGTTTATTATCTGCCGTATGTGCAACTGCCGCATATGCAACCGTTTGCACGCACATTCAGCGCCCCACGCGCCAACCAGTCGCACACCTCCCAATTGCTTGACTGCAGCGTGAGTTTCCTCGAGGCGATCGACCAAAGCGGGCACGGTTTTTGGTAAGCCTAACCCGCTTTTGTTGGAGGGCGAGACCGCTAATTACAGCCCACCAGAAGGCCGTTGTCGGCGATAGGATGTATGCTGACCGGCAGATGGCACAAAACGTGGAGTGCGATTTTATTTGTGTGTCAGGCGGCGAAACAGCGCGCGAGCAGATCGACGAACTGCGTGCCGAAGAGTCCCAGTCGCTCATCGCGAAGGATCTTGGAGAGCTGCTAACGTGAGCGATTGGAAAAACCGACCCGTGTCGCCGCCTGAAGGCAGCGTGCGTGAACGGAAACGACATAGATAAGAACGTCGCGATTTTCTCTCTCAGCGTGCGCGTCGAATGCCCATTTTCAGATGAGCCGGCACCTTCGTTCACGCTGATCTCAACAAAACAATTTTAATATGGGGGCAGCACGGTGTGATAGTAGATTAGGAGGGTTATGAAGGTCGCCATTATACCGCCGGCGGGCAAAACTGGAGAGTGGACGCTAAACAGACACCTGATACCTGGCTTGCGAGCGCGAGACATCGATGTGAAAGTATTACACCATTTTGCATTAAACCGCCCAAACGCAAGAGTTTTTTTGGGCAGTTTGCTATTGAAGCGTCTGATAAAAGATGGGTCGATCTCTCTCATACATAATGTAGATAACCTCGGACCATTTCTCTTTCGGCACCAGGACCTACCAGCAAAAAAAGTACTCACCGTTCACGATATTGCGCCAGTTATGCTGCCAGCATGCTATAAGCGAGTCGTGCCCGATCGCATACTGCGGTTTGACTTTGCGGTCGTGCTCCCAAAGCTGATTGAAAACTGTGATTTAACCATAGTAGTCAGCCATTCTACGATGAAAGATTTGGTCGCGAAATTTGGAGTTCGCAAAGAAAAGCTTAAGGTTATTCATTTAGGTGTCGACACATCTTTTTTTCATCCGCATAGCGACTACAGTCACGTTATGCGTAAATACAACTTGCGACGTAGTTATTTGCTCTACGTTGGTGACGACAGCCCGAGAAAGAACTTAAAAACCCTCATTAGAGCGTACGTGAGCGTTTTTCAAGAGATACCTAACGATTTGGTGTTGATTGGACCGATTAACGAGAACAAAATAAGAGCGTACATTAATTCAAGCGGCCTTCCGAGCCACGTCAAAAAGGAAGCGCAGAGAAGGATAATTCTGCCTGGATACGTAGCGTATGATGACTTGCCACATATTTACAGCGCCGCAACTGCTTTGATCTTCCCGTCATTGTATGAAGGGTTTGGACTCCCGCCTCTTGAAGCTATGGCGTGCGACTGTGCGGTCGTGCTCTCTAACAACAGTTCGCTGACGGAGGTTACAGGGGAAGCGGCGCTTTACATAGATAGTCCCTTGAGCTACGATGATATCTCACGAAATGTTCTCGAGATTGTGCATAACGAAAGCTTACGCGAACGTTTAAGATCTCTCGGTCACACACAGGCGCGTAAATTCAGGTGGGAATCAACCGTACAAAAGACCATAAACGCATACGATTCCATTCTATAGTCAAAAAGAGTAAGGAAACTTCGTGAATCGAGAGGAGTGCGCGACGTTGAAAGAGAGAGTCATATTAGCCAATACGCATTCTTTTTCTTCTTTTTTACCCGACTTCCGAGTACAAGAAGAGATCAACGAGCTTCCTTATGGTGGGGGGTGGCACATACGACTCGCTCAACAGATCGCAAAGAGCACGGACAGATACGATCTAGAGTGTTGGAGCATCGAAAAGCGGTTGGATAAAGAATTTGTAATTAATGACGACGACATACTTTATCGATTCTTCCCCGCACAACCTGTCGGATCTGATCGAATCAACCTCGGCGAGGTCTCCTGGCCATTATTGCGGGAATTGCGCGTCGAAGTGAAGAAACAGCATTCGCTTGTACACTTGCACACGGCATTCACGTGGACAACTGTTTTTGCATCTATCTTCATCAAAGAAACTCCGATATTAGTTCAATGCCACGAAGACAGATCGCTCCTGCAGCTCTTTTTGGAAACTCCAGAAAGGAAACGATACAATTATTTAGCGTCTTACTTGCTAAAAGGATTCTTTTTCGAAAGAGCCTTAAAAAAACGCGTCGACTGTTTCCTTGTTCTCAATAAGCCTACTGAAAGATACTTTTCACGCTTGGCTGGAGCAGAAAAAGTCCACATGTCGACAATGGGAATCGACTTCTCTGTGTATAGGAGAATCGACAAGAACAGGGCCAGAGACGACTTAGGGTTAGATTCAAGCAAAAAGTACGTATTGTGCGTCGCTGCGATGGTCGAGAGGAAAGGGTTGGACTATCTGATTCGATCCATGCCACCCATACGCGAGAGACTGCCCGATACCGAACTGCTTTTGGTTGGAGAAGGATACTATAAAAAGCACCTTCAACTTTTAGCCCAGAAGCTTCACATTCAGGAGAAGATTCATTTCATTCCAGCAACAGATTCTGACCCCAGGGTTCCCGATGAGAAATTACCACTTTACTATAACGCAGCAGATGTGTTTGTTCTTCCGTCTCTGATTGAAGGACTAGGGGTTGTGGGGATCGAGGCAATGGCGTGCGGAACACCGTTTATCGGAACCAATGTCGAAGGGATACCGAGTCTGGTCGAGCAGTTTGAAGCAGGCGTGCTGATCCCGCCGAGGGATTCAAATGCAATTGCGAGCGCAGTAGTCAAGGTTCTTGAGAACGGTGCACCGTTTCGTGTAAACAGAGAACGCGCGAAAACCTACTACGATTGGCACAACGTCGCAAAGAAAAATATCGATGTTTATAATGCTCTTTTTAATAGATACTACGGCGGCGGCGAATAAGCGCAGCATGAAACTAGATCAGCAACGTGCGCGGTTATTTACGACAAAGAAGCGTTTTTATTCGCTGACTTTCTTTCTATGTACCTTAGATTCATATTTGATGACAGATCTCAGGATGGGGATCATGTTCACTTGTCCCCCAAAGTTATAGCGAGACGTGAGCTCATTTTGATAGCGTGATTAAATTATATTAGCTCAGCGGTCCTAACACGAGTAAGGAGGCTGATTGGGCTGGGGACGTCATTTATAACTTTTTCACGCACAGAATAGGCGCTTGAAAGGAATATTACGATGAAGAGTATAGCACAAGTTTTATTAGCCGGTCTTTTTGTAACTTAAGTCATAGAGAGCATTAGACTCGAAACGTGATTATAGCAGTCACTTTTGTTAGCTATTTATGTGGCAATAATCTACCCCTATGAGTGCAAGACACTGAATACCTGGAGTTGTTAACGACCTTAAGAATCAGCCGGTGACCAATGAGAGATAAGGGTGGGCAGAGGACGAAAGCGATAATTCTCGCAGCCGGTAGGTCAACCAGACTTCGACCGCTGACCGAAGAGGTGCCCAAATGCTTGTTATGCCTCAATGATGAAACCATCCTCGATTATCAGATGCGCCGTTTAGCAAAACTGGGGATCAAATGCGCCCTGGTAGTTGCAGGTTATAAGCGTGGTTTAATACAGAAGCACATAGAGGAGTCGGACTATAATCTGCCGGTCACTATCGTCGATAACAAATTGTTTTATGAAACCGACAACGCATATAGCTTGTCACTCGCCTTGGAACACGTCGATCCCGCTGTGGACGCTGTCCTCGTCTTGGATGGCGATATATTGTTTGAGTTTGAGTTACTGAGAAGGTTAGTCCAGTCACCACACGACAACGCCTGCATCGTCGAAAATGGAAAAAAAATAGAGCCTGAAGATTGCAAGATCGTAGTGAAAAATGGTTCCGCCGCGAGCATCGGTAAGTCAGTTCCGGGCAACACCGTGTACACGAGTATGATTAAGATGAGTAATGAGCTCTTAACCGAATTCAAACAAGCGCTAAAAGAGCCGAGAGCGAAACTTGAATGGTATTCCGAACCGCTGAATAGACTTCTCCTTAAATTTCCCTCCGCAGTACACGTCCTTTATACAAATGGGATGCTCCGCTGTGAAATAGACACGTATGATGATCTAATTCAAGCACGACTTATTCGCCAAAGAATCACACAGCTTGAGCACGGAACGCATGAGATATGACGTAGTTATATTTGGTGGCGGAGCGACAGGTACCGCCACTTTTCGAGATTTATCGATGAGGGGCTTCTCAGCAGCTCTCATCGAAAAACGAACTATAGCGAGCGGCACGACTTCATCTTCCCATCAAAACTTGCTAGGCGGGATGCGGTACGTTTTGAAAGATCCAGTAGTTGCGCAAGAATGCGCCGAAGAGAACGAAATCATTTCTAATATCGCTCCAGAAGTAGTCGGAGATGTGCTGAATTACTTCGTCGGGGTGACTAGCGAATATGCACTATCTGCGTTGCAGGCAGCCAAAAAGCTGCACATTCAAGCGAAAGAAGTTGATATTGATGAAGTACTTAAGGAGATTCCTGAATTAAACAGAGATCTGAACGTTGCTGTGGAAACGGCCGATAAGAACATAAATGCACAGCGATTTTGTTGGCTGAACTGTTATTCTGCAAAGCAAAATGGAGGCAGTCTGTTCGAGAGCCAAGAGCTTCGGTCGATACACGAAGTTGAACAGGAATTCGTAATATCTACCAGCTTAGGCAAATTGAAGACCAACTACGTAATTAACGCAACCGGCCCGTGGGTAAATACCGTAGCGAGTATGGTTGACGCGACCATTCCCTTAACCTACAGCCAAGGAACCATTATCGTTCAAAAGGCGCTCTGCTCACGAGGTATCCAGCATTTGCGCGAGCCGTCGGATGCAGATGCGTACATTGTGCACAATGGGTATGGCTGGCTGGGCACGACTTCGACAACAATCCAAAGACCGGAAGACGCACATCCTGAACCTTGGGCTGACACGTATCTAAAAAATGAATTCGCTCACATCCTTCCAAATGTAAAGCGCCGCCCTACGCTGCGCATGTTCACTGGTGTGAGGGCACTCGCCGACGGCGATCACGGCGCGGTCGAGTTAGGTCGGCACGACGCAGACGGACGCTTGAAGTCGCGTGATTTTAAGGTGATCGAGGATCCGAGCAACATGTTCCATATTATTGGGGGAAAGCTAACGACAGCGAGATTAATGGCAGAAAAAATAGCAGACGCTGTTTGTCAAAAGGCGCACTGTAACGCCCGCTGCAGAACGTCAAAAGAGTCCCTAAATGCCGATTAGACCCATCGTGCGACATCAAATGGCGTTTTTATGACCGGACAGTGCACAAGCTTTTAGCCGAGAATGGCAGCCACGAGGGGGCTGCGTCAACGAAGGTCATCGGCGAGAACGAACAGTTATAAATCGCAGTCAATCATAAATCGACGATGCGAAAATGACAGTGCAGGTTTGCGCAGCAACAGTCGCTTACAACGATCCAAAAGAACTTGCGCGTCTGCTCTCGTCACTCACGAATCAAGGGCCGGCTTTACGAGGGCTCATCGTTATCGATAACTCAGATCATAGATACTTAGCAGAAAACAAGAGAGTATTCGACACGCACGCTACACAATACCCATTTACCTATTACCACCTAACTAAAAGCAACGTGGGCTCTGCCGGCGGCTTTCACCACGGTATGAAGGTTGCCCACGAGAATGGTTTCGATTGGCTATGGCCTGTAGATCAGGACGGGGTTGCATCGGATCTCTGTCTGACCGAGTTGCTGAAGCACGCTGATGCCGGCGACATTCTTTGTCCCAAAAAGGTCGATATAGACCGGCCTTGGGTGGTTTTTACGCGTGAAAGGCTGAAGAAAAACTTTTTTGGACATCTGCGTCCCTTTCGGAGTGCGGACATGTCCCAGATAGACGCTTTTGGCACACACGGGGTTCTCATTTCAAAGAAAGTCATGGACTCGATCGGGTATTATGACGCTTGCCATTTCTTCGTCGGTTTTGAAGATTATGATTACGCACGTCGCGCGCTGCCAGCGAAAATTGCCATCATAGCAGTCGACGCAGCCGAAGTCCGACACCCAGACCTTCGGCGCAAAAAAGCGTTGCAAGAGTCCCCACTTGGACCTAGAGACGAATCGAAGCTTGGTGCCGTTATCAACAAGCTTCGTCCAGAACATTTAGGTTACGTGATCCATCCCAGTCACGGTAACCAGTGTTGCTCGAAGAATAGATACTTGCTGACCTTTTCATGGCTCTATTTTGTCACCGAAAGCTTATCAAGATGGCAATTTGCGATCGCGTTTGTATACTCGCTCTGTGCGCTATTCATCAAATTCGCCATGGAACGCGAAATATGCGTGAAAAAAACGCTGGATGCCTACGTGAAATGCCTCGTATCGAACCTCAGAAACGAATGGCCTTACGGGTGCGTTGAAGAATTCTGCCGGCGCATTCTTGAATGAAGTGCGCCCCGCATCGGCGCGGTCAACCAGCCGCCCTACATGTTTACCTTGCTAGCAGCAATTCGCGAAGAGCTGGATCCTTTCGCCAACGTTTCGATTCAAACCACCGAAGGTAGCGTCTACACAAGAATGAAGATGAGTGGAAGCTTGGTGCGGAGAACAGAGATCATAACCATTATATGGCAAAACGAAAAAAGGCAACTTGTGAATTCTACAGCTCTAACGAGCAAAAAAATGAAATTAGCCATTTTGATGCACTATTTCTTGCTCAAAAGGCCTCAGTTTCAAAAGATGATCGAACGAGCAGCGGAAGGTAACGATTGGCACGCGATTGTTGCTGCGCGCTGCCGATGACAAAGCGGCTGCCATTAGGAACGCGCTACAGCGTGCGCAGAAGACTCTGTGCGAGAGTTTTATGGACAAAGCGGCCTTGCGATTGCATCGATTCGCCACGATGGGATGTGGCCGTGTATCCAACGGATGGTGATGTGTGTTTGAAAGGACAGCGTAACGTCCGGTGCAGAACGTGAAAAGAGGCGCTTGATGCCGATTAGACCTCCGCTCGACAATGGAGTTTTTTTGGAATATGAATAGTTGTTACTTGAAACTCAAGCACGCTCTTGCGAACGTCACTTTCAACATTGAGTATTTTGCCTCAGGATTTTTCCATAAAGATTCGAATATATGGATTTTTGGGGCCCCACTCGGCCAGAAATTTGCAGACAATTCCAAATACCTCTTTCTTTATGTAACCAAGAACCATCCCGATATTACCTGCGTTTGGTTATCGCGCAATACGGATGTCATCGAAAAGCTGAGGGAGAACGGATATTGTGCGTATCACGTAAGCAGTCTAGAAGGTATTTTGCACTCATTACGGGCCGGATGCATAATCGTTTCAACTTCGTTGTGGGACGTCAATCGAAGCCTTATCAGAGGAGCAAAAGTAGTGCAACTCTGGCACGGCACCCCACTGAAGAAACTGCTTGTAACCAGCAAATACCGCTTTAGAAATCATAAACTCATGTGGCGTTTCTGGCTGTTCCTGAGGAGCCTAATGGCTAGCATATTTGGCTTTGAGGCTGAACACTATGATCTTACCATCGCGACGTCCCAGGAGTCAAGAAAAACGATGTTATCCGCCTTCGACGAGCTTCCAGCTTTTCGATCTAATATGAATGTAGTTGTTACGGGGTATCCACGAAATGACGTATTGCTCGACGCATGGTGGTCCGATGATAACTGCCCGTATCTTGAGAATATAAAGAGTACAGTTGATTTTACGTGCGTGATTTGTTACCTCCCAACGTGGCGGCGCCAAGACATTGGTCGAAAGCGAGATCTGCTTTTTGATTACGGATTCGATATTGACGAAGTAGAAGCATTGCTGACGCGGATAAATGCAATTCTGATAATGAAAGTGCATGAGCGAGGAGCTGAAATAGGGCTACATCCAGAATACGGCGACCACAAAAGCAGAATTTTTACGCCTTCCGACACGGCATTGCCTGATATATACCCTCTTTTGAAACGTGTCAATATCCTCATTACGGATTATTCCAGCGTCTATTTTGATTTTTTGCTGTTAGATCGGCCCATTATATTTGCTCCTTTTGATCTTCGCGAGTTTATTGGTTTTGACGGTCAAGAGTTATTCTACGACTATGATGAAGTGACGCCAGGCCCTAAAGCCACAGACTGGAAGGGGGTCCTAGAGTGTGTGGAACGTACTCTTCAAGGTGATGACTATAAAACACAACGGAAGGAAATTTGCCACCGTTTTAACGAATTCCGAGATTGCAAAAACTCAGAACGGGTATATGACATAATCAAAAAATCGCTTTAATGACTGTTTGTGAACGGCAGCACGCCGCATGATGTTTGCCTTATTGAGATAACAGTTGTATAATGCTAACGACGAATCTAAGCGGGCGGCGAGGCGGCTCAGTTCATTTTTTATATGACCACGATGCGGTTGCGCTCCGTCACTCTAAATCTTAATCGCGCTTCTTCCAGTACCCCCCACGTTGCCTAGATCGGGAACATGTAGACGTAGTCGCCACGGAGTACGTAGATATTGCCGTTAGTGATGCATAAGCCTTCTATCTCGTCGGTGCCGCCGCCAGCCATCATCCTCGACGCTGAGATTATTTGTTGCGCATTGCTTCCATCAGTATTCATCATCGCGACGCCGCCGTTTACTGATGAGGCTGAACCGACCGGTGGGTTGTCATATGCGTAATAATAGTGGCCGTTATAGTAACTCATGCCTTGATTGTATATTGTTGGGTTGCCTGACGCCTGAAAGGAGCCTTCGTATGCGAACGTTGTTAAACTATATGTAAATACTGAAGCGCCTGTTACAGCGGTACTACCATGAGGGCCATATGAGAGTACTGCAAGGAGACCATCGTCGGGGTTAACAGTGACGCCAGCTATGTTTATTTGATCGGCAGTCGGTGGAAAAAATCCTGCTACGTCGGCCAGATCAACCATTTTTATGAAGCTCAAGGTGCTCGTATTAAACAGCCCCACGTGTGCAAGCTCCTGTGCTGGGGGCTCTGCGGTACACGGTACATAGAGGATCCCATTATAGGTATCGCCAGACCCCATATGGTTGCCGCCGCACTCAGCAGCAGCATTGCCGTTCGTCATAATAAGGTTCCAGTTCGCGTCGTACTTGTACAGCGCGGTGTTGCTTATGCCGTAGTAGTACGTGCCGTCGTTTGCGATGCCCTGCGTCAGCTCGGGACGGTGGATTATCACGGGCGGGCTACCCGCGGACACCCAGTTATTCCAGTTGGCACTACTATCCGCAGAATACCAGACCTTCCCACTAGTGCTGCTGACACACACCAGGGTTTCGCCGGTGGTGGAGACGACGGCGCCCGGTGACGAGGTGGACAGCGCCTCGGGAGGCGCTCCGCCGAGAGTGCCCCAGACGGTCGATTTGACGGAGCCGCCCCCCACACGCATTCGCGAGAGCTGATGGTCCGTGCCTTGTACAACGAGCCAGAGGGCTTGGCTCACGGCGGGTCCCGTATTGGGGGCGACTTTCCCGCCGAGAGAGCGCCAGCTAGACCATCCGTTGTTATAGGACTTCTCCAAGATGGCGCCGTCGGTGCCGCGGGCAAAGACGTATATCGCACCGCTGGTCGGTGAGGTCGCAGCGGGTGCTGATGTCAGTTGCCCGCCGAGGGATTCCCAGCCAGACCATGATGCGCCGTTATACCATTTATGCCACAGGGCGCCGTCAGTACCATCTACAAAGACGTCGAGACGACCTGCTGACCAAGAAGAGACCGCGGGGCCGGTGCCTGAAGCAAGTTGCCCGCCGAGTGATATCCAGGTGGACCAGCCGTTCTGGTAGTACTTCTGCCAGAGGGCACCGTCAGTGCCGCGCACAAAGACGTCGACGCGGAAGTAGCTGGAGTTCATGGAGACGGCGGCGGGTGATGAGGTGCTCACTCCACCGAGGGGGTTCCAGGTACCGTTACCGCTTGGCGCTAGCGACGTGTTCCAGAGGGTACCACTAGGGTCGACGGCAAAGATTTCAGTTTCTCCAGTGGCAAACGAGGTGCTCGCGGCGGGGCCGGTGCCTGTCATCGTTCTGCCGACAAGGTTCGTAGCAACGCGTGCAGTCGTTCCGCTCGCTTGGCCACTCACGCTCGCGGGACTGCTTACCACAGCAAAAAGCGAGACGAGCATCAGAGTGGCTAAGGCAACGCCGATCGCAATACGTTTACGTTTCATCTTTTCCGCCAACATAGGAAAACAATCTAGAGTGGCAACGTGCCTGGAGGATTCTACGTTTACACGCAGAAGAAGAGCCATAAAGGTTGCGGTTTGTGCGTCAGTCGTGAACGGGGCCTTCAAACGCTGGAAACCGCATAATGAGACGTAAGGTAGGCGATATAACGGACTACGCGCCGGTGCAGCACCGGCCTTCAGACACTCAAAAATAAAAAAGAGGTGAGCCGATTGACCCTTCTCATGTACCGTCACCGCGGTTAGGGTGTCGGTGTTGGCCTCGGCACAGGCGTCAGAGTAGCCGTCGGCGAAGCCGCCTATTACCATCTGCGCGGTCGCCTGTGCCGGCAGGAATCTGCCCGCCGAGAGAGGTCCGGGCGCTCCGTGAGGCGCCTCCATTCGCGCCTCCTCGACCAGAGGGCGCCGTCGCTGTCGCGCACAAAGACGGTGGTCGCCCCTGCACGTTGAGACGCGGCAGCGGGGCCTGACGTCAGAACCCCGCCGAGGGACGTCCACGCCGACCAGCCCGTCGTGCTATCCCATTGCTTATACTAAAGGGCGCCGACCGTTCCTTTTACGAATAGGTTTCTGCACCAGCCTTAGTACTGAACCAATGAGTATTTGTTAAATTGATTGTTATGAGAATGAAGAGTCAAATGTGCAGACGAATTTCGTGACGAAGCTATAAATGCCGCGCTATCTGAATTCCATTCTGAAAGGGCTACCCAGAAGAGTCCAACAACATCGCGAAGAAAAGACGATTAAAGAATATCGATACCCAATGCGGATCAAAGGTCGACTCTGCCGTTTTATGACCTAGCGCAAGCGTAACAAGGCATCGACAGAAAAAAAACGGCTGAGCAACAGCCAATCAGATTATCGCAGAAGAGCCACGTAAATGGGAAAGTACACACTCGCTGTCCGGCGAATAGGATTGAGCGCAGTAATAACTCCTCTAGTCTATCTCAGCAATATCATTCTGCTTCCTATCCTAACAAGGAACCTGGTTATAGCTGATTATGGTGCCTTTGCTCTGATTCTGATTACGCTCGGCCTGTTGCCCACGCTTGCGGCTTTAGGGCTACAAAGTTCAATAATTCGGTTTGGTGCCGCAGCGACGAACAAACGTGACATCCGAGAGTTGTTCTATTCTATGGGCTGCATCGTTTTGGTCGTGAGTTTGACGCTTTCTGGGCTGTTTCTTTTGTTTGCGCCACAAATAGCGGCAAGCTTGTTCCAAAACAATCTCACTACGGCCCTGCTGCTTGCGCCGAACGTGTTAATCGCCTGCCTGAGTTCTTTTGTTTTGCAATATTTTGTAACGTTCCAGCAGATCAAAAGGTACACTTGGTTAAGCCTCTTTAACGCGTACTTGGAGACGGCCCTCGTAGCCTATTTTGTCCTCTCAGGGTACGGATTGGAGGGCGCCGTGATAGCGCTCTTAATCGAGCAGCTCGTGGTATTCTCCATTATGATGTATCTCATCGTCGCGGAGATTGGGCTTGCTATCCCCAAGCTTACGCACGTAAGGCAGTACCTCAATTATGGCCTGCCATTAGTCCCGGGCAGTATTTCGAGTTGGATCGTAAATTCAAGCGATCGGTATCTCATTGCGTTTTTTTTAGGTACCGCAGCGGTGGGCTACTATTCGCCAGGATACACCGCGGGAACTACCATCGCCATGGTCGCAGCACCGTTAGGGACGCTGCTTCCCGCGATTCTATCAAAACACTACGACGAGAACGAGATTGCGGATGTACGCACGATCATGGCGTACTCACTGAAGTACTATATCGGAATTGCTCTCCCGTGCGTGTTTGCCTTATCGGTCTTATCAAAGCCGATTTTGCTTGTGCTCACCACGCAGCAGATCGCGACAAACGGCTATTTAGTCACCCCGTTTGTTGCCGCGGGAACGGCGCTCATTGGAGCGTGCTCAGTGACTATTACGGTACTCGCACTAAAAAAGAAGACCGCGATCATCGGCACGATATGGATGCTCAGCGCCGCATTGAATTTCGGTCTAAACGTCGTACTCATTCCCTATTTAGGCGTCGTAGGTGCTGCACTCACTACGTTCCTCGCCTTCCTGCTCGCTTTCGTGTTGATTACAATCTATTCATTTAGATACTTCACGTTTGACGTGAACGGTGGATTCATTGTGAAGAGTGCCTGCGGCTCGAGTGTTATCGCCCTGTTTCTGCTCGTATGGAATCCCTCTGGGTTCTTCAGCATAGTTTTATCGATCGCACTTGCCGCAGTACCTCTATTTTGCCATTTTATTTGCACTGCGGGGTTTCACGATACAAGAGACTAAACTCATTTATGAGGTCTACAAGGGCTCTAAATGACGTGGCTTATTTAATAGATTTGCTGCGTTATGTTAAAGTGCGAGCACCGCAAATGCGTTTCTCTCTATTATCCTTCGGAGGGTCATCAATGTCTAGGCGAAGCCCAAAAGATTTGTGTTCGTGTAACGCGTCGCTACGTACTGAACTCTTCAAATTGGGCAAGTGTGGCATAGCACCCCGAGGGGTCAACCACACAAAAGTATCCCGAATGAGACGTGTGCTCACTAGCGTGACTTCGGCGCAAACCGGGCGGGGCGAGAACTGAAGATGATTCCTTCATGAATATGTGCCCGTGGGCATTTCGCATCTTTTTTAGCCCGTTGTTTCGATTGACCCCCCCTCAGCATGCCGCGTCGCCGGCTAGATCGATTTGCTTTGACGCGGCTTATCTCTGATGCTTGCGAGAAAAGGGAAAAAAAACCGAAGCGTTTCACCAGAGAACCCGCGTCGACTCCATGAAACCTAGCAAGGCATGGGGACGTGGTCTGGAATAGAGTGATGGCCGTGGCGCAAAGATCCATTGCATTTTGTCTTCTATTGGGTGGCAGCGAAAAAATTATTTGTAATCCGTATCATAATAGGGCCTCCGACGACTAAGAGAATAGCTATCTAGCGTACTCGAGTGAGTAAACCATCAGCGGTCCCTTTGTAAAACTCCTTCAGCTCACTTATAGTCCCAAGGTTCAAAAACCCCATCGGGGTGAACCAAAATCCATAACAAAAAAAATAGAGGAAGAAAGTGACTAGTTGTGCCGTCGTAGCAAAACGTTTGATGAAATAGATGAGACCTCGGGCCCAATAGTAAATCTTTTTGCTGTATACCTTGCTTGCAGAAGCACTATTTTTGTGCCAGACAATCGCGCTCCCCACCCATTGCAGAGAATGGTTTTTTCTATTCATCCCTTAGAAGCAGCAGGGGATTCCGTTGCAAATTACTAGGAGGCAACCTAAACGATCAAAGAATAAACTTGTCCAAGGATGTTAAATAGATTTATAAGCTGTCCAAACAAGAATTCGAGTACCGGTGCGCAAGGAAATGATCAAGAACGACTGCTCAGAAATAGTCAAGAAAGAATTTGATTTTGGGTGGAAAGCAGGCCATTCTACATACGAAGCCGACCTGCTGGCTTTGGAATACCAAAAAGGAGATATCCTTGATGTGGGCTGCGGCACGTGCCGATTGTACAACTTCTTGAGCCAAAGAGAATGGACAGGGCACTACATTGGCATTGACGCACAACGCTACGATGATTATGCCTACCCAGCGGGCGTTGAGCTCATAACGAACGATGCAACCACAGTTACCTTCCCAAAAATCGACACCGTGGTTTTGTATTGGTTGTTAGAGCACGTAGGAGATCCATGTGCTTTATTGAGTAAATCTATCGAGAGTTGCCAAAAGAACGTCCTTTTGTGTGTTCCGAAAAGAAATGAGGCGCTCTGGGAACGCGGAGTTGTTGAATACCATCAACTCGATAAAACGCATCAACATTGTGGTTTTTCACGAGAAGAAGTAAATAATATCGTGCGCTTAAGTGGGGGGAAGATCAGAAGCTACAAAGAGATGACCAAGATAAATGCGACCGTGGGTATAAATTTGTGGAACAGTCAGATGGCGAAACGCGTGGTCTTTCTTCTTTCTAGGATCTTCTCTTCGAAAACCTTCTACGAAAACATATGGTGTGAAGTAGTAAAGGAATAACGAGAAGGGCTTAGAATTGATCAGCCAAGAATACGCGTGGAGCGAAAGTCGGGTTTGTTGCACTTGTGTGACGTAGGTTTTTTGCCGTGCCTTTGCCAATAAAAACGCAACTGTCATGCAGTTCAATAGTTTGTTGAGCGATGAGCCGTACGAAGGGCTTGCGCAAAAATGAGACTACCTCTATGAGCGTGCTAACCACCTCGTTCGGAAACGGAATGAGGTCATTGTTATCTATTTACGGCATCGGAACTGAAGAGATCCGGGCTGATGCGTTTCTGACGCTCTCTTGATTCGGGTTAGACGTTTGGCCGTGGCAATTGTGTAAGACCGGACTCTCAGGCGGATGCGGAGGCTTGCTTGTGAGCTGAAATAATCTGACAGTCACGCTTCCTGGTAGACGGGGCTTCCCTGCAACGTTAAATATATATTGGCAAATCAAGGCATGTCCGTGCATCTGCAAAGCTCAAGGGCTGGAACCACTTTCGTGCGTTAATGATGCCCACCATTATCACAAAGCGCAGTCAACGAAAAAACGCAAGCGATAGATCAACCGATTAAAGATATAGAGCTTATGATAGTTATATGCGAACTGCATTTTCGCGGTTTTGGGCACGCGCAATTCAATGCAGCCCTGGTTGCTTTGGTCGCTGAGGCTTTCCCTGAGGAGGGGCTGATATTTTGTGCTGAACGCGAGCATTTAAACCACGTCAAGAAGGGTGTAGCTACCCGCGTCGCCACAGTCAGGTTTATCGAAGTCGAACTTCCAGATAGAGCCCTGCGCGAAGAGCAACGAGGTCGGCGCTTGCCCTTTGCAGCGCTCCGCGAGGAGCTAGCCCTGTACAGGCGGATATTTAGATTGGCCGACAAAAATCGCGCGAGCCAAATAGTGTTGTGTACAGCAGCTCATAGGAA
Organism: Methanobacteriota archaeon; assembly: GCA_963805115.1. Classification (GTDB taxonomy): domain Archaea; phylum Halobacteriota; class Bog-38; order Methanoflorentales; family Methanoflorentaceae; genus Methanoflorens. The sequence goes on from CAWDSY010000010.1 coordinate 45,227, forward strand.
CGATCTAGTCATAATCAAAGTAATGCTGAGACGATTTTCTCAGATCTCCTGTCTTGTTGTCCTACACGATCTGCAGGACAAAATCAGCACGCCTCAACCAAAGCGTCTGACGCCTCAGTTTCTTTCATATCGACACTGGCTTCTTGCAGGCAACACGTCGCAAATACATTACTTACTCCCCGGACCCCCTCCCCTTATGGAACTGGGACTGAAGAATTACTTGCCACGTCTGCACAACTGCATTTCGCCGATAGACACTCCGTATGTTTTTGCAGATTTTGCCAGCAGTGAGCCATTCAAAGATGATGTCATTTATTTTGGTTTCTATGGTCACGCGAGTTTGCGCAAGGGAGCGGACATTTTTTTCAAGTTGGCAAATGAAGTAAGCTCTACAAGAACAAAATATCGGCCAATTTTTGTTCTCATTGGTGATATAAGAGATGAGCAGCTCAAAGAGATGCAGCATACGTCTGTCAATATCCCCGCACCTGACGAGCCCCTCACTCAAGAGGAGTATGACAAATATGCTAAACGCATCGATTATGCCCTCTTTTTTCATGTGGCGAGTGCTTACGAATTGAATGGAACTGCTGCGATGCTGGACGCATTTTCACATCTCAAGCCAATTATCGCACTAAAGACCCCACTCTCTGAATATTACTTCAATAAGATGGGAGACATCGGGTATCTGTGCCAGAGTTACGATGACGTGAAGAATGCTGTTTTAGACGTCTTAGAGACGAAACCTATAGGTCGTTACGGCTGCCAACAAGACAACATATTGGCAAGAAGAGATCAATTCTCCCCAGCTGGGATTGCCCCGGAACTCCGCGTCTTGCTGCGGCAAAAAGTATATTAGGTCAAAAACCACGATAGAGCGCCTCGGATCGGGCGCACCGTTTGCACCACGTACGATACGGCGCTTAACATTTGGCGCTTACAATGACCACGTTAAGACCAAAAGAAAAAACTTTAGCGCATCCGACAAAAAGTGAGAGGTATCGAAGAGGGACTACACGTAGTTTGTAAGTCGGGGACACGCCTGGAGCGGAGCCTGATGGTTTTGCCGTAGAGAGGGTGCCGGCTTTGAGGGTGCCGGAGAGGGAAGGATTGGTTGAGAGCGGCGGCGGTGTTTGCAGCGTCCTTCTCGCACCTTTGGCAATTCATCATGCTTGCATTTCACGAAAAACAGTGTAAAGAGGTCTATCCGTGCGGCGGGAAACTGACCGGTTACCACACGAATACCAAAATCAGCACATTACTCCTGGCTTCACGCAGGTAGAAAGATGCAGCAGTGAAAAAGGGAAAAATGAAAAACTATAACCGTAAACAATACAACGAACGTGTTTAGAGGAGAGGTTTCGTAATTGGCCAACTCACAGCTAATTTCGACCAACGGGCCTTGGTATACCTTTCTTTTTTAACGTTGCGTAACTACACCTTTTTAGGCTATGGTGTTTTTAGGCCCCAAGGGGGTATTTTTTTCGCAACCTCGTTTCGTGCGAGCCAGACCGGCGTGGCAGTTTTTGAACGGACCGGGTCAGGACAATATATCACCGTCTTTTTTATTAGACAGCGCAGAGCAAATACGGCGATAAACGCGGCAGCTACGCGATACCCCTCACATACGGGGCGGATCGCTTGCTCTGATCGATCGACACGCGCTCACCGAGGGGGATACCAGCAGTCCAGACGCTGTCCGTTTACTGCTGGCGGTACATCCTCGGTACCGGGCGGCTCATATGCCCTAGTCGTACTATCCAGAGGGGCACGTGGTGACGGCGTTATATGCCGCCAGTTTTACGGGAACGTAAGAGACGTCCAGTCGGACCACCCACCGCTTGGATAGACGGATGGGTCGTAGGCCTTCTGCCAGAGGCTACTGAAATCACCGCTGCCGCCGCGCGCAAAGACGTCGATCTTACTGACCGCAGTATTCGGGTGCGCTGTGGCTCATGGTGACGAGGTCAGATACCCGCCGAGGTTTTCATAGCCACCGGTCGTGCCGCCTGATGTAACTTGTTCCCAGTTAGCGCGTCGGCGGGGGTGAACGCGAGGTCACGATACATGCGCACGCGTCGCGGTCCAGAGCCTCCTCAACCTACGCCGTATCGAACACGACGTCACAAAGGTCGAAGAGCCTCTGGACGTCGATCCGATCAGCTGTCCTCCAAACTTGACCGTGGTAAGTGCTGCTCAACCGTGCACCGAGGTTCCTCCGTGTTCGCGTGCTACCGTATCGTGGTGCACACGCACTATCGCTGTCCCGCGAGAAAACGGCTAAAGAATCGTAACTCGCTCGCGGTAAATCCTTTTAGGACAAACAGAATCGCGGTGTAAACGACAGCACAGATCACAATCAGCGCAGAGATGCTCAAAAGTCCGGAGGCGTGCCATACCAGAACAAACGGAGATATCACGATCGATGCAAAAATACTTTTTAAAATGAAGCCAAAATCTACATCAAGCGTCATACGTCGGACAGAATAAATCGCGGTAACTCCAAAAATAAAGCCGTAGCCCAGCAGCGTGGTCAGAGCTGCAGCTATGATCCCAAAATATGGGACGAGGACCAGATTAAGTCCGATGTTTAATGCCGCACCAACAACCCATATCGTGCCGATGATCGCGGTCTTTTTTTCAAAAGTGAGTACGATGGCGATTATGGACCATACTCCAAACAGCACCGCGCTTAGCGCGGTGAACGGCGTGATCAGATAGCCGTTCGCAGCTATTGCAGGGGTAGTCAGTACCAGCAGTATTGGTTTTGACAGAAGTGAAAGCACGAAAGCTGCGGGCACGGCAACCGCGAGGAAGTATTTTACGGAGTACCCTGATAATCGTTTTCACCTCCGCTATTCTGTTTGCGTCATAATGCTCGTAGAGGGCCGTAGGAACGAGAATCGTAAGGGGCGTCGCTAAAAGACTGATCGTCCAGCCAAGCTGGTACCCTGGGGAGTAGTAACCGACCCAAGCGACACTTAGGAAGAACGTAATGATGTACCGGTCGCTTACGCCTAACGCCCAACTCGACACGCTACTGGGCACGAGAGGTAGGCCGTATTTTAGATACGCCTTAAGATCAGCGAAACGCGGCACGGTCACCCCGATATCTCTCAGGACGTAATAGGTCGAGATCACGGCGATGAGTAGCAAGTTGATGAGATACGCGAAAGCAGCCCCGGCGAGTCCGAGACCAACCACCACGAACGCTCCGACGAGTATAACGTAGGAGGCGGCCTGAAGAAACGAGACAATCGAATATCTTTTCGCCTGTTGAAATGTCCTGAAATAGGTCTGTGGCACGTAGTTGTACGCGGCCACAAACGTGATTAATGGCAACAGGAGGGCAACGGTACGGTTGTTGCCGAACAAATTTGCGGCGATTGATCGTTCAAACACGAGGAGGAGGAAACTCGAAACAACACCTGCACCGAGAACAACGAGAGCGATAGAGTAGTAGCCTTCGCGTATCTCGTCTTTGTTTTTTACCGGAGCTAGGAACCGTACCATCGAATTCGGCAGGCCCAAAAGCACCACCAGTGGCACAAAGCTAGCTGTAACGAGGATTAACGACCAAATCCCATATTCCCGAATTGTCAGGATCTTCGTCAGGATCGGCAGCAAGATGACAGGACTGAGCGCGACAACAAGGCTGGCTAGTCCTGTCAGCCCGATTCGCTTGACCAAAAGCTCTTCGCCACTCACGTTACGCCATGAAACAATAAACCAAGCTCAGAACCACGTGCGGCCAGCCCCACAATGTTTCGCGTTCTTTAATTGTACCAAGGCTCTGGGGTGCCGTACCGTCGCGACGTATCGCGAGGATCTCCTCAATCGCTTGGGAATGCGCCGTTGTTGTGATCCTCTGTACGCCGTCTGAGCGCGCCGCTCACGAATGAACTCGTAGCTGCGTGCATTTTGGCGATATAGGCCGCGCAATTCGCATAAGCGAGTTTATTTTTTTATCTCGACAAACAGATTTAAAGCCTCCGCTTCTGACCCGCGTTTCTATTCGTTGTTGTGGAAAGGCGAGGCAGCGCACGACGAACGTGCTCACGTTGATCGCGCGAGCGAACCGAGTGGTTACGGCTATACGCCAGAAGCACGTTGACATCGTGCGACCGTCGTCTGGTCACACGAGCTGCCGCTACGTTCTTCGGCTGAACTACGAGCACTTCAACGAAAACCGGCGCCGCCAGCAACCCGCAGCCTCCGTTGCTTCTCTGGGGCGCCAGTCCGCTCCCTGAGGGTCGCTCGCAGCACGCCCATTCAGGCGCCGCACGTTGCCGGACATCTTCAAGTTTAACTTACCGCTTCAGCTGACCGGTATTTGTGCGTAGGATTGCCTTGCGCTCTTCCACATGCAGGTCCGCACGCTCCTCGTGCCTCGGTGCCCTGCCGTTCGAAGATGGAAACACGCGTGCGCGAGAGAGCTGACGTGTCTGCCATCCTCTTACCAATTATGTCATACCGTGCTTATGCTGCACGTCTTCAGGCCAATAAGAACGCAATTCATCGCAGCGTTAAAACTGATGAGCTTTCTTGCCGATTACCACACGGGCGCACCGATTACACCCCAGGGCACACAGGCTCATCTTCGATGAGAGATCTACCAAATGACCGCTACGTACTCTTACTAGCGCTGTTTCCTCGGCGCGCTCAGCGCTACGCGTTGATGTCGTAGTTACTGCACTTCAGGCCTGCTTTTCCCGTGGAGCGCGTGATTTAAAAAGGCCGCTCTCCAACACAATGCGGTCGTCTTTGCCTATGACGCGGTGGGTTTCCTCCATCGAGCGCATGTCGGTATCTTTGGTGACGGCCACTTTTGAGGACGGTTCAATGGGGGACGGCTCTACGTCTGTCGGGACGTTGAGGGTACCACCCCTCGGACGTGAAGAACGCACGTCGGTGTCGCTGACGGGGTGGACGGACGGAGAGGGCTCGGCGGTGGGCTGTGGTTCCGGTTCGACGGTGGGCTGCAGTTCCGGTTCAGCGGTGGGCTGCGGTTCCGGTTCAGCGGTGGGCTGCGGTTCCGGTTCAGCGGTGGGCGGCTGGAGGTCTACACGCGGACGGTGATCTATAATCGGACCTAGATCTTCAAGCTTTTTAATGGGATGCGACGGGCGCACGTCGGTGTCGCTGACGGGGTGGACGGACGGAGAGGGCTCGGCGGTGGGCTGTGGTTCCGGTTCGACGGTGGGCTGTGGTTCCGGTTCGACGGTGGGCTGCGGTTCCGGTTCAGCGGTGGGCGGCTGGAGGCGTGTGAGAGTCTCTAGCCGTTGAAGCTCTTCTTCAACGTGCTGCGTGCGGGCGGCGCTATCCGCTTTGATCTGCTGCACCTGCTCCACATACGCATCACGAACTTGCTGCATTTCCGCCTCGTGTTCAGCGATGAGCTTCTCTACCTGCTTTAAGTGTGCGATGAGCGTGGAATGCGCTACGTCTAGACGTTTCGCTTCTTCATCGAGCTTCTCCGCAATGTAGTCGGGCAACGTGATGTTGAGACGTGCCATTTTTTCGTGATTTTTCCTTGTCCGTCTGTGATGCGTGCTATTAATAACACTACACCCGCTAAAACAATACTTCACTAACACCTAGAAAAAGATGTCTATACGATCAAAAAAAGGTGTGAACGCGCGAGGTATTCGAACCTCGTAGAGCACTGATGTATACCAAAAACATAGCCTTATAATACACAAATTCACACAACCCATCAGCTACGTTCAGGAAAGAGGTCAAACGCGTAGTACTCCTAAAAAGCCAAAAGAAGCGGTGCAAACCTACTACATAACACTGAAGAGCATACTCACGCGCTCACAAACCCTGCGCAACCTTACGCTGAATGAGACCTTTTCGACACGCGCTGCGGCGGTTCTTTACCCCGGACTCTCAGCGATGCTCTCAGTGAAAACTGCATCAAGAGAGTGGATGGGCTTTGTCGGACCGCCGATATCGGCAGTTTAACGGCTCCTTTTTCTCTCTCACGAATGTCCGTCCTTGTGGCGCCGGATACGCGCCTTCACGCGGCACAGCACCGTGGCGGACCGGCGGATTCTGACCGCAGCGGCCGATGACCGGATCACGAGCGAGCGAGCAGATATCCCGAGCACGCAGAGCGTGCTTCTTCACGGACGCGGTAGGGTCGCGCTGCCTACGCCAGCGTATGGCTAAAAAGAACGTTGGCCTCCTTAAAAGCACTTTAGGCGCGAAAATGGCGTCTAATTATCTTATGGTATCACTATCGTCTTTTCGGGCAAGACCACTCTATTTTGGTCACGTTGTCTTAGGCGGCACCACGGAGAAACAAGGGAGGCCGGGTTAGGTTCCTTAGATTTCCCAACGCTCGCTTAACACGCCGTTACTGGGCATCCGCGTCGTCGTAGCACGTCCTGGTCGGCCGCACCCGCAGCGCCGCCGTGGACGTTAATAGAGCTCCTGAAAGAGAGCGGTGTGCCTCTCTGGCGCCGTAAGGAACTCGAGAAGGTACGGCTCCTCGATCAGCTCGTACATCGGTTTCCGCTTAACCAGTCCGTAGTCGGGCACCTCAACCGGATAGGCTACCCTGATCTCCGCCACGTCGTGATACGCTCGGTTGTGCAGCAATCGGCCGTTGATGAGCTCATAGTACGCCGCGCCGCGGAGCTTCGCATAGGGCTCATAGAGTGACTCAAACGACCGGCATACCCAGTTGGCCATCTTCAGCGTTCGCTCCGACGGGTTTACAGTCACGTGCCCGTAGTTCGGCGGCACGATGACCTTATCGCCGCGCGTCGCCTTTACGAGAATAACCTCATCGACGCTCTCTTCGTTTCGCGCGCGCTGCAGAAGGTAGTGGGCGTCGCCATCGAGCACCTCGTACACCTCCGGATACGTGTACCGGAGTTTAGGGTTCACGCGCGGGTGATGGTGGCCGTACGTCTTGACGAACTCGAGTCCCATGTTGAACGGAGGGATGATGGTGATGTCGTAGCGCAGCTTATGGTGCGTGATGGTTTCCGCGTCGGTAGGCGTGAGAGAGAGGTCGCGGTACATGAAGTACGCGTCGCGGTCGGCGGCCGTCTCAAACCACGGCGTGTCAAAGGCGACCTCCCGAAGGTCGTGGAGCCGCCGGACGTCGGGTTCAATCAGCTGTCCACCGAACTTGAGCTTCATGGATACCTACCTCCTCAACCGTGCACTCACCCTCAGTGCTCCCTCAACCGCCTTATCGTTTTTGCAATGGACATCGAGTATCTGATCGCCGCGGCCGCCTACCGTCTGGGCCCTCAGCTGAAGGATCCGCCGAGCCGCGGCACGCAAGTCTGTGAGCGTTTGGTCGTCACCCACATCCTTTGACGTTATAAGCGAGAAGTGCATGTTGACGTTAGGCGTCCGTATCCGCCAAGACGTGCAGAGGTGAGTTCATGCAGGCCATCATACTCGCGGCGAACGATAACACGCAGCTACGTCCTTTGACCCTTCGAAAACCGAGCACTTTGATCAAGATTAACGGGATTCCTTTGTTCGAACACCAAATAAGAGGTTTCAATCGTGCAGGCGTCGAAATGGCTTCCATATCGGTCGTCTCTGGCTATCAGCACGGCCAGGTCAAGCGCTACGTGACGCGCGAGCACCCCGACATACGGCTCGTGAGGAATCCCGACTATCGTTCCACGGGCGCCATGTATTCGCTGGACCTCGCCCTGCGGCGCGTGTCCCACACCGCCGACGAGGGGCTCTTCATAAGCAGCGGGAAGTGCGTGTACGACGATGATGCACTCGGACGCGTGTCTCGCGTCGCTGGCAGCGCCATCGCCGTGGATAGCAGCCGTTATGTGGCAGCGTCGACAAAGGTCATCGCCGAGGACGGAAACGTCGTGCGCATTGGCACCCGTATTCCGAACCACGTGGCCACCGCAGTCGCAACCGGCCTGTGCAAGCTTGATGCTCACGCTCGCACCGTGCTGCGCGACATCGCGGCAGAGCGCGCCGCTAAAAAAAGAGACACACCGATGGCCGTAGCACTTGACGAGGTGATTCGCCACGCACCGATGACGCTCGTCGACATCGCGGGGACGAAGTGGGCCGCCCTGCGTACGATGGACGACGTGCAGACGGCCGACAAGCTGTTCAGTCGTTTTTCATTGTCCGGCAAGCGATGTTTCGTCCTCGACTTGGACGGGACCGTGTACGTGGGGAACCGGCCGATCCGCGGCACCGTTGCGTTTATCACGAGGCATGCGGACGATCGCGCGTTCTACTTTGTCACGAATAACACCTCGAAGCTTCCCGATGAGTATCGCGCGCGGCTCAACGAGCTTGGCATACCCGCTGACGCAGAGCACGTCGTCACGCCGCTTGCGCCTCTTATCACGTACCTGCGCGAGCACACGGTAACGCACGTGTGTCTGCTCGCGAACGCCAGGGTCTCCGCGTACCTACGGGGGGCGCTTCCCGGGCTCGAGCTGACCGCCGATCCGGAGGCGTGTGAGGCGCTCATCGTGACGTACGACACGGAGCTCACGTACGACAAGCTGCGAGACGCCGCGCTGCTGCTGCAGCAGAACCCCCGTTTGCCGTTTCTCGCGACGCACGGCGATCTCGTGTGTCCGACCGAGCACGGGTTCGTCCCCGACAGCGGCTGTATCTTGTCGGTGCTCGAACAGGCAACCGGACGCACGCCGGACACGGTTTTTGGTAAGCCGAACCCGCTCTTGTTGGAGCGCGTGACCGCTCAATACCGCCCGGACCAGATGGTCGTCGTCGGCGACCGACTGTACACCGACAGGACGATGGCGCGCAACGTGGGATGCGACTTTATCTGTGTACTAAGCGGCGAGACCACGCGCGAACGGATAGACGAACTGGGCGAGGACGAGTTCCCGTCGCTCATCCTGAAGGATCTCGGCGACCTGCTGACGTGAGCGCCAACAAAGCGACCCTTTGCTTCCGACTGAAGGCAGCGTGCCTGAACGCAAACGACGCTCATTCGCGATGCTCTCTCTCGGTGTCTGCGCTGCAGGCGCGTTTTTAGGTGGGCGCTGCCTGGCGGTGGAAGATATATATACATATATTGAACGACTGGCACCTCGCGTGCGTGCGGCGAGGGATTGTTGCGGTAGTGCTCATGTGCGCGTTAGTTGTCCTCGGAGCATACTACCTGGCAAATATCACGCAACACCTCGATTATCCGCGCGAAAGCGAGGTAAGTACGAACTACGCGAAGTACGTCGGGCAGAGCGTCACGATAACAGGCAGCGTCATCCCGACAGACGCCGGGCCGTTTCAGCTCAAAGGGGTGAAGAGCACTTCTACCATCCGCTCATCGACGGCGGGGCAACAGGTTGCGTATGCGCTGTAACCACCCCAGGTTGGACCCGCGCCGTGCCTCAACGGCCTGTGCCTTAACGGCCTGTGCCTTAACGGCCTGGACTTCTGCAGAGGGGGCTTGGGCTTTGTAGGTTACGAGCAGCTCCGTGCTGCACCCAGGGCCGTACATGCTGTCGCCCTCAGTGCAGGCTCTAAACACGTGCGTCGATGCGGCGGTTTCACTGACGGTGAACAGGTAGTCGCCTGCGGCGTCGGTCGTGGTAGCGCCGACGGGAACCCTTTCGGCAGCGTCCATTTCGTAGAGGGTGAGGGGCACGGCCGCCAATCCGGCGCCTTCGGCCGTGAGTCGTCCGGTGATGGTGACGTCGCCCCCGACGACCTGTTGTCGGGAGTCCGCGGCGGCGGTGATAGTGGTGGGCTTGGCGACGTAGGTGACGACCATCTTGGCGCTCGCAGAGGGCTCGTAGGCCGCAGTGCCGGGGGAGCGCACCACGTAGGTGTGGTGGCCGGGGACGGTGTCGGTGAGGGCGAACTGGAAGAAGCCTTCGTCGTCGGTCGTGGCAGCGGCTACGTGAAAGTCTTCGGCGGCGTCCGTCTTGTAAAGGGTGAGGGGCACGGCCGCCAATCCGGCGCCTTCGGCCGTGAGTCGTCCGGTGATGGTGACGTCGCGGCCGGTGAACTGATGCGGGGGGGCAGCGGTGGCGGTGATGGTGGCGGCTATGGTGACGTAGGTGACGACCATCTTGGCGCTCGCAGAGGGCTCGTAGGCCGCAGTGCCGGGGGAGCGCACCACGTAGGTGTGGTGGCCGGGGACGGTGTCGGTGAGGGCGAACCGGTAGTCGCCTGCGGCGTTGGTGGTGGCGGTGGATACGGGAACCAACTCTATGACATCATCAGCGTTGTAGAGGGTAACGGGTGCTGCGGCGACGGGGATGCCGTCGGCGGTGAGCGTTCCGGTGATGGTGACGTCGCGGCCGATGAACTGTTGTCGGGCGGAGGCAGTGGCGGTGATGGTGGTAGGGGTGGTGACATAGGTGACGACTATCTCGGCGCTTGAGGCGGGCTCGTAGGCCGCAGCGCCAGAGGAGCGCACCCCGTAGGTGTGGTGGCCGGGGACGGTGTCGGTGAGGGCGAACCGGTAGTCGCCTGCGGCGTTGGTGGTGGCGGTGGATACGGGAACCAGGGGCTCTGTGACGTCATCGATGTTGTAGAGGGTAACGAATGCTTCGGCGACGGGGATGCCGTCGGCGGTGAGCGTTCCGGTGATGGTGACGTCGCGCCCGATGAACTGCTGCGGGGGGGAGGCGGTGCCGGTGATGGTGGTGGGGATGGTGACGAAGATGACGGCCATCTCGGCGCTCACGGAGGGCTCGTAGGCCGCGTCGCCCGGATAGGCCGCCTCATAGCGAGACGTGCCTGGCGACGCTTGTTGAACTTTGAACGCGAAGCCGCCGCTTTCACTGGTGGTCATCTGGCCGACACTGGTCCAGAGTCCGTCGACGTCGCGGTACAGCTTAATCAGGGCGTTTGCTATCCCGGCGCCGTTGGCGGTAAGCGTTCCGGTGATGGTGATGTCGCGGCCGATGAACTGCTGCGGGGGAGCAGCGCTCGCGGTGATCATCGTGCGCATTAAGGGCGTGCTGGGACGCCCTTTTGGCGCGTCGTCTTCGGCGACGGGGGTGCCGTCGGCGGTGAGTCGTCCGCTGATGGTGACGTCGTGCCCGACGACCTGTTGTCGGGAGGTCGCGGTGGCAGTGGGCGTCGTGGTGGGCTTGGTGACGTAGGTGAGGGCCATCTCGGCGCTCACGGAGGGCTCGTAGGCCGCGTCGCCCGGATAGGCCGCCTCATAGCGAGACGTGCCTGGCGACGCTTGTTGAACTTTGAACGCGAAGCCGCCGCTTTCACTGGTGGTCATCTGGCCGACACTGGTCCAGAGTCCGTCGACGTCGCGGTACAGCTTAATCAGGGCGTTTGCTATCCCGGCGCCGTTGGCGGTAAGCGTTCCGGTGATGGTGATGTCGCGGCCGATGAACTGCTGCGGGGGAGCAGCGCTCGCGGTGATCATCGTGCGCATTAAGGGCGTGCTGGGACGCCCTTTTGGCGCGTCGCTGCTGCGGGCGCCATCGATAACGCGGATCCTATCAGAATCAGCACGCCCGTCGCGATCAGCTGAAACATCAGTCGATCGGCCCGTGGTCAAAATGCCATCTGGCCGTTCGTCTTCTTCACCCGGCAACTTCCGTCCTCCGCATATTTTAATACCATTATCCAGGTCGCCTCCTCCCGGACCTTGTCACTGGTTCTACGTAGCCGCTGGAATATAATACTACCGTTGAGCGCGATCATCACGTATACTGCTGAGCTACGAGAAAATGGCGCGCTGCTTCGTGCCGGTACGCCGGGACCACGCACGAACGGATAGACGAAGTGAGCAAAAACGAGTTCCCGTCGCTCACCGTGTAGGGTCGTGGAGACCTGCTGACGTGAGCAGTTGGACACGCCGACCCATTGCCGCCGACTGAAGGCAGCATGCGTGAACGAAAACGACGTAAATTGGAACAGCGCAATTTTTTCTCTCTGCCGTGTGCTCAGCAGTTTTCAGATGCGCCGATGCCCGGCGGCGGAGAGTACATATCCAACAGACTGACCGCCGCACGCGCCGGAGGATTCGCGGTGGTTCGTGACCGGCATCGGCCCGCATGGTAGTTTCGGACGTCAGCTCTGACATAGTCCTCGCGGTCAGTGTTGAACAGGTCAGCTGCACGCACGCTGTGACCGCGCTTCCGCAGCTCGTTCACCAACTTCGTTCCTATAAATCCGGCGCCGCCCGTGAAGAGTGTTGTATGCGTCTCTAGCTTATCACGTCCAGTGAGCTCTATCCAGCCCCATGTTCTTTTTCGACGTGCGTTTTACCGACGTTCTCGTGCACCTGTTCCAGGCGTCGCCTGCACAAAAAAAGACCGATTTTGACGCCGTCCCTTAGTGATGACAGCTTCGGTTGATCCGCTCGAGCGCGGTACGTGATCGGGAGTTCCGCGATGCGCAAGCCGTTCCGCGCGCATTCCGCGAACATATCAGCTTCAATTTCAAAGCCGTGCGCGGCGAGTTCCAAGCGCCGAATCGCGTCGCTGCGGTACGCCCAGAACCCCGTGCACACGTCGCTGATACGTGCACCAAACAGCACCCACGCGAGGAGCGAGAGGAGAACGTTCCCAACGACGTTCAGCTTGGTCATTGCCCTCGGCTCAATAGTACCCTTGAGTCGTGACCCGATGACGACGTCGTAGTTCTTGAGCAGGCGTGTCATCTCCGTCGCCATCTCGATCGGGTACGTATCGTCCCCGTCAACCACAATCGCGTAGTCGGCACGGATGGACTTAAATGCCGTTCGAATGGCCGATCCTTTTCCTTCCAGCTCTTCGAGCATGATCGTAGCACCCTTTTCGACGGCGATCTCCCTCGTGTTGTCGGTGGATTGCCCGTCGATGACGTACACGGCAGTTTCGAGTCCGTTAGTCAGGAAGTCGGCAACAGGCACGTCGTCGATGACCTTGCCGATTGAGCGTTCCTCGTTTAACGTCGGAATGACGACCGCTACGGTCTCCATCGCCTCGCCTGTTCGCTGCGGCTCGTTGTCCGTGGGCACCGGCGATTCCCCCCTTTTGTCACGCCTGCTTTGCTCGTCCATTTCTCAGTTCAGTAGCGTCAAAGTGCCCGATCTGTTAGAAGCCTCGAAACTTAGCTAATTCGAATTACCTAAACGATGCGCGAAAAGTAACTTTCCTAAGTTGCGCTTGATGTAACGTCAAGCATCGTGGCCCGTACCGCGTATCGCGGCCATCTTGAGCCCGTTCTGCAAGAGGTCGGCAACAGGCACGCCGTCGATGACCTTGCCATAGAGTGTTCCTCGTTTAACGTCGGAATGACGAAAGACACTTGTTCCACCCACAGCCCCCTTCCCAGCGACGTCTAGCTGTGTCATCAGTCTGCGCGATGAAATGATTTCTCTTTACTATGCTAAAGCCTTGTGACCCTTAAGTATGACGTTTCCTTCTGCGAGTCCGGCGCTTTCTTGTCTCGCTCTGCGCGAGTGGTTTAATGGCTGCGCGGCAAACTCGCAAACATTTTCGTTTTCAAACTATAAAAGAGATTCGTGGTTAATTTCGTTCTTTTCGAGCGATTTATGGGCAATATTGCCGAATATCGACAATAGTCATGTTGGCACCCTACTCTGTTTCACAGCATTGCAAACTTTCCTCGATATCACTTCGGTCGCATCCCTATATGCATTCAGTCCGCGTAACTAGAAGCACACGCGCTATCCCCAATCTGCGACGTTGATCCCCGCAAACTTTGTTCTGGTGCGCGTACGAAAGAGTGGGCTCACCCGACTCCCGCCTTCACGCACGTCAGCTCTCGTACGCTCGCAAATACGAATCTTAAAAAGAATCGAAGAATCGACCGCTACTGGATACAGAGCGCGTGAACGAGGCACGCGCTTCTCTCGCGTCATCATTCCACGAGGCAGCTCCACAAGAAGATCTTAAATCGACTTTATTTGAACTACTTTGCTCGGGCAGGTTAGCCGAGTTGGCTGGTAATCGTAGGTACTGAGTTACACGCTCAGTTCGTTTCAATCTCCCACTAACCAGCTCCGCACTCGTCACAGGCGCCTGTGTCAGCGAATGTCCGCAACAGCGGTCAGCTGAGCCAGAGCGTGCGCGCCCCAGCTGACGCCCGCCGCGTGCGCGGTGCTTTTCGTCGCCTGTGCATCAGGCTCACCTAAGACGAGCCGAAGACGACGCGCTGCTAAGCAAAGAACCGAAGCGAAGTTTCGCCTACACAGTGATCTTGTTTAACGTCGCGAGTGTGGGCCGCTGAACCTATCTTTACGTCGCGGCAGCCTAAATTCTGCAATAATACGTTTTTTTCAGTGTGTGTTCGGTCCAGACCGAGCACACGCACTTGCATCAGTGCACGGCGCTCTTAGTTTACGTGCATCGTACGTCAAGCATGCTGCCGCGCACCGGCTTCTCGAGCAGTTTCTTCGGTCACGGGCACGGTCACCGCTCATCGTCTATAAACGAGGCTCGCAGAGGTGGCCCTTTTCTCGAATCCCTTAGTTACCTCTACCGATACGTTCCATGACCCACGCTCTGCGGTAGATGAGGTACCCGATAAGCACCACCACCCCCACGATGACCGCGATATTGAAGTACCTGAATAGTCCCCTGATATCCTCCCAGTGAGGGCCGAGCACGACGCCCATGTACGCGAAGGCAAAGCAGAACGGAAGCGACCCCAGCACGGTATACGCAGAGAATCGCTTCACGTCCATCCGGACGATGCCGGCGGGATATGAAATGAAGGTTCGAACGACGGGAAGCAACCTGCTGATGAACACCGCGCCTTCACCGTACTTTTCAAACCACTGCTCAGCGCGGTCAAGCTCGCTTGCGCGTATGAGCACGTATTTGCCGTAGCGTTCAAGCAGCGGCCTGCCGCCGTACGCGCCGATAGCGTAGGCAACGAGGGAGCCAGCGAGGCAGCCGAGCGTACCGGCAAGGGTGACGCCGAGAAGGGTAAGTCGCCCTTCCCAGACGACGTAACCTGCAAAGGGCATGATAATCTCGCTCGGCAGCGGGAAGCCTATGCTCTCAAGCGTCATCCCGACGAAAACGCCTACATAGCCGAGCCGCTCGATGACGGTTATGATGAAGTTGCTGAGCGTCTCAACGATGCTGATGGCGAGCACGCGTCACCTCCTGTCCGGCACGCAGCCAAGCGTCGTGATCCCCCAAACGTTCGCTTTTCTGGCTGCCCTAACGTCGGTATACACCGCGATTCCCCACACGAGCGTCTGAGTCGCAGGACGCCTACCGCGCCGCGGCAGGACATCAACGATGGCCGTTATAGCTACGCCGTACAGCTGAGCCACGCGGGGGATGATAAGCCTTGCCCACGACGCCGACACGTGCCCCGCCATGAGGTGAAGATGTCGACGAGATAACCGCTGCAGAAGGCGACAACGAGGGTTCGTAAAAAAACGCGGAGCGTCGAAGCACATCCGCAGCACGCTATGATGAGCCACTTTGGGTGCGGCGAACTATTAGGCGGTTTGAACGTATCAAATGACCAGAAGCGAAGTAGCCAGCCGGCTGTTCCGCCGTATAGCCGTAAGCTCCTGCACGTGCATCACGCATCGCGATCCCCGCCGAGGACGCATCGCAACGAATCGTTCGTCACGGGCCCCATAGCTGCCACAGCGGAATAACGGGCGAGCAGACGAAGGGCACCAGATGCCTCAGGCGCTGCAGCACTCGCCGTGTTCTTATTTGCTGTTATTTCTTCATTTAGAGTGCTTGAGTGGCTCGGTTTGCGATTGCGACGGGGGCGCGAACGCGAGCGCACCGTTATGCGTCGTTTGATGGATCTCAGCATTCGATCCCGCCAGCTCGCGAAACTCACGCGCGGCTAATATGATACAGGGGCGACGGCTTCGCGCTTTGCTATCATATGCGTGCAGAATGGCTGCGTGGGAGATGGACCGCCCTACAGGCGCATCATCTTTCTGTTTCACGCCGCTGGCTGCAACACGGGTCAGCTACAGCGACGTGCGTGTCGACTGAGACGCAGCCGTACTCCACTATCGTCTTCGATCTTCAATGAATAGAAGAACGATGACTATGAGCGGAATAACGATGCCAGCTGCGCGGCTCCAGGAAAACATAATGTAGGTCAGATACCCGAAGCCAACCACTAAGATAAAAACATAATGTAGGTCAGATACCCGAAGCCAACCACTAAGATAAGTAGTAATATATATTCTATGATCCTAAGCGGACTTATCTCCTCACCTCCCCGTATTTCGTTCTATCTAACTCACACCTGCCGAGCACTGCTCAACTACGCAAGAAGTGTGCAACGACTTAACCGTTGCCTTGGCTTCATCCCGCCGCCGTCTCGACGCTCAGAAGATCGTCCTCGAATTCGACGTGTATCGCGGCGTTGGTCCGGTATCGTGGACGGTGTCACGCCTGTTTCATAGGCAAATATCGGTTTATTCACTCGCAGTTAGGTTTGCGCGCAAAAAAAGCGGGCGTACCGAATGAGCCGCAAGATTAAAGAGCCATCGTCGTGTCACTTGCGTTGAGGATGGCATCATGGTTAACGTGTTAGTAGTCTACTATTCGCGCACCGGAAATACCAAAACGATGGCCGAGGCAATAGCCGACGCGGCGCACGAAGAAGGCGCTGTGGTCAGACTCAAAGAGGTGGCCGATGCGTCAAATGATGACCTTGTGTGGGCAGACGGCATCATTATCGGCTCACCGGTGTACTTCGGCCTACCGGCAAGCGCGATCAAGAAGTTCATCGAAGACTCGGTCAGTGTCAGGAGGCAACTCGAAAACAAGGTCGGCGCTGCCTTCGTCAGCTCTGGACACCGCGCAGGAGGCAGGGAAACCACCATTATGGCGCTCCTCCAGGCCTTCATCGTGCACGGCATGGTCGTATGCGGCGACCCGATCTCCTCTGGCGGACACTTTGGCGCGGTTGCTACCGGGGCGCCTGACGATCAGGCCTCGCAGGAGTGCAGGGGTTTGGCGAAAAAAGTGGTAATGCTCGCCACGAAACTACAACGCGGGTAGGGGCGTTCGTGTGCGATGACGACGATCCTGTCGGAAACGCGCACCCGAGAGTTCACGCTTACGCAAAAAAGACGCACTATGCGTCGTGAGATATCCGCCTTAGCTCGTTTCCGTAACGTTTTATAGTGGCGGCGCCACCTATCCCTTGTCGGAGCGCCCCGTTGACAGCGATGCACGGCGGGAGGTGTGAGAGATGCGAATGCGTACCAAGTTGGTCGCGATCATACTGCTGCTCATTGCGGCGATATTCAGCGCGTACTACCAAGTGGCGCACGGATTCAGCTACCTTCAGAGTGCGGGCATCGTTTTGATGCTTGTCGTGATTGTGCTTCTGGTTGCCGAAAAGCAGGTATAGGACAAGGGTCTGTAACCGGGGCCGGAGCCAGATCCCGCACGACAGAAGCCGCGACGCTGTTTGCAGCAGGAGGGGACGTGCGCGGGATTGCGGCTTTTTGATCGAAAAGTTTCGAGATTATGCGCCTAGAAAGGCTTAAGCCCTTTCCTTCCAGAATCTGTCTAAGAACGTCGCACTTTTTGCCATAACGCTACACAACCGACGGTCGGAACAAACTCGTGACAGACATATACCAACTCACCCTCGCATTCATCTACGTGCTCTTCGTGCCGGGATTTGCCATGTCGCTCGCGGTGTTTCCCAGGCGCAACGAGCTCGAGATCACCGAGCGACTTGCGCTTTCGATCGGGCTAAGTCTCACCATCGTAATCGCCCTAGGACTGGTTCTCGGCTACGCCCAAACCCTTACAGCCGCAACCGGCGGCATCACCGCGTACTCGCTGCTCTTCGGCATAGGCTTTGTAACCGTATTTTTCCTCGTCATATGGGTACTGCGAAGGGCGGAGCTGGCGGTTGTCGAAAGGCGCGACGCGGCGCGACCTGAACGCGAGATGGTATTAGACGCGAGCACTGCCAAGCGCGAGAAGGCATTAGACGCGAGCACTGCCAGGCGCGAGATGGTATTAGACGCGAGCACTGCCAAGCCTGTGCGCCCAGAGGACACAACACAAGCAGAGGCCAGACCGCGCAGGCGTTGACGCCTGCCGCGGCGCGGCGCGAAGACGGCCGACCCAGACGTAAGGAGTCTCAACCCAGGCGCGGCACGTAGCTGCAACCGAAGCCGACCTATGCAACGGTCGAGTCGTTCACCAGCGGTATCGCTGCTCATCACAGGATGCGCACTCCGGCTCGCAGAACCCCCCTCTGTTGTAACTAAATTAAGCGAGAAGCCCCTTGCGAGAGCTAGAGGAGTGGTCACTGCGTCCACTGGGCGGTACTAGGAGATCGGATGGTCGCCGAGCGCCCTTCTTCGGCATTTTCAGGATAGTGGCTTTATATCGTCTGGGTCACTCTTTTATCGGATGGCCTTGATCGAGGCCTCATCCGTATTGAGAGGAGGTTCGAGAGAGAAATGAACTATGAAAAAGAGATGAATGACCTGAAGGAGCGCGTGTCCAAGCTCGAGCATCGCCTGGACGACGTACGATCAGAGGTAAAAACGCTGTATAACTACATGGAGCGCGACAGCGCCGGTCTGCGATGACGCTGTGCCCTCCGCTCAGCCACGACGAGAGTGCGGCTAATTTTTACGCCTCTGACGCGCGTGGTCTTTACCGGTTGAGCAGGTAGACCGACGCGTTCAAGGCGGTGGCGATAGTCACCCATGCGATGTAGGGCACGAGTAGGTACGACGCCCGCCGGTCCACCTTGTAGAGTTGATAGATGGTAGCGGCGATCAGTATCCACAGCAGCACGATGGTGAGCAGGCCGTACAGTGTGTTCTGCAGCCCAAAAAAAACTACCGTCCAGACAACGTTGACGGTGAGCTGTGCAGCGAAGAGCGCGATCCCGACGTCTCTTGTGCGAGTTCGAGGCGATCGCCATATGAGGAACAACGCCAGGCCCATCATGATATAGAGAATCGTCCAGACGGGCCCGAAAGCCGCATTCGGCGGAGTGAACCAGGGCTTGTTGAGCGCGGCGTACCACGTTGGAATGGAGGTGAGGGTAAACACTGACGACCCCAAACCCGCTAACAACGGCACCGCGACGGAGACGATCAGTTTAATGACGTCGACAGCTTTCATCGACCGTGTGTGGCATCGCCCCCTATAAAGCGCTTTTGTAATTGTTTGGGCATCTACGTCAGCGCCACTATGGTGAAAGATGGCCAATAAACTCGTTTGGACGATGCCCGCTCTAGCAGCCTGCAGTTTTGTGCGACTCTTCTTAACGCGACGCACGATGGTTTCAATCCCTCGAAAGCTGCCGTGTAGCGTCTTACGAGCGAATTGACACGCGGCTCGCAGCACGCCTACGTCACCCCCCAAACTGCATAATCGCCGCAAACCGCAGCTGATGCGACGCTCACATCACCACGCACGGTGAATAGCGAAACGTGGCTCGGCGCCATCCTCGTCTACCCGTAGGCGGTTGCTGATGCCCCCCGGTTATTCGCTATCAGTCACCGAATCGTCGGAATGCACATTCGGCGACCAGGATCGCGGCCACTGCCTATGCGCTAAGTATAGCGGCCCGCCCCCAAATCGCATCAACCACCGCTAAGGAAGAGTGGACGCACGGCATTTCCCGCATAGTTCGCGGACGGGTTATGGTTCGTTATACGCCCAGATCGACCTACCCACGAGGGGGTCCTATGGACGCACAAGAAGAGAGAAAGGAAGAGTACAGTAAGAGCAAGGAAGTAAAGGGCAAGGCGGAGAAAAAGGAAGAGTTCGCTCCGGACCTTCAACGCACCGTACACGAGGAGTGCGGCAGCCACCAGTATCGTCGTCCCCAGCAAATTGTCAGGCCTCATCTTTTTTCCTTTTAAGACCATCGTGAATGTTCCGATGGTTGCTTTTTTGGGGAGAATCCATATTCTCATCTGTCACGGCTTAATCTTGTACTGAGTTAGTAGAGCTGCAAACTGGTGTCCATTGAAGAGGTTCTTGACGTAGTCGTGGAAGCGTTGGGCAGTTTTTGGCGGTTAGTATTACTATCCTGATGCAATATTGCATCCTCATTGCAATTTTGCCAAAAACCTTTTATACATCAGCGTAGTATAGTAGCGCCCGGGAGATAGGTCTCGTTTTTTTGGGGGATTTTTAAAACGGACGTTCACTCCCTGGTAAACGGTGAGGCTTTGGAAATACTTGGCATAGCGGTAGCGTTCGTAGGATCGAGCAGTTTATCGCTGCTGAACTGAGCAACCGATGGCTTGATCAAAGTGGGAATAACCGATGCGACGGACGATATCGCAACAGCAAAAGCCCATGGAGACAGTAGCGGTCATCATTCCGACGTTAAAAGGAAAAAAAGAAGTAGTATAAGGGAAAAGGAAGGAAGAGTCCTATAAGGGCAAGGAACTCGTTGCGTTACATCAAAGGAGGTGAAGCGATATGATTGAGCTTGTTGTTGGTGCTGCGTGGTTGGGTTGGTTAGGCATGTTTGGCGAGATAGCTACAATACTTGGTGACCTCCTCCTCGGCGTCGTAGGCTTTTTTGCATATCTCTCGTTGATCTGAAAGAGAATAGCACTAGCCGCCTAAGCGACGATCCTACAGACGCAAAAGAACGGCAGAAACAAGAGTACTACGGGGGAGAAAAAAGCCAAAAACAGCTCACCCGCGAACGTGTGCAGGCCATACTCGTGTCCTGTCGCTGGTAGTCGTCAACGATCAGCAACGGCTGCATGCTGCCACTGAGAGGGGGAAATAACGAACTGGCCTGAGCAGGCGCAATCTTTGCTGTACACGGGAACCCGTCATCGGCAAGAAAGCGATGGGCTGCTCTGCGCCATAACACGCATCGTGAGAGCGTGAGCAGGTAGCGGGGCCACAAACTGTGGCTTCTACCTTAAAAGCGGATTCGCTCAATGGCGGATTCGCGCCCACTGTCTGCAGACGTCCAGAACGCCGCCTCGCCGTTTTGGACCCGGAATATGACTTGATCGTCGGCATGAGGACGCAGGAACGGCCGCTCATTAAGAAGGCGCTCTTTGAGGTTCGCATCGTCAAGAAAACGCACGTCGCCTGACGCTCGCATCATTGTTCCGATGTCCGTTGAGCCCTCCTGGCCAAGCGGGCCTTTTGGCGGGGCATAAAAGCACACCTCAGCCTTCCGATTTGTTGTAAGCTCTCGAAATATCTTTTTCGTCTTCACCGTAGAGAAATAGAAGCCCCGTGCGTCCGCAAACCACATCCCGAGCATCCGCACACGCGGCTGGTCGTGATCACACGTGGCGACTGAACAGATCATGTGCTGATTAGCAAAGCGCACGCAGTCGTCAAAGTTCGCCATATCCATACTATCACCCTTCGGTTCGTTCAGTTGTCGTGTCGGAGCATGAAGTTGTTGGCCAACGTATAGCCCGAGCGTTCGCACTGTTTCGAAAACGGCCAGCAGTCGCCGTTCACGCGCGCCGCCGGCGCCGCTCGGCTGCCACGTGTTCCGGCCCCGTCTCGCATCGTGTCGATTCTTGCAGCGAGAGGATGCTACAGCGACAAAGACTCGAACACGATGCGCCGGTCCGACACGGCGTTCGTTTGAACAGGACTCATTCGTTCACCTTCCAGTACACCCGATGATCGGTAATGTCGTACGCAACGTTATAGGTGCTCACGAGTCCACTCAAGTGACCTTTTATGGTCGTAACGGAGAGCCAATACTGGGCCAGGTTGTCCTGCACGGTAAGCTCCTTGAGCACAGCGTAGATGAGGTCTTCCGTTGATCGGGGACGCTCTAAAAGCCGCAGAATCATAGCGTCAATCTCTGCAAGCCGCTCTAAGTGAAGCGCGATCTCGCCGGCACTCTCATCCTTTGACATGACCTCGCCGTGGCCCGGAACAAGCCAGTCAAACGTGGCGTTCTTTATTGCGTTGAGCGAGCGTCGCGTGAGCTCGACGTCTATGGAATACGGCAGCTTGTGTCGTTCCCAGACCGCTTTCGAATATAACGCGTCTCCCGCAAAGAGCACCCCGTCGCACAGATAGCCCGTGTGCCCCATCGTGTGACCCGGCAAGAGCAACGGGGCAATCGTTCCTTCGAACGGATAGTCTTCGGTGTAGCGATCGACCGTGCACGCCTCTCCGAGGAAGAATCGTGTCGTCATCTCGATCGGTGGACGCGCCCAGCTGAACATACCCCGAACGTTCACCTCCGGAATTTCGATCAGAAACGCGTCCTCTTTCGGAGCCACCACGATCGCCCCCGTGCGTCTCTGGAGCGTGCTCGCCCACCCAAAGTGATCGGCGTGTCCGTGCGTGATGAGAATCGCCTGAAGAGTGAGTGGGGCGTCAATAGCTGCTGTGTCGATCAGGTGATTTTCGTACAGACCAACGTTGGTCTTCCCGAGAATGCAGGTGACGTCGTTCAATTCGATGACTTTTTGTTTCACGCTGTGGCCTTCCGAACAATCGCCAACGGTTCGTGCCGCCCATCCCGGAGAGTGAAGAATGGAACAGGCTGCACTTCGTGCTGCCGATGATCGAGTGTTTGCGGGTACTCGGCGATAACTCTAACGGCATAATAAGCTTTTGAACGCTAACTCAGTGCACCCATAACAGCCAGGGGTTCTGTTGCTTGGTCCAGAAATCAGTGTGCCGTCTTAACGTGACTCTGCACATGTCGTAACGGCGAGCACGCCAACGGGTTTTGCTCCGTTAAGCGACTCTGAATCCGTGGATGTGCCACCGGCATGCGCGAGCATCCCGGAACCAGTTGAAGCACGCCTGCGCATCGTGCCTTCGACAGAGCTCGTCGCACGAGCGACGCACGGATGAACCCGCAGTCAGCTTCGCGCGCCCAAACCAGAGCGCTTAGTCACGTCTGGACGTATGAGCGACGCACCGAATCCTGATCTCCATTTCCGGTCCTCTTCTCCGCTCGACTTGCTCAATCGTTGAATCTCTTGTAGAGGTAGTTCGCAATCAACTGGAAGATCAGGATGAAGACGATGAGCATCACGACGTCAACAATCGGGTGGAACGTCATTTTACCGTTGTATCCGCCCTGGACGAGGTCGTTCGCGTACGTGAGCGGCGAAATATAAGCGATCATCTGCCCGACGGCGGGTAGGGTCGCGATAGGGATGAAGACGCCCGATATGAAGATGAGCGGGAACCTGACGACGTTCACCATCGAGATGATGTCGCCGGGGTTCTCCGTCGGATATGCCGCAAAGAGAGTCCCGAGCGTTGCAAAGCACAGCGAACTGAACAGGATCCCCAGCACAATGAGGAATATGTTCGTGATGGGCGTCATCAGGATGATCAGCGCCGCGACAAACACCACCACCGCAATAAGAAGGCTGTAGAGAAGACCGCTGAGGCTCTCGCCCAACACCAGCGCATTCAGGGAGATGGGAGCGGCGAGCAGCCGGTCAAAGGTCGCCATTCTCCGTTCGATCGGGACGGATACCGGTTCTATCGATGAGGCAGAAAAGAGTGTCGTTATCCCGATGAGTCCCGGGACCAGCGCAACGGGGGTCGCAAGCTTCCCTGCCGTGAACGCGAGGAACATAAAAAGCGGGAAGAGCACCCCACCGACGATGACGCCTGGCCTGAGGTAATAGATGAGGACGTCTTTTTTCGCAATCGCCCACGCGGCAACGAGTTCGCGGGAAAGGCGGTCTTGGAACCCCATAGGGTTAATCGATGGCAGTCACCCCACCACCTGAGTGCTGTAGCCCGGTCAACTTGACAAAGACGTCTTCAAGGCTCGGACCGAGCGTCGTGATGCTTATCACCCGTGTGTGGTGCGTTTGCGCGTACGCCATCACGCCTTCGATGACCTCTGTCGGGTTCTCTGTGAAGAGCTTGAACTTGTCACCTTCCTTGCGAGCGTCGTTCACCATCGGGAGGCTGCGCAGCTCGTCAAGCCACTCAGGCGATTTGCCGTCCAAAAAGGCGACCTCGACAGACTGGACGCTTTGAATCGTCTTTTTCAGCCGTTCGGGCGCGTCGATGGCGGCGATGTGGCCCCTGTCGATAATAGCCACCCGGTCGCAGAGGACGTTCGCCTCCTCGATGTTGTGGGTCGTCAGGAATACGGTGACTCCTCCAGCGATAAGGTCGCTGATCATGTCGCGGATGATGAGGTTGCTCTCCACATCGAGCCCGGAGGTCGGTTCGTCAAGGAAAAGCAGACGCGGGCTGTTAACGAGGCCCATCGCGATGGTCAGCCGCCGCCTCATGCCCTTGGAGTACCCGTGCACCTTGTCACCTCGCCGTTCATGTAGCTCAAAACGCTTCAGAAGCTCGGTCGCTTTCTTATCCCGCTCGCTTCTGCCAACGCGATAGAGCTGCGCGGCGAGCATCATGTTCTGCCACCCGGTCAGGTCAGTGTACACGTTGGAGGTCTCGGAGACGATGCCCATGGATTGCCGTGCGGCAACGGTCTCGTGCACGATATCGTGGCCGAAGATGGTCGCCATTCCAGAGGTCGGAGGTGAGATCCCGGTGAGCATGCGGATCGTGGTCGTCTTGCCTGCCCCGTTAGGGCCTAAAAACCCGAAGGTCTCCCCGACCGCCACCGAGAAACTAATATCGTTGACGGCGGTGAAGGCTCCGAATTGCTTGACCAGATGAGAGACTTCAATCGCCTGCGCGTCGGTTTTCGTCGTTTCGATAGCGTTTGCTGCTGCTCCAACCGAGGGCGTCGGCGTGTCGATAGCTTTCGCTGCTGCTCCCTCCGTGGATGTCGGCGAGAAGGGCATGCCGTCGTGCAGTACGATCTTATCCCCTTCTTCAGTTTCCAGATTGGTTCCATTCATCGTTTCAACGTCTTCAAACCGTTTGACGAGATCTTTAGTTTCGATAGCTTTTACGGCTCCACCCGTGGACGTCGGCGTTTCGAAAGCTTTTACGGCTGCGTCTGTGGACGTCGGCGAGAGGGCAAGCCGTTGTGCAGTACGATCTTATCCCCTTCTTCAGTTTCCAGATTGGTTCCATTCATCGTTTCAACGTCTTCAAACCGTTTGACGAGATCTTTAGTTTCGATAGCTTTTACGGCTCCACCCGTGGACGTCGGCGTTTCGAAAGCTTTTACGGCTGCGTCTGTGGACGTCGGCGAGAGGGCAAGCCGTTGTGCAGTACGATCTTATCCCCTTCTTCAGTTTCCAGATTGGTTCCATTCATCGTTTCAACGTCTTCAAACCGTTTGACGAGATCTTTAGTTTCGATAGCTTTTACGGCTCCACCCGTGGACGTCGGCGTTTCGAAAGCTTTTACGGCTGCGTCTGTGGACGTCGGCGTGCGGGACAAGCCGTTGTGCAGTACGATCTTACCTGCCTCTTCAACTTCCAGATTGGTTCCTTTCACGCTTCTCTCCAACGTTTCTAGCTTCTGGAGTCGTTCTTCTATAAAGTCCGTCACTTTATCCTCATCGAGTCTTTCAGCGGCACGTCGTTCTTTTAGCTTCTCCTCCATTACCTGTAACAAATCGTCAGGATTAAAAGGCTTAACAATGTAAGCTTTTGCTTCCAAATTTACAGATTGAATGGCGTTCTCTAAGCTCGCGGACCCAGTCACCATGATCTTGATCATCCCCGGCTTGATCTCTTGGAGACGCTCAAGCAGCTCGGTGCCCTGCATATCAGGAAGGTCTATGTCTAAGAGCGCGATGTCAAACCAGTCACTTTTTACCTTGTGAATGGCATCGCGTGAGGTTTCTGCTGTTTGTACAGCGTAGCCTGCGCTCTCGAGGATGGCTTTGGTGCTTTCGAGGATGGTCTGATCATCGTCAACAATGAGCACGGTATTCTTTTGGATAGTATCACCCGCCTGCCGTTATTAGCCAAGAATCCCACTGATATCCAATGAGGACCTTATAGTCCCCATAAGGCTTGCCGTTTGTATTCTCGCTGCGACTTACGTTGTATTGCCTGATCGGAGAGCTTGGCGCGAACCAGCTCAGACAAGTTGTATATATCCCTCTATGCGCGTACATATGCGTTGCGTTTTGTTGCTGCATCGCCTGTTGATCGTATTCGTGCGAGTACGGAAAGGATTCCCGTCTCTTTTTCGATCCAATGAACCGGTGCCGTTCTGGGCGGGTGCGCTATGTCATCGATTTGCTTTTTTTTGTCGTGCAAAGCATCTTGCTGTCTAGATCATTGGCAGAAGGTTCTCAACAAGATCTGAGTTTGTCCTTGTCGACGAAATTAGATAGCTGATCGAGTTCCACCGCGAAGGGGCTACGGCGTGACTTGTGTTGTCCAAAGATCGCACAGCAAGAGCCTTCGGACTGTTGCACTATCTAAAAAAAAAACAGGCTAGGATCGAGGATTCTTGAATCCAAAGAAGATACCGTAATAACCACTCGCGAGCTTAGTCAACGTTTTCAGAACAGAATTACCGAACTGGCGCCCTCTGCGCATCCCTTTTCGATCAACCCTGCTTGCCAACCGGTTGCTCGTGCACTCGCGTCTCTAAGCTACTACGCGGTAGGGCGATGCGGAACGTCGAACCTCGGCCGACGTCACTCTCAACAGTAATGGTCCCGCCGTGAGCTTCAATCATAGACTTCACGATGGCTAAGCCGAGCCCCACACCTCGTGATTTTGTGGTGAACAACGGCTCGAAAAGCTTACTTATGTTTTCCGGAGGTATGCCTGTTCCCGTATCAGCTACACTTATAGAGGCGCTCTCTCCGCTTTTCGTGGTCTTTATGCTAAGAGTGCCGCCGTCGGGCATTGCCTGCAACGCATTGCCAATGATGTTTGTCAGTGCGCGCTGCATAAGGAGCGGATCGACATCGAGGTTGGGCAGACGAGGATCAAGCCTCTTCTCGATCGCAACACTATTGGGCGCTACAACACGACGTAGGGCATCGTTGACGAGTTGTTCTGTGCTCGTGCGCGTGATTTTCGGGTTCGGCGTCCGAGCAAAGTCGAGCAGATCGGTTACCATCGAGCTCATGTAAGCAACGTGTTCGTCTATCTTATCTAAACCGTCGTGGAGCTGCTGCGCCTTAAGAACCTTACTAGGCGCGAGGGACCCCTCTAGCGAGTCGACCTGTTTTTTCTCGAGGTAAATAGTGTTAAGAATGGCCTGCAAAGGGCTGCGGAGATCGTGTCCGACCATTGCCGCCATTTGCCCGATAGCCGCCAGGCGTTCCGCTCGCTTAAGTTCAGCCGTTTTTTGCTCTACCAGCTCTTGAAGGTGCTCAGAGTCCTGCGTGAGCTGCTCTTCAAGGTTTTTGCGCTCGATGGCGTAGTACATAGCGCGTTCCAGAGTGTCTACCGTCGACGTGCCTTTCACGAGATAATCCTGCGCGCCCTCACGCACCGCGTGTACCGCCAATTCCAGATCGTCGAGACCGGTCAGGATGATGATCGGCACGTGCGGCACTGCTGCGCGCATCGTCGCGACGGTGGCGAAGCCCTGGCTGTCAGGTAGACCCAGATCGAGCAACACTACGTCAAAACTCCCCTGATCGCACCGTTCTATCCCGGCATTGAGACGATTCACGGCATCAAGCGTGTGCTTTGTCGCGGATGACTTAGTCAGGAGCCGTTTTATGAGGTGAGCATCGCCAGGGTTGTCCTCGACGAGGAGGACGTTAAGTGCTCGATCACGTGCGTACATGCTCAGTCTTCCCGAAGCGGGAGCTTCACGACCGTGAACCAGTACTCTTCGATATGCTGTATCACGTTCATGAATTGTGGCCAGTCAACCGGCTTGGTAATGAAGCTGTTGGCGTGCAATTCGTATGCTATCAAGACGTCCTCGTCAGCTTTGGACGTCGTCAATACGACGACCGGTATGCTCGCAAGCGCCTCGTTGGATTTGATCTTTGCGAGCACTTCACGACCGTTCACCTTAGGCAGGTTAAGGTCGAGCAAGACCAGATCTGGGCGTGGAGCCTTCCCATATTCGACGTCGTGCAAATAGGCAAGTGCGGCTTCTCCGTCATTTGCGACGTGCAGGTTGTGGAGCACTTTGCCGGACTTGAGAGCGCGCTTGGTCAGAACAACGTCGGCTTGATTGTCCTCCACCAACAAGATTTCTATGTAATTCACACTATTTTTGTCGGTCATACCGCACTATCCCCCCTTTGGAAGCGTGAAGTAAAACGTCGAGCCTTTTGCTGGCTCTGATTCCACCCAGATACGTCCCCCGTGACGTTCAACTATCTTCTTAACGACGGCGAGCCCTATCCCTGTTCCCGGGTACTCCTCGCGCGCGTGGAGGCGCTGAAATACGGTAAAAATCCGTTCTGCGTATTTCATGTCGATGCCGATCCCGTTGTCGCGCACCGAAAACACCCAGCCGTCTTTCGTTTCCTCTACGCCAACGTGAATCATCGGGGCATCATCGCCCCTAAACTTTATCGCATTACCTAACAGGTTCTGGAAAAGCTGAATAAGCTGGGATTCGTCTCCGAGCACCGTTGGCAATTGATCGTGCGTGACAACTGCGTGGCTCTCTTCTATCGCGACTTCAAGATTCGCAGTCGCTTTGGAGAGTACGCTGTTCATGCTGGTTGGTATGAACGGCTCTCCCCGCGTGCCCACACGCGAATACGCCAAAAGGTCGTCGATGAGCGTTTGCATTCGTTTCGCGCCATCGACGGTAAATGCAATGTATTGGTCAGCGTCAGCGTCAAGTTTTCCTTTGTAGTCCTCCTCAATTATTTGCACGTAGCTCGTTATCATTCGGAGCGGTTCTTGCAGGTCGTGTGACGTGACGTACGCAAACTGTTCTAGTTCAGCGTTGGATCGCTTGAGATCAGCGAGAGAAGTGGCGAGCTGGGCCTCCATTTGCTTGCGCTCAGTGACGTCTCGCGCGACTATGAGAAACGCAGCCGGTTGCCCCGCGGTATTTTCAACCAAGGAGATATTTGTTTCTATGTCAACACGTTCTCCATTTTTCCGGAGCAATTGCGAGTCAGCTCGGATGGTTCCTTTTTTCTCACTACCAGGCACGGTAAAGACGACGACAGATCCGACGAGGAGCTTACAGGCATCGGCGATCACAGACCGAAACTCAGGAGCGAGGAGATCCTCGAACGGCTTTCCCAGTATCTCTTCCCTCGATCGCTGGGTCAGACGTAAGATGGCTTCATTGCAATCGGTAACCTTCTCGTCCAACTCCGTGATCACTATTCCGTCTGCCATAGTTGCGAAGGTGATGCGCAACGTCGCTTCAGATTCCGCGAGTGCCAACTCCGCTTTCTTGCGCTCAGTAATGTCACTGCTTATTTCGAGAATAGCGGACGCATTGCCCTTCTCGTCCTTCATCAGGGTCCAGCTGCTCGCAGCCGTGACCGGAACACCATCGCGCGTTACATGGATCAGCTCTCCTTCCCACAATCCGCTCTCCATAAGCTTAGGCCACAGCGCTTCGCGCGATTCAGGGAACCGTGTGCGCAACAGCGCGTTCGCGTTTTGACCTTCGGCCTCTTGCGTTGTCCACCCATACAGGCGCTCGGCGCCACGGTTCCAGTACGTTATGGTCCCTGCTGGGTCCAAGGTCATGATGGCATCGTGCGCCGCATTAAACATCGTTGCGTGCTGTCGTAGCTCTTGTTGCGCCTCACTCAGTTCAGAAATATCAAGTATGACACCGCGCTGCCCGATGACTACGCCATCCCGCATCATTGTAGCAGCACGGATTGAAATGGGGAGCGAGCTCTTGTCCTTCCGCAGTCCGGCGTACTCCACCCTGCCAACGTCTTCCAGACTCATTCTCCGGCGAAACACCGCGCGTGCTCGCTTCCTATCGGCTGGCGCGATCAGTTGAAAAATGGACACTCCTGCCTCGAGCTCTTCTTTCGTGTAGCCGAACAGGTCAAAGACCGTGGCATTTGCGAAGGTCATGTGACCAGTTATGTTGGTTTCATACACGACGACCGGAAGCGCGTCGGTGATCTCCTGGATGCGTCGTTCACTCCCTATCAAAGCCGCTTGAGCACGCTTCCGGTCGGTGATATCAATGGCAATGCCGCGGAGCCCCTCATAAACGCCATCGCGAACGATCGGCATTGTACGGACGTCAAAGGGAGCAATGCTCCCGTCTTTTACAATAAAGTCATATTCGTTCCATCCTGTTTCTTCCCCCTGTATTCTTTTACGAATAGTCTCTCGCGCTCTGTCTCGGTCAAAGGGTGCAACAAAGTCAAGCATGTTCGCTTTCCCTTCGAGTTCTCCTATTGTCCAGCCGTACCGAGTAAACGCGGCTGCGTTTGCGAAGGTGAGGATGCCATTCGCGTCTGTCTCAAATATGACTTCCGGCAGCGCGTCGGTGAGTTCACGGATGCGTCGTTCGCTCTCTTCCAGTTGTTCGCTCGGCACGCTTGCGCTCAGTAACGTTCAAGGCGATTCCGCGTATCCCTGCCGGAACGCCCTCTCGTACGATCACTGAAGCACGTACGGAGACCGGGAATGTACTACCATCGCGCCGCAACCCCGGGACCTCTATCCACTCCGGAGGTCCATCAATTCCCGCCTGAGCAATGGATTCGCGTATTTCTTCGTGTTTGTCGGGGGGAACTAGGTTATAGAGCGTGATTCCTGCTTCGACCTGCTCCCGTTTGTAGCCGAACTCTTTCAGTCCGGCTCGATTAACAAACGTGATATTTCCCGCCATATCTGTTTCAAATATCACCTCTGACAGCGATTCTGTGATCTCACGGATACGGCGATCGCTCTCGCGCACCCTTGCTCCCGTGCCGTGCCTGTGCATCGCCATTTCAATCGTGGCCGTCAGTTCAAGCGCATCAAGTGGCTTTATGAGAATACCGTCGGGTTCAGCCGTAATTGCCCGCCGCACCGTGGCCTCGTCAGCGTTGGCGGTGATAAAGATGATAGGAATGTCGTAGCGACTGTTGATTTGTTGTGCAACTTCGATCCCGTCCTTCTCTCCGTCTAACCTGACATCCATGAGGATGATGTCGGGTTGTAACTCATCTGCGCGCTCAGTCACTTCGTCGATGCTCACTGTCAGGACGTCGTAGCTCATTCGCTGCAATAGGTTCTGGGTGTCCTGGCCACTAGTTGAATCATCTACACCGAGTATTATCCGTATCATGTCGATGCTTCCCCTTCAAAGTGCGCAGAAAGAAGATATATCTTTGCTGCGTTGCTTCTCCCCTGTGTGTGTTGTGGTTGAGCTAATAAGCTCACACTGAGAGTGGTGAGCACGCAGATGCCGCACCGAATCGAGTCCTGAGAGGTGCGCGGCAAGCTGCATTGAGTGCCGACATTTTTTGCATCTACGTTTAAAAGGACGTTATGACAAGCCCCATTTGCTTATTGCACTGAGCTTCTTCTGTTTGAGAGGCCGATGCCACAGCGTGGTGTTTTTTATCCGCAGATAGCTACCAGAAAGGTCAGTCGTCAAGCTCGCGTAACACCTTGATTATCGGTTAACGCTACGACGTTAGAGAGATGAAGTAAGAATAAATAACGGTAACGGGACTCAGCCACTCTCTTTGGAATCTTCCCTAATAGCAGAACAGTTCGTTCGTGCGCTAAGAGGCAGAGCGTCTCGCGATAACAAAGGCTAAATGCTTTCGGGTCGTCGGGAGGTAGTGACACACGCAAATGAAAGATAACAACCCAGACGTTGACAAAGCCCTCCGTCTAGCTGTTTGTTCTGACCAACGAAAAGACATCCTCCTCTTGATGAATGAGGGGATGAAATCGCTTCACGAGCTGCGCGACGAGCTCAAGCTCTCGCCTCCCGCGATCATACACGCGTTGCGAGAGCTCCAAAAGAGTCATTTCATTCGCCGAGATTCAAAGAGAAACTACTTGGTGACCCCTATCGGTAGGAGCGCTGCACGCAAAGTCATTGATTTTCAAGGTGCAATGGCAGTGCTAATGAAGAATGAAGCATTCTGGTCCGAGCACGACATGGATGGGATCCCCGATCACCTATTTGACACTATAGGGTCGTTACACGACGCTGGACTTATCGCAGGCACCCCCACTGATGTTTTTAAAGCTTTGCGCCATTTTGTCGACCTGTTTCGAGACAGTAAAGTCGTAAGAATGGTCTCTCCGTTCTACATTCAAGACATTGGCCAGCTAGCGCTTCAGCAGTTTGCTCGCCAACAACACGTGGAGCTCGTGCTCACCGACGAGGTATCGCGCCATTTGATTGACGAGATCGGTCGTGAACCTTTGAGCAAGGCATGCAGCGAACGCCTTGCACTTTATGAGATCAGAGAGAATCCCAAACTCGTCCTGGTCGTTGCTGATGCGTTCATGGCGCTAGCGCTCCATCGTTTGGACGGTACATTTGATTATTCCTACGCGCTAACAAGCCAAAATAAAGACGCGATTGCGTGGGGGCAAGAATTGTTTGAGTATCATGTCGCATCAGCACACAGCGTGGTCCTGTAGGAGTGTTCCCCAAGCGGGAGCAAGACAAGCATAACGAGGAGGTAAATTGGTGGGAAAACTGACCATATTGGTAGTCGACGATGACCGAGACACACTGAGCGGCTTTATGCAAATCTTAAGTGAGCACGGGTACAACGTGGAAACTGCAGAAACAGGTCACGAGGCGATTGAGAAGTGCACTAGTGGCTCGCACGATCTCGCGCTTTTAGATATCAAGCTCCCCGATATGGATGGCACTCAGCTGCTCGAGCAGTTGCGGGAAATCGACCCCAAGATGAGAACGATCATGGTCACCGGCCATGCAACTCTGCACGGCGCTCTGAGATCTCTGATTTTGCAAGCCAACGCCTATCTTCTGAAACCAGTCGATCCTGGTGAGCTTTTGAAGGTTGTGAGCGCAACCCTAAATGAGCGATGAGCGGCCTACCTCATAGGCTACTGCAAAGCTTCTCGGGGTTAACAACGCTTATTGTAGACGCGTAAACTAGCACATTTAACAACGGCGGTATCGATAAGCGTACCACCATCAAACGAAAATGAGGTGAAAACGTATGAAGCGCCAATTTATGCCTTTCTAATGATTTCTATCCTGGCGCTGACCGTATGTAGCGCAGTCTGCGTATCGGCCGCACCAACATCGGCCCAGCCGCAGCGACAAACGAACACTGTCAAGACCTCACCGTTCGCCTACTACACCGTGCACGTTGGCACGAACGCACTGTTGAGCGGTTGGCAGTACAACTACCACGAGTCATTTGGCTTTATAGAGGCCGGAACCGGGACCCACGTGGAGAGGTCGGTCTCCAACGTGCTCTCGACGAATCTAGCGTGGCAGGCATCTAGCGTTTACTACGAGACGAGCGTCGCCTCTGTTGGCATCCAGTTCCGCCTCGCCGGAAAGATAACGCAGCAACAGTGGCAGAGCCTCTCGCAAACTCCCGTCACTATCCGGACGACCGTTCCTTACTGCTTGAAAACGAGCAGCGGTGGGGCAGCGCGCCTTGTGTTAGAGCCCGCCAACTGGTACTACGGCTTCTATCCGATAGCATCCGTGCAAGGGCGGACCGTTTGCGGCGTCGGCACAACCGAGGCGCGACTGACGCTCGGAAATGTCGTGCAAGAGACGTCCTCAGGATCGGGCATTTACGCGGAAGTGATACAGGTGTTCCTGACTCGCTCCTGGGTGGGCCCGTCTGCCTGACCCGTCAAGAAGACTACCGGGATTTCAAACTGATCTTCGATTTCGTGAGCCGTTTCTATCCCATCTTTTTCCCCTTTTAGCGGTACGTCCATGAGAACGAGATCTGGATGCAGCTTCTCAACTGTGCGCAGCGCGGCTTCACCAGTTGCGGCCACGGCCGAAACGTCATAACCGCGGCGCTTAAGGCGCTGCGCTACATCTGTGGCAACAATGGCTTCATCTTCAACGACGACGATTGAAGTCATTCTTTGCCTTCTGATGCTGTCAACCGCAATCACCCCGCCAAAACGCTCGGTTCTTCTACTGGACGTCCTTGCTGGTTCGACTTGCTAATCCCGTGTTGTGTCTTCTCCCAGTAAAATGGTCTTGTGAGGAGCTGCAAAGCACCTTTCCAAGCCGCTATGCTGATCATGGCCCAATAGATGGGGACAAGCAGCGCAAATGGAATGAGGGAGTACTTCCGTTCTTTTACAGTAGCAATCACCTGTGTGATAATAAAAAAAGCATTACCGACGACCAAATTGAAGAGACATACGTACGCCAGTGGATAAAACAACAAGAAGGGAAAGATGCCTGGAATCAAGAACGCGAGGGCTGTCGTCACCCATAGTATAGGATTAATAAGGACGACAAAAATGCTATTGCCCAGCACGAGTTGAAAGAGCGCAAATTTGCGCCACCCTAAGTCTGCACGTAACTCACCTGGATAGCGCATGTGTACGAGATATGTCTGAATATACCCCTTAATCCAGCGCGATCGCTGTCGGATCCAGTTCCACCACTTTGTGTTCGCCTCTTCATAGGTATAACTATTGAGCATGGACGTTCTGAGCTTCTTTCGTGCGATCCGTATGCCGAGATCGGCATCTTCCGTCACGTTATAGGGATCCCATCCACCTAAGTCACGGAGCGCCTTGGTTCTAAAGTGGTTGCTTGTCCCTCCGAGCGGGATCGGCCCCCCGATTCGATCTATCCCGTGAAGATAGAAATCAAACCAATATGAGTATTCTAAAGTGAACCAGCGCGTGAGCACATTATCCTTTGGATTATAGAAGTTCAAGCGAGATTGCAGGCACACACAATCAGGATCAACGTGAGAAAAGGCCAGCACGGCTTTCTTTAATTGATCGGGATCGGGATCGTCTTCAGCATCAAATATAACACAGAACTCGCCTCGTGCCCTTTGCAGGCCATAATTGCAGGCTCGGGGTTTTGTGTGTATATCAGCATCTGGAACAATGATCGGTTCAAATGGCCTGAGAAACTCGCGGTACTCGTCGGCGCTCATGGACTCCATGATCGTCTCTGGCTCGCCAAATAGACCCAATCTGCGGGCTGCGGCGAGGGTTTCGTCATCCTTTTCCTCCATCAAGATCTTAATATTGAGTTTATCTTTAGGGTAATCTAACCGATGTAGGTTCCTGATTAAGTGCGGGAGCATCTTTGTTTCGTGATACACCGGCACAAATATGGTGAACACAGGCAATACAGCGTCATCAAGCTTCTCAATGTCTTCAGTTCGTATGGTGACCTCTGATCGTGAGCCTTGGAATCCGAAGAACGACACATAAAACTTGAACAGATTTAGCCCAAAATATACGACGTTTATCACGGCAAAAAGTAGAATAAGTGACGCTGGATAGTTTCCTACGAACAACAGAAGAAAGGCGACTAAGACGATGATGATACCATATTGCTGCCAAGGGTATAGGACGCGGTATGCAGATTCATCGGGTGCTCGTTCTCGTAGTTCCTCAAGTGCTCATGTGCATGTAGCTCGGTGTACCCTTGATCAATGGCCTCTTCAATAGCATCGATTGACGTCACGTGTATCGTAATGGGCACTCTAAAAATATTTTCGAGCTTTGCAAAAAAAGTGGTATTGAAGTGGGTTTGCGGTGACGAATTCCGCCCCCTCGCGCGAGAGTTTTAGTAAAAACATCAAATTCTCTTTCATTACCGCATACGGCAACCCTGGGGCCAAGTAACTCTTACTTAGGATTTGCTCCTTTGGGATAAATGTGAGGTGGAGGGCATCCGCTAAGGCTTTGAAAAAAGGTTCAGGCACAGTGATCTTGCGGTGATTTAGTTCGAAAATAAGACTTTCGGTGCTGATGTCAGCGTTGTTAAGAATGGTTTTATCTTCGATGCCATACTCTGTTAGCATAGCGACAAGATGATCTCTAGGTATTACCATCGCGTTGACGGCGGTGAAGGCCCCGAATTGCTTGACCAGATGAGAGACTTCAATCGGCTGCACGTCGGGTTTCGTCGTTTCGATAGCGTTTGCTGCTGCTCCAACCGAGGGCGTCGGCGTGTCGATAGCTTTCGCTGCTGCTCCCTCCGTGGATGTCGGCGAGAAGGGCATGCCGTCGTGCAGTACGATCTTACCTGCCTCTTCAACTTCCAGATTGGTTACTTTCACGCTTCTTTTCGATAGCGTTTGCTGCTGCTCCAACCGAGGGCGTCGGCGTGTCGATAGCTTTCGCTGCTGCTCCCTCCGTGGATGTCGGCGAGAAGGGCATGCCGTCGTGCAGTACGATCTTACCTGCCTCTTCAACTTCCAGATTGGTTCCTTTCACGCTTCTCTCCAACGTTTCTAGCTTCTGGAGTCGTTCTTCTATAAAGTCCGTCACTTTATCCTCATCGAGTCTTTCAGCGGCACGTCGTTCTTTTAGCTTCTCCTCCATTACCTGTAACAAATCGTCAGGATTAAAAGGCTTAACAATGTAAGCTTTTGCTTCCAAATTTACAGATTGAATGGCGTTCTCTAAGCTCGCGGACCCAGTCACCATGATCTTGATCATCCCCGGCTTGATCTCTTGGAGACGCTCAAGCAGCTCGGTGCCCTGCATATCAGGAAGGTCTATGTCTAAGAGCGCGATGTCAAACCAGTCACTTTTTACCTTGTGAATGGCATCGCGTGAGGTTTCTGCTGTTTGTACAGCGTAGCCTGCGCTCTCGAGGATGGCTTTGGTGCTTTCGAGGATGGTCCGATCATCGTCAACAATGAGCACGGTATTCTTTTGGATAGTATCACCCGCCTGCCGCTATTAGCCAAGAATCCCACTGATATCCAATGAGGACCTTATAGTCCCCATAAGGCTTGCCGTTTGTATTCTCGCTGCGACTTACGTTGTATTGCCTGATCGGAGAGCTTGGCGCGAACCAGCTCAGACAAGTTGTATATATCCCTCTATGCGCGTACATATGCGTTGCGTTTTGTTGCTGCATCGCCTGTTGATCGTATTCGTGCGAGTACGGAAAGGATTCCCGTCTCTTTTTCGATCCAATGAACCGGTGCCGTTCTGGGCGGGTGCGCTATGTCATCGATTTGCTTTTTTTGTCGTGCAAAGCGTGACTTGTGTTGTCCAAAGATCGCGCAGTAAGAACCTTCGGACTGTTGCACTATCTAAAAAAAAACAGGCTAGGATCGAGGATTCTTGAATCCAAAGAAGATACCGTAATAACCACTCGCGAGCTTAGTCGACCGATCCTGCCTCCAGGGTGACCCGTCATGCTATTAAGCGGGTGCGGCGTAACGCACAGCGATGAAAACACTCGTAGCCTATTACTCGCGAACGGGAAACACGAAAAAGGTCGCCGAAGCGCTTGCTGAAAGCCTCAACGCCGACATTGAAGCGATCGTGTCCGACACGAAAGCCAAGGGCATGGGAAGGTTGGCGATGCAGGCATTCCTGCGGGTCCACGCGAAAATCGCGCAAACGACGAACAACGCCGCGTCCTATGATGTGGTAGTCATCGGCAGTCCTGTGTGGGCGGGGAAAATGTCCAGCCCGATACGAACGTATCTTGCACAAAACAAAGACAAGTTCACCAGCGTCGCCTTCTTTTGCACGCACGGAAACCCACGCAGCGAGGGCAGTGCAAAGATGCTCGAAAGCATGGAAATACTTTCCGGAAAAAAGGCGGCGGCGGTGCTTGACGTTGCGGCTAACGACGTGGAAAGCGGGGAGTACGTCGAGAAGGCGAAGCGCTTTGCAGCCGCGCTTCTGGAATTACCTGCTTCGCCATAGTCAGGCGCTACGGCCCAAGCCATCCGGTCGCTTGAACACAACGCTCAGCAACACGCCTGAGATGATCAGCACGATGCAGTTTATCGTGATGACTGCCACCTCAAACGTAACAACGGCATAGCCCAGCAGAGAGAGGCCGACAAACGATCCGACCGCTACGACAAAACTCGCGACGAACAGCCATCGCAGAGCGCGCTCAAGCCTTCCCCCGGCAAAAACAGCGGCGGCAAAGACGAACGCGCCGTTCATCATGAGGTACGCGAGACTTTCGAGACTAACGACGAACCCGTGAGGGTTGTACTGCGTGAACAGAGCGAGGCCGGCCGTCTCGCCGCTCAAGATGCTCGGTTCTACTACGGTCCATTGAATGAAGTAGTCTGTAGTGATCACGGCCGCATAGACCACCGCGAATGAGAGGGCGATCTGACTGAATACCTTCCTGTCATCGGCCGCGTAGGAGTGGATGCACGCCACGAGCACGACGAAGGTCGGTGCCAGCAGAAATGCCGGATACATCCAGAGATAATCGTTGGGAACGAATGAGGCTACATAGGGATAAGGGATAGATCGCACCGGGGTCGCGATACCGACCGCGAAAAATGCCGCGGCGAATACCGCGGTTAGGACCGCCGACCAGAATCCAAGCCGGCGCACGGCTGTGTTGGCGTTCGGACTATCGGTTGCGGCAACCCGATTCGTCAATTCGCGCCATCTCCTGCTTTCAGCAATTGGGCGAAATGTTCCGTAAACGTCTGAATTTGGTCCCAATCTCGCAGATCGTTCCGAGCGCCTTCCGTCAGGTGGATGCCCGTATCTTTGACCATCTGTTTTGCCGCCATACCGAGCATTCGCTTGTCGAGGAAGCCCATTGGCGCCGAGGAGGAGAGGTCTAAAACTCCGCCAAAGGCGTCATACATATCCACTTCTGCTTTGATTCCGAGATCTGCCACGATCTTCTCTACGTACCTGTCCTTTGCCTCCGCATGGCCTTCAGGCGTTGACGCGGATCCACAGCTCACAAAAACGCCTACTACCAGTCCTTTCGCTTTGAGCGCTTTGAGCTCGTCCGCGTGCTTTTTGAGAAAAGTCGTTGTGTCTCCAACCCATCGAAACATCTTGATCCCCGAGCCGACGAGGATGCCGTCGAACGACGCTAATGCGGGCCATTCCTTTTGCTTCGTGTGTCTAAGATCGAGTAGCTGTGTTTCTAGCCCTTCTTTTTCTAAGATCTGCACCATTGCGCGTGCGATCTCATCGGTGCTTCCATAACGGCTTCCATAGGCGATTAATACTCTTTTCGGCATACGCCTCACCAATTGATCCTGGAAACTCGCGTGTCGTACAATAAAGCTTGTTCTTTTGACGTGTTTTAACGGTGATCAACGCTTGTCTTGACCTTCGAGTTGGTGTTTGTCCGTTCACATCTCAAGAACGCAACGACACAACAACAAAGGAAGTTCAAACCGAGGAGATGACAAAGCTGCTTAGGTCCTGGATTGCTCTCCCCACTTTTTAGCCGCATGCAGTTGAGAATGTGCCGGTTGATCAACTCGTTTCTTCACCCTGCCGCGCTCGCAGACGCTCACTAAAGGGCAGCAAACGCTTATGGGTATTAGGATGCCACTCCTTCCCACCCTAAAACAACTCCGGGTTTTGGAGGGGCTTTAAATGAGTGTTGAGGAAAACAAGCGATTGATGATAACGTTGGATGATTCTTGGAACAGCCAGGACTGGGACACGTTCAACAAACGGCACCACGAAGAAGTCGCCGTGTACTGGCCAGGGCAACCCGAACCGACTAGAGGACTAGAGGCGCACCAAGCAGAAGCTGAGCAATTCTTCAAGACCTTTCCCGACAACCGTGTGGGGAACCGCCCATATCTAGTGCTCTTTGGTGAGGGCGACTGGACGTGTTCGATTGCCAATTTCACCGGCACGATGACCGGCCCCATGGCAGGCCCTGACGGGACAACCATTCAATCCACAAACAAGAAATTTCAAGTCGAGTTTTGCACGGTCGCCCACTGGAATGAGAAGGGCGAGATCGTCGAAGAGAAACTCTTCTATGATTTGGTCGGGCTAATGCGACAAATTGGCCTTATGTGAGGACACCTCAATTGGATAAATAGCGAAATTTGACGGCACCGCTACACGTGCTCAAGGAAAGAGGCCACATTAGAGGGTCCGCTGTGCCAGAAGGTCTGTCGATATCAGCTTGATCGTTAGTGCAGCATTATTTGAGGGAGAACCGTGTCTGCAGACGAACTGCCTACCCTATTTGTATCGCACGGCGCCCCCACTCTGCCCCTCGAAAACGTCCCGGCGCGACAGTTCTTGGCCACGCTCGGAAACCGATACCGGAACGTGCACGCGATTCTATGCGTATCTGCCCACTGGAATACGTCACGACCTGCTGTTAACGCCGTAGAAGTGCCCGAAACGATCCATGATTTTTACGGGTTCCCCTCTGAACTCTACCGGCTCCGGTACGACGCGCGCGGTTCACCT
Organism: Methanobacteriota archaeon; assembly: GCA_963805115.1. Lineage (GTDB taxonomy): Archaea > Halobacteriota > Bog-38 > Methanoflorentales > Methanoflorentaceae > Methanoflorens. Next base: position 85,302 of record CAWDSY010000010.1, read on the forward strand.
GACCTTGCCGGACGGGTGGCTGATCTTGTTCACGGCGCTGGCTTAAGCTGCGACGTTGACCGCCGTCGTGGCCTTGACCACGGCGCGTGGGTGCCGCTGATGCGCATGTTTCCCAACGCGGACGTCCCCGTCGTGCAGCTCTCCATCCAGCGTCACTTAGATCCCGCGCAGCACCTGGCGCTTGGTGCAGCCATTGCACCGCTCCGGGATGATGGCGTTCTCATCCTCGGCAGCGGTGGCGCCGTTCACCCACTCGGCTACGCGGGGGCATCGCTGGGCGAAGGTGCAGCCACCGATGATTGGGCCCTCCACTTCAGCGGCTGGCTGACCGACACGGTGACTCGGGGCGACCGCGCCAGCCTTGTGAACTATCGGGAGTGTGGCCCATATGCTGAACGTGCTCACCCGTACCCCGATCAATTCATGCCGCTGCTTGTGGCGTTTGGGGCGGCAGGGGACGAGGGGCGCGGCACGGTCCTCCATGACAGCTGTACTGGGGCGACTAAGGCATGGATGCGTATGCGTTTGACTCTGATCGACCATGACGCGCGTGGCGCCGCTCTTCGGTCAACGCCGGAACTTTAGAGCACTCCGTATATTCTGAGCACAATAAGAACCAAAGCGACGGCGCTCCACCACTTTATAAGATCATCAAGCGAAGGCTTCACAGCTCTACGTTACCCGCCACACCAAAAAGGCATTGGTGCTGAAATGATAAGCTGCCGTCTACCATCACTAATATGCGAAGGTGAGCGTCCGGAACGAAATCCCGGATGGCACTGGCCATTTCTAAGAAATGGGCCCCTGCTACACTGTATGGCAGAGCTAGGCGTTCTCTGAGCTTTGCAGGATAGTTCGTGAGAGACATGCAGGGACGACATCTTTAAACGTGGCTGCTCGGATATCTATGCAATGACATGCCGGTGGGCGCGATCAAGCGTTAAGAGATGGGCCTTGGTCGCAATCACTCTTGTCCTTCTACTGCCCGCAAAGAGCGTTTTTGCGCAAAGCGCAAGTGTCAGCAGCCCTCGAAGCACAGTTGCTCAAACCGCCACTGCTGCGAATACCACCCCTATCCAGCACATCATCGTGCTGTTTCAAGAGAACCATCCTTTCGATAATTACTTTGGGACCTACCCCGGGGCAAACGGACTAAATGAGAGCATAGCGCTCCCGACCACGAAGGGGTCTAACGTGACCGTCAGCCCGTTTCACCTGACGACCTCAAACCTTACCAATCTCAGAAATTCCCAGTTTGACGCTCACGAGGCGTACGATAACGGGAAGATGGACAGCTTCGTGTACGCGGTAAACACCTGCGACACCATGGGCCATTACGATTCTCGTGATATTCCTTATTACTGGGATTATGCCTCCAAGTTCGTCCTTATGGACAACTTCTTCTCCTCCATGATGGGCCCGAGTCTGCCTAATCACCTGTACCTGATCGCTGGCCAGTCAGGCAACCTCACTGACGACTCGTTCCCCGCCTCTTCTCTGAACTTTCCGACGATAATGGACGAACTCGACAGCCACAGCCTCTCGTGGAAGTACTACTCCGGGACGCCTGGAACCTTCACCACGCCAACCGTGTACGACCCCCTCCCCGCATTCGAATCGTTCAAGACGAATGCTTCGATGATGCAGCACCTCGCCCCGCACGATGCGTTCCTGACCGATCTGAAAAACGGCTCCCTCTCGAACGTGACCTGGGTGATGCCAAAAGCGGGCCAAACTGAGGAGGCACCAGAGAACATTACCGTGGGAGAGCTCTCTATTGTATCAGAGATCAATGCAGTAATGCAAAGCCCGTACTGGAATTCGACCGCCATTTTCGTCACTTGGGATGATTGGGGTGGATTTTACGACCACGTCGCTCCACTGCAGGTCGATTCGCTTGGTCTTGGGTTCAGAGTGCCGTGCCTTGTCATCAGTCCGTATGCAAAAGAAGGGTTTGTCGATCATACTCAAGGGGAATTCAGTTCGATCCTCAAGTTCATCGAGACGGACTACTCGCTGCCCCCGCTCACCGCGCGCGATGCGGCAACAAGTAACATGCTCGAAGCGTTCAATTTTTCACAGACCCCCCGTGCGTCACTCGTCCTTCCCGGCCCGTACGTAGCTGATCAATATCCGCTGACGCTCGCAGGCAGCCAAGCGGCGCCAGCAGATTACGCGTGGGTGGCTGTCGCCGCGGTGATCGCGGTCTCCGCTCTTGCCAGCCTCCTCATTGCTTTTAGACAAACAAAACGACGGTAACCTCAAGGGTAACACGGCCGTTCGCATCTCCCCCCCAGACCGCTCGAGAGACTGAATTTTCGCGACGGACCTGGGCGCTTGCGACGCTGCCCTGAGCATGATGCTTCCGAGCGCAGTTTTTGCGGTACGGCGTTGCGGCTTTCGCCATCGCTGATCCTGCGACGGCGTCGCACCAATTCGTCAACTATATTACGGGAATGCGCCATTTCCTCTAAGCAGGTCGTTGAACGCCACAGGAGGGACGCCCGTGTTAAGCAGACTCAAAGACTCCGTCGATAGGCTTCTCTCACGACCGGCGAATCTCCTCGTCGGTCTCGGCGTCACCCCCAATATGCTTACCCTCGCCGGCCTTGCGATCGGCGTCTTCGCTGGAATCGTTCTTGCCCTCGGGTTCTTCGCCGCGGGCGGCGTTCTTATCCTCGTAACCGGCTTTGTCGACATGCTCGACGGCGCCGTGGCGCGCAACCGACGCGCCGCAACGACCTTCGGCGCCACCTTCGACTCCATATCTGATCGCTACGTCGATTGCATCGTGTTACTCGGTCTTGGCATCGCTGGCGTCAACTGGATCTACGTCGGCGCCGCCCTTATGGGCTCCCTCCTCGTGAGCTACGTTCGCGCGAAAGGTGAAGGAATGGGATTTCATTGCACCGCCGGCGTCGCCGAACGAAGCGAACGGCTCATCATCCTCGCCATAGGACTGCTCGTTGGATTGGCTGAACCAGCAGTGCTCCTTGTCGCAATCCTCGCGCAATTCACCGCGCTGTGGCGCGTGGGCCTCCTGCTTAGGCGAGCGACTCACTGACTGCCAAGGCGAGCCGCTTCATGTGCGCTTGATACGCAAAATAGACTCACGTGGCCGGCTCTACACTCTCGTCGAAGGCATTAATCGATTCAAACGCGACAATAGCGGTCGCGCGCTCACACGCGATTTGTCAGCTTAGTATCCGCTTGGCCGCTTCTTCGTACGCCGTTATCAAATCGCCGCGCTCGTAGCGGAAAACGTCCTTATCAACCGACTCGCCCGAGTCCTTCAGCCACAGGCGACAGGTATCGCAGCTTATCTCGTCTGCAACGAGGATCTTCCCATCGCTTCCCTTTCCAAACTCCAGCTTAAAGTCGGGAAGCAGCAACCCTCGCCGATTTAAATGGTCCTTCAAGATCGTGTTCACGCGTAACGTCAGCTCACGAATGGTCACCAGCTCCTTCTCGGTGGCGAGGCGTAACGCGCGTATGAGGTCATCGTTGAGCATCGGATCACCATACGCATCAGACTTGAAGTCGATAACGAGCACGGGAGGGATTAACTTCTGCCCTTCCTTGAAGGGATACCTGCGCACGAGTGATCCCGCGGCGATGTTTCGAGCGATGATTTCGAGCGGTATAATGTCCACCGCCTTTACGAGCATCCGCGTATCGTCCACCATCCCTTTGTAGTGCGTCGCGATCCCTCGCTGCTCTAAAAGCTGAAAGAGCCGTGCGGAAATTCTCGCGTTGAAGTAGCCCTTCTGAGGCACGGTCCGTTTCCGTTTCCCGTTGAAAGCCGTTATGTCATCGCGAAACTCGATGATGTACTCCTCGGCGTCCTCGGTGCGGTACACGGTTTTTGCTTTACCAATATGAACGATATCCATAGCGTCACCCGTCCCTTGTCTCGCCTGTCGTTTTTCGTCGGAACCCGCGCTCGTCAGCCAGCGCCCCGATGAGTGGAGCGAGCACCTCGCTGTACCATCCGGCACGCACGTACTGCGGGTAGATCGGCAACCGCTCGGTGAGCGCAATGCCGAGGTCCGCCAGATCCGGCCAGGCGTGCTCCGGATTAATGTAGTCGACCGTCACGGTCGAAATCCCGCCGAGGTCGGACGCCCCCACGCCGAGAAGCGGGGCCACCTCGGTGAGGTTGGGCGGCACTTGAACCGCGACATCATCAGGGAGGAGATGACGCGCCAGCGCGACCGTGCGGAGGAGCACCTCGCGACTCGGGCTAGGAACGTCGGCCATCCGCGTGCCCGGCTTCGGCGCGAACGGCTGGATAATGACCTCCTGGATGTGCCGGTATCTGTGCTGTAGCTCCGCGAGAAGTTCTAGCGAGCGGATGCGATCGCCCCAGTCTTCTCCTATGCCTATGAGGAGACCTGTGGTAAACGGAATGTGGAGCTTGCCGGCATCCTCAATAGTCCAGACTCGAAGTTCGGGCTCTTTGCCAGCACAGCCCTGGTGCGCGTCAACTGAGGCCGTCGTCTCAAGCATCAGTCCCATGCTCGCATTTACGGCTTTTAGCCGCTCGAGCTCGTCAAAGGTGAGAATGCCCGGATTGCTGTGCGGGAGCAGTCCGACGCGAATTGCCATCGTGCAGAGGTCATAGAGATAGTCAAGAAAGCTCTCGTAGCCGAGCCTCCGAAGCTTCTCGACAAAACCGTCGACCTCATACGGACGTTCACCAAAAGTGAGCAGCGCCTCAGTGCAATCCGCATCCTTGGCCTTCCGCAGCATGGTCTCCACCTCTGCAGGCGCCATCAGCTGTGCCTCAGCGTCGCCGATGTCCCGCCGGAACCCACAGTAGCCGCACGCGTTGCGACAGATGTTGGTCACAGGCACAAAGACGTTGCGCGAGAACGTGACGCGTGCCGGAAGAGTAAACACGAGCGTCTCCAAAGGCGCACTGATGATGTCTGCGGTGCTCATGTGCTCAAGCGACATAAAAAGCGAGGCCGTTTTTACCACTACATGACCGCGGTAATATATAAATAACGGGGGCGCTTACGCCACCGGTGAGGCGACGATGAACGCTGCAAACGCGGTAGTGCCGTTTAAGACGCGCGGAGCGAAGACACGGCTCGCGCCATTTCTCTCCCCGGCAGAACGCATGGCCTTTTCAAAGGCGATGCTGCACGACGTGCTCCGCGGCTTGAAGGGCACCGACGTGACGATTCTGGCGACCGAGGACTTCGATCCCGAGTGCGACTGGGCGCACGTGGAGCTCAACCGCCGCGATCTGAACACCGCCATAAACGCCTACATCAGGCACGTGCGCGAGCCGACGCTCATCGTGATGTCCGACATCCCGCTCATCCAAGAGTGGCACGTGCGCGAGATGTACTCGGAGGGCGTCACGCTTGTCCCGGGGCGCGGAGGCGGCACCAACGCGATCTTCATGCGCGACCCCAGCCGCTTCAAGGTCGATTTTTACGAAGTGAGCTTCCTGAAGCACGTGGCCATCGCCAAACAGCGCGGCATTCCGTTAAAGATCCTCGATTCGTTTTACATGAGCACCGACATAGACAAGCCCGAAGATCTGGCCGAGGTGCTCGTCCACTGCCCCGGCGATTCGTGTGCGTACTTGCGCTCAATTGGCGTGCGGCTCAGCTACGGCAAGAGTCGCATCGCCGTCGAACGTGGCTAATCGCTTCAAGAGCGCGCACGCTGCTCCCCCTAAAAACGAGTCGCTGTTTTAAGAAGCGACTAAAAGACAGGCGTGAGCCACCGCATGTAGCGCGGATCGTTGCCGCGTGCCGCGTTGAAATACGCCTCTTTGAGCTCCTGCGTTATCGTGCCTGCCCCACCGTCACCGATAATGATCCCGTCGACGCTCGTTATGGGGGCCACTTCTCCCGCGGTACCGGTAAAGAAGAGTTCGTCCGCGGTGTAGAGCTCTGAGCGGCCAATCCTCCGCTCACGGACATCGTAACTGCGATCCGCACAGAGCGTGATGATCGCGTCTCGCGTAATCCCTTCGAGAATGTCATCCGAAACAGGTGGCGTGAGAACGCTGCCGTTGCGCACGAGAAACACGTTCTCGCCGCTTCCTTCCGACACGAAGCCGTCTTTGGTGAGCAGTATCGCCTCGTCGTACCCGTCTTGGACCGCCTCGACCTTTGCGAGCACGCTGTTGACGTAGGCGCCGGCGAACTTGCCCCTCGGGGGGAGCGCGTTGTCTGAGAGACGCGCCCATGAGCTCACACACACTTTTAGGCCCGCATCGATGTCGTCAAAGTACTTGCCCATCGGTTCGACATAGATCGCGTAGTCGTTTGCCCTGCCATACGGATAGAGGCCGACGGTGCCGGCCCCCCAGTACACGATCGGTCGTATGTACACGTCCTCTTTAAGCGCGTTTTCACGCACGACGTCAATGACAGCGTCTGCGAATTCCTGCTTGGCGAGCGGCAGCGTGAGCCTGAGCACGCGTATATTGCGGTACAATCGCTCGACGTGCTCCGTCAGTCGAACGATGAAGCTCTGCCCCTTCCCGTCGTTGTAGTACGCCCTTATGCCCTCAAAAACAGCAGTACCGTAGTGGAGGGCGTGCGTGCTAATATGCACCGTTGCGTGGTCCCACGCTACATACGCCCCGTTCATCAAAACTTTACGACTCATCCAAGACTCCTTTTGCAAATGATCGTCGGCATTTGATTTGGTGTGTTCTCCAATGCGCAACTACCCCATTTAAACCTTTTTTCTCGTGCGCGGCTATCAGATCAGTTATATACCTGCCAACGCAACTAGTAGTGCACGGGCCTGTAGTATAGTCTGGATAGCACAGCGGCCTCCGGAGCCTCAAACCCGGGTTCAAATCCCGGCAGGCCCGCTCTTGCTCGCGCGCCAGCGATTTTGCTGCTATGTGCGGCCAGACCGCCCGACTTTTACGTGGGAGCTCGTCACGCCAAGCTACTCTCGCTTAGTCGAACTGTTGCTCTGTCTAATGCCTTCGAGGGCGCGACGCCTCACTTCAAGCCTCAGCACGTTAAACGGGACGTTGCAGAAGGGAAACAGTCGAATCTCTGTTATGTCGCGCGTTTTACGATCGACGACGAACGGGAACTCCGCGCACACTGCGGGTCGATCGGCATAGACCCGGCATCGCCCGTCTTCTCCGAGAAACGCGCATGGCTGAGCTTTTTTTAGCGCGTACGTATAGCGAAGGTCGCGATCATCGACGTACGATACGCAGTGCTGCAAAACAAACTCGTCGAGCGACAGTTCAAGGTGCACGCGCAAGCGCTTCACGTCATCAGACGTCAGCCTGATGATCTCAAAGTAGCAACAGCCCGGCAGTGAACAATCAGCGCACAGGTGTCGCGACGAATGATCGTTCGCGCGAAGATCGTCGAGCAGTCGTTCGGGTGACAACAAAAAGTGCCACCCCCCTTCACGTTCCCTGATACTCTGATCAACGATACTAAGTATGCGTTCGCTGGCGGGTGCCTCTGGCGCGTTAAGCCCCTCTGTCACCTTTGCCGCGAGCGTGCGCCGCAGGTCGTCCTTTCGTCCGGGCTCAAAGAGACTCCCGTACGACTCGTACGTCGCCGCGCCGCGAGACGCACGGTTTTTGGCCCACCGATCTGCGTCACCTACTCGCTGCCGTTTCGTCACCAACTGGTCATCGCTCCCCGAGATCCGCAGTGACGATCTTTCACCGCACCTTTATAGAGCTTCCCACGCAGCCACGGGTCAGCCGGCAGAGCTGAACGCGTACTTCGCGCAGAGTCATCCCAACGAAGGCTAGCTAAAGCCCCTTTTTCGTAAGAAACCTATTAATGCTAGTATGCGCTCTTGTAGAATGATGTCAGACAAGCTAGACGGTTTGCGGAACTTGCTTGAGCGGCTGTCAAATGCACACGGCGTTTCCGGGCACGAAGGGAGCTCCCGCGACATACTCACGCACGAACTCACGCCCTACGTCGATGAGATCAGGATTGACGCGTTCGGCAATCTGATCGCAACAAAATCAGGAAAAGGACCTTCCGTAATGCTCTCTGCACACATGGATGAGGTTGGCCTTTCCGCCAAGTACATTGACGAAAATGGGTTCATATACTTCATCGGTATCGGCGGTTGGTTCGACCAAACGCTGCTAAACCAGCGCGTGCGACTCCATGGAACCAAAGGAGACATTCCTGGAGTGATCGGTTCTAAGCCACCGCATATTCTCGAGGAGGAGGAAAAGAAAAAACCAATCCCGATGAAGGATATGTTTATCGATATCGGTGCCGCCAGTGCCGAGGACGTCGAAGGCCTCGGCGTGCAAATCGGCACGCCCATCACGATCGATCGCCAGTTTACCCCACTTTCGAGCAACTTCGTTACGGGAAAAGCCCTCGACGATCGGGCCGGATGCGCGATGATGATCGAAGCCATGAAACGCACCAAGGCGACGACCACCGTGTTCGCGGTCGGTTCGACGCAAGAGGAGGTCGGCCTGAAGGGTGCCAAAACGGCGTCATTTGGACTAAATCCCGACGTTGCCATCGCCACGGAGACCAACATTGCCGGAGACCACCCAGGCATCGAAAAGAAGATGGCGCACTTGGAGCTCGGCAAGGGCCCCTCTGTCACCGTCGTCGACGGGGCTGGGCGCGGCCTCATCACCCCCGACTCAGTGCTTCGCTGGATCGAAGAGACGGCTCAGAAGGCGCGGATCGCGTACCAGCGCGACGTCAGCTCGGGCGGCACCACAGACGCCACGGCGATCAACCTCACGCGGGCGGGGATCCCCGCCGGCGTCGTCAGCGTCGTCACGCGGTACCTCCATACGCCCGTCGAGGTTCTCAACCTCGAAGATCTCGACGCCGCCGCCGAACTCATCGCCCGCATGCTCGAGACCGTCGCGGACTACTTTTGACGCTCGGAAGCGCTCAACGGGGCCGAAACTCGCGCGTGTGAGAGCTTTTATATAGTTATGGCTTCCTTTTACAGCAAGGAAGTGACTACCGTGAGGGATCGCTTTATTTAACGACATCAAGTTTTTCGACACGACGCTGCGCGATGGAGAGCAAACCCCTGGTGTGTCGCTCACTGCCGAGAAGAAACTGTGGATTGCTAAGGCCCTAGACAAACTCGGCGTGGACGTTATCGAAGCGGGATCCGCTGTCACGTCGGAAGGAGAGCGGACCGCCATAAAAGCGGTCGCCAACGAAGGATTGCGCCCCGAGATATGCAGCTTCGCGCGCGCCCTTCGGGGGGATATCAACTACTGCCTCGAATGCGACGTTGACTCAGTGCACCTCGTCGTGCCCGTGTCGGATTTGCACATCGAAAAAAAGTTGCGCAAGGATCGAGATGCCGTGCTGCGCATGGCCGTGGAGACGACGGAGTACGCCGCCGAGCACGGCCTCATAGTGGAGCTTAGCGCCGAAGATGCGTCACGAGCGGACGGCGATTTTCTGCGCGAGTTCTACCGTCAAGGCGTCGCCGCAGGCGCCAAACGGCTCTGCTACTGCGACACCGTTGGCGTGCTCATCCCCGATCGCACTGCCGCTCAGTTGGCTGGCCTCGCGACGATAGCACCCCTAAGCATCCATTGCCACGATGATTTCGGCCTCGCGACGGCGAATTCCATCGCGGCCCTTTGGGCGGGCGCGACGCAGGTGCACGTGACGGTGAATGGTCTGGGTGAGCGTGCGGGAAACGCGTCGCTCGAGGAGCTCGTGATGACGCTTGAGTCACTGTATGGCCACCCAACGCGCATCAACACGACCGAGCTCTACCCTATTTCGAGGCTCGTGAGCAGGCTTACGGGCGTGCCCGTTGCCCAGAACAAACCCATTGTCGGAGAGAACGCGTTCACGCACGAGTCAGGCATCCACACCCACGGACTGCTGGCAGACACCCGGACGTACGAGCCGATCACCCCTGAGATAGTGGGTCGAGAGCGACGGATTGTGCTCGGAAAACACGCGGGCAGCGCGTCAGTGCGCCTCGCGCTACAGGAGCTCGGTCTCGACGCGGACGATGAGCAACTGAGCGATATACTGAAGCGCATCAAGGAGCTAGGAGATAAGGGAAAACGCGTCACCGACGCCGACCTGCAAGCCATTGCCGATGCTGTGCTCGAGATCAATCGCGAGGCGCGCATAAAGCTGCAAGAGCTGACGGTCGTGTCGGGAAACATCGTTACCCCGACCTCGTCAATCAAACTCTCAGTCGACGGCCAAGACGTCGTCGAAGCGGGCATCGGTCTCGGGCCGGTTGACGCCGCGATAAACGCGCTTAGAAAGGCGATAGGAAAGCTTGCGGATATAACGCTCGAAGAGTACCACGTTGATGCCATTACCGGCGGCACCGACGCATTGGTCGAGGTGTGGGTGAAGCTGAGCCGAGACGGCCACGTGATCACCGCGCGCGGCGCGCGCGCCGACATCATCATAGCGTCGGTTGAAGCGGTCGTTGAGGGCGTAAATAGGCTACTAACGTTGAAATGATAGGTGAGATGCAATGAACCTGAGCGGTGCCAAGGCACTTTTGAAAAGTCTCGAATACGAACACGTGGATACGATTTTCGGCATCCCAGGAGGCGTCGTCATACCCATCTACGACGAACTCTTTAACCAAGATGCCATTACGCACTACCTCGTGCGCCACGAACAAGCAGCAGCACACGCGGCAGATGGCTACGCGCGAGCAACCGGGAAAGTAGGTGTGTGCATGGCCACATCAGGTCCCGGCGCAACGAACCTCGTCACAGGGATCGCGACCGCCTACATGGATAGCGTGCCCCTCGTCGCGCTTACGGGTCAGGTGACCACTGATCTCATCGGCAACGACGCCTTTCAAGAGGCCAACATAACGGGCATCACACTCCCGATCACGAAGCACAGCTACTTGATTCACGAAGCGAGCGAGATTCCACAGACGATAAAAGAGGCGTTTCACATCGCATCCACCGGTCGACCAGGTCCCGTCTTGATCGATATCCCAAAAGACGTGCAGACGACGAGTGCCCGGTTTGAGTATCCGAAAAAGGTGCACTTGCCCGGGTATCAGCCGACCTACGAAGGACACCCCGGTCAGATCAAGCGCGCTGCGAAGGCCATTAACGAGGCTCACCGCCCCGTAATCTATGTCGGAGGCGGCGTCAAGATCAGCGGGGCTTCCGAAGAAGTCCGTGCGCTCGCCGAATCTATCGTGGCGCCGGTCACGATGACGCTTATGGGCATGGGGACGTTGCCCGCTGAACATCCACTGTCGCTGGGAATGCTCGGCATGCACGGGACAAAGTACGCGAACTACGCCGTTACCGAATCAGACCTCATCATCGCGATCGGGGCGCGCTTCGACGATCGCGTAACGGGCAAAATCGCGAGCTTCGCCCCCAACGCGAAGATCATTCACATCGACATCGATCCGGCCGAGATCGGCAAGAACGTCAGAGTCGACATACCGATCGTCGGCGACGTGAAGCGGGTGCTCCAAAAACTGATTCCGCTTCTCAAGGATACGCGCACAGAAGAGTGGATGGAAAAGGTGCAGACGTGGAAGCGCGAGTACCCGCTTGAATTCGGCGAGACAGGCTTAAAGCCACAGTACGTCGTGCGAGAGATAAGCAGACTGTGCCCAGACGCGGTCGTGTGCACCGAAGTCGGGCAACATCAGATGTGGGCTGCGCAATACTTTAGCCACCGCCACCCGCGAAACTTCATCTCTTCCGGAGGCTTGGGGACGATGGGGTACGGGTTCCCCGCGTCCATCGGAGCGAAGATCGGTCGGCCCGAAGAGACCGTCTTTGACCTTGCCGGAGACGGGAGCTTCACCATGAACTGCCAAGAGCTTGCCACAGCGGTCGCCTACGACGTTCAGGTCAAGGTCGCGATCTTCAATAACGGCTACCTGGGCATGGTGAGGCAATGGCAAGAGCTCTTCTACGACCGTCGGTACAGCCAGACGAAGCTCTCCGAGATCAACTTCGTAAAGCTCGCCGACGCGTTCGGCGCTCACGGAATACGCGTGGACTCGCCGAGCGAAGTAGCGCCCGCCATCGAAGAGGCGCTTGCGGTGCCAAAGCCCGTTATCATCGACTTCAGAATCGAACCCGAAGAGTGCGTGTTCCCTATGGTTCCAGCAGGAGCGGCGCTTAACGAAATAATCGACGCAAAGAACGGGAGGGTGTAGCGGATGAAACACACCGTATCTGTCCTCGTTCAAAATAAGCCCGGCGTGCTCGCGCGAACCGCTGGCCTTTTCAGCAGACGAGGCTATAACATCGAGAGCCTGACCGTCGGCGTTACCGAAAACGAAGCCGTTTCGCGTATGACCATTGTTGTGACCGGCGACGATACCGTGGTCGAACAAGTCACCAAGCAGCTCAACAAGCTCATTGAGGTCATCAAGGTGAGCGATCTCACCAAAGAGTCGTACGTGAACCGAGAGCTCGTGCTCATAAAAGTCACCGCTGACAGCTCAAATCGAGCGGAGATTATGCAGATCGTCAACATCTTCCGGGCGCGAATCGTCGACGTGGCGCCCAAGAGCCTCATCATCGAGGTGACCGGTGATGAGGGAAAACTTGACGCGCTCATTGGTATGCTCAAGCAATTCGGCATCAAGGAGATCGTAAGGACGGGCACGCTAGCCCTAGGGCGAGGGCCCAAGGTGATACAAAGCGGCAAAGACTAGAGCGGGCGCTGTGACCAAGAGATGCCGAGCGACGAAAATCGCTAAAGCGCAGCCGGATATCACGTCCCGATAGAGGGCGAGGGACGCGCTGCTGGGATCGGTCTCAACGCGGGCGGCACACGCTCGTGATGCCACAAGCTTTTTTACACAGCTCATAAACTAAGAGACGATTGACGGAAAATGGAGGGGTGAATATGGTTCAAATCTTTTATAACGAAGACGCTGACCTGAAACATCTAAGCGACAAGAAAATCGCAATCATCGGTTACGGCAGCCAAGGGCACGCCCAAGCACAGAACCTCAAGGACTCGGGACTAGATGTTCTCATCGGTCTGCGCAAGGGGAGATCGTGGGATCAGGCGCTAAAAGACGGTTTTGACGTGCTCAGCGTCGCAGAGGCGGCAAATCGCGGAGACATCGTGCAACTGCTTCTGCCCGACGAACGCCAGGCAGCGGTGTATAAGGCTGAAATTGAACCGCAGCTCCAAGAGGGGAACGTGCTATCGTTTTCGCACGGCTTCAACATTCACTATAACCAGATCGTTCCCCCGGCATACGTGGACGTAGTCATGGTTGCGCCCAAAGGTCCCGGCCACCTCGTACGGCGCATCTATACCCAAGGGGAGGGCGTCCCGGCACTGGTGGCCGTGTACCAAGATTACACGGGTAACGCGTTCCAGACAGCACTCGCGTATGCCAAGGGCATCGGCGCCACGCGAGCGGGCGTGCTAGAGACGTCGTTTAAGGAGGAAACAGAGACCGACCTGTTCGGAGAACAAGCCGTTCTCTGCGGCGGAACCACCGCGCTCATCAAAGCTGGTTTTGAAACGCTGGTTGAAGCAGGCTACAAGCCTGAAATCGCGTATTTCGAGTGTCTGCACGAATTGAAGCTCATCGTCGACCTTATCCACGAAGGCGGGCTCTCGTGGATGCGCCATTCAATCAGTGACACGGCAGAATACGGCGATCTCACCAGAGGCGAGCGCATTATTACCCATGCGACGCGCGACGCCATGAGAGGGCTGCTCAAGGACATTCAAACAGGGGAGTTCGCACGGGAATGGATACTTGAGAATCAAGCTAACCGCCCCGTGTTTAACGCACTCACGCAACGAGAGAGAGAGCATCCAATAGAAACGGTGGGCGCAAAGCTCCGTGCGATGATGACGTGGCTCAAGTGACGGCGTGCTTGAATGGCCCCGGTTCTTAGTGCAGATGCGTCACCGTGCCCCACAATGATCAACGAACGCTGATGTATCGGTTCACGAATCCCGTCGCTGTTTGACTTCTGTATTTGACGGTCTGCAGCTGACGGCTCTTTCTTGCTTGGCCTCGCAAATAGCTAGCGTCTGCGTGCGCAAACTCTTATACTCTCGCGGAGAATTAGAGGGCGAGAAGGCTATGGTGGCCACCATATGACCCAACCTAAGCGCATCTGTAGTATCGGAGCGATTGTGTTTCTGATTTTGCTGTCCACGGCACTTGCGACTCACGCTCTGACAAGCGTTACCTCGCTTACGCCGGTGAAAGCGATGCGCGACCAAGGCTTGCCCCAGCGTGGTTTTTTGGACAGGACACTGGCGCGGCACGCAGCCCGGCGATGGTATACGCGCTTGTGATAGACGCTCCAATTGCTCAGAGCGAGATACCTAATGTTTTAGTCCCCTCGACGATTCCGTCTGCTGAACCGTCGCTTCCTACAGCTAGCCCAATGCCGCAACCGGCCGCGGCCTCAACGAACGGCACCAACGGAACTGCACCGACCAGCGGCGGGAATGGTGTTGACCTCGGCAAGATTATCGGCAGCATTTCGCCCTACCTCATCATCGCTCTAATTCCGCTTCTTTTTGTCATCGGAGCCTTGTTTTATTTCTTTTTCACGGACGATCAAGATCGCGGGGTTCCGAGCGACGAAAACGAGGCAGACGTTCAATTCGCCGACGCAGGCGAAGATACCGGGTGGAGAGAACTCAAGTAAGCTTAGGTCTGATAATTTCACGGTTGCCCCAGACAGGCAGGGCTACAGCGTTAATAACGCTACAGACAGTGCAGCTTCTGCACACCAAAAAAGAGGCGATCGCCGCCCGATGGGGGGTTGCATCACCGCCACAAAAAATTCGCAAACGCCCAATCAACGGTTATTTCTGCTTCTAAACGGGCAATTGATAAAACGTTATATATTGTGCGGATCATCAGAGGGGTGTGAACTAAGGCTTGCACGACGCGCACAAAAACAGCGCTGGACGTCGGGGTGAACGCGATGCCGGACAAACAGGATATCATAAAAAAGAGCGTCGATATTCTCGCCCGTATCGTTGGGGATGATTCGGTGCCGAGAAATATCCGCCGCGCCGCCGACGAGGCCAAAACGAAGCTGCTCGATCGAGAGGAGTCCGAAGCTGTTCGCGCAGCGTACGCGATTTCGATACTCGACGACATAAGCAACGATCCGAACATGCCGCTCCACACGCGAACACTCATCTGGAACGTAGCAAGTCAGCTTGAGAAGGTCTCGATGGAATGATTCATAGCTCAAGGGCCCAGAGTTAGGGGCCACGTTTGAACTCGACCCTCGTAATGGTCACTTTTTTACTTAGATGCGCGACCCGTCTTTGCGACCGTCATGGCGCCGAACGGATCAACGGCTAAAGAGAGATCGTCGCATTTGCTCATTGCACATAATAAAACGACCTATAAGCATTTTTTCTGATTTAGAGCGCGATATGAGATGCGACAAAGTGCGGCGCGCTCGTCAAAGAGGAATAATAATATAACATAACGTACGAGTAGTTTTGCGCTTCTCGGAGCAGGAGTAACGTACGGTGACCTAATGGACGTTGACGAACAGGCCAAGAAGATAAAGCGTTGGGCCAAGAGGTACGCAGAGAAACAAGGAATCCAACTCAATCCTGACGAAGAGCGAGTCGATGAGGTCGCAAAGGGTCTCGCTGTCAGGCAGGAGAAGTTCGGAAAGCGCTACTGCCCGTGTCGTATTATTACGGGAGACACCAAGGAGGATCGAAAGATAATCTGTCCGTGCGTGTACCGAGAAGAAGAACTCAAAGAGCACGGCATGTGTCACTGCAAGCTTTTCAGTACAACAGAACAGTAAAGAGGGTCAGGTGTGAAATCAAGGGTTAGCATAAGGTATATCGCGCTTATTGCTGCGCTATGCTTGCTCAGCGTCTCGATGAGTGGGTGCCTCAACATCAATCAGTCAGGTTACGAGTTTAAAAGCGGGATAACACCACCTGCAGTAGTTAGCAACTTGATGCAGAACGGACCGGTCATCCTGTTCATCACGCAGAATAACTGCCCTGATTGCGAGCAGGCAAGACCACTGATAGCGGGTCTTCAATCGCAGTACAATGGCACGAACGTAACGTTTGTTAACTTCAACATCGACAATAACAGTACGTCAAAGAACGTCGCCCAAGCCTATGGCGTGACCGCGACCCCGACAACCGTTGTGTTACGGAAGGGCGGGAGCGCCGCGATCTTCGTGGGTGTCTTCGACCCGAGCACGGTGAAAAGCGCCATTAACGACGCACGCAGCACGTACTAAGGAGACGCGTGCAAATGGAAGTAAACCCGCTGATCGCATTCGGAGCAGGGCTGATTAGCATTTTTTCTCCCTGCGTGTTACCCTTGCTACCGGCCATAGTCGCCTCATCAACGGATCGCGGCAGATACCGGCCTCTCGCCATCATTCTGGGCTTAAGCATATCGTTTACGAGCATGGGACTCGTCGCATCCGCTTTTGGCTCCGTTTTTACGGCGTATAGCTATTATCTCTTCGTAGCGGCGATAGTCTTGATTATCGCGATGGGGTTCTGGATGCTCTTCGATCTCCATTTGCCCTACAATATGCCGCGATTGGGCATAATCGACAGGGTGTCAAGAAAGACGTACGATATTCCGACTGAAGGCATAGCAAGCGGGTTGGCTTTGGGGCTAGCACTCGGGATCGTGTGGCTTCCGTGTACCGGACCGGTTCTCGCCACCATATTAACATGGGTGGCGGCAAACGGCAATATTGCGACGGGCGGACTGCTGCTCCTGATCTACTCGCTCGGCTTCGCTGTCCCTATGCTCGCTATCGCCTATTCGGCCCGCCTCTCGTCGTCTCTCGCCGGAAAATCGTCTCTGACCATTTGGATCAAGCGCGTCGCCGGCGTAGTGCTCATTGCCGTGGGCGTGTACTTGGCCCTCCCGTACCTCTCCATGCTTACGCAGATATAATACGGTTTTCTAGCTAGATACTCGTCTTCAAGCGGGGCTTACCTCAAAATAACTGCGATGCTCAGAGCGGGGCAGTGAGATAGCGGGTCTTGTGGGCCCGCTCGGTCGCTGCATTCTCAAGAGGCTAAGAAGCCGTTGTTCTCATTTCCGGGCATGCAATGCTATGTAAGACCAGCGATGTCTAGTCACGAGGCGGCGCGATCAATCCAGACGCGGCTTCGAGGCCAAGCGCGTAAGATAATGAGAGTATAGTTCAACTAGTAGGATACGTTCTATCTATACAGTGAAAAGGTTGTTCCGTATCGAAAACGCCGGACAAAAAGGGGGGGAATTATGAACACCCATACCGTTGCACAGAAAACAAAGGGTATCGTGATCGCCGTTGTAAAGGAACAGGCCCCGCGTGAGCAGCGCGTTGCGACCGTGCCCGAGGTGGTCCAGAAACTCACGGCTTCGGGCTACGAGGTCCGGATCGAGCACGATGCGGGAGCGGGAGCGTTTCTACCCAGACGACCTCTATGTTGCTGCCGGTGCGAAGATCGCGCCCGGTCGGGCCGAACTGCTGGACGGTGCAACAATCGTGTTGTGCGTGCAGCCCCCGACCATAGCCGATGTCGAGATGCTCGCAGCGAGCACGATCGTCATCGGGTTCATGAACGCGGCAAACAACCTTGCAACCGTCGCACGGATGCGTGACCGCAAGGTCACCGCCTTTGCCCTCGAGCTTGTCCCGCGGCTCACCCGCGCCCAGAGCATGGACGCGCTCAGTTCCCAGGCAACGGCCGGCGGGTACGCAGCAGCGATTTTGGGCGCATACAACTGCCCCAAGTTCCTCCCGATGCTGACAACGGCCGCGGGCACGATCCGGCCGGCAACGGTGCTCATCCTTGGCGCGGGCGTGGCCGGCCTCACGGCGATCGCCACAGCCAAGCGCCTTGGCGCCATGGTCGAGGCATACGATGTCCGGCGTGCCGCGGGCGAACAGGTCCGGAGCCTCGGCGCGAAATTCCTCGAGCTTGAGATCAATGCAGAAAGTGAGGGCGGCTATGCCCGCGAGCTCACGCCGGAAGAGAAGGTGAAGGAACAACAGATGGTCTCTGCCGCGGTGGCGCGGGCTGACATCGTTATCACGACTGCCAGCGTCCCCGGCCGGAAGGCGCCGGTCCTGATAACGAAAGAGACCGTCGCAACGATGCATCCGGGCGCCGTCATCGTCGACCTTGCTGCTGAATCGGGCGGCAACTGCGAGCAGACACAATGTGGAAAGACGGTAAAGGAGCACGGTGTCACTATCGTGGGCCCGCAGAACCTCCCGGCCCGGGTCGCGTTTCACGCGAGCCAGATGTACGCAAGGAACCTCCAGTCGTTCCTCTCGCTCCTTGTTAATGAGGACGGGGCGCTCACCCGCGAGTTCACTGACGAGATCCTGGCAGCAAGCCTCCTTGTGAACGCGGGCGAAGTGCGGCATCAACCAACGCTTGACCTCATCAGCGGAGGGAGACTGTGATCGAGATCACTGCGTTCTGGATTGCTATCTACATCGCAATGTTGGCGGCATTCACCGGCTACGTTACCATCAGCCGTGTCCCCGCCATCCTACACACACCTCTGATGAGCGGCTCGAACTTCATCCACGGGATCGTGCTCGTTGGGGCGATGGTAGCGCTCGGCCTTGCCAATACGCCTACAGAGCAGGTGATCGGGTTCATGGCAGTTGTTCTCGGGGCAGCGAACGTGACTGGCGGTTATGTTGTCACGGAACGGATCCTCCAGATGTTCGACCGTGGCGGAAAGAGGCCCGGCAAGGAGGCGTGACGTGGCTGACTTCTCCTTTGCCATCGAACCCGTATACATTGCGACGATCTTCTTCTTCATCGTCGGGCTGCAGCGGATGAGCAACCCGCTCACGGCTCGGAGCGGGATCGTCTGGGCCGGCGCCGCGATGCTGATCGCAACGCTCGTTACGTTCTTTACCCCGAATCTCACCAATATCGGCCTGATCGCGATCGCGATCGCGATCGGTGGCGGCTTCGGCTATATAGCGGCCAAGCGCGTGGCGATGACCAACATGCCCCAGATGGTTGCATTCTTCAACGGGATGGGGGGCGGCGCGGCAGCCGGGATCTCGGCAGTCGCACTCCTTGGCCCGACCACTCCCACCAGCTCGCTTGCGGTCGTTGGCGGCCTGATCGGGGCTGTCTCGTTTTCAGGCAGCCTCATCGCGTTCCTGAAGCTGCAGGGCTGGATGCCATCGCGGCCGGTTACCTTCACGGGCCAGCAGATCGTCAACATGGCAGTCCTTGTCCTCGCCATCGTTTCCGGTGTGTTCGTCATCCTGCAGCCGTCATCGATGCCGCTTTCCGTAAACGCGTCCCTCCCGCTCTTCTTTATTCTCGCTCTCGGTTTCGGGCTCCTCATGACGCTCCCGATTGGCGGGGCCGACATGCCTGTAGTGATCTCGATGTACAACGCCTTCACTGGCCTGGCCGTTGCGCTTGACGGGTTCTCGTTTGTCACCCCCAACTATGCGATGATCATAGCGGGCGTCATTGTCGGCGCCGCGGGTTCGCTGCTCACGCTCAAGATGGCTAAGGCAATGAACCGCTCGCTCACAAACGTCTTCTTCGGAGCCTTCGGCGCAACGGAGGAGCAGGCGGCGCAGGTATCGGGCAGCGTGAAAGCGATCGAGGCCGACGACGTTGCAGTCCTGCTCGCCTACGCGGACCGGGTTATCATCGTCCCCGGCTACGGCATGGCAGTCGCCCAAGCCCAGCAGAAAGTGAAGGAGCTGACCGACCTGCTCGAGCGTAGGGGCGTGCGGGTGAAGTTCGCGATCCACCCGGTTGCCGGGCGCATGCCCGGGCACATGAACGTCCTGCTTGCCGAGGCAGGGGTTGCCTACGACCACCTCTTCGACCGTGACGAGGTGAACCCTGAGTTCCCCAGCACTGACGTCGTCCTTGTCATCGGGGCCAATGATGTCGTAAACCCGGCGGCGCACCGGCAGGGCAGCCCGCTCTTCGGCATGCCAATCCTTGATGTCGAACAGGCAAAGAATGTGATCGTCCTAAAGCGCGGGCAGGGAAAGGGCTTTGCAGGGATCGAGAACGACCTGTTCTACCGGGACAACACGCGGATGCTCTACGGCGACGCGCAGGAGACGGTCGGCAAGCTTGTGCAGGCCCTCAAGAAACTCTGAATCCACGGGTCGGCGAGACCGATCATACGGCCCCGTCGAGGTCAACGGGAGCAACTTGTATTCGATGCAGCGTTTACCGATGTGATCGGTCAGGACCCCCCAACATTCTTCCTCCCTGAACGTGCGGCAATCCATAGGGGAACAGATGTAATACCCTTATTGATGATGACTATCTCACCTTTTTGCAACACGTCGTTGCCGACGAAGATGTTGCTACAAAGCGGCAAACGTGATCAGCGCGATGGGTGCCGGAAAGCGCGTTGCGCGCGTTATAGATGTGTTCCTAAAGCAGGGTCCGTGAGGGCTATAACAGCCCAAAAAAAGACTGAAGGCAGTGCTTTTTAGATAAAGCGCCCGAATTGACTTACCTTGCAGAAAATATTTAATTAATCAGCGGGATACTACCAACCACAAGTACATACGGAGTGTTTTTTTCAAGGTGTCACAAGCGGAAGAAGTCATCACCGACACGGAAGCACCAGCTCTTGAGCACAAAGCGTCAGCTTTGCTTGGCGGCATGGACATAGCGGTTACCGATGAGATCGCCGTGCCCCCAATGCTTGTCGACCAAGTGATT
Organism: Methanobacteriota archaeon; assembly: GCA_963805115.1. Classification (GTDB taxonomy): domain Archaea; phylum Halobacteriota; class Bog-38; order Methanoflorentales; family Methanoflorentaceae; genus Methanoflorens. The sequence continues at coordinate 105,971 of CAWDSY010000010.1, forward strand.
GGACAGGAACAGGCCGTTGAGGTGATCAAAAAGGCGGCCAAGCAACGCAGGCACGTCATGCTAATAGGCTCTCCCGGCACGGGGAAGTCAATGCTCGCCCGGGCCATGGCAGAACTTCTCCCCAAAGAAGAGCTGCAGGACATCCTCGTATATCACAACCCGGAGGATGGCAACAGCCCTAAGGTGCGCGTCGTGCCGGCAGGGAAAGGGCGGCAAATCGTCGACTCACACAAGCGGGAAGCACAAAAGAAGATCCAGTTCAGGAATATGCTTTCGATGGTGATTGTTTTCGCAATCGTCGGTTACTCTTTTGCGATCAATCAACCGATAATGGGTATCATCGCCGCTGCTATGCTTTTCATCGCGCTACGCTACATTACGCCCCGTGAGGACGCGTTGATACCAAAGCTCCTCGTTATGAACGATGGCAAAGAGACCGCACCCTATATCGACGGGACCGGAGCGCACGCGGGGGCGCTTTTGGGCGACGTACGGCACGATCCGTTTCAATCGGGAGGACTTGAGACGCCGGCGCACGACCGGGTCGAGGCAGGAGCTATTCACAAGGCGAACAAAGGCGTTCTTTTCATCGACGAAATCAATACGCTCAGAATTGAATCGCAACAACAGCTCCTTACGGCGCTACAAGAGGGGGAGTTTTCCATCACCGGCCAATCCGAGCGCTCAAGTGGCGCCATGGTAAAAACGACCCCTGTGCCGTGCAATTTCGTGATGATCGCTGCCGGAAATCTCGACGCCGTGAAGGGCATGCATCCCGCTCTACGCTCGCGAATCCGCGGCTATGGCTACGAAGTGTACATGCGCGATTCCATGCAGGATACACCAGAAAATCGCCGAAAGATCGTCCGGTTTGTGGCTCAAGAGGTGAAAAAGGACGAGAAGATTCCCCACTTCACGGCTGATGCGGTCGAAGAAATAATCCGTGAGGCACGCCGACGATCGGGAAGAAAAGGGCACATCACCTTGATGCTGCGAGATCTCGGCGGCTTGATCCGCGTCGCGGGGGACGTCGCTCGGGCCGAAGCGTCTGAATACACGACCTCGAAACACGTTATCGCAGCCAAGAAGATGGCGCGGTCGGTCGAACAGCAGCTTACAGATCAATATCTCGAGCGCCGCCGCGACTATCAGATGTTTCGAAATACCGGCGCCGAGGTGGGCCGCGTAAACGGCCTCGCGGTAATGGGTGATGATTCAGGCGTCGTCCTGCCCATCGTGGCAGAGATCACCCCTGCACAGTCAAAGGAGGAGGGCCGCGTAATCGCGACCGGCCTGCTTAAAGAGATCGCTCTTGAGGCAGTGCAAAACGTCTCGGCGCTCATCAAGAAGTTTTCAGGCGAAGACATCACCAACAAAGACGTGCACATCCAGTTCATCGGTACCTATGAGGGCGTCGAGGGGGACTCGGCCTCAATTTCAATCGCCACCGCCGTGATCTCCGCGCTTGAAGATGTTCCAGTTGACCAGTCCGTTGCGATGACCGGATCACTTTCGGTCCGGGGAGAGGTGCTGCCCGTTGGAGGAGTCACGCCCAAGGTGGAAGCAGCCGCTAAGGCGGGCATCACGCGCATACTCATTCCGAAAGATAACGAAGGCGACGTCATGCTCGAGAAGCAGTACAAAGATACGGTGCAAATAATCCCCGTTAGCTCTATCCGCGAGGTTCTCGAAAACAGCCTGCTCGGTCGAAAGCGCGACGGCTTGCTCGAGCACCTCAAGAAATTCACCATAAATTCACACGATCTGACGGGCCGTCCGAGCGCGGTCCCTCAGTAACTTTTTTTTGCGCCCCATTTCTCAGCGACGGTGACTGGGGGCTATAGTATGCGCGAAGACAGATTGCCACAGTATCGAAGGGCGCGAACGACAGAGACAAACGCCGATCTAAGCGCTCCCACTGAAGAGCTGTGGCGCATTCACGACAATTTTGCCCCAGGCGAGCAAAAGGAAACCGCCGTTACGACCACGTCCCTCCTCGATCTGAAGATCGAGATAGCGCAGCGTATGTGTCGTGCCTGCCACTTCTGTGACCGCCGGTGCTACACCAACAGAGCAGAGAAACCTGGATTTTGCGGAGTGCAGCGATCAAAATATTCATCCGAATTCCTTCATTATGGTGAGGAACGCGAGCTCGTGCCATCGCACACGATTTTTCTCACGGGCTGCACGTTTCAGTGTGTCTTCTGCCAAAACTGGGATATCGCACGGCATCCGGAGGCGGGTGCGATCGCTGATGCAGATGCACTCGCACGGCGAATCTACGCACGATCAATCGCGGGCGCGCGCAACGTGAACTGGGTCGGGGGAGATCCCACCCCACATATCGGTACTATTCTGAAAACCATGCGTGCCCTCGCCGACCTCGAACAAGAAACAGAGGTCGATGCACGATTCTTGAACGTGCCGATGGTCTTTAACTCGAACACGTACTACTCCACGGAAGCCGCTAAGCTTCTCGATGGCGTGATCGACGTCTATTTGAGTGATTTCAAATACGGCAACGACCGCTGCGCGAAACGGTACTCACACGTTGACAAGTACGTGGAAACCGTTACGCGAAACCTGCTCGCATCGCAACACCGGCTTATGATACGCCATCTCGTAATGCCCGGACACGCTCAGTGCTGCACAGGGCCGATCGTCGGGTGGGTGCGCGAGACCATGCGCGACGTCAAGTTCAACTTGATGTTTCAGTACGCCCCATATAACGTGACCGATTACCCTGAAATTAATCGGTTCGTGAGCGATGCAGAGCGGCGCGAGGCGACGAATATCGCAAAGGGCTTAAATCTCATCTGACGTTATCTTTGACTATGGGGATCATAACCCTCATTTCTGACTTTGGGACGTTCTATCCCGCCGTAATGAAGGCCGTCATCCTCGGCATAGCCCCGCACGTCAGTATCGTCGACATAACTCACGACATTTCGCCCCAGAACGTGCGTGAAGCGGCGTTCATCCTCCGAGAGACGGTCAAGTACTTCCCTCGAGGGACAACGCACATCGCCGTCGTTGATCCGACCGTCGGAACGGGCAGGCTGGCCTTAGTCATCGAAGCGGGAGGGCACTACCTCGTTGGCCCCGACAACGGACTTCTGATTCCTGCAGCACGCTCCCTAGGCGATTTTGAAGCGATGTGCATCCAAGTGGAGGCCAAGTCAAGCACGTTTCACGGGAGAGACGTCTTCGCCCCGGTGGCAGCGCATATCTCTCTTGGGCGGCTGCGAAACCTTGAGCCTGCGCCCGCGCACGTAGACCTTGAACTCCAAGACCCGCAGGTGTCTGAGCACACCGTTAGCGGCGCCGTCGTCTACGTCGACCGGTTTGGGAACTGCGTGACGAATATCAGCGGCACCCTTATGATACGACGATCGGGCTACGGCAGCACGCACCTTCTCAACGGTTCCGTTGCGGTACAGTTCGTGAGAACGTACGACGAAGTAGCTCACGGACACCCGTTGTTGACCGTTGGAAGCTTCGATTTGGTGGAGGTGTCCGTCAACCAAGGCGATGCTGCAACAGAGCTTAATCTTAATTCAGGTGACAAAGTCACGCTCGATCGATTGAAACGAACGTGATCCTTGCAAGAAGAGCACTCTTTCCACGAGCGTCAGAGCGGATCCTCTTCGCTTTGCGAGAGCGCGCCTTCAAGCAGAAGCAGTTTTCGTTTGATGTCGACGCCCCAAGAAAAGCCCCCAATGCCGGATGCGGCCACGACTCGATGGCAAGGCACAAATAGCGGAACCGGGTTGTGGTGCAGCGCATTGCCTACCGCTCGGGCCGCTTTCGGCTTCCCTAATCGCGCTGCCAATCCTGAGTAAGTCGCCGTACTCCCTCTTGGTATCCCTCGCACCGATTGCAGTACGGCCCGTTCGAATGCCGAGCGGTTTCCAAGGTTGACCTGGAAGGTGCCAAGGTCAACGTTCTCTCCTCTCAAGTAGCGTTCAAGTGCTTTTGCGGCTGCTGTCGTAGTGCGTGCATTAAACGAACCCGCTGCCTCGAGCGCAACTTGACAAACGGCGTCGTCGCTTAGTGCGACGGATAGGAATCTACCCAGGTATTCAGAGTAAAAGCACGCGGTTTCGGTCATGGCTGTTAGAGGAGGTACCAGTCATGATCATACAAAGCCTTTGAGAGCGTCCCCAATTGCACGTCTTCGGGAGGATCGACCACGAGTGAGCACAACGCATCCTTCAAGTCAGCCAAGTAGTGCGCGTTGCTTAAGCTCCCGTACTCAAATCTCCTGCCGCGAACCCGGCAACGTTCGAGCGTCTCCTGCCAAGGTAGAATGGTGACAGCAAGGTCGGTCATTTCACAAGCCTGTTGCATGGCTTTCCTAAAATCACCTGTGCAATAAGCAACACGGTGGCGGTAGTTGCTCCGCGTCTTTTCTAGATATCGGTGGAGCCGCGAAGTCTCGAGTTCGATGAACCTCTTCTTGACTGACATGACGTCGCAGTCGCCGAGTACGAAATCGTAGTCAGCAAATGGGTACTCGGTATCAAGCTCCCTCGGCGTGACGCCACACGTGCCAAATGCGACGATGTGTACTTCTTCTGGCGCCAAAACGCTGAAAATAACCTTGTCGTAATTTTGATGACTTGGACTCGTGTGATAGGGCTTCACCTTGGCACACGGGACAAAAATCAGTACCTCACGCACCGGCGCGATGTAATCGCTCAGCACGTACTCATTTGCCCTCACCATGTCAGGATGGGCAAAGACCTTCTCCCCAACCAGCGACAAGTTTGAGCGCTCTGATTCAGGGATTATCATTATCCGCGAAATGGCCAGCGCTGAGCAGCCTACAAAAGGCTTAGGCTTTTGAGTTCCTTAACAATTCGATCAACAGCATTAGCAGCGTCTTCGGGCTTTCGACCGCCAGTGACTACCAGTTTGCCGGAACCAAACAAAAGAACCACGACTTTAGGATCTGACAACCGGTACACGAGGCCCGGAAACTGTTCCGGCTCGTACTCGATGTTTTCTAGCCCTAACCCTATAGCAATCGCGTTCAAATTCAGGTACTGAGTGAAGATCTGCTGACGCCACGATGTTCTGGACTTTAATCTCTGGCGTTCCCTTCACGTCGATTCCAATATTGCGAAGACTTTGAAATACGTTTTCGAGGCCTTTATAAACGTCATCGATGCTTTTTGCACCCGTGCAGACAATTTTTCCCGATCGGAAAATTAATGCTGCCGTCTTGGGGTCCTTGGTCCGGTAGACGAGGCCCGGAAACTGTTCGGGGTCATAATCTGCGCCCTCTAACGCAAGCGTTATTTGCTTGAGGTTTATCTCTATTCCGATGCCGGTTGAGGCTACCACATTTTCGATCTTAATAGTGTCTCGCGGTTCGATATTAGTAGTGTCTCGCGGTTCGATATTAGTAGTGTCTCGCGGTTCGACCATACGCTTTCCCCCCGTTCCTTGTTGCTTTATAAAGGCTTTATATATATAACGTTGAGGGGCTCCAGTTGGTGTTCTGAAAGCGATCCGCCTCAAAATCTGGGGCGCTTCGCAATTACGCGAGTACATCAATTTTATCTACCCGAGGGGCATAGCATATACCCTCGCACGGCGCCTACGCAACGTGCTGTTCACAAATTTGTCGGACGGCGATTCACGAGCGACACAGGCGTTCACAGCCCGCAAGTGGACCAAGATAACCAGCGATTACAGCCCACCCAGAGTCGCGGGTCAACGCAAGTCGGCCTTTGCGCCTTGCAGCCATGACCGGAGTACGACATGAGACTTGCATTTGAGCTGTCTGGAGAGAGCACAAGCATTCCACGAGCAGAGGTTCTCGCACTTTTCAACGGCACCATAAGGCGAGAGCTCGAACGCGTTCTTGTGATTGATGCCGATACCTACGACCCAACTCTCGGCGAGCGCTTAGCGATGACACACGCAATACTCGAGGTTAAGGACATATGTTCACAAGAGCTAGAATCGATCTACCGAGCAGCCGGAAGCATTGAGCTACCCCGTGTCCGCGTCGCGGTGCGGGCTAAGCGCATTGGACACGGCCTGAAAAGTGCGGAAGTCGAGGCTACGATCGGGAAGGCGCTTGCTGAGCGCGGATACAAAATTGACCTTACCCATCCGCAGCTTCTTGTGAGGGCGCTGCTCAGCAAAGACGTTTGCATAATCGGGGCGACATTAGCGTTAATCGATCGCTCGCGCTTCGAATCGAGGCGCCCGCGTCTGCGACCTTACTTCTATCCCGGCGTGCTCCTGCCGCGGCTCGCCCGAGCCGCTGTAAACCTCACACGTGTTAAAGCTGAAGAACTCTTGTTAGACCCGTTCTGCGGCACAGGAGGAATACTTCTTGAAGCTGGTCTCCTCGGGGCAATAATCATAGGGTCAGATGTCGACGGCAGGATGGTTTTTGGAACGAAGATGAACCTCGACTACTATGACGTTCTGAGCGACCTGCTGGTCCAAGACGCTCGACGATTGGGTCTAAGGGACGAGTGTGTGGACGCTGTCGCAACCGACCTACCATATGGCCGTTCCGTAAGCGTACGCGCCCATTCGCTGAATCAACTGAAGGCGGCGGCCTTAGGCGAAATTTTTCGCGTGCTAAAACGCAACGCGCGGGCCGTTTTGATATCCCACGGCCCGATTGAGCACGAGGTCACGGATGCTGGTTTCACGATCGAAGAACGCCACACGCAATACGTGCATAAGAGTCTAACAAGAGAAATCGTCGTAGCGCGTAAATAACGGCTAAGCGCCTGCCGGCGCAGGGCTCCAGTCTGGTTCGCTACTGGCGGAGGAACGGTCACATCAAGCGTCCGGGATTGAAACAATCCTGCGGCAATTTCAGGCGAAGAACGCGAGCTCATCTGCTCGTTCCCAAAGAACCACCGTGCGAACAGAGTGCAATCTCAAGCAAGCACGGATTTTGGTGCTACACGCGATGCATATAGCGGAAAACATCTTCGTGCTGGGCGGTGATTCTCACACCCTGGGAGGCACCAACGGCGTCAAGTCCCTTTTTTAGGTCTTCGAACTTCGCCGAGCCGATGTTGACGATCATAATCATCGTAAACAGCTCGGACACGATCGTCTGGCTAATATCCTCGATGTTAGCATTGACGCTTGCGAGCAGAGTGGTGACGGCCGCTACGATGCCGGGATGATCAGAGCCGGTCACCGTCACGATGATCCGTGCGTTGCGCGATGCGGGAGCCACGCTTCGACCTCCTTATTTGATTCTGGTGCCAGACGGCATCTTTCTTGCCGGTCGAATGAGGACTGACCTACCGTCGTATTCAGCGGCGAGCAGCATGCCGCGAGATTCGATGCCCATCAACTTCACCGGCTGCAGATTGATAAGCACGACGACGTCAGTGCCAATCAGGTCCTGAGGCGCGTAATCTTTGGCGATTCCCGCCACAATCTGCCGGGTCTCTTCGCCCACCTGTGCTGTAATTCTCAGGAGCTTATCGGATTTTTGGACCGGTTCGGCTTCGACGACGCGGGCGATCCTCAGATCCATTTTCTTGAAGTCGTCAAGCTTGATTGCCGCCTCCCCCGTGCCCGGCTCCTTGGCGGGGCCTTTATGACCCGCCCCAGCGATTCTTTCGTTTAGTGTAGCTTCCATTGCACCGATCTTCTTCTCGTCGATCTTGGCGAACGGCAGCGCCGGCTTGGGAAGACGCAACGGTTCAACCTCCACGGTGGCGTCGGAAAAATACGTCGTGGTCAGGCCAAGCTGCGCTTGAACGCTACGCATCGTCGATGGCATGACGGGCTCCAACAACACGGACAAGGCTTTCACAAGCTGTATGCAGTTCTTGAGTTCGCGTGCGCACGCCGTCCGATCGGATTTCACTAGATTCCAGAGCTCTTTTGACTGGAAATACGCGTTGCCGAAGTCTGAGAGCGACATCGCCGCGTCGACGACCTTCTTAAACTCATATTCCTCCAGTGCGCTCACCATCTTCTTGAGCGTCTCAGCTACGCGCTCCATTATCGCAGAATCGACAGGACCTTCAGGTACGCGCCCGAAGTTTTTGTACGCGAAGTGTAGGGTGCGATAGATAAAGTTCCCCAGCGACCCAACGAGTTCACGGTTGACCTTCTCTCCAAAGAGTTGCCACGAGAAATTCAGCTCCTTTGTGTGTGACGTATAGCTGGCGAGGTAAAAGCGAAGCAGATCGGGATGAAACCCGTGGTCGAGGTAATCTTCATCTACCCAAACCACATACCCGCGACTTTTTGAGAACGTCTTGTCGTCGACTTTAACCATTCCCGACGCGACGATGGCCGCCGGCAAGGTGTAGCTCGCTCCTTTTAACAGCGCCGGCCAGAAGATGGCGTGATGGTAGATGATGTCAGTGCCGATGAAGTGAATTATGTTCGCATCGCTCTTCCAGTAGTCTTCCCAGGCGCTTGTCGCTTCCTCAGTAAATGAGATGTACCCTATCGGAGCGTCAACCCATACGTAGACCACCAGATCCGTTCCGGGAAATGAGACGCCCCACGCCAGATTTCGCGTTATGCACCAGTCTTTCAGTTCGTTGCTGACCCATTCGCGCGCATAGTTGCGGGCGTTGGCCGTACCTCCGAGTGATTCGAGGTACGCTAACAAGAAGTCCTTGAACGCGGAGAGCTTGAAGAAGTAATGCTGCTCTTCCCGATATCCGGCACTGGCCCCACACGTTTTACACGTCGGATCGACAATTTCCCCCGGTTCGAGATGGCGGCCACACCCTTGATCGCACTCGTCCCCGCGCGCCGGCATGCCGCAAAAAAAGCACGCCCCCTCGACGTAGCGATCCGGTAGAAAACGATCGCATTGGGGACAGTACGCCAATCGTATGACAAGCGGGTATATGCAGCCGTTTGCTTGGAGCGATTTAACGATTTCCTGCGTTCTGAAGTGATTTGTGGGAGCATCGGTATTCCCATAATGGCTAAAGTCGACTGACAGAGCCTTAAACGTGTCCTCCCAGTAGCGGTGATAATACGCGGCAAGCTTGGCTGGCGTCGTTCCTTGCTGTTCAGCGTTAATCACGATGGGAGTTCCGTGCGTGTCCGAACCGCACACGAAGAGCGGGTCCTGCTGGAGCTTCCTAAGGCACCGAACGTAAATGTCCGCCGGGATGTACGTCCTGAGGTGACCGATATGGCACGGCCCGTTCGCGTAAGGCAGGCCGCACGTGATTAGAAGCGGTTTGTTCGAAAGCGATGTCATTTTGAAGTCCTCGTAGCACGAGATCGCATTTCGGCATCCACAGCTTGCGCCGAACTTACCTTGAAACACCTCCAGCGCGCACCACATCGGAGCTGCGTTTCGTTACGCCAAGCCGATTCTGCGAAACGGGCTTCACAATGCATTGTGATAGTGGCTACCTATTTTAACTCTTCGAGAGCAGCGCTCTTTTCTGTCAGTCTCAGGACCTCACAGTTTGGACGTGGGGCTGCCACCCGACCAATGTATACAGGTAGCGTTCGAACTGAGGCACCTTAACACAGGTCACGGTTGAAAAGACTTAAGTCTTGACGGTCCGTGATCACTGTTGCAAAGCAATTTGCGTGAATTGACGACGGAAAGGAGGCCTTTATGAGTGAGGAAGAGTCTTGTCAAACGTGTGGTGCCCAGCTACCACTTAACGCGCAGTTCTGCGTTCAGTGTGGAACCCCCGTAAATAAGAACGCCCCAGCAGCTGGTGCAAGTGCGGGGTCACCGATGCCAGGCTCCCCCATTGCCATAGACGGGATTCTGGTGGTAAGTTCAAATTGGATCCCAGGATACACTATCACAGAAACACGAGGATTCATCTACGGCCTTACGGTGCGGAGCAGAGGGCTTGGAAGAAATATTACAGCAGGATTGCGGTCTCTCGCAGGAGGAGAGATTCGCGAGTACGTCGAGATGATGCAGCACGCCAGAGATGAGGCGCTATACCGACTCGTGGAGCACGCGAAAGCAGTCGGTGCCAATGCCATAATAAGCGCCTACTTTGATTCGTCGGAGATTTCCGACTATATGCAGGAGATCTTGGCATATGGAACGGCTGTGGTGATCGGGAAGAAATAATCGGTGACAGTGGCCTGCGTCGAGAACTTAGAACGCAGCACGCCGCTTGCTGATGCCCTCGCGGTCTTGGCGGATGGCTGCGACGTCACTGCAATTACTCCCCGATGAGGTCGGGCCGAATCCTGCTCAAATAATCAACAACAAAGCCCGTTACAACAGGCCTCGGCGACTGCGACGATCATGTTTAGTGTCTGGATCTGTATCAGGTAAGTGAGTAGTGCGACGCCCTGTAGCTCAGTTCCTTGTCTGCCTGAAACCAGTATGACAATGCGAAAAACGACGTTTCCGACCAACAACCCGGCTATGGCAGCGATGGCACCCCTGGTGAACAGCTGAAGTCGGCCTTTTGTCATTCTGAAGACGTAGAATACGACCGTGATCTCGCTCAAGTTCACGATCGTGTCCGCTCCGACTACGCCCCACCCGCCGTGACCAACGGCTGCGCTCAAGAGCTTAACGATGAAGATGACAAGCAATCCGATACCCAGTCCGGCTGAGGTGCTTATCAGCGGCGTGAGGTTCTGTGAACCCCCTGGTGCGACGGAATGTTGATCTGGAAGACTGCGAAGGAAACTGCGGCAAGCATGCCGGCGATCGCTAGCCGCTGAATTGCAATCGTGCGCCTCCGCGTGACAACGAGTGC
>CAWDSY010000011.1:0-73711 GCA_963805115.1 Methanobacteriota archaeon
TGCAAATGTGCCATAAAACGTCTCTTGATCTCAGTTGCCGAACAAGGTAGGTCCGGAACGTTAGCATTCCCCGACTTTATAACGACGTGAATAAACTTAGGACCTACCGGGAGCTGCAATGCTGTGAGCAAATCCTCTGCCGTGTATGCCTTGCTTGTGTGCTCTATCCCAAAACCCCGCGCAAGAAGCTCCAGGTCAAGCTGTTGACTCGCCGTACACTGATCTCCAGTAGAGCCGTACGTCGCGTTGTCAAGAGCTACAACCGTGAGGTTGTCTCGAGCCTGTTGAGCAATACTACACAGAACATTTGGATTCATCAAGAGGCTTCCGTCTCCATCAAGCACGACGACTTCGTTTTTGTTAAAAAGAGAGATGCCAAGTCCGATCGAAGAAGCTAAACCCATACTTCCAAGCATATAAAAGTTGCTCGGCTGATCGCAAAGGGCGTACAGCTCCTTGCACGGCACACCTAGATTGCAGACCACCGTCCGGCCTCGAAGGTAAGGAACGGCTGCTTCGATCGCTTCGTAGCGAGTCATCACCGGACATTCAACCTGGGCTTCTAACGACAAAGCAGCAGATTTCGATCTTTCTTTTCCGGATTCTCCCAGGAGGTCTGCCCTCTCATCTCCCGGTTGTTGGAAGGCGCCTGAAGGCGTGCATTGCCACAACTCCGGAGAGATAAGCACAACTACCGGCAAACTTGTGCTAAACGACTCCTGTATAGCCTGACCGATGACCGGCAGGTCCTCTACGGTGTGAACCTCATAGGTCGTTACATCTAGCGCGTTTAGGACCGCTTTAATGTGCGTCCCCCAATAAACCTGGGCGGGTATGCTCTCCTGATAGACTCCCCGCCAGCTTGCAACAATCGGCAGTGGAAGTTCATACGTAAAATTGAGCGACGATAAGGCGTTCAGCAAGTTGCCGACGCCGGTGCTTTGAATCAGCATTAAAGGTTTCGCTCCTGCTAGGAACGCGCCGGCGCAGATTCCGATACCGTCTTCCTCCCTCGTAAGCGGAACCTCAAAAAAGCGCTTGCCTATGAGGGGCAGGAGGTTTTTCAACCTATCGCACGGCAACGTGGCTACAAGGTCAATGTGGTTTTGTGCGAAGAGCTCAACGGTTTCTTCTTCCGGAGTCAATGCCGTACCCCCTTATACCAGCACTTCTTGCAGTTCGTCAAGGTCCGAATCTGGCGTGGCAACGCAAATATCGGGCTTTATCTGGTAGCACGCTTTGTCTTCTTTAAACCTTTGCACGCCGCCACCCGTCACATTGAGAAGCACCACATCAGAGTCATCAATGTCTCCGAGCGCGACCGCTTGTATCAACGACGCTGTGGCAACCGCTGCCGCAGGCACGATATCTATGCCTTCAAGATCTTCAAACAGACGTGCAGCGCGCCGCGCTTCACTATTTGACACCGCATACATCTGACCATTCGCGCTTTTCAGCGCGTCAAACACCCCGCCTTTGACTGAATATGCGGGATTTCTGTTCGACAACACGTCAGCATCAATCTTTTCGATAGATTTCTTAGCGTCGGGCATGTCGATCGACGGGTCGATAGTCCTTCTATTTGCGTTCCACGCGCTGACCATCGGCACAAACGGCAAGTTCTGAGACAAATGCAATTTCGGAAGCGGGCCCTTCAAAAACCGACCGTCGTGTTTTAGACGCAAAGAGGCCTCCCAAGCCGCAATTCCACCAGCCCCACTGCCAACTGCCTGAAAATAATGATCAGGCGCTCTGCCAATGGTAACGGCAGCCTCAAGCATTACCGTGCCCAGGCCGTCACGCCGCGCGACGTTCATAGCTCCGCCTTCTGTCGTAAGTCCGGGTAACGCTGCGAGCCTGTCGCCAAGGGCAATGGCGTCTGAATAATCATTTCCCCGTTGAAGCACCACCAGGATAATATTCTCAGAAGGCGGCTCGGGGAGCCACAACTTTCCTACGGCTCTTTCCAACCCGACGAGAACCAGCTTAAGATCAGTAACAGTCGTGGACACTGTGTGCGCAAAAGCGCGTGCTGTGTTGCCAACTGAAGAGACGACCAGCGTTTTCACCTTGCTTTCGACGGCTCGTTGCACAGTCGGTGGCGACTCGAGCTCTTTAAAGCTGCACGTCTCCAAGAACGCGTTGTTTTCAGGCCAGTATCCGTTGAAACTGATGAACAGGTTGCTCAGTCCTAGCTCTCGCGCAAACGCCTCGCTTTTATATGTAACAGACCGGCCGCGAGTTGGCAATTTGTCTACCGTTGGCAGCCACGCAGAAAACCGCCACATACTTTCTTCCGCAGTAACTGCCAATCGACGGTCCTGGTAAACCGTGCGCAAAAGCGCCTGATCGCAACCGCAACGCAAGGCGTAACCCGCGCCAGAAACGTCAGCGTGACAGCCTAAGCAGATAATTTTATAATGTTTCGGCGCCGAGTTATTTATGTCCACAAATACATTTTAGCTTTTATTTTTATTTAAGTTTACCTCGTTGTTGTAGCATTGTACAAAAAATGGCTATTATTTGGTATATATGGGCAATTTTTTTCTATTTTTGCATAATTATATATAGAATTATTAATAAAAAATAATTTGATTGTCGTGAGTCAAGAAAAAGAATCAGAAAAAGAAGTTTTCAGTCCTGAATCACCCACTTTTGAGTTTTTGTACAAAAAGGAAAATCTGATTAAGTGCCTACAATGTGGGCGATGTACCGCGGGATGCCCCGCTGCAAAAGTATTCGAGGACTACAGCCCTCGTGAAATTGTTCGACGTGCGCAAGAGTGCTCAGCAGAGGAACTTGCGAAAGACCCCCTTATCTGGCTTTGCGGTCAGTGTTATACGTGCAATTCTCGGTGTCCTCGAAATAACAGTCCGGCTTCCATCATACTCAACGCGAGAAACAAAGCGTTCAAAGAAGGGTACGCACCGGATGAGATCTACAAAAAAGCTTCTTTGCTGTTTCAATCGTTAGAACGTAACGGTGTGACCGTTTCACCCGAATTGTTCGAGCACGACCTTGGCTTGTTGAGCAAACTGGTCGATCATCATAAGCTCACAACGCTGAGAGCTGAGCTGGGACTGCCTCCTCTAAACGCTCGAGACATACCAGTCCCGACTAAAGCGCTCAACGAGATTAGGACCATCTTAAAATTAACCAGTAACAGAGGGGGGGCTTTCAACGACCACTGATCCGCTAGTTTTAACGTCCTCCAGGCTGCCTCAACGCTTGTACTTGTTCAAGAGTTGTGTCGCAGGGACTTTCTACCCAGGCATAGAACGGTCGTTCCGCTTCATACTGAATTCTTTGAACGTTGACTACTTCGATGATCCGAACCAATCGTCGTGCACCGGATTTGCAGGACACTGCGGGGTGGTTCCTCCTGAGGCCAATCTCAGTCTTAATGCCAGAAATCTCGCGCTTGCATACAATTCAGGGTACACCAATGTCGTCTGCACGTGCCCCACCTCATATGCGAATCTAAAGGAGTGCATAGGTGAGCTTAGCGACAACAAAACGCGGGCAGCGATCAACGACGTGTTGAAAGCAGTGAACTACGAGTACAAAGGAGGCGTAACGGTCTATCATGCTGCAGAGGTGCTTTATAGTCTGAAAGAAATCCTCGCAGAGCGCGCGAAATTCTCCCTTTCTAAGGTTAACATAGCAACGCATCACGGCTGCCATTATACGAAAGTATTTTACGACGAGGTAACTGGCGGGTTGTGGGAATATCCGACTTTGCTTGATGAAATATGTGCGGCTTTCTCAGCGACACTCGTCGATTACTCTGAACGATCTTCTTGCTGTGGTCTTGGTTTTTCGCACCTTATCGACGTAGACGAGTATACAGAAGCAACAAGCTTTAGAAAGCTCGAGAGCGTACTCGCTGAAGAGCCCGACCTTATCGTGACAATGTGTGCTGGCTGCCAGTTAATTCTCGATAGATTTCAGCGCCAGTTCGAAGAACGATTGAATCGCGTCGTACCTGTGTTAAACGTATCACAACTCGTCGCATTATTACTCGGAGCCGATAAATCAAGAGACGCATGCCTTCAATTTGCGACGATCGATGTAGCTCCACTTATTGAAAAGATGGAGGCCGTTTGAAGTGTCGAAATTCGGAGTCTTCTTGTGTCGATGCGATGGAAACATTTCAAACGCAATCGATATTGACAGGTTAGATAAGGATTTCAAACGCACCAACATTGTAGACTCTGATCAACACCTTTGTTCGCTACAAGGCCAGCAGAAGATCAAGAAATCCATTCGCAAACACAACCTCGATGGCGTTGTGATCGCTGCTTGTTCGCCCAACAATCACGGCCAGACCTTCAGGGGCTGTATGCGCGATACAGGCCTTAATCCGTATCTTCTTGAGATCACAAATATTAGGGAACAATGTTCGTGGGTCACCGATGACAGAAAGAGCGCTACCGAGAAAGCGCGCGACCTCATCAATGCTTCTCTACAACGGCTCGAGCACGCGGAATCCCTTTCCGAGTTTCGTGTTGACGTTACCAACGCCACTCTCGTTGTAGGCGGTGGCATCGCAGGAATCACCGCAGCGCTCGCCTTGGCAGAAAACGGCGTAAAAACGTATCTGGTTGAAAAGGAGCCCTCGATTGGAGGCAACACGGTAAGAATCGGAAAAGTATTCTCACCACACAAGATGGTGGAAGAGTGTGCGATGTGCTCACTCAGCCCGTTAATGAACGATGTTTACAAGAATCACAAAATCGAGCTCATAACTGACGCTGAAATTGCCAACATAAACGGAACTGCTGGTCACTTCAACGTCGACGTCAAAATCAAACCACAAAGCGTTAGTGACCGATGTACAAGCTGCGGGGAGTGTGCGACCGTTTGTCCAATCGAAGTGCCAGATTGGTGGAACGCCAACACACGAAAAAGAAAGGCTATCTATAAACCTTTTCCACAGGCCGTACCTGATAGGTATACGATAGATGCAGAGCACTGCGTCAAATGTGGTAAATGCATCAAGGTGTGCAAGTCCGACGCAATTGAGCTCGAAGCCAAACCTTCTCTTAGGAAAATAGAAGTCGGTGCGATCGTCGTAGCAACGGGCCATGATGAGTTCGATCCAAGTTTGCGGCCTGAATATGGCTATGGTCGTTTTAAAGACGTTGTTACTCAGTTAGAGCTTGCTCGGATAATTGGCGTAAATGGGCCCACAAACGGTGAACTCTTAAGACCTTCAGACGGCAAAACGCCAAAGCGAATAGTGATGATACAATGCGTCGGGTCGAGGGACGAAAAGCCGCACGGATTGCCTTATTGCTCGTCCGTTTGTTGTATGGTCGCCCTTAAACACGCTAACTACATCACTGACTATTTTCCAGGAACTGACATAACAGTGCTTTATACAGACATTCGAGCTCCGGGAATCTATGAAAACTACTATAGGCACGTGCAAGAGAAAGGTGTAAAATTTATCCGCGGACGTGCGAGTGACGTGAAGCATAAAGGGGGCAAATTGTACGTAAGCGCTGAAGATACGTTGCGTGGACAATGCCTCGAACTCGATGCGGACTTGGTGGTCCTTTCGACGGGTATTAAGCCTTCTCAGGGGACAGTTCAAGTTGGAGAGAGACTCGGCATCGAACTAAGTGATGACTTTTTCGTGAAGGAAAAACACCCAAAACTCGAAGGCGCCAGTACAAACACTAAAGGGATCTATGTATGCGGCACCGCCCAAGGTCCCAAAGACATCACCTACAGCGTTTTACAAGCAGATGCAGCCGCTCTCGAAGCGCTATCGCTTGTTGGTCAGGACTACGTATCAATAGAACCGCTTTCTGCCTTCGTTAAGGATAGCTGCAATGGTTGCGGTATGTGTGTACGGCAGTGCAAGAACAATGCCATAAAGATGGTTGATCGCAGAGCGACGGTCGATCCGATGCTCTGCACCGGTGGCGGCGCGTGCGTACACGTCTGCCCTACTGCGGCCCTTGATTTGCACGGGTGTACGGAAGCTCAACTTGAAGCTTCCATACGCGGGGTCCTTGCAGGTAAGCGCGAAAAAGAGATAAGGAACATAGCGTTCCTAGACACAAGAATTGGGTACGCAGCAGCTGACAATATTGGCGCAGCACGGCTCCGGTACCCCCCTTCTATTCGAATCATAAGTGTGCCATCGGTGTTGCGACTCGCGCCTCAACACATAGAGCTGGCGTTCCAATTGGGCGCTGATGGCGTTTTTATCGGACAAGGGTTCGAAGCCGAGAGTTGCGGTGAAAACTTCGAAAGCGTCGAAGCGCGGCTCAACGATTTGAGTAAGAAAGTTGTACAGCGTGGGATTGATCCCGCGCGACTAAAGATTTACCGCGTTTATATCCCGCACTTCGTTGGCTTACACAAGCGTCTTATGCAGTTTGATGACAAGATCAAAGAAACTGGAGAGATGCAAGAGGAGCTCGCAGCGCCGTAAGCCGACGCTATAAAATTTTATGGCAAAGTCAAAAGTGCCTCTAAGAAGTATAGAAGAAATAAACGCCAAGATAACAGCAGGAGAGATCACCGTTTGTACTGCTTCTGAGTTTTGTAACATGGTGCGGGCTCACGAAGACGTCACTGAAGTAGACGTCGTTACCTGTGGCACGAAGGGCATCATGAGCGGAACTTACGCAACCTTGTCTTTCCGCGCCACGGCTCCAAATGTCTTCGAAACGGCCAAAATGGCGTGGCTCAATGATGTTCAAGCCACCGTTGGTCCGTGTCCCAACGAACGGCTTGGATTGCTTGATTTGATGGTTTACGGTACGGCCGTTAGCCGGAGCGACACTAAATACGGCGGCGGCCATCTTTTTCGCGATATTGTGAGGGGGAACGATATCGACTTTGACGTATTAACAAGTACGGGGCTCCATATACAAGGGCAGACTAGCCTTGAAGACATGCAATTTGCGAGGCTCTCAGCTACTCGCAACGTATTTAAGAACTATAATGCGTTTGTTAACCCCAACGACACTTGCGTCAAGTCCATTTTTTCTGTTACGTGTCTCGAAGGACCGTATAAGGAAGCTAGCTTCTCTGGATGTGGAGAGCTAAATCCTGTGGAGAAAGACCCCCAGCTCGAAACTATCGGAGTCGGCACAAAAGCCCTGTTCAACGGTGCCGTTGGTTTCGTGACAGGGACGGGAACACGAAGTACCCCCCAGATGCCGAACCTTTCAGGATATGCACCTCTGAAGGGCATGAACCCTAGATATGTGGGTGGCTTTAACACGTCCGCAGGGCCTGACGTGTTCTGTTCGTGGGCGATCCCTATTCCGATTCTTAATACGTCTATACTTGAGAACGTAAGCCGGACAGATGATCGGATCCCCCTGCCAATTGTTGACGTGAATGGGCGCACGTCACTTGGTTATGCACGATATAGTGACGTTTGGCAGCGCGAATATGGCCGGATACGTTTCTCAAACAACGAGTGCGTAAGTTGTGAAGAATGTCAAGTCGCTGAGAATTGTCCAACCGCGGCATTCACGCCGAACAAAGGAATTGATCGCAAAGAATGCTTCGGGTGCGGCGCTTGCTTATCATCTTGTCCGTATGGCGCTCTAAAAGGTGATCTGGGCTCTATTGATCTAAATGGGCTACAAATTCCAGTCACACTTAGGCAATCAGATCGATCAAATGCAGACAAACTGACGCGAGAGCTCAAAAAGAAGATCGAGCACGGTGAATTTTTGCTCAGCACGCCAGTGCAAAGTATCAAGCTACAGTAGCGTATGGATTCTGCGAGTTTGCTTTTTTGCACCTCGAATGTCTATTGACGCCGAGCCCAAGATCGACAGAGCTTGAATCCATAGAGCTGTGTGAAAAGCAGAGCGTTGCAGTTAGGAAAGCTAAGCGATAACAAGTCGCATTGAATAGAAGTAATATAGGGTTAGAGCATACTCAATATGAAGGGGCCATAGGGTAGCCTGGATATCCTTGGGGACTGGGGGTCCTCAGACCCGAGTTCAAATCTCGGTGGCCCCACTAGTTAAACCCCACTGATTTAAAGATGACTACCCCTACAAAAGCTAATAAATAGCGCGCGCAGTACATAGTAGTGTAAGTATGATTTTAGAGAATGCTGATGACTTTTTATGTTCAATCGACGGTGCTTGCGATTTAGATTGAGCATTCCGCGCGCAACATATTTTGCAAATTCAGCGGATCAAGAACCATCTGGTTAGGAGCAAATAACGTGTCTATTGGGATTACAACGTACGGCGTGTATATACCCCGATACAGGATCAGAGTAGAAGAAATTGCACGAGTGTGGGGAGATAATCCCAATGACATCAAAAAAGGACTGCGTGTTTTTGAAAAATCAGTTCCAGACCGAGATGAAGACACCGCTACGATCGCAGTCGAAGCTGCTCGCTCCGCCCTTCAGCGATCTGGCTTAGCGGGAGCCGATATTGGAGCTATATACGTCGGCAGCGAATCTCATCCTTATGCGGTCAAGCCGACGGCGACGATTGTTGCTGAAGCGGTCCGGGCAACACCGGAGCTCATGGCCGCTGACTATGAGTTTGCGTGCAAGGCGGGGACTGCTGCTTTGCAGTCGTGCCTAGGACTCGTCGCGGCTGACTACATCAAATATGGTATGGCGATCGGTGCTGACACTGCACAGGGAGCTCCCGCAGATGCTCTAGAATACACTGCAGCAGCAGGCGGCGCGGCTTACGTCGTTGGAAAGAACGACGTCATCGCTGAAATTGAGGACACATATTCATTCACGACTGATACCTTCGACTTTTGGAGGCGGCAGGGCGAGCAATACCCGAAGCATGGCGGGAGATTCACAGGAGAACCAGGATATTTCAAACACGTCTTAGCTGGGGCGCGAGGATTGCTTCATAAGACGCACAGCAAGCCTGAAGACTTCGACTTCGCCGTATTTCATCAACCGAATGGCAAATTTCCGCGCAAAGTTGCTTCCACACTTGGTTTTTCACAGCAACAGGTTAAACAAGGTCTTGTGGTCGAAAAACTAGGCAATGCGTACTCCGGGTCATCACTTATAGGACTAGCATCGGTGCTAGATGTTGCGGAACCGGGCAGCCGCATCTTTATGACCTCGTTTGGATCAGGCGCAGGCAGCGATTCGTTCACATTTCGTGTGACAGAAGAGATCAGCAAGATACAAAGTCAGGCCCCAACTGTTGCTGAACTGCTTGCTGCACCGATTTATCTAGATTATGCAATTTACGCCAAACATAAAAACAAGATTGTACTCTAAGGAGGGGCAAACGCTGCAAGACGGCGATTCACAATGAGAGAAGTAGCTATCGTTGGTATAGGATGCACAAAGTTCGGTGAGATGTGGCACAAAAGCTTCCGCGACCTTTTCATCGAAGCGGGCTTGATGGCCCTTGAGGATGCTGGGATGAGCGGAGCACAAGTGGAAGCACTTTACGGGGGGAACATGAGCTCAGGAATATTCATCGAGCAAGAGCACGTCGGAGCGCTTATCGCCGATTACTCCGGCCTCATTTCCAACAGCGTGCCAAGCACCCGAGTGGAAGCCGCGTGCGCCTCAGGTGGCCTCGCGCTGCGAAGTGGCATCATTGCGGTCGCTTCTGATTACCACGACATTGTCATCTCCGCAGGCATCGAAAAGATGACAGACGTTGGCCCAGAGAAGGCGATGGACGCGCTCGCTGCTGCCGCTGACCGGGAATGGGAGGCTGCAGTTGGCGCCACATTTCCGGGACTCTACGCCATGATGGCCCGAGCACATATGAATGAGTTTGGCACCACGCGTGAGCAGCTCGCCCAAGTTGCCGTTAAGAATCACTACCACGGTTCAATGAATCCCAAAGCACAGTTCCGGAATAGAATCACAATTGACTCGGTTATCAGCTCACCCCTCGTCGCAGATCCTCTTCGACTTTTTGATTGCAGTCCAATAACGGATGGGGCGGCTGCAGTTATTTTGGTTCCTGCCGAAAGGGCGCGAGAATTCACAGATACTCCGATCTACGTCAAAGCCGCTGCCCAAGCCAGCGATACGATCTCTTTGCATGACCGACGAAGCATAACGAGCATCGACGCGACCACAGTGGCCGCAGATCGAGCCTTCAAAACCGCGAGGCTACAACGGTCAAACATCGACGTCGCTGAGGTGCATGACTGCTTTACAATCGCTGAGATAATGGCGATTGAAGATCTTGCTTTCTTTGAAAAAGGCCGAGGAGGGCCCGCGACGCTTGCAGGCGAGACCGCAATCGGTGGCAAAATCCCGATAAACACAAGCGGAGGGCTGAAGGCATGCGGGCACCCAGTAGGGGCAACGGGAATAAAGCAAGCAGTCGAGATCGTCGAGCAGCTGAGAGGCGATGCTGGAAAAAGGCAGGTTGAGGGGGCTGAAGTCGGCTTGACCCACAATGTCGGCGGAACGGGTGGCACCGTCGTTGTGCATATCCTAGCGAGGTGACTCGATGACCGTCCCGCGTTTTTCGAGAGAAATACCAAACCGGTATAACCTCATCGGCACAAAATGTGAGAACTGTAATACCTATTACTTCCCCCCGCGGACCGTGTGCCCCCCTTGCAGACGCAAGGGCGTGATTCGCGAACACCAGTTTGAAGGAAGCGGAAAAATTGTAACCCACACCACCATATATTCAGCTCCTGAAGGTTTCAGCAAGATGACGCCATACGTTCTGGCAATTGTAGAACTCGACGAGGGGCCAAAGCTTACGGCGCAGATCGTTTGCGATCCGTCTGAAGTCAAGATCGGAATGCGCGTTAAGTCGGTTTTTAGAAAGCTCGGAGAGGAAGGACCAGACGGCGTGATCTACTACGGGACGAAATTTATTCCGGCATGAGGTGTTCAACGATCGGCAGTTGCTTGCTTTAATGCCTTTTTTTGAAAATGCGCTTAGATGCGCAGATGATAGCCCGCAAACAAACGCGCCGTGATTCGCGAGCTCGTGGTCTGTGCAACGAAGATAACTTGACGTGCGTAATCTGATGTTATCGCGCACGCAGCATAAGGCTGTACTGTCACCGCCCAAGCGTCGCGTGTGCTCTCGCAAGATGTCGTGCAGCGAGAGCTGCTATAAGAGAAAGCTCTCCCGCAAGCACGGCACAGCAGACGATTTCAGCAAATTTCTTAGCATGAGCTCCTGGGGGCTTCCCTCCGCCTGCCACGTCCATTATCGACAAACACTCGTGCTGCGTTTTGATCGAGGTCCCCCCGCCTACCGTGCCAACTGGCAGAGAGGGCGTGCTTACGGATGCATACAATTCGTCTCCCCGCACAGAAAGGCTAGTAATTGCCGTCGACGCGTCGACAACATGAGCTGGGTCCTGACCAGTTGCAATAAACATGGCCGCTATGACGTTTGCTGCCTGTGCGTTGAAGCCTAGGGATCCCGCTTTGGCAGATCCAAGCATATTCTTTCGATAATGAACATCTGCCATGCTTTCCGGCGTCGTCTTCAGTCCATCTTGAATAATGCTTCGAGGGATAGAGGTTTCGGCAACTACGTTTTTGCCTCTGCCTTCGATCAAGTTGATCGCAGCGGGTTTCTTGTCTACACACATATTGCCAGAAACGGCGACCAGCCGTACGTCGAGCTCATCAACGATGATGTCGGCAAGTCTGTCAGTAGCAATGGTGACCATGTTCATCCCGAGTGCGTCTTTAGTGTCAAACGAACACCGTAAGAAAACGTTGTCCGCAACAACATACGGGTCTATTCGTACGAGTTCCCCGTGTTTCGTGGTCTCCCTCGTTGCTTTCTTAAGCTTAGTAAAGTTCTCTGGCTCCTTGACCCATTCAACAACGCGCTGCGCTTGGGCAACATCGGTCACCTCAAAAACCGGAGCGCGGGTCATTTCGTCGTTGAAAATCCGGACTCGGGCCCCCCCGGCAGAAGTAATTGCCTTGCAACCCCTATTTACAGAGGCGACTAGAGCTCCTTCGGTCGTAGCTAGGGGAATATAGAACTCTCCGTTCGCATATTCTCCCCGCACTGCCAGAGGGCCAGCAATGCCGACTGGCACTTGCACCGCTCCGATCATGTTTTCGATGTTACGTTTCGAGGAGGAATCGGCATCTATAACATACGCGCCGAGTGCATCTAATGTAGCTCCTGTCAACTTCTCGACGGCTTTACGTCTGATTTCAACAGCCTCTGACGCAGGAAGATCTATTTGATGGAGCCCTAGCTCTTTCCTTGACACCTTATCGATGAGCGTATTATCGTTCCTCACCCAAAGCCCCCGGCACGTTAGTGCAAATTTGCAATCGCACACCAATTCCTGTCACCGACGACCGAGCCTAAAAGTTTGCTTTTTCGCCTTTTACTCTGCTCAGCGACGATATACTGCGGCTTAAAATATTTATAGAGTAACCTGGTATATAAAGATAAATTCTTATGCCTCAGTGGCTAAGCCTGGTATAGCGCGTCCTTGGTAAGGCTCGCGAATCGAACACAAAGAGGACGAGGTCGCGGATTCAAATTCCGCCTGAGGCTTTTTCTTATCTGACTCTGCCCAAGAACATGTTCATAGGCGTTGACCACGGAACACAAGCTGTTCGCTTCGCTACTTTAGATAAACGAAAGCTTGAGCTTCCCCGAGAAAATATCGCTGAGTCTTCTGTTGTTCACGATATAGAGGAGGGGCTAAACCTCAAATTTGAATTCGTCAAGCTCATTGGGCTCACATACTCCATGGGCGATGGTATTACGAAGATTACCGACGCCAGAAAAGTACACAATAGAGGCCTCAAGGCGGTTGGCGGAGCTGGACGTTACATCGGAGGAGGCACAGCTGTCTATGATGCAATTTGCAAGTCAAATACGCCTGCGATCGTGTTACCAGGAATCCACGACGAATCAAACGTAGATTTTCGAATGAAGTTCTTTTCCCACGGAGCTTCGCCAGAAAAGGTCGGGCTAGCCTACTATGTCTCTAAGTATCACAAAAAGCAAGACTTCATCTTATGCGACGTAAGCTCCAACACCGTATCTCTCGCAGTCGCAGAATCACGCATCTTAGGGGCAATTGATGCCGCGATATTTGCACCTGGAGTGACGCAGGGCCCCTTAGATCTTCAAGCAATACGGGACGTAGATAGCGGACTGATGACTGCCAACGAGGCTTTTTCTCGCGGCGGCCTCTTGAAACGCGATCTTGGCGATCACGATATGATAGCAACGCTGGCACTATACGCGGCCATGGAGATCAACGCACTACAAGTCCTACTACGAGACTATTCAGCCCAGGGATCAATATTTTTGGCAGGGTCTGCAGCCGCTAAAGTGAAAGAACTATTGGATGCGCACTTGAGCGCCTCTTCTATCGTTCTTGAACCGTGGAGTGCAGCGACAGGATGCGCCGCTATCGCTAAAGATGTGTGGGAAGGCGCTATCGACATTATGGGTATCCCGGTCGATTTCTGACAATATAGAGGTTGCATACGCCCCGACGGAGCTGCCGCACTGCCAACCTACCACAGTGACCCGACCCAACTTCGACGCGCCAGATTGCCGCCTTTCGGCGCAGAATCTCCAAAAACGTGCGTTTGGGACCAAATAATGGTTCGAAAGGATTAAAATAGATTGAACGATTAATGATGAGCAGCGGAGGCCGTTAAGTGAAAGAGATACGCATACACGGCAGAGGCGGGCAGGGCTCTGTCACCGCTGCCGAACTACTCGCTGTTGCAGCATTCGAAGACGGAAAGTATAGCCAAGCATTCCCTTTTTTTGGCGTTGAGAGGCGCGGTGCACCAGTTACTGCATTTACACGCCTGAGTGATAAGAAAATTCGTCTAAGAAGCCAGATCTATGAGCCTGATTATGTCATCGTACAAGACGCAACGCTAGTCTCGGCAGTTGACGTTACCGCCGGACTGAAGCCTGACGGCATCGTAATCGTAAACTCCGAAAAATCGGCTGAAGACGTAGGACTCGACGCAGGAATAGATGTTAGGACGATAGACGCTACCGGAATAGCCTTAGAGATTATCGGTCGGCCCATCGTTAACACAACTCTGCTGGGTGCATTTGCAGGTGCGACAGGCGAGATCAGTATCGAATCGATCACACAATCGGTTCTAGCCCGATTCCCTGGGAAAATCGGCGAAGTGAATGTGCAAGCGGCAGAAAAGGCCTACCAGCTTATGGCTGCAACCGAGCGAAAGCCCCGCAAAAAGACAAGAGCTCGAAAGAAGGAAGAGGCACGTGAAAGATACGAAAAGATCCCAACGGCAGCAATTGGAAAGCCTGGAACCTCAGAAGTCACAGAAACTGGCGACTGGAGGATTTTTTATCCCGAGTTCGACATGGAGCAATGCACCCGCTGTGGCAAATGCCTCGAGAACTGTCCTGACGCTGCCATCATCGAGCGAACGTTAAGCGGAAAAGAAGCCGATGAGGCGCGAAAGAGAGCAGAAGAGCTCGAAAAGGCGGGCAAGATTAAGAAGGCCGCCGTCAAAAAGGCCCACATCCAATATGAACTAGATCCGACGTATTGTAAAGGGTGCGGAATATGCGCTAACGAATGCCCGATCCAAGGTATCAAGATGAAACTGGAGGAGAAGTAGCATGAGGGAGATAATGGAAGGCTCTCACGCGGTCGCACTTGCAGTAAAAGCGGCGAGACCAAACGTCGTGTCCGCTTATCCTATAACCCCACAGACGCACATTGTCGAAGATATCTCGCAGTTGATAGCAGATGGGGACCTCGATGCGCAATACGTGAAAGTAGAGTCCGAACATTCCGCATTGTCAGTATGCATCGGCGCGAGCGCTACTGGTGCGCGTACGTATACCGCAACAACCTCGCAAGGCCTAGCTCTGATGCACGAAGTGCTCTTTAACGCGGCAGGCATGCGATTGCCGATTGTTATGACAGTAGCAAACAGAGCACTCTCCGCGCCCCTTAGCATATGGAACGACCATCAAGATTCCATTTCAGAGCGCGATTCTGGCTGGATTCAACTCTATGCGGAAGATAACACGGAAGCGAGCGACTTGACGATTCAGGCCTATAGAATTGCGGAAGACAGCCGAATCCAAGTTCCAGTGATGGTCTGTATGGACGGCTACACGCTCACTCACACCTATGAACCGGTCGAACTCCTCGAACAGGATCTTGTCGATGATTTTTTGCCAACTTACCGGCCTACGGATTTCCTAAACGTTCACGATCCAAAGTCTTTCGGCATGTTTGCCGATCCGAATTACTACACCGAGTTCCGGTATCAGAATCACAGAGCACTGGAAGTGGCTAAGGCTGTGATACCAGAAATATCGACCGAATTCGGTGAAGTGTTTGATAGGGATTACGGCGGTCTTATCGAAGAGTACAGGTGTGATGATGCCGAGTATGTGCTGATGGCGATGGGATCTGTAGTCGGCACTTTAAAGGATACGGTTGACGATCTGCGCGACGACGGCGTTCGAGCCGGCGCTATTAAACTGCGTTCGTACCGCCCATTTCCAAGCGACGAGCTACGACGCGCTTTAGCTGGCGTGGAAGCCGTCGGCATTTTAGACAAAAATATCTCACTTGGTTTCGAAGGGGCACTTTTCACCGATGTCAAAGCGAGCCTTTATCACGAAGACAACGCTCCTAAAGCGTTTGGCTTCATCGCTGGTCTTGGGGGCAGGGACATCCCAAAACGAATGTTTGTGAAGATGTTTGACTGCATTCGCGAGGACAAGAAGGTTGCGAAAAGCGAATTTTTCGACCTGAGAACACAGATTGTAGATTTCCAAGAGGTTTAGACATGCGAGCAAAAGAAGAAGAGCGACCGATCGACTTGTTAGCGTCGGGTCACAAGGCGTGCGCAGGATGCGGCGCGGCACTCACGATACAAGCCATTCTAAGAGCAACAGGAGCAAACGTGCTCGTTACAAGCTCAACCGGCTGTATGGAAATCATTTCCTCGCAATATCCGCAATCCGCTTGGAAAGTACCGTGGATCCACTCGCTTTTTGAAAACGCAGCAGCAGTCGCCTCGGGGATTGAAGTGGCGCTTAAGGCACTCGGCAGAGAGGAAGAGGGCAAAGTGGTCGTGATCGCCGGTGACGGGGGGACGGTCGATATAGGCATGCAGGCGATTTCTGGAATGCTCGAACGGGGCCACGACGTCTGCTATATTTGCTACGACAACGAAGCGTACATGAACACAGGAAACCAGCGCAGTGGCTCCACGCCGTTCGACGCGTCCACCACAACGAGCCCATTCGGCAAGAAATCGTTCGGAAATGATAGACCGAAGAAAAACATGCCGGCCATAGCGGCAGCCCACGGCATAGCCTATGTAGCAACAAGCTCTGTCGGTTATCCCAGAGACTTGACAAAGAAAGTGCAAAAGGGTATTTCTGTCCGCGGCCCAGCGTATTTGCAGATTCATGCTCCGTGCAACGTTGGATGGGGCTTCGACAGCGCCAAGACGATAGAGATCGCACGACTCGCGGTGGAGACCGGACTCTGGATGATGTACGAAATCGTGGACGGGGAGCTCGTCAACGTAATGAAGGTACCTCGCCAACAGCCCGTTGAAGAGTATCTCAAGCAGCAGAGACGATTTGCTCACCTTTTCAAGATGCCCGGCGGGGAAGCTCAAATCAAACTAATTCAAGACATTGCAAATCACAACTTTGAAAGCTATAAAGCGGCTGCTCGGGAGGAAACCGACGAAACTCAAACGTAGTCCCAGTACAACACTGCGGCATAGCGTCGTAATGATCTTAAGCTACGATTTGGCGATTTCCAGCTCGCTTGAGACGAGCGCGTGTCGATGAGGTGGTTCAAGCTGGGAGAGGATGGCATACAGCGCTTCGAAATCCGCTTCTACTTCAATGGGTGGAGGCAAGGCCTTAAAAACGGCTTCTGGATCTTTCAAAAGATGACCGGTCGCAATACAGACGACAATCTCATCATGATCGATCGTGCCTTGCCTAGTCAACTTCCTCAGTCCTGCGATAGAAGCTGCACTTGCCGGCTCGACTCCGATGCCTTCCAACCGTGCTAAGTCTTTTTGAGCTTTGAGTATCTCTTGATCGGTTACTGATTCCGCGACGCCGTTAGATTGTCTTATCGCTTGCAGGGCTTTGGGGGCATTTATAGGGTTGCCAATTCTGATTGCAGTCGCGACAGTTTCGGGTTCGATGACCGGCTCTATCTCAGCCAGACTGCGTCGAAAAGCATCTACGATCGGAGCAGACCGACTGGCTTGTATCCCTGTCATCATCGGGACGTCCTGAATGACGTCGAGTTCTCGGAATTCCTTATAACCTTTATAGATCGCGCTAATATTGCCTGCGTTGCCCACGGGCACGATTACTCGGTCAGGCGCTTTCTCGCTGCCGTACGCAACAAGCTGATCAACCGTTTCAAATGCGATCGTTTTTTGCCCTTCTAGCCGGTATGGGTTCACTGAATTTAGGAGGTAGAAGCCTTTTTCCGAACAGAGTCGCTGAATAAGCAGCAGAGCATCATCGAAGTTGCCCCTGACCGCTAGTACTTTTGCACCGTGCATGAGTGCCTGGGCAACCTTTCCCAACGCTACGTAACCTTGAGGTAAAAGAACGACTGCTGCCATGCCCGCTTTTGCAGCGTAAATCGCCATAGATGCTGAGGTATTCCCTGTCGAGGCGCACGCTACGGTCTTGATTCCAAGTTCCGCTGCTCGTGAAACGCCTACGGTCATGCCCCTGTCCTTGAACGAGCCTGTAGGATTCATCCCCTCGTGTTTAACGTACAGCTCCTTGACGCCACACTCTTCTTCAAGCCTTTTGCACCTGTAAAGAGGCGTCCCCCCCTCCATTAGCGAGATCGGAACTCCGGAAATCGGAAGCAGTTGGCGATATTTCCACACGTGCGGCGGAATAGCCGAGAGATCTTCCAAACTGAATTGCATTTTCGAGAAGTCGTACCTGATTTCAAGAAGACCGTCGCAACTGCACGTATTCGCGACGGTTGAGAGGTCGTGCTTCTTGCCGCACTCGATACATTCTAGATGCATAGTCAACCTACTCCGTACCCGAGCGATTCGAGTTTCTCGCGCACGAGTTTCCTAGCCTCGCTGACAGCTTCGTTGATCTTGTCTGCATAAGGGCCGCCTCCTTGCGCTCGCTCAGGCCGCCCGCCTCCACTACCACCGAGTATACTACACGCCTCTTTTACTATCGTAGCTGCGTCCAAGCCTTCTTTCGCTACCTTAGCGCGCACGGTAATAACGACATGTGCTTGGCCTGCGCGCACGCCTCCGAGGATGACCACAGCCTTGTCGTTTAACAGCTCCTGTGAGGTATGGAGAAGCTCTTTCATATCTGCATCAATAATTGTGGAACTCCTTAAGATCTTAAGGGGCGGCCCATTGCCGCGCTTCATCTCTTCTTCAATCCACGCCGTGGGAGGGTTGGCTTTCGCTACCGCCTTAGCGGTAGCCAGCTCAACTGTAACACTGGTCAGCCTCTCGAATGCAGCGTCCACTGACATGAGCTCATTGTCCACCTTTTCAAGATCCCCTACACGGAGTGCTTTCTGCGCTGCGTTAATCGATGCACGCTGCCCCGCCAAAGACAAGAACTTCGGCCTAAGCTTTTCATAATCCTTGCCTCTCTGCTTCCATTCCTCATAATAGCGACCCACCTCAGGCGCTAGTTGTTCGGGTGGGACTCGCAGCGTTTGACAGCATTTGCTAATGATTGTATCACGTAGCTGATCGTACTTTACAGCAGGTACGCCGGCAAAAAATTCGAAGCGTTCGACTCCATCTTGTATTCCTTCTGTCTTCCAGATTCTCAAAGGTCCGACTTTGCCGGTTCTCGTCATGTGGGTTCCTGCGCACGCCTGGACATCAGTGACATCGGGATCATCGGTGCCGACTTCCACTATTCGAATAATGGTCCCTGGCGGCACTCCGCCCTGATAGAGACTAAATCCATACTTCTGTTCTGCTTCGTTTCGGTCCATCCATTTCTGTACGACCTCGGTGTCAGCCATAATGGCCTTGTTTGCCCTAAGCTCGATTTCGTTCCATTGGTCGTCGGTCACTTTCTTGTAATGGGATACGTCAAGGCGTGAGCTGTGTTCCCCCTTCTGCGCCCCTTCCTGCCAAATATGATTGCCAAGCACGCCCCGTATAGACGCCAGCAGAATATGCGTCGCTGTATGATGTCGAGCAAGCGCTTGTCTTCTGTCGATATCGATTTCACCTCGCACGTTCTCGCCGATGACAAAAGGCGTAACGTCTTCGACTTCATGAATCACAACTTGCTGCACAAGGCGCGCGCTTAACACTCGAACTTTCGTTCCCAAGTCTGTGGTGATATAGCCTGTGTCTTCTGGCTGTCCCCCACCGCCGGGATAGAAAAGCGTTCTATCAAGGATTACCCCCTTCTTGGACAGACCTATGACTTGCGCTTGAAAAGTCACTTGTTCTGGTTCATCATAAAACAAGCGATAAGTAGCAGGCAGGTCGAGGACACCTTCCGTGGTCGGTTCTGCCCGAACTTCGACGCGCTCGTGCGTGTTGGCAACTAGGGAGTAAAAATCATCAGGCAACTCGACGTTCGTTCCGATCTCGTGACCCACCTCTGCAACGATCTCGGGGGGCACTCCGTGAGAGTCATACAGCGTCACAAGCTCTTCCATAGGGAAACTTTGGCCCCGATAGCGCTGTGCCAGGCTGGCAACAAGTCTCTTGCCCTTAGCTATGGTGCTGCTATATTTTGTAGTCTCGTGCCGTAGGATATCAATGATGGTTTCCTCTCGAGCTTCGTACAACGAGAAGGCGCTCAAATTCTCTATTTGTTTCCTGATAACTTCTTCCAGCCCGATATCGCAGTTCAAACCCTGCAACGAGCGAAGCGTTTTTCTTATCACGAGTCGAGCGAGATATCCAGCTTTGACATTTGAAGGAACGATACCGTCGCCCAGCATGAACACAAGACATCTAGAATGATCTGCAATCGTATATACAGTTTCAATTGGGGCCACGATCCTCATTAGGTCTTCAACGGCAATGCCGATGCTAGTAGCGACTCTTTTCCGCAGGCCGCGGAGATTGGAAGCGTTAAGGTCAACTAAACCAGCGAGTCGGGCATTTTGCGCGAGAATATTCGCATAATGAGGATCTTCAAGCGAATGCTCAAGTCCACTGCCTTCTATTAGATAATTGACTATGTCAGGCATTACAGCGTCGTATATAGTCGGCATGCCGTTTGCCGCCCAAACCATGCGCTCCAAGCCGTAACCGGTATCGACGATCGAGGTCTCCATGTGCTCATAGCGCTCACCTTTGATCATCATGCCCGTTTTTGACCGCTGCATGTCCATAAAAACGAGTGTTGCGAGCTCCAAGCCCCCGACAAGCACTTCCAGCGAGAGCCCCGCATTACCGCCTCCTGCCCAGGGGCTCTCCTTATAAGTAATAGCCGACGGGTCGGCCCCCAGCTTTTGAAGGAGGGTGTCACAATACTGCACCGTTTCATTACTCCAGTAGATTTGGCAGCCCGGATAATTGAATGCGTGATGCGCCATCATTTCAAAATTTGTTAAGTGCCTCCCGCTTTTTCCAACTACGTCGATGTCTTTTAGTCGAACGCAGGGTTGCGATATTGTGAGCGGGTTAGCCGGCGGGGGCACCTTTCCTGACGTTACGAGCGGCTGAAAATCGTATATCGAGGCGTTAACCAATAGCACATCTTCCCTCCAGCGCGCTATTACCGGATACGGAGAGACACGCATATGCCCGCGACGCTCAAAGAACTCCAAATAGAATTCCCGCATATCATTGAGCCCGCGTTTTTTCAAAACCGGATCGCCGATAAACGTATAAGGTGCGCACGGAGCGTCACCACATGCGTCTTGCTCGGCTCGCGCCCAAAAACGACTGCCGCAGTTGCTGCAGTATCTTGATTCGAAATTGTTGCTCAGATACTCGAGAGCGCCAAGGCTTAACTGCTCATTTGGCATTTAACACACGTCACGCGACAATCTCAGTATAAAAAGACCAAATTGACCTTTTTTAAGTAACTGGGTTGGAAAGTATTAAAAAGTTGCGCAGCGTAGTAAGACCCGTATGAGTGAGGGGGAAAGCAGCGAAAGCGCTCAAGACGTCGTAAAGAGGCTAAAGAAGCTAGTTGAGGCGCAGTGTGGGCCCATCTTCATTTCTAAGATGAATCTCAGGGAGCTTGCAGATTTGTACAGCACATACAAACGGGAGTACGGCCAGAGTTTTGCAGCTGAAGAGATCAAAAACAGGATCAAATCACAGTTGCGGTAGTCTGCTACATAAGTTTTATCTGGTCAAGTGTGCATGGCTCAAGCTAGAGAGTTGATTTGAGTGGACATTGAAAAGCTGCATCGCGGAACCGAATTGCTAAAAAGAGGTTTCGCCAAGATGCAAAAAGGCGGGGTCATAATGGATGTGACCACGGCAGAGCAAGCAATCATCGCTGAGAAGGCCGGAGCTGTTGCAGTAATGGCGCTCCACGCGGTTCCCGCAGATATTCGCAAGGCTGGCGGCGTAGCACGAATGGCAGACCCCTTAATAGTCTCTCAGATTATCGATGCAGTTTCAATACCGGTCATGGCCAAGACAAGGATTGGACATTTCGTCGAAGCCGAAATTTTGGAAGCGCTCGGAGTTGATATGATTGATGAGTCCGAAGTCTTGACTCCTGCTGATGAGCAATTTCACATTGATAAGCTACGTTTTACCACGCCGTTTATATGCGGCGCACGGGACCTCGGAGAAGCTCTAAGGAGGATCAATGAAGGCGCCGCGATGATCCGCACGAAAGGCGAAGCAGGAACTGGTGATGTGTCGGAAGCAGTACGGCATATGCACGCAATTATGGGTAAGATTAGAGAGCTCAAAGGTAAATCGGAGCAAGAAATTGGCCGCGTTGCGCGTGAAATCGAGGCGCCCGCTGACCTAACAGCCGAGACAGCTGAAATGCAGAGATTGCCCGTAGTCAACTTTGCTGCCGGCGGTATCGCCACGCCAGCCGACGCAGCGCTTATGATGCGCATGGGCGCGGATGGCGTTTTCGTTGGTTCAGGAATCTTTAAGTCGGAGCAGCCTGAAGTGATGGCTAAAGCTATTGTTGAAGCAGTCAACAACTTTGACGATCCAAAAGCACTCGCGGAGATCTCCAAAGGTCTTGGATTGCCTATGAAAGGCTTGTCCGTAAATCAGATACCAAAAGAAGAGATTCTACAGACGCGTGGGTGGTAAGAAGGACTTAGACTTGTCCAACGTGCGTACATTCAGTGGTGCTTTTATCCGGGCGTGGGTGTTTTGTGTCTCTCATCTTAATGGAATGAGTACTGTATGCTGCGAGTGAGAGATGTCGGTTGAGCCAAACAAGCATGTGCTTGAAAGCCTAGAATCAAGCTGCAAAAAGCATTCTTGCGCGGTTTAACAACGCCAGCGCTGGTTCGCAAGACCCGGCGCTAATGCACGCTTTATTATCTTGGCCGCGCTGGTCGATGTTATAGCAGGTGTCGCCCACGAAGGTCGCGTGGTGGGGGCGTTTGCCGGCTGGCGCCCACTTGTGTGAACGTAGTCTTGCCGTTGCCGTCGGTATATATCGTCGTGCCGGCGGCTCGTGTGCCCTGGGGGTGGAACGTACTATATAGAGCGGGTAGTATCTCGAGGTGGAACGTACTCGATATAGAGCGGGTAGTGTACTCTCCAGAGCGGACACGTGGTGACGGCGTCACATACCGCCGATGGACGTCCAGCCCGATCACCCGTTGTAGATCTGCTGCCAGATGGCGCCGTTCGTGCCGCGGGCAGCGACGTCGATTCTGTTGCTACCCGGCGCTGCTGCTGGTGAGGAGGCAGAGACCCGCCGAGACTTTGCCAGCCGGACCAGGTACCGGTATATGATTTATGGTAGAGGGCGCCGTTCGTGCCTTGTACAAAGAGGTCGAGACGGCCTGCGCCCCATTAGCAGGCTGCTGGCCCGGTACCGAGAGGAATCTGCCCGCTGAGGGGGATCTAGTTGGACTTAAGTATCACCCCATCATTCGAGTTTACGGTAATTGGAGATGCCGGTCGACCGCTTGGATCCACGTAACCAGGCACATTTAAAGTAATGGCGGTTGACGTTGGGTTGACGATCACCTTAGCTCTTGTATAGTCTCTCGCCCACACGCCAGGAAAGCCTGATACCTGGTACGCTTGTCCCGCAGGATTGCCCAAGTAGATCCCGTATTCAGAGAACCACTGCGTCCACATCGGAGAATAGAAGAAATAGCCATCGGAAAGCAGGGCAGACGTGAAGTAGAAATGCCTAGCGTTCAGACCCGAGTTAGGAGCGTAAGCGCAGAAAATCGTAAACTTCTTCTGGGCGCTTGCGTATGTGGGCATATCAATCGCGCTAAGCTGCCATCCTTTGTGCGAGATGTAAGCTTCGTCCATCCATCCACTCGTCCTATTTAAGAAATCTTGGTTTGACGAGTCGACTAGCGGCGACTGTCCGTTGTAGAAGTTCGTCTTGCCTGCCACGTTTACTTGAGTTAGGTAATCGTCAAGTGCGCTGTGCCAATTGCCTACGGGTGCAGTGTTTGACGCGTACCCGTAGCACAACGACGGATCATCGCAGGCACAGTCCACGTAAAGGCCATCAAATCCCTTAGCTAACGCTTGTATGGACTGGTTGGCGATCTCGCCTCTCCATCCCGCCGTCGTCAAATCCATGACCTGCTCAGTTCCGTTGTAAGCTGTAATCGGATTCGTTTTGCTTGCACGTGAGGTTGCATTAGGATACAGAAACCACTCTGGGTGATTCTTCACGACCCTTTGCCACTCACTATTCCGATCTGTTGAGTTGTAGCAGAGAACGGGATTGACGTATGCAAAGACCTTAGTGTTCGGGTTGTAGTGTTTTATGAGGGCGATGTTGCTGGCATTATCGGTGTAATGCAGTGATACATCGCTAAATTGGGCAAGCTGCGTCGCAACGGCATCCCTACTGCTTTGATTCACGGTATTCCCGCTATTGTCGACGTAGTAGCCTATGGAGAAAAACCAGGGATTGTCATATGCAACGAACGTATGCGGATAGCCAGGCGCTCCTGCGTTCAGCCCCGCGCCTACTAAGTTGGGCGTAGCAGTGCCAGACGCCGCTTGGGTGAGCGGAACATCAAGAGCTTTGTTCGTGTTGCCTTGTGTGGCAGCCACTTGCACCTTGATATCCCCGCGTTCCACCCCTTGCGCAAAACCTGGACCTACCTCGAACTTTACCGTGCTCGAAAAGGAGCCACCCGGGCCCACAGGAACGGAACTTTCAGTAGCTGCCCCGAATGTTATCTTCGTAACGGAAATCTTCGCGTCTGGAGTGGTTGTGCCAGAAATGTGAATAGTGTCTATCACAACTTCGGATGAAAAAGTACCGCTTGAACCGACGGGGGTTATGTCGTGCGTGACAGGGTTCAGAACAAGTGAAGGCTCTGAAGCAGCGCATATCGGAGAGAAAAGTGAAGCTAGGAATATTGAGACAAACGTTATCGATATTGCTGTTGTACGCCAGTGCACATATCTCATCAAACGCATCAGTCCAAGACTCGCAAGAACATCCGGCAGCTTGCGTGCGCTTACTTTGATCTGGCGCAATTATAAATAGCTTATGAAAATGTTTGAAATCACGACCAGAAGGAAAACTCCGCTCGAACCTAAGAGTTTTTCGGACAGCACGAGCATTCGCTAAAGCGAATTCACGAATTCCTCAACTTGCTTTTTCACTGCAGCTAAGAGATTCAAGTAGTCTTTCACCGAAACGGTGAGTGGTATGAGTTCCCCCAGAGATGCCGTGCTAGGCCATTGGGTGGGGGCAGGTGTGTTTAGCACAATGTAGTCCTGGTTTTCAAAGTTGGCAGATTCCAGGACCTTTTCGAGCGCGTAAACTGAGCGGTTCTCAAACACGGGGATCGCATATTCTTCGATCGTCGGGAACGCTTCACCTTCGCGGGTGTAATTCAAGTACATCGTCGCATCGATTAGCCGATACGCCGGGAACGCGTCCTCGCTGCTTACGTCAATATAAGCGGCATCGTCCCATTCCGGTGAGCCAAAAAGTTCACGATGTATCCACGTGAGATCAGTTCTTCGATTCAATGACTTTGCGATATCGATGCAGTTCAGCAGTATGACGCTCAGGGTTTCGTTAGAATCGAGATCAGTTTTCACTTCATTGATCTTCGTCGCCAAACTCAGTTCGTCAATGACGGCCTCGTTTGCCGTAATTGCTTCATTATAACTTAGGGCGGTGAGTTCAGTGTGAATCTCGGCCGCTTGACTGGCAGTGGCAGTGACTGCTGTTATGTTGACGTTGCCTTTGATTATCGTCGTAGATTTTGGAGGTAGTGTTGGAACCGGAAAGTCCTCCGATTCTTCCAGTCCAGGTTGCACTTCCGACGTCGGCGTATAAGCGGGGCCTTGGTAAGACTCCTCAGAAAGAGGTATCGTGGTTGTCGTTTCTCGGTATGCTTCCGGTGCAGTCACTTCTTCAAAGCTTTCCTGCTCGCTTGCACCCTGGTTGATGGAGCTTCTAGCTTCTTGTGCCGTTGAGCTCCGCCGACGGGCTCTCACTACTAGGGCTACGGCAATAATGATTATCAAAATAGCCAACCCAATTGCAATTATGATCCCAGTACTTTGAGAGATTTGCAAGCTGCTGGGCAGGGCAAGGGGTAAGATTGGCATCATATCACCTCAGGAACTACTGTTGATTATAGATAGATGCTCATAGATAAATCCTCTGGTGCGTTGCGCAACGCGGCTGCAGTGGATAGCCCTTCGAGTTATCGAAGCTTAACGGCCGGGGCTTAATCGTGCAGTTCAACCGCGCGATCGTTTGAGTAGCGCTCAGTCAAAAACGAGACGCGCTTAAAAAAAATAGCCGGCGCTGAGAGTGGGCTACAAAAAACAGCGGCTAATCAACAAAGCTGAAACTGTTCTAATCCTACAAATTTTTTGATGTCCTTTGCGCACCCCCTTCGCATTCGGTCGGCAGAGGGACCAACGAACTCAGTTTCCGTGTTTTCGGCGTAACCGCGCCCGCAGACTGCGGTGGATGCGCCAGAGCCCGGGACTGATGCGCTCTGGGCGCTCCTAGTACAGAAGCCCACGGCTCGTGCGTCGATTTGGCGAGCATGGCAATGGAGAAACCAGTGATGTTAGATGGAAACGTTTTTAGAGTAGAAGCGCTAATCGACAGGGTGGCTTGTCTTCTGAAATGGGAGGTGCACGATGGCATTTAAGGATTCGGTTATATCAGCGTTGCTGGTTGTCGCAGTTATCATCGTACTGATCCTATTTTTGCTCCTCGGTTGGTGGATCGGGAGTTTATTGCTGCCCATGCTTGTATTTGGCGGCTGGCTGCACATCGTCGATATCATCATTAAAACGGTCGTAGGCTTGATCATAATTGGGGTTGTAATTGTAGTCATCGGCTACATAGCTTTGAAACTCATATAGGGGGATTTCAAGCCCCAAATGACGTTCCAGATCTTTTAGCGGCGGTGAAGTGGTCAGCCCTCAGACGTAGTCGTTAAATCTGCTTCTCACGTAGCGCCCGCTCCCACCCCATCTTCAAAATGCTAACGTCAATCTTGAACGGCAGGCCTTGCATTGCCTGAATGCGCTCTGGTGATATCGGCACGGGCAGATTTGACGGAACTGCTTTGATTTTTGATACTGCAAATACGGAGCCCCATACGTCCATCATTTCTAAGCTTTCGATAAATGCGCCTTTGGCAACTCCTTCCTTGTACGTCTCGTCGCCAACGAACATGTTCAAATCAAACGGCTCGTAAAGTTGCATATCAGCGGCGTAATTTTGGAATAGGTCCCACATGAGTTTCTCAACCTTTCGTTCTGGGTCGCGCACGTTCAAACCAATAACCTTCCTCGCTTCACGTCTGTTGATAAAGTGCGTGTGCGTGTACAGTTTCTCAGTCATTATTTCTACTATCTGAGTGACCTTGGCCTCGTTTTTTTCACCGCGCATATGAATCTTGAGCAAATTTGTAGCCAACATTCGGATACGCGTGTGTTGCCGGTACACATTTCCCAGCGCAAGCGGATGGACTTGCTTTGAAAGTTCATTGAAGACTTCAATTATGTGGTCCTGCTCGCTAATCTTGGCAGCTTCGCGAGCAAGGGTGAGGTATGCGGTGACGTCCTCGACACTGATGCCCAGAGGGATAGCCGGATTTAGCGGATCGCGAGGATTGAATTGGTTTGCTGTAGTCGGATCGACCGAGCTAAGTGTTCCGCCTGTCCCCATTAATATTTCGTCGGCACCAAGACAAATCAGTGTTCCCGCGCTATGACAATGATACGGCACGAGTGCAGTGAACTTGGTCGCGAACTCTCGAATGAAGTTGACCATTGGCCACGGGACGTCAGCGTCTCCTCCGCGAGTATAGATGAACAAGTCCAAATGATCGACCTCGCCTAAACGATCTAGATGGTCATAAACGAAACGCAAGTGCTCTTGCGACACTTGGCTACTCATCCCAGGGATATTAGCATTCGTTGGGCGGTCGCCGGTAACGTAGCAGATCATCTGGCTGCCTCGCAAGTCTTGCAGTTCCTGAATGATGTCGAGTCGTTGCTTGGTTAGCTCCGAAGCCTCCGTGAGATAGCTCATATTTCACCCTATCGGGACTTTCGTATATATACATGTCATCCTAGCTCGAGCTGTTTCGAGCGCGACAAACGACTGTCGCGCCCTATGCTCTTGCAGAAGCGGCGCTCGGAGCACTAGAGCGCCTCGCTTCAGTTGTGCCAGAACCTGCGCGTCAGTGTGTACTGCCGCTCGTGCCTCAAGATATCGCGGTAAAAGCCTTCCTCATCTCGGCGCGCTTTTCGGATAACTCTTGACGCGGCTTCAGGGCCCAAGCCGCGCGATGCTAATGCGATAACTCCTTTCTTCCCGTGAGAAAGAACCAAGTTAGCATTTCTATAGACGCGCCTTGTCCGCGCCTTCTCTTCGGGAGTTTTCGCTCTTTCGGACTTGGCGACAATGACTACGTCCTCATCTTCCCACGGCTTCAGTGCTGCAATCAACTTAGAGCTGCATAGTGGACATTGTGGCTGCTCAGGCACGCTTGCCACGTATCGTTTCGATCTCCATTTCTTGCACGTGAGACAAAAAAGGATTACGCGATCATTCATGATTCTGTTTTTGAGCGCCATGAGAATTGACCTGTCTGCGTTGTCGGTTACAAGCAGATCTCGTGCGCCATAATGCCGTTGTCTGCTCAGGGGGCTCAGTTTCGACGTGACGACTTGCGTGTCGCCGTCTTCTATTTCCCTGAGAAGATGGCTAGTGCGCTCCAGATCAAGCTTGTCGTGCACGATATCGCGTATCGCCTCCTCATAAACGGGAGTGTCTTTCAGAAGATCCATCAGCTTGTTGATATTGAAATACTTAGATTCCGCGTCCCTGTCGATCACGCCGAACTTGCGCGCTACGTGCACTAGCTTCCACTTAAGCAGCATGCTGTTTTTCAAAGTCATTTCAATTAACGGCTTAAGAAACTCTGGCTTTATCTGTCGGACTAAGTCAGCGATGAGTTCCGCGCTCAGCGCGTTCGGGAGTTGAAGCTGTATCCAATATGGATTGACCTCCAAAGCAACGCTGCTTCCCAAGCGGGCCGCTAGCAGCGAACTGATGACGCGGCCTAATGTCTCGTTAATCTTATGGCCAAAGCATGCGTGTATAAGTGCGGTCTTGCCGTCGACTTCCACCACAAGCACGTTATGCGTGGGAACGACGAATTTCTTCTGTCGCCGCATCAAGTTCACCACGCGTTGTACCGTGTAAGGATCCGTGCAGTACTCCTTAAGAAGGCTATGAGTCACATCCTCACTTGAATTCGTTATCTGCCCACGAAGTTTCCCAACGTCCGAAGCTACTTCGTAAGGCACTGGTATTTGCTCGCCCGCCCAGCTAGGGATTTCGCCGGTAGAGCTGTCCATGGGCTCGACCTTCACGCGCTGCTCGTCAATCTCCAAAATCCGCCACATCTCTCCCCTTGTAACGAACACGGCACCAGGCTCAGCAAAAGCAATCACGAAGCTTTCGTCAAGAGTTCCTATCCACTTCCCGTTTATCGTGTCATAGATACTGTAGGTTTTTTCATCGGGAATCATAGAAAGATTTTCATAGCAGTACCGGCGCGTTTTTCCCATCATCTTAATGAGCGGTTCTGTGTCTTCGCGTTCAACTTTCAGCAGCCGTTGCTGTTGTAGCAGCTTAACCACCTCGACGAACTTCTCGAGCGTGAGGTCTCGATATGGAAATGCCTTTTTGATGATTCGCAGCGCGAGTTTAGCGGGCTTGGCTCCGTTCAAGGTCATGAAACAGAGCTGGTTTGCAAGAACGTCTAAGGCTTGGTAATCAGCGTTCAAATGTTCAATGGCGTTGTTTTTCGCCCGGCGCGTTATCACCCAAGACTCCATGATGTCGTCTGGGTAGGTTGCGATGATGGTGCCCTCAGATCTCTCTCCGACTCTGTGTCCCGCCCGTCCCACGCGTTGAAGCAGTCTCGTCACTTCGCGGGGAGAATTATATTGTATGACGTGCTCGACGTCCCCTATGTCGATCCCTAGTTCCATCGACGAGGTACAGATCAAACCTCTTTTCTTGCCGGCTTTGAATTCGTTTTCTGCCTCGATGCGTGCCTCTCTCGATAGTGATCCATGATGCACGCCAACGTCACTGCCGCGAAAAAGAGAACCAAGCACCTCAGCTGCTTGTCGCGTATTTACAAAGATCAGTGTGGACTTATGCCTGTCGACTATGTCACGCACAAAGCGAGCGTGACTCGCGAGTTCTGGCGCAATCATCCTTATTTTCGCGGCCGTGTTATCCTCACCGGTTACCTGCGGCTGTGTGACCGCGAAATCCAACATTTTTGCCCGAGAGACCTCAAGGACTGAGAACGCTCTTCCGGTCCCGGCGAGGAAGTGGCCGATCTCCTCCGGCCTGCCGACGGTCGCGGAAAGGCCGATCCTTTGGAACTCGCCGATTAAGTCCGCCAAACGCTCAAGGCCGATTGCCAGTTGGGCCCCTCGCTTTGAGCTCGCAAGGTCGTGGATTTCATCGATAATAACAAACCTGACGGACCGCAAGTTTTCCCGCAGACGGCGTCCCATCAGAATGGCTTGAAGACTTTCGGGCGTCGTGATCAAGACGTCAGGAGGCTCGAGACTCTGTCGCCGTCTTTCTGATTTCGTCGTGTCGCCGTGCCGAACGCCGATCGAGATTTGTAGCTGACTGCCCCACCAGTTTAGCCTCGCCAGCATGTCCCTGTTTAACGCTCGAAGCGGCGTAATGTAGAGGGCGCTTATTCCGTGGCGGTCCTCAAAGTCTAGCAGCTTGCTAAATACTGGCAGCATCGCTGCTTCCGTCTTCCCGGTTCCTGTGGGAGCGACAAGAAGTAGGTTTTTGCCCTCCAGCACGCTCGGAATTGCCAATCGTTGCGCTTCCGT
Source organism: Methanobacteriota archaeon (assembly GCA_963805115.1). Lineage (GTDB taxonomy): Archaea > Halobacteriota > Bog-38 > Methanoflorentales > Methanoflorentaceae > Methanoflorens. The sequence continues at coordinate 30,506 of CAWDSY010000011.1, forward strand.
GAAGGGGCCAAATCGACTCAAAAATGCACCCTTCACGAGGGGATGCAACAGGCTTTCCGTAGGCTCTTCGGGACTGCTGCTGGCAAACATAAGGACACGCTTAATAATGCGAATACTGCTTAAAATAGCCCGTCACAAAAAAACGACAAAAATTTTGCTTTTCGTGCTTGTTTAGTAATTGTCTTGAACGGACTTAAAGATATTTGCGTAAGCAATTCCGATTTAGGAGGTGCATTGCCTCTCCGCGTAAGCGGCGCCCTCAATGCATCTATGCGAGTGTAGGGAGATAGATTATGGCGACGGAAGGGGCTCTAAAAAATGGTGAGCGGCGGCCTGACTGAAATAGAGCTCATCTCGGTAGCATTAGAAAAGCTCCGGATAAGAAGCATCGAAACATCTGCCGATATTGGCTGCGGAACGGGCAGCGTGTCAATCGCAGCCTCGAAAAAAGCGAGGTCGTTATTCTCGAAGATCTGGGATACAAATTGAATAAGTGACTCACGGACGGATCGCAACCCCACAAAAGTGGCAGTCACCTCTCTTCTGCGCCGTCATTCGCCATCTGAGGCAAAAAAAGGCAAAAAAAAGCAGCACCCCAACCATCTATCGGACAGGTTGGGGTTAGTCTACGTCAAACGTCTGTTGTCTTCTAGCAGCGTCCCGCGAACGACGGGATAATGTCCGTTCCGCAAATCTTTATGGCTTCTTCAACGTCCGGACCTGTTGGGCTGCCAATTATAACCTGCGTCACTCCGGTGTCGAGCAACCCGTCGATCTTCTTGTTGCAGGCATCTGCGTCGCCCGCTATGACGAAGGCGTCGATCATGTTATCATCCACTAATGGCCCGACTTCACCCCATTTACCTGCTCCGATAGCTGCACCGATGGCTTTAGCCGTACCGAGTGGAATCCCGTGTCGCTCGAGCACAGGCGGCGGAGAGCCCATCGTAATAAACGCAGCAACCATCTTGGCTGATTTGCGTGCCTTCGCCAAATCAGGCCCGACCGAAAACGCCGTGTATGCGCCCACGTCGAAGTCGCTCATCGACCTTCCACTCTTTCCAACTCCCTCTTCGATGTTAGGCACTGCCGCGACGTAGTCTTTCTCGTTGGAAGCGTTGATAAGCACTCCGTCAGCAATTTCGCCAGCAGTTTTAAGCATGCCAGGACCTTGCGCGCCCATGTAAAATGGCACCTTGTCCTTCTGCGGTCCGGTAAAGTCAAGCTTTGCGCCGGTCACTTTTATCGTCTCACCAGCAATATCAACGCTGTTGCCGCCCAACAGCTTGTAGACGACTTCTTTGGCCTCCTTAATTGCACTCAGGGGCTTCTTGATATCCCAGTTGCCACTCCAGATTGCGGGCGCTGGGAACCCGAATCCCATTTTGTCAAATGTCGCTTTGTCACCGGGACCCATGCCCAAGTTAACGCGCCCGCCTGATACTTCGTCAATCGTCGCTATCGCATTAGCCGTTAACAATGGGTTTCTCGTGAAAGGATTTGTGATACCGGTGCCGGGCCGTATAGTCGACGTCTTCAGTGATATGAGCGTCAGCATCGGATAGACGTTCCTGTTGTTAAAGTGGTCAGTAATCCAAGCGTACTTAAAGCCGTTGTCTTCTGCCAACTTCACCCTGTCTGCGCACTGATTCGGCGGCATATTCGGCACAAACTCTATACCAAAATTTATTTCCCTAGCCATTTTTTCACCAACCATAAACTCAGTAGGTTTATGTAACCCCTCAAATACAACGAAAAACCTGTGAGGAGTTGTCGGCAAATAATTCTTTTTTCCTGAATATTAATGTATCGGTGTTCAAAAAACAGCCTTTTTTGCAAAAAAAAACTTGTATTGTGCGTTCGCACGATTAAGAGCCAACGCGTTTTTTTGCGGGGGATCACGAATTCAGTGACGAAGTGCGCCGCACATGACTTACTCCCTCAAGTTTGCGTCAAAGTCGATGTCAAGAGCAAGTCGATATCGCGGGACCACAACGTGATTTTGCTTGCCTCAGGAAAGATGGCCGAGTACGCTGGGCGAAAGATCTATAGAACGAGGTCTAATCATTTTAATTACGTTAACTCTAAAGATGACGCCGAGCCTACACGAACTGAAGCCGCGTTCTGCTAAACCAGCAGATCACTAAATCACGGAAGCTCCCAGCACCTGGATCAAATAGGTTCCTGAAAGGATCGCAACAAGTCCGAGCCCCTTGAGAGCGAGATCCATCCTCGTGAGCTCTTCTCTCAGCACCCGCGGAAAGCGATAGGACAATACCGTCGCGAAAAGTAGCACGAAGAGAGGCTGTGTCGCGCCAACAGAACTTATCAACGTTATTGGCCCGTGCGCTATCGCATAGCTGTAGGCAAAAACTGAAACATATGCCACTGCCTGTTCGGCAACGAGAACGACTCCAATCTTTCTGCTCGTAGTCTTGTAAGTCGTGACAAGAGAGCCCCTCAAGGGCCTGAATGAAAGCAACTGAAAGAAGGCCATGAACCCAGCGATTTGCACCCAAATGAATACGGTGTAAAAGTCCTGGGTCGAGAACAAATATTTCAAAGCTACGCTGTATACAGCCAATAAGAAGGACGAAAGGATCATGAGATAAAAAGCAAGGGAGATACGAATTCCTTTGCCAAGTCGAACCGCGAAAAGTGTCCCTCCAAGAACTAAGAGCCCGAATGCTACGTATTCTTGCGGGTTGAGCGTTTCGCGAAGCCAGAGGCTGGAGAGAATCAACACAAATACAGGCGTGAGCTGAAGAAGAGGTATGACCCTCGACACCTCTTCCACTGAGAGTGCTTTAAAATAAGGCAATGTGTAGTAGATGCGAACGAAACCGACAACAATGGTGAATACTAGCACACCCAAAGGCAGGGCCGTCAGTGTGAAGAAAGGAAGAATGACCAGCGGCATAAGGCTGGTGGCGCTAATTACTAAGACGTACACGAGTGGCGGAATTCTATAGTCGGAAATCAGAATCTTGTCAATGATGTTTACGCCAGAAATCAATAATGACGACAACAATGCAAAATAGAGCCACTCCACTGCCATTGCGCTGCCTGCAGCCTCGTAGTTGACTTTAAGCTACTTACAGTTTCCGAGTTGTTGAGCAGCATCTGTTTCCAAAAAACATACAATTGGCTCGCCTTCGCAAAAAGCTGCAGCTGGATTCCCGGATAGAAGGTCGCGCGATCCAAAAGGGAAGCTCTCACTTACTTGCTTTGGTCCGAGCTTGGTGCTCGTTCTTTTTTCGGGATGACGGAGTCTGTCGTGACGTTCGGTGGCTTGGCGCGATGCCTCTCAATTGCTCAACGGTTCCCAGAAACGTCCCGTCTAAGAGGTATGCCTGGGCTTTTTCAAGCTCGATAGCTCGATTTGAGAAAAGCGGCCCCAGCAGCGTTTCGTAAGAGGCTTCGTTGAATGCGATTCCGCCAACAAGCTCGTTAAACGCAGGCATAATTATGACGCGCGGATTAGCGTAGCCATCCATCTCCGGATATCGCTCTCGAAATACGCTCTCAACAAAGCGAGTCCGGATCCAAACTGGCTTCGAACTGACGTGGCCGAGCGGATCAGCCATGCGTACGATTGGGTGGTTATGCCCCATGATTACGTAGTCGCAACGTAGCAGGTCTGTCGAAGGCCACGTGTGCCCGTGTACAAGCCCCGCACCGTGGATGCTACAACCCTTTGAAGGATGGATTTCGATTCGGAAGCGTGAGTCGCGGGGGATCCAATACTCAATGCCAGCGTCGTGATTTCCCGGAAGAATGTCGACCGGCGCGCGTTCTGCTAACGATCGCAAAAAACGCGGGATGTCGTGGCGTTCGAGTGCTGACGTTTTAGATATTGTGTGCTTTACGTCTCCTAAAAGCACGACACGTTGAGCATTGGCGACAGCTAAATATTGGAGGGCCCGGTCAATTCGTCGGTCAATCTGCGACGGAATATTTATACCGTTTAGCGCAAGTTCGTGTTCAATGCCGATATGCAGATCAGCTAATACGAGCGTGCTACCCACAATCAGCGCGGGTTCATTGACTAAGGGCTGTGGTTCGCTCAATCTAATGTGACTTCTATGTGTAGTGCTCATGCGATTCCGGGCTTTTCAAGAACGATGTGCTCCACGACGTTAACGTCACTCGCTGTCTCACTGCTGTCAGAGAAAAACAGAAGACGCGGCACGAAAACCAAGCTTGGGCTAAGCTGATAGCTACGTGGATTATTTTGGATCCTAAGCCTGAAATGAAGTGCGCACGGCGATACTCGTTTCGCCGTTATTCTGGCCGACTGTCACCCACACAGTGTCTTGTCCCTTAGCGAATATGATCAAACCGCCAGTTTCGGAGGCGCTTGTGAAGTTTCTGCTAATGTCGTAGCCTCGTTCTTGCATTTGAGATTTGTAGAACTCTAAAACCTGTTTGGGGGTGTCATTCGTCTGGTACGTTATAACTTGCCCGACAAATCGGAGATTGGAATACGACGTTCTAGTCGCATTAGGATATTCCGGCACATTAAGTGGTTCTTTGCCAGTTTGCAGAGTTTTATTTTGAGTGAGATTTGCGATGTTGACCGTGCATCCCGAGCACGCCAATGCCAAACCGGTGATGATGAGAATGGTAAAGACTGTCTTAAACAGTTTCATTAACCCAGCATTACTGCAGTTTCAAATAAACCTTGTGGTAATTAGTGATCTGCGTCGTAATGCTGCCGCCGCCCGCAAATTGTGGGGCTGCTCAAAGGATGATGATTGGTGCCACGGCGGTTCGTCCGTGCGGAAGAAGGGCATATCCAAAAGCTTTACCTTAACAGTTGGAGTATATAGTGCGAGGTCGACCATGTTATCCACAATTCCTATAGATCTAAGCGCGATTGACAAGAAAAACGTTGATAGAGAGATCTTGCGAGCCAGCATTATTGCTGAGCTTGACGCAATCAACCTTTATGAACAGATGGCTTCCATGACTAAAAGTGAAGCTATTAAAGCTAATCTACTAGACGTCGCGAAAGAAGAAAAAACCCACGTTGGCGAGTTCCAAGCTCTTCTCTTACAGATAGATAGCGAACAAGCTGATGAGCTAGAGCACGGCAAACGCGAAGTTGAAGAATTGGCAGAGAAATAACCCCGAGATAGCTGGCAGCTATGCAAGAGCAGCCAAGACATCAAGCGTGGAGCACGCCGACACAAGCCGTCAGACGGGATCGTTCAACAACGAGAGCCTTTGAATCAGGCCTACCTGTTTGACCGGTTTCAATTGTAAAACGGCAAATATGGTTAACGCGAATGTAGTGGCACTGTTTGCACTCCCAATATTGGCAGTAATTTTGGCTATTTACCTACTCAGAGTAGGCGACAACGTCGGACATCTTTTCATCCTGATGGGTGCAGGCTTCTGTGTCATAGCGTTGCTGCCATACATATTCAACACGCCCAGCGACATCGGAACGATACTAATCATTCTTGGTGTTGGATGCGTGGCTTGGGGCCTAACGTTGAGAAAAAGAAGGTTCCGTTGGAAAAAACATCGGTCTTAGGCCTAAAGGCATCCCCCGCATTGGTGAGCGCAGGCTACTACTCAGCCCTCTGGGGGCGACTGCCGTATGCCATCTAATAGCTCTCTTACCAGAATGTATCAGCTTTTGTATCTTCGAGAGATCGGAGTTGTTGAGCAAAGCAACGTCAAACGTTTTTGGAGTGCAACTTTCGCTCATCAGCGCGAACCGAGGCGTGCGAATGGAGATCGTATAGGATCTGCGGGACGTGTGGCTTTCGGTAAAGTCAAGTAACCTTTATATCTGCTTTCCCGCAAATACAGAATGGGCGACAAATTCGGGTGCTTCGCATCATTGGACGCGTACGCCAAACCTAGGGATTTTGATGGAACAACTCCTAAAACGTGCACGAGAATGCGCGCAAGCTCTCAAGAAGCAGGACGAAATTAAGATCGTTTCTCACGTTGATGCGGACGGGCTGGCTGCTGCCAGCATAATATGCCGCGCGCTCAACAAGATGGAGATAGGCAATGAAATCAAAATCGTTAAGAAGTTGGATCTCCCGGTTATGCAGAGTGTTTCCGGCGCAGACGCAGTGATGTTCACGGACTTAGGAAGCGGGAGTCTCGATCTAATGGACGATTTGGGACCAGTATGCATAATCGCGGACCATCACCAGCCAGCAGGAAATTCCGAGATGGCATTTCACCTCAACCCCCACCTTTTTGGCTTTAACGGCGCCATCGACCTAAGTGGATCTGGGGCCACTTATTTGATCGCCAGAGCCCTCGGCGACAATGTGGAGCTTTCCGATTTAGCCGTTGTTGGTGCCGTCGGCGATTTACAGCACGTTAGAGAAGGGCGACTGAGAGGTGTGAACAGGCTGATACTCGACGAAGCCGAAAAAAACGCGATAGTGAGAGCAGAAACGGATTTGCAGGCTTTTGGCCGACAAACGCGACCCGTTCATAAGCTGCTCGAATATGCGTCCAGCCCTTTTATCCCAGGAATAACGGGAAACGGTCCGCAAATCCTGGAGCTTTTGGCTAGCTTGAACATTGAGCTTAAAGAAGAGGGCGAATGGAAAAGATGGGTGGATCTTAGCAGCGCCGAAAGGCGCAGTATCATTTCTGCTCTCATCCAAAGGTGCTTGACTGAAGGTATGCCCCCAGAAAGGGTGCAGAACCTCGTTGGAGAGGTGTACACCCTGTTAAGAGAGGAACCCGGGACCGTACTTCGGGATGCATCCGAATATGCCACGTTACTTAACGCTACCGCGCGATATAGTTTCGAGAAGATCGGGGTCGACGTTTGTCTAGGTGACCGAGCAGGCAGCTACAGAAAAGCAAATGAGCTCCTGTTGATGCACAGAGAGAATCTTGTTCGAGGGCTCAATTACGTCAAGCAAACAGGTGTGACGACGCTCTCAAACTTGCAGTATTTCCATGCAGGCGACCATATACTCGAAACGATCGTCGGGATCGTCGCTGGAATGTGTAAGAATTTAGAAGGCGTGGATAGGCACTTGCCGATAGTAGGGTTTGCGAACTCGGACGAAGGAGTCAAAGTGTCCGCCAGGGGCACCCAAAGTCTCGTTGAACGCCACTTAAACCTTGCAAGAGCTATGAGTGAAGCGGCTCATTCAGTCGGCGGCGTCGGAGGCGGTCACGATATTGCGGCTGGCGCTACAATTCCTGAAGGGACTGAAGCAGAGTTTCTGAAAAATCTTAACAAATTGGTACAACAACAGGTGTCATAGCGTACTACAATGATAGCAGATTATGATTCATATCGCGAATATCTGTCAACCCAGAAATCGCATTTGTCTGTATTTCCACGCCACTTTCTCTTGCGGCGGCCATAGAGTTTATTCCGCCTATTATTGCTACGCCGATATGGCCTCTGCTGACAGGCATTTCCAACAGATCTGAGTTGGGCTCGCCAACCTCCAGTATTCCCTTAAACTCAGCTTCCATCAAATCCGACAGCAGATTCTCAAGGTGGTTCTTCGCTGCCATCGGCACTTCTCGGACGCTTGCGAGCACCTTTCCAGATCCCGTATTGATCATTTCTAACACCGACGTCAATTCTTGCGACATCAGCACGTCGAGAGGGTCCAGTGTAGTCGCGTCGTACCGCAGGATCTCTGTAAATCTAATGGGTATTTTTTCAGTCACTTGCACGATGCCTCCGCAAACGGGCTTAACCGGGATACCTGCTTTTAGGAGTACACCGTCAATGGTGATGCTGCAGATGGTAAGGATGCCACTGAACCCTTTTTGAATTGAGACGCCATTGAAACTCTCACCGCCCTCAATTATTCGCACGTAGGGGCCGACATTGAGCCCCGCAGCGTACACGAGCCTAAAAATGCTCAATACGCGTTCCAAATCGTCCTCAGCTACCACTGCGGTATTGAATGCCACTGCCCCTGTAGCGGTTCTTGCGTCAAAAGTAATACCATAAATGAGCTCTTCAATTCTTGACGACATGAATTTCAGCGTCATTAAGCACACCTGCTCGACGTGTGTCTAGCTTTAGCGGCCAAACAAGCCCTCAACCGCGTATTTTCCGTCGTTGCGTGCGATTGGATTGATTCTTCGTATTTCTTCGGTCGAGAAACCAGCTTGCCCTGAACTATAGCGACGCCACACTTCTGGCCACGAGATGAAATATGCCGTCTTTGATTTGCCGGACCCCATCCTCAGTTCTACGGCCAGATACCCGATTCTGCCAGATCTTTTAATAAATTCCTGCATCTTAGCGACCTGATGGTCCCCCTTCTTATCTACAGAAAAATGCTGTGAGAAGTACAAGGCTGTGACACCTTTGCTGGGTGAGATGCTCTTGCATTCAATGCCGAGGTACAGCGCACGATCTGATGAATCCACTAGAACATCAAGCATTTGTTGCGAAAAGCGGTGTTGCTTCATCCTATATGCAATAGCGTCGATGCCACGCTCATTGAAAAAGACGTTAAATGACTTGACGAGCTCTCTTTCAAAATTGCTCATTGATCGCACTTTCGTCGTACTACTATAAAGGATATCCGTCAACACCCGCACAGGCGAATAGGGGACAACGCAGACGGCCTTTGCTCTTAATGCCTGACTAACCGATGACGAACTTAGTCTGCTGGCGCTTGAAAAAGCCTTCTTCTTCTAGTTTTTTAAGATTGCGCAAAATTAGCTCAGAATCAGCGTTGAGCCGCCGCAGCACCTCAGTTTCGGTTATGTCTGCGTGAGTCACGATCAGAGCAAGGATCTGCCCGCGCAATTGCCTGTTAGAGTGCTTGAACGGGGCTTGTCTCTTGTGATGTGCGCTCTGTCTGCTTGGATTCTTGTACTTCTTCTTGAGCATCACACCATAGTCCATGAGCGCATAGTACCACGTGCGCGGATTTGATCGATCGAGAGTACACTCAACAAAAGGGTAGATCTCAGCGTCCTTCACGCCTTCTACATCGGCGAAAAAGAAGTGGATAAACACTGCTCTAATGTTTGTTTCGATCAAAACCTCTGGCGCGTCAAATGCAAAAGTGCGGATGGCGCAGGCCGTGGTCCGTCCAACGCCAGGTAATCCCACTAAAGCCGCATAGTCAGACGGCAGCATTCCGTCGAGTGTTGTATCAACGATTTGAGCTATACGTTTTAGAGCAAGGGCTCGCCTGTTATACCCTAAACCGTGCCACAGCTCTAGCACGTCTTGCAGTCGAGCGCGCGAGAGCGCAGCAAAATTCGGAAATTCGCGCAAAAACGACTCATATTTCGCGACAACCCTCTCAGCTTGGGTCTGTTGCAACATTAGTTCTGAAACCAGTATCTTGTACGGGTCGCGGGTAAGCCTCCACGGCAGTATTCGACCCTGTGTCCGATAATGTTGATAGATCACTTCTCGAAAACGTTCGATCGCCGAAGCGCTCAAGTCGCAGTTTTTTCGCACTGGGTTCATTTCGCTGTCTTTGACCATATTAACGATATATGTCCACGTGTTCGGAGGTACCCCTTTCTCTGTCAATTGCGTTCGGACTCGATTTTACTCGATGAAGATCTTTACAGTGTGTGCGCCGTCAAAATCTGTGTCGATAACCGCCTTTCTGCCTTCGCGTCTGAAGCACAAAAAATGCGCGCGCGGAAGGATAATATGCAGCTTTCCTTTAGCGAACGCCCCAGACTAAGAGTTGGTCATCCCTGCGCTTAAGCAGTTTGACTACAAAACCATTACGGCGGCAGACACCACAGTGGTCCACAAGCCGCCTTCGCCAACGACTTCAGACGTTGCAATGTTAAAGGTTTCTTTTGGCTTCGAATCAGTCCATGTCTGGTACATGCTCGAAGCGAGTTTTTCGGCGTAGACGCCTGAGCTCTCTGTGGTTTCACCGAAAGCGTGATGTTCCGATATGTAGCCAAATTCGTTTGGATTCTTGGGAATTGCGCAGCCTAAAGACGCCGAAACTCTCATATTCGGCTCGTTCGATGCGTGTCTCGACATGACGCAAAAAACAATCTCTCCTGGACGCAGCTCGTAAAGTCCTTTGTCCTTAACAATAATCTCGCAATTTGGCGGCAGTATTGAACTAACCGCAACAAGATTATATTTCTCAATGCCCGCGTCCCTCAAAGCCATTTCGAAGCTTTCCAAGTTCTCTTTGTGCGTTCCAACGCCGGCAGTAAAAAAAATTTTTTTTGGCAATAGCCTCATCTTGATTATCACGCCCCTCTCAACTTGCGTATACAGCAAAACATATCTCACTGTAAGTGTTTTTAACCTTTATGCAAAGGACAGCAATCGAAGTAGTGGCGTTGATTATTTCTGTCGCGTTTTTCGCCGTGTTGTTGCTCTCCGTCACGCTATCCGGAGCCGGGCCGCTCGGATATATACTGGTAATAATCATATTTATGATAATTGTAAGCGTCGCAGGGATTAGAATTGCCGCCTACGAATAGAACGCTGCTGACAAAGTATTGCTGAAGATTTCTTTGCACCGATGACGAGCACTCGATTCACATAAGCGCACGGCGTACACATGACAATCAAAACAGAACATATCACGATGGACACAACGGCCGGTGTTCAGGTAATCGACATAACAAGCGAGGTTCGCAAGCTGCTTGCAAAGAGCAACTTACAAGAAGGGTTGGCCACAGTTTTTGTCCCGGGTTCTACAGCGACCGTGACGACCATCGAATATGAGCCCGGCCTCGTCGCGGATATGACGAAAGCACTCGACCGCATCGCTCCAAGAGACAGTCGCTATGAACACGACCAGAGATGGCACGATGGAAACGGGCATTCTCATATCAGGGCATCGTTTCTGAAGCCAAGCGTAACGATTCCATTCTCGCACAACACGTTAATGCTGGGCACGTGGCAGCAGCTCGTGTTCATCGAACTCGATGTCCGGCCTCGCAACCGAACCATCATAGTCCAATTTATCGGCGACTAAACAAGCTCAAGTCGAAGACAAGCTGAGCGACTCTTTCGATACCTTCAGCCACTATATAGGCTTCCTCCAGGTCAGCCCCGACCGCAACTAGCCCATGATTCTCCAAAAGTGCGCCCCTAAACCCCTTAATTCCACTCGATACGGCTTCCGCCAGTTCACTGGTGCCCGGTGGTGCGTACGGAATCAACGGTATGCGACCCAAAAGCTGTTTCCCTTCGACGTCAGGTGATTGCAAGTCACCCCCCAAACAAGACAGTGCCGTGGCGAATCGCGAATGAGCGTGTACAATTGCTTTAGAGTCTGTCACCTTGTAGATTGCAAGATGCGTCGGCATTTCGCTCGATGGCGATCTGCCCGCGAGATGGTCGCCTTTCATCGTCACCACGGATACATCTTCGACTCGAACTCGATAGCGGGGAACCTTCGTTGGAGAGATGTATACCACGTCATCGACCCTCGCACTTAGATTGCCACTCAACGTCGATGTGAGGCCCCGCTTAAACAGCCACTCCATACATTTCGCGATTTCGTATTTCAAGAGTTATGCCCTCAATTCCCGGTGATTATTACAGAGCGTGAATCCGTTGTTAAGTGTTATGCTACAGCACACTAATTAATCGCGCTTATTGGACCAGATGACCAATCCTGAGCAGTTGCACCGCGATCACAATAAGCATCCCCAGCCCCACCATCTTGACCACTGATATTGCATAGCTCTGCTTTGAAATATACCCTGCATAAATTCCTAAGGCACCCAGGCTTATCAAGCTTAACCCCACCGAAGCAGCAACTGAACCCACGGAAAAGATCCACGGTGCTAACGGGACTAAGCTTCCAATAAAGCTGGCCCCCCCTGATGATATGGCGTCCTTCGCGATCTTTCGCCGGCTTTGAGATTCGACGTACGTGTTGCTCAGCTTCCGCAGAAGCGATTTCTCAGTCATAGCAAGCTTGCCGTGCTCAATTGTGCTCTCTGCAAGATAGGATCCCAGGCCGTTGGTTAGCGCAAGGGCGATCGCCCCCCCAAAAGCGGCGCTAACGATAATCGCGTTGGAAGCGCTCACTACTGAAACGCCGACAATGATTCCAAGAGTTGCAAGAAGTCCGTCGATGGATCCAAGGATTATATAGCGCCCTTCCTCGATATTGAAGCTCATTAACGTAATAGTGTTTTGGTAGCTTCCCTGCAGAGCTCAGCAAAAGAGAAAAACCGACTGAAGCTCATCCACGATCGTGAAGCGTTTCTTCTTCTTCGACGATTTTTTTCCCCGCGATGATCTCATCGACGCTGTGAACGACGCCCCCTAAATTCTCAATAGTCTGCAGAACCAAGTCGTAGTCAACGTCGATGCCCTCAACCGTGATTTTTACATTTTCAGTCTGTTGATCGACCTCGTAGAGACTCAAATTGACTCCGTCGACGTCCCGTATATCTCCTATCGCACTTGCCACCTCAACGTTAGTAGGTTCGTGAGGCTTCAATACGTCGAGCACTAATCGCTTAATCTGGGACATTTCGCTGCTGATCGCGGTAGTAGGTAATCAGACTTATTGTTTATAATGCTATTTGTGATTTGAAATCAGCGAACGCAACGAATCACGCCACTTAGAAACGTGGTGGGCCCTGCAGTGCAGCACTATAACGCGATCCTCGTGCGCAAAAGTAACCACAAGCGCGTTGCTCGCGGTTGACACGTTGTCGATATCATTGACCCCTATAAGATACGCACCGGACGTAAAATAGGGCTTAATGTAAAAGCATTGCTCAAAGAGCCTCATCGTTGCTGGCATCTTGAACGTGGTTAGCAAGCGATCTGTTTCTGTATCTTTCACCTGTAGCAAAACGGCAGTCACTGTCGCAAGAATTGGTCGCAGCTTCGCTACTTTGTAGACGTTTCCTCTGCTAACGACTGAGCCGAGGTATCGCTGACGCACGATAGCTCGAGCTTGCGACAGAAGCGATACCGCCGTTAAGCTCACCAAAAGCACCGTAAACACCGCGGTGAGCACAATAACATATAGCAGGCCGGGTATCAATTGAACCATCAGCACGTTTGAAACCCCCTAACCGCTTGCCTCAGTGTTGTTCGTCTCGAATATGCACGCGCACTCAGCGGCTAAACTGTCCAAGCCCAGAAGCAGTTGAAATTCAGTCCTGCGAACCGTTAAGCTACACATCTCGTGGCAAATCTTCACTTCATTTGCGTGCGCCGTTGCGGTTAAACTTTTCTATTCCGTGACGCATTATAGCGTGTATGCTCGAATTGCGGCGCAATATAGCGCATTTGCTGCTCGGCACGTTCTTTGCGTTTTTGGTCGTTTCACTGCCGCACGAGCTAGTACTTGTCGGCAACGCGGTGCTCATTAGTGGGTTGATCGTCGCTTCCTTTCTCCATCAAAGGTATAATATTGCTTTTTTGACCTGGCTGTTCACGAACTTTGACAGGCCGAGTAAATTCACCGCAAAGGGAGCAATCACTTTTTTTGTCGGGACATTCATCGCTGTCCTGCTCTTCGCACCGCTTTATGCCGCTCTGAGCATACTCGTGCTTGCTGTCGGTGACAGCCTGGCAACGATTGCCGGCCATTACGCAGGCAAACACGCACTGTTCAAAAAGAAGACACTTGAAGGTACCCTTACATTTTTTATTTGTGCTTTTGCGATACTGGTCTTCTTTGTTCCAACGAAAGCCTTACTAGTTGCATTGGTTGCGTCTGCCACTGAACTGATTACGCCCCCCTCCCTGGATGATAACCTCACCATTCCGTTTGTAACGGGGTTGCTTCTCAGTCTGTGAAGCCTTTCGCAAAGCCCGCAAGCTCGACTACTATGCAGGCGGATAACAACCTTCTCACTTTCAAAGCCGCGTCCCGACGAGAAGCTCGAAGTTAGGGTGTCAAATAAGAAAGAAAGGTTTTTTATGGAGAGGCGTCCTGCCGGTTTTCAGCAGCACGCATCGCAAACTGTTCTGGGAAGATTTTCTTAAGCGCTGCTAGTACGCGAAACATTTTGAGGTCTAGCGTGTCCTCTGGATTATCTAGAAAAAGGCCTAGTGTGACTGTATACGCGATGTCTCGTATCAGATCCTCCGAAATATTCAAAGCTCCCCTCTCAGAAAGCTCTGAGAGGATAAGAGAGACGTCAAAAGCACTGTCCATTATATAATCAGCACCGACCCTGTTGACGCGTTTGGCAACGTTATCCATTTGTGCACCTAGAATAGCCTTTGGATCGTCTATCGCGGGGATGCCGAGACTCTTATAAACGAGGTCACTCCGGTCCTGGACCAAAAGATACAGATGCTCGCAATAAGTGCCTGCGTCTGGGTGATTAGTGCAATCTTCGCCGCAAAGAACCTCGCAGTGAGGGAGCATGCCTCGTGCCCGATACGCATCCATTCGATACTTGTCACACATGAACATTGTAATCGTGATTTATGTAATCCCTAATATAAATTTCAGCCTCGATAGTCGGCCAGCTACCCCACGATAGATTCGCCTCAACTCGTGCAGTCTGCCGTCAACAAGCTAGCTTCAGCGCTGCGAGGCATCTAGCGATTTATGCTGACGACTCCACTCTCACCCCTTCAATCTTGACTCGAACTGCGGAATCGCTCACACGCCGCGAAGCGTCAAATATGTGTTTAGCCTTGAAAGAGCTGCTCTAAGACGTGCTCGAGGCATCAATCCGGCAGAAATAGCTTTCTCCCCCCTACATTTCTACGGGGTATCTTGAATACGAATGCTGGAATGCTTTAGGAAGCCATCGGCCGGCGCCGCATTCTTCATAATCGGCTCGCTTGTCACCGATTGGCGAGAGGGGGGCTGAACGTGTTGCTGAGAGTTAGCACGCCCTTGGCGAGGCGCAGAACTCTAAAAAAGTTTAAAAAAGAAAGATGCAGAGCATTTTACGCCCCGCATAGTGCAGCGTCCGTTTTCTTCCCAGCCACGACCTCTTGAGGCCTTCACGGCGTGCTGTTTGTCACTAGTCGTTTGTTCGTCGGTCAGTAAATAAAGCCGGAGAGGTGTCTTGACCTAAGCCGCCTCCGGTTTAACGACCAGATTGCTGACTGCGTACGAATCTTGGACCGGGTAGTTCTTCATCGTGACGCTGTAGAACCTCAGGAACTTCTTGTCGATGTCGTGCATCACCTCTGGGTTCGTTGTGCCGTTAGTTGCGTCGACCCAGATCGTCCGCTTGTTGCCTTTGCTCACAACTTCTCCGTCAATCACGACGATGTCTCCGCCTTTGATCGTGTACGCTGTGTCTTTGAACGCCTTTTCAATGCCTGCAGGGTCAGTTGTGGGATCCATGGCCTTTGGGTCGTAATCGTATATCGCGACGTCAGCGTCAGCGCCGACCCCCAGATGGCCCTTCATATCGCCAAGTCCTAGCGCTCGCGCAGGACCTGCGCGCGTCATCTTGGCAATATCGTAGAAGTCAAATACGCGAGAGATCCCGCCGATGGCTGTCCGATCAGGTACCCACTTATGCAACGTCTCAAGTCGGTCCAACCGAGCTTGATTCGACATAAGCCAGCTAATGATCCGTGGATACCGCCTAAAAGGTCCTGCATTGGGGTGATCGGTCGTAATGAACGCCTGCATTGGGTCGTCGATCAGCAGGGCCAGCTCGAGCCCAATCGCCCACTGGATGCCACACACGTGAATCTTCGGGCTGTAGACGTAGGGCACAACGCCCGCTGCGGTTTCGAGTTCGATGTCGTCGTTACACCATTTGAGGTGGTTCGTGTTGTGGAGGTAGAACTCCATTGGACCGTCAGCCGTCATCGTGGTCGTCTCGTCAAGCGTGACGAACCCCACGTCAACCGTCATATTCTTGTTCTTGTTTATGCGGTCAGCGACCGTTTCGGCCTCGGTTTCAAAGTCTTTCCATGTGGTACCCCCATACGCGTGGAACTGCATGTGAGCAAAGTTGATCACTTGATCCCGGGTTTTTGCGTTTCTTGGCAGGGCTCCCTCAAGGAGTTTGATCGTATCAAGAGTAGTGGTGTAGTTACCGGGATGTCCCAGGTTATTACAGTGGAGGTGAATCGACGTCGGTAGGTTCAAGGCCTCATTCGCCTCGGCAAGCCCGGTGATGATCTCAGATGGCATGACATCGAAATACGGGACGGGATCAGCGACGTTGACACAGTTCATGCCCCATCCCCACGCCTCTGAGCCACCGGGATTCACTAGCTTAACACAGTATCCCTTCGTCGCTTTGAGCATCCAGGCAACGAAGTCCTTGAGTTTGTCCTTCTCGCCCCGTTTGATGTACTCCATCACCAGCCAGTTGTTGCCGAGCAGCGTGTAGGCCGACTGATCGATCAGCGGTGTGTCTGAAATTTCTTCGTGCGTGTGCCGAGCCATAAGCGGTGGCATTGCCGCTTCGTTCGTTTGGGTGTAGCCCATGCGGGAATACACGTAGCCGGTCTCAAACGTAGACGGTACCGAGAATCCGCCACCCGATCGCGTCATTTTGGTTAGCTTCTTCGTGTGAAACAGCTTGTCCTCGGGCCTCATTATACGGCCAACGTTTATTTTGGGACCGGCGACGTGGGCGTGGATGTCTATTCCGCCTGCCATCACCACTTTGCCGCGAGCATCGATGACTTTGGCTTCAGGAGAAACTTTGTCCACTATCTTGTCGTCGCGAATGGCAATGTCCATGACATCGCCGTTCACGCCATTTTTAGGATCGTAGACGTATCCGTTTTTGACTAATATTTCACTCAAGTTCTCTCACTCTCCTTCCAGCCGTTAGGGCGGGGTCAGAACTCGTCATCCGCCACGACACCTACCTGCCCAGCTGCACCTACCTGCTTCAACGGATTTGGTCCAAGTTTCTTGATGGTGTTGACCATGTCCTGAACCACTTCAGCCCAAATGGCGCCTTCTGAAGCGGATATAAAGGTCATGCGCAGGCGCTCACGGTCGTAACCGTACTCTTCGATAAGCTTTCTCAGCAGCGCAACACGACGTCGCGACTTGAAGTTGCCTGCAAGGTAGTGACAGTCACCGACGTGGCAACCAGACACAAGCACGCCATCTGCTCCGACGCTCAGGGCCTTCAGCACGAATGCGGGATCGAGTCTGCCCGTACACATAATACGTATGACTCGCACGTTCGGCGGGTACTGCATTCTCGAGGTACCGGCGAGGTCAGCCCCCGCGTAGGTGCACCAGTTACAGAGTATGCCTAAGATGTTTGGTTCAAATTCCTCTGCCATGACTCTCACCACCCCAGAGCAAACGCTTCTATTTCGCTCATAATCTGCTCATTCGTGAAGTGTTGCATCTTTATCGCGCCGCTCGGACACGCTGAGCCGCACGTTCCGCAGCCCTTGCACTTCGCCTCATTGACGCTCGCAACAAGCTTGCCATCAACTTCGTTGAGCTCCGTCGCACCGTACGGGCACACACCGATGCACGTAGCGCAGCCTCCGCAGTGTTCCTGGTCTACAATGGCGTAGATCGGTTCAAGGGTGACTGACCCTTTGTGTATCGGGATTGATGCTGCTGCCGCTGCTGCCGCTGCGTGAGCAACGACGTCAGGAATATCTCGAGGTCCTTGGCACATCCCTGCCAAGAATATCCCGTCAGTTGTCGTTGACATGGGGTTGAGCTTCGGGTGCGCCTCGAGCAGCCAGCCGTCGGGACTGTTTGAAAGCGTCAGAAGCGTCTTTAGCTTCTGTGTGCTCTCAGCGGGCACCACGGCATTTGCCAACACCACCATGTCAACCTCCATCTCGAGGGGTGTGCCTAGGAGCGTGTCCTCAGCCGTGACTGTAAGGTTCTTCGTGATCGGATCTTCGGTGATCCTCGCAACGCGACCTCGAATGAACTTGCCGCCTTCGTTCTGAATGCGGTAGTAGAACTCCTCGTACGCCTTGCCGAAGGATCGTATGTCCATGTAGAACAGGTACGGCACGCAGCCAGGGATCTTCTCGATCAACTGGTGAGCGTGCTTTAAGCTGTACATGCAGCATACACGCGAGCAGTACGGCTTCGCACCGTCCTCTTCATCCTGATCACGTGAGCCTGCGCAGAGCACGAAGCCAACGCTCTTAGGCTTCTGTCCGTCAGAAGGTCTGACGATGTTACCACCCGTCGGACCAGATGCGCTGATCAACCGTTCCATCTCAATCCCAGTCACAACGTTGTCGAAGACCTTGTAACCCCATTCTTCCTTGCGCTCAACGTCGTACATATCGAACCCGGTGGCGACGATAATCGTGCCCACCTTGACCGTTACGAGCTCGTCGGGCTTGTCGAAGTCTATTGCCTCAAGTTCGCCGCACGCTTCTTCGGTTTTGCAGAGGTCACACTTGATGCAGCTGTCCATATCAATGGTGAACTTGAGCGGCACTGCCTGTGGGAACGGCACATAGGCCGCCTTTCGAGGCATTAAGCCCAGTTCAAACTCGTTTGGCCGTGAAACAGGACATACCTCTTGGCATTTGCCACAGCCGTTACACTTGTCTTCATACACATATCGCGACTTCTGGCGAATGGTAACGTCGAAGTTTCCGATGTAACCGCTTACATCTTCGACCTCCGAATAGGTCATCAGCTCAATATTTGGATTGCGCTCAACGTCGACCATTTTGGGTGTAAGGATACACTGCGAGCAGTCGAGTGTCGGGAACGTCTTGTCAAGACGGGACATATTGCCGCCGATGGACGGCTCCTTCTCCACTAAATACGTCTTTATTCCCGCATCGGCAAGCTCCAGTGAGGCTTGGATGCCGGCGATTCCTGCGCCGATAACGAGTGCAGCCTTTTCAACCGGAACAGTCTTTGGAGTGAGGGGCTCCAGCATTGATGCCCGCGCGACCTCCATTCTGACCACATCCTTTGCCTTCTGGAATGCCTTTTCCGGCTCTTCCATGTGTACCCACGTGTCCTGCTCTCGGATGTTCGCCATCGAAAACAGGAATGGGTTTATCCCGCCCTCTTCGGTCGCTTTCCTAAACGTAGGTTCGTGCAGCCTTGGTGAACATGCCGCCACCACCGTCCCGTTGAGGTTGTGTTCCTTTATCCGGTCTCTGATCATGGTTTGGCCGGGCGTTGAACACACGTACGTATAATCCTCGGCGTGTGCGACGTTCGGCAGGGTCTTCGCGTACTCCGCCAGTGCCTTAACGTCTATGACGCCCGCGATGTTAGTACCACAGTGACATATGAATACGCCGATTCTCTTCTCTTCGTCCATTTTTGTGCCTCCTTCCTCACATTATCTTTGCGAGCAGTGGCTCAACACTTATCTCGTGGGCATCAAGGCCCAGCTCGTCAGGGTTCATGCCCTGTGCCAATCCGAGAAGCTGGTTGTAGTGGAGAACCGGTAGGTCGTACACGTCTCCAAACTTCTCCTTAATCTCGACCTGCCCACGATCCAACTGAAGGTGACAGAACGGGCAGACATCCACTATGACGTCTGCGCCTGCTTGCGTCATGTTGTAGAGCTTTTCGTTTGCGATATCAAGTGCGAGGTCCATCTTGTACGATCGAACTCCTCCTCCAGCCCCACAGCACATCATCTTTTCCTTGTAATCGATTGACGTGGCCCCTAGCGCCTCAACCAGCTCGTCGAAGAAGCGCGGTCGCTCACTCGAGCCGAACGTTCTGTCGAACTTTGGCTTAAGCAAGTGACATCCATAGTGAATGGCCACGTTCACTCCGGTGAGTGGCACTTCAACGGACTCTTTCACTTTCTCCGTTCCGACATCGTTGTACAAGATGTCGATGAGGTGTCGTACCTCTACTGACCCTTGAAACTCATAGTCAATGTTTGCAAGAATCGAGTTGACCTTTTCCCTCATCGCCGGATCAGCTTTGAGCCGATGATTCGCCTCAAAAAGCGACTTGTAACAGCCGTTACATATGAGGGCAATATCTTTGCCTTCCTTTTCGGATAGACAAATGTTTCGTGCTCCGAGCGCAAGCCACGCATTCACATCCATTGACCCGAATGCACCGGGCGCTGGGCAGCACGACGCTCCCTTGAAATCGCTTAGTTCAATATCGAACTTCCTTGAAGTCTTCACTGCTGATGCTTCAATGCCGGGATATCGGTTAGGAGCGATGCAGCCTAAGAAGAAATTATACTCCTTCATTGACTTTCCGCCTCCATCTCCTCTCTGATTTTAAGCAGTCCTGTAACCTCGAGTATCTTATTGATGTCTTTAATGTACTCCGGGTACGTGTGTGTCGTCGGGGGGTTCTCGGGCAGTCCCACCTTGACGCGATTTTTCATATTGGCCTCATTGTTCGGCACTCCGTGGCCCGTCTTGCTGATCGCGCCCATGATCTTTATCATGCTCATCGGCACTTTCTTCTCCCGAGTCGCGATATTGCGGAGCGCGATGATGGCATCCGTCGCCATTATTCTCCGCGGACAGCGGTCGGAGCACGTGTAACACGTCGTGCACAGCCACAGGTCTGGATCGTCGAGGACGTCCCTCATGCCGAGATTGGCCTTTCTCATCACAGTTCTTACCCGAAGCCCGCTTCTCTGGCCCATCGGACAGCTTGCAGTGCACGTTCCGCACTGATAGCACATTTGTGCGTTCTTGCCGCCGAGGGCTACGACCTCTTTGATGAGATCGGGGTCAAATTGAGTTTTTCCAAGCTGGTAGTGCTTTGGATCTCTCATACCTTCGCTAGCCATCGTTTATGCCCCCAACTTTTCGATCGTCGGAGTCTTAAGCTCCATCATCTTGCCAGCCGTCTTCTTGTAAAGGTCCGTCTCCGTGCCTTCGATATGTATCACGTCTCGCTTGACCTCGATTGTGTTGGCAACCGGACAAACGTTCACGCAAGCACCGCAGAGCGTGCAGAAATCATCATTCACTTCAAGCTTTGTTGCTATCTCTCCGGGCTCTTTTTGAGGCGGCAAATAGAGTGCGTTGCACGGACAGATCTCCACACACGCTGTACATCCTGCTGGGCAGTTTTCCGTCTTTATATTAATAGACCCTTCAAAGATCTTCTTGATGTCAATGGTGTTCTCGACAGGGCACGTCTTTGCACACCACGTGCAGTACATGCACTCCTCTTTGTTGATCGTGACTTCACCTTGAAGCTTCGCCTCAGTGATCGTCCGATCGACCTTGATTGAGTCTGTCGGGCAGATCTCTTCGCAAATCTTGCACCCGTCGCACTTTGAGGATTCAAACTTCACTTCGCCACTCGCTTCGATGTTGAGCGGAGTCGCCTCTTTGTGCTCCACCGTCAGCGCATCACAGATCTCACCGCAAAGGCCGCAGTAGGTGCACTTGTTCTCACTTCCCGGGTCCTCGTTGAGTTGCATTTCGGCGGTGTACGTGATGGCTTGCTGTCGCTCAGTGACCTCTGGCACGTTTCGCTCTATCGCGTTCTCGCGCGGACACATCTCTTCGCACACCTTGCATCTCACGCACGTGTCCAGGTTTATTTCGGCTACCCTCACGTAGTGTGGGAACCCCTGCTGGTCAATGAGATCGGTCTTCGGCTCACCATTTTCGGTGAGCTTTAGCGCACTGAATGGACACAATTCCACGCATACGCCACAGTATGAACACTTATTTTCGTCGAAGACCATCTCGGGGACTTCCATCTCTTTAAATCCCACTGCTCCGACTGGACCTTTCTCAATCGCCTCTTCTGGACACACATCTTTGCAAATGCCGCAGCCAGTACATCGCTCCATATCAAGGGCGAGGTCGAGGGCCTGTACCAGCGTCTTTTGTTCTATGATCGATTTTCGTCCTTCCGTTCTCTTAGAGTATATCGGAAACAAAGCCAAAGCTCATTCCCTCCTTTTATCCCTGTCCGGTTAGCTGGATGCAATCTCGTGGACAAGCCTGAAGGCAAACGCCACACGCTTCGCAGACATCCTCGTCTAGGGTTATGGATTTGCCGCCCTGCACTTTGTACGTCTTCTTGGCCGTCGCAGGATCTTCAACGACGAGTTCAAGCGCGTTGACAGGACACGCCACGACGCAGTTGTTGCACCCAGTGCAGGTTTTTTCTATATGTAACGCAAATGTCACCTATTTCACCAGCCTCATGTCTACTAAAAAGTCAACTATTCGCACGTAGGTTCGAGATATTTGATATAAAAGGCTTATTATTTAGTTCAACTATCGAAGCCATTTGGTTGTTCTTCAAACCTACCCATCACTTTGTTTGGCGCGCCAAAAACAGCGCCAGCTGTTCCTCGTGCACCAGCATTCATATATTATTTAGTATGATTATATATTATTTACTTTAATAAAACAAATCAAATTCATTTTTGGGCGAATGCCAAGACAAACGCGTTCACCCAATTCTCTGTGCATAATATCTTTAAAATATTCTTTAAAATATATACAATTATATATATCTCTCTCGTAGATGATAAAGCTGCTGCAAAGACCCGCCGCGGCAGTAGACATTGCGCCAAGGGGCTTCTGAGCGGTCTAAGCCGGCACCGCGTGCGCACGGACGCACAACGAAGCGGAACGTTGGTCGGACTCGAGGAGTCGATAGAGGAGATATCACGTCGCGTTCCTCAAATCGGGCAAAGCAAGCTTATATATTAGTAATTTCATATAAATTACTAGTTAAAAGTGACAGCAGTTTCTGCGCCTCTGTACGGAATATTTTTGATTTGAACTTCATTAGTAACTTCACTCAAAATATTTTATATAGAGGAAGCCGAAATACAAATGGGTCAAGAGTGTGAGGCAATTTTGCATTTCTCCGAGAGGTCATGATATATTTGACCTCATCATTGACTCTCACTGCTTTTCCGGAATTCAGACACGAGGTGACTCATAAATGGGAGATAAGGTAAAGGTCCAAGAGGACTGGCTAGCCGTTTGTTCTGGTTGCGAGATAGCCGTTCTAGATCTGCACGAAGCGCTTCTAGACGTATTGCAAGCAATAGAGTTCGTTCGTATTCCAGTTTTGATGGACATTAAGGACTTTGATCAACACACTACAGTCGGCATACTGACTGGTGGCATTCGCAATGAAGACAACTTGCACGTCGCACAGAAAGTCCGAGAGACCTCAGACATCATAGTTGCGCTCGGCAGTTGCGCGGCGTTCGGCGGCGTACCAGGTTTGAACAACATCAACGCGATGTCAGACATCAAACAAGCAGTTAAAACGTCGACGTCCACAGCTCCTAATCAAGAGATCCCGACATCAAAAGAACTGCCAAAGCTCTTTGACACGCTCAGACCGGTCTCGGACGTTATCAAAGTTGACTATTTCATCCCCGGATGTCCGCCAGATGCATTCCTCATCGCGGAGGTTCTTACCGCACTTCTAAAGGGCGAAGAACCTCAATTAAGCAATAAAAACGTTTGTGAGGACTGTCCCCGAGAGAGGAAGGAGAAGCGGATAACCGATATCAAGCGGCCAATTGAAGCAAACGGGGAACCTGACGAATGTCTGCTTAACCAAGGATTCATGTGCATGGGGCCCGCAACGCGTAGCGGGTGCGGCGCGCAATGTCCACAAGTCAATGCGCCGTGTACAGGCTGCTATGGAGGAACATCGTCTTCATATGAACAGGGTGCAGCGATGCTTAACGTAGTCGCATCAGCATACGGTTTAGACGAGGACTCCTCAGTCGACTTAGACGAGATGGTAAAGGACGTCTATGATCCAATAGGCACCTTCTATCGCTACACACTGCCTGTATCAATGATTAAGGCAAAGGTCACTGAAAACAAGAGGTAATACATATGGGGAAGACGATCACAATTGAACCTGTATCGAGAGTTGAGGGTCACGCAAAAGTTACTGTCAACCTCAACGATGCAGGACAGGTCGACGATGCGCACGTACACGTTATCGAGATGCGTGGCTTTGAAAAACTCCTACAAGGGAGACCTATAGAAGACGCCCAGAGAATCGTGACGGCCATTTGTGGCATCTGTCCAGTCAGCCACCACCTCGCCTCAGCGAAAGCAGCTGACAACACCTTTGGCGTTGAGATTCCACGTCCCGCTGCGCTACTCCGGGAGCTCATGCACATGGGACAGATGATACACAGCCACACGCTCCATTTCTTCTACCTTGCGGCGCCGGACCTCATATTCACGCCCGATGGCGATCCAAAGAAGCGGAACGTCTTTGGAGTGATTGAAGCAAATCCTGAGCTTGCAACACAAGCAGTCCTCAACAGAAAACGAGGCCAGGAGATGATACGGGCTATTGGCGGAAGAGCTGCACCTATCACAGCAAAGCCTGGCGGGCTCACCAAGGGGATTACCGAGGACCAACGTCAGAAGATGCTCAAGGACGCCCAGGACTCGATTGAATTCACAAAACTTGGCTTAGAGGTGGCTGCTCCGATATTCGAGCAGTACATGGATGTCATAAAAATTCTCGGAGTCGTCAATACTCCGATGATGGGCTTGGTCAAGGACGGAAACCTCGAGATGTACGACGGAACCCTTCGCATGATGGATACTGACGGCTCTATCATTAAGGAGTTTGACCCCACCAAGTACGCGGACTACATTCAGGAGAATTACCAAGAGTGGTCGTACCTGAAATTCCCGTATTGGAAGGAGAAGGGCTGGCCTGATGGCATCTATCGCGTTGCGCCCCTGGCCCGTATAAATGTGTGTGACAAGATTTCAACACCACTGGCCAATGACATGCTCACGGACTTTAGAGCCGCTTTTGGGAGGATGCCACAGCAGACGTTACTCTATCACTACGCAAGGCTTATTGAGCTGATGTACGCTAGCGAACGTGCTGTTGAACTCCTAAACGATCCAGACATAACCAGCACAGACGTTTGGGCAAAGCCCGAAGTACGAGCGGCGACTGGCGTTGGTGTTCTCGAAGCGCCGAGAGGGACGCTCATCCACGAGTACACCACAAACGATGAGGGCTTCATAACGAAGGCCAACATGATCGTTTCGACCGGTCACAACCAAGGAGCGATGGATTTAGGGGTTCGCGAGGCTGCGAAACTCCTGATAAAGGACGGCGAACCACAGGAAGGATTACTCAACCGGCTTGAAATGGTTATCCGTGCTTACGACCCGTGCTTCTCGTGTGCAACCCACACGATTGACGGACGTTGGCCAGTCAAACTTGAACTTGTTGGACCCGACGGAAGGACCAGAACGTACACCAACTACTAGATAAAATTAGAACCGATAAGGCATTTTTTGCCTTATCTCCCACTTCTTTTTTGATTTTTTTAATTTCTCTTGGATTTTGCTCTGTCAACACTATCGGCAAGCCACGGCGCCTATACCCATGATGGTATCCTGAGCAAAATCCCACACTATGACCTTCTCCGAGTTATTTGTAATCTCAAGCTTTCTCGTTCCGGTAATTTCGCCTATTTTAGCCGCTGCCATACCGGCCGCTTCGAAGATGCTTACGACCTCTTGCACGTTCTGTGGTTGAACGGTTAACACGAACCCCATTCCTGGATACATGCGCAGCCATAGATGCATGTCCATGCCATCGGGGATCGGAATCCGATCCAGTTCTACCACAGCGCCCGCTTCAGAAACTTCGAGCAACATACCGAGTGTGCCGAGCAAACCTGGATTGCTGATGTCTTTTCCCGCCGACACTAGGTGTTGTTGCGCGAGGCGAGGCATGGTCTGCAGCTGTCTGCGGAGCATCCCGGGATGCTTCATCGTCGTCGTGTCCCAACAGAGACTGCACGATGGGTGAACCCTCCCGTCTAAGTCGACGGCAGCGAGGACGTCCTGTCCTTCTCGGGCCTTGCAGCTGTAAATGATTGAGTCAGTCTTTGCGGTGCCAATGATGGCCACGTCGAGCGCGTTATAAGTAGTGTCGGGGTGCACGTGCCCACCGACGACCGGCACGTCGAATTTTTTTGTGGCTTCGCTCATGCCCGCCAAGACTCGGTTGCAAACTTCAGCCGAACTCGCCGAGAATACGTCGACCATCGCCAGCGGCGTGCCCCCCATAGCTAAAATGTCGTGAATATTTACGAGGACTGCACAGTACCCCGCCCACTCAGGGTCCGCGTCCATGAGCTTGGACCAGATGCCATCAGCGGCTATAAGCAGGGACTCGTCGCCTCGCTCGATTACCGCGGCATCCTCCCCAAAGTTTCCTGTACTGAGGTCCTCGTCAAACCACTTCACAAGCGAACCGATCGAGCGCTTCCGTGTGATGCCTTCAAAGTCACGAAGCGACTGAGCCAATTCGTCCAGTTTCATGTCGTTCACAAAACATTAATAGGCATAGGGGTTCTTATATCCTTATACCGCCCCTATCTCTTGATTTCTGCGCTTGATTCTATGGACCTCGTTGAAAAATACCGTCCGCGGACTCTCTCAGAAGTGAGAGGCAACCACAAAGCTCTCGAAGAGCTCCGCAAATGGGCGCTTAACTGGCCCGCGGAGAAAACGGCAGCATTGTTATACGGCAAGCCCGGCACAGGCAAAACGTCCGCTGCAGTCGCGTTGGCAAATGACATGGGGTGGCAGCTGCTCGAGCTTAATGCCAGTGACAAGCGAACTCAAGGAGCTATTAACGCAACGGCAGGAGCGGCATCACGAAACGCGTCACTTCAAAATGCTCAGAAGCTAATACTGCTTGACGAAATTGACAACCTACACGGCAATTCTGATCGCGGCGGGGCAAAAGCAGTGATAGAGCTCGTAAAAAAAACGCGCGAACCTGTGATTCTGACGGCCAACGACCTGTACGGGGTCTCGTCGACGCTCCGTGGACACTGCAAACTCATCGCTTTTTTCGCCATCAGGGAGGAAAGTGCGCAAAAAACGCTGGTGGATATCTGGCACAACGAGAGGAGAGACGTTTTACGCGCCCACGAAGCCGTTGCTGACTTGATGACCCGGCTCGAGCAGCCTGAGCGGGCTTCACGAGATGCGGCAGAACTGGGGGCGATCAGCGCTGATCTTAAGATTCTCACACAACTCGGCTTTGACCTAGACAGGCCAGCGATTTGCGAAGCTGAGGAAGCCGTTGCTGACTTGATGACCCGGCTCGAGCAGCCTGAGCGGGCTTCACGAGATGCGGCAGAACTGGGGGCGATCAGCGCTGATCTAGCCGTTCTCACAGATTCGGTACGCGAGCTAGAGACGCTACGCGAGACGCTCTCGGACATTGGCCGATCGCTGAGTGCCGTCGACATGATCTCCATTCAACAGATCGTGAAGAACGCGAGAGGAGATCTGAGGTCGGCGATAACCGACTTTCAAGCATACTTCGGAGGGGCGCAGATGGAAACCGCATCTCGCGATCGCGCCCAATCCCCATTTGACCTAATGAGAAGTATTTTTAGCGACACCGACCCGATCAAGCCCCTCATTATTTCGTACGGGGTCGACGAGACGCCTGAAGACCTTATCCACTGGGTAGACGAAAACCTCCCACGTTCTTTGAAAGATGGGGCTCTCGCACGCGCATTTCAGGTACTGCGTAGAGCTGATATTTACCTCGGACGAACGCGAAAGAGACAAAACTACGGCCTATGGCGATATGCCGCCGAACTGATGACCTCGGGAATAAACGTCGTGAGCCGCCAAAACCGTGGACAACGCCACGCCGCGGCCAAATATTCCCCACCGACGCATTGGATGCGCCTCGGGCAGACACGGTCTAAACGCGCTTTGAGGGACGCGGTGGCAACTAAAATCGGCACCGCAAACCACATCTCAGTGACCAAAGCGCGGCAAGACACTATTCCACTCTACAAAGAGCTTACAGAGAGAGTCCCAGCAAGCGTAACGGCAGCACTGCATCTCACTGCGGACGAGCTTGCGTTCCTAATGAACACCAAAAAAGATGCTCCAGCGGTAAAAACCGCGTTACAAGGAGCGCAACGATTAAGCAGTGGGGAGACGCCCGCGCGTCAACCGATTTCAGAGCACAAGGTGCCGGTTAGTTTCGATGCGCCTCACCCTCCATCTGAAAATCAGGGTGATTCACCTTCAGAATTGCACGTTAAGCACGGCGATAAGAAACGTGCAGACAATCACGATAACGCACACAAAACGGACTCACATCGCGAGCAAAAATACCTCGACGAGTACTAGCCCCGCGTTTTAAAGCGTACCCGTCATTCGTTCGTTAAATCGCTTCAGAATTTCCATCATAACACCGTTGTGCACAAGTGCTTCCTTTATGCGCTGCTGTGCACGCTTCTTCGCGTACGTATCCTCGACGAAGTCGATGCCATCATATTCGACCCGCGTAAGTATGAGTCCCGAAGCTGGTGCTGACCGGATGCCTTCGACGTGGCTTCCCTCCAACATGTTCCTAAACCACGCAACGCTTCGCTCTCCGTTTCCCACAAGAGCCAGCCCGGTAACGAGTTTTCTCATCATGTTCCACACGAAACTATTGGCGGCGATCTCAACAACGATAAAGTTGCCCGACACGCGCACGCGCGAAGAAAAAACGTTCCGCACGGTCGGTCGCCGTTTCTCGAGGCTAAAATTGTGAAAATCGTGCACGCCGTGCAAAAGATCCGCTGCCTCACGCATAGCGTGAACATCGAACTGCCCATCGCACAGAATGTATTGGTATTCGCGCATACGAGCATCCCGTCGGGCATCGAACGTAAGGGGCACATCCGCGCGTGCCCACGTCCATACCTCTACCGGCAGATGAGTATTGATGTGACGAGGGAGGGCCAACTCACGAGCATCAGTGTCAAACGCTACCACCGCATCGAGAGCGTGAACTCCTTTGTCTGTTCTGCCAGAGGCCGTGAAATGAGCAGCACGAGGTTCGTCAAAGAGTCGTGCACGGCGCAAAGCTTCGACAACCGCCGCTTGTACGGTCGCGCGGCCTGGTTGTGCCTGAAAGCCTGCGTACTCAGTTCCCACATACGCAAGTCGTAAGGCAACTCTTGATTTTTCCATGGGTAGCTTCAGTTCTATAGCAATCGCAATTTAAAGCTTTCAGCCGCTTATAGGAGCTGTCTCAATAATTGCTCCTCGCTTGCTGCTTTCGCCCGCCAATGTTGGTTAGTACGTTAAACAGCCACCATATCGGTCGTGCCTACGTACCGCACGGAACGCAATAACTTATTTACCAGATACTCGTGATTAGCATAAAAGATGCACGACCGTCAAGCTAGAACCCGCGTCTTCCCGTAGAACGATCATGAAAGCGATTCTCGCATTTGAAAATGGCGCCGCTGTGGTGGGAAAACGGTTTGGAGCGAAGCGCGCCACGACGGGCGAGCTTGTTTTCGCCACCCCATACACGGGCTACGTGGAGGCACTGACCGATCCCTCGTACAACGGCCAAATCTTGCTGTTCACCTATCCATTGGTCGGAAATTACGGCGTAAACTATGATGACTGCCAGTCAGCAGGCATACAAACCGAAGGATTTGTCATCAGAGAGCTGTGTGAACACCCCACTAACGGCCAGACACTCGATGCGTTCCTCAACGCTTACGAAATTCCCGGCATATGGGACATTGACACTCGGATGATCACCATCATGATCCGCGACGAAGGCGCAATGCGGGCAAGCCTCGTGCCAAGCGCTAAAGGATCGCGCGCCGACATTCGCAGGGCTATTGACCTTGCACGCCGCGCTCCAGACATCGCCAACCTTGACCTAGTATCAGAGGTTACCTGCGCAAATGCCTACCGTATTCCCGGTAAGGGGAAGCGTTTCGTTCTCATGGACTTTGGCGTTAAGCACAACACAATTAAGAATCTGCGACATCGCGATATCGACCTCGTCGTCGTGCCTTCAGACACGCCGGGAAAAAGAATAGCAGACTATGAACCTGACGCGATACTGCTTTCCAATGGCCCAGGGGATCCCGCGCAAGCCAGTAACGGGATTCGCGTTGTCCGCGAGCTTGCAGGACAGCTGCCCATTTTCGGGATATGTCTAGGACATCAGCTCATCGCACTCGCACTTGATGGAGAGACGTATAAACTCAAATTTGGACATCGAGGCGCGAACCAACCCGTTTTGGACCTTCGCACGAAGCGCGTATACATCACGGCACAAAATCACGGTTACGCGGTTCGCTACGACCAACGGGATAGAATGACCGTAACACAAGTAAACGCCAACGATAACACCGTCGAAGGCATTGCAAATGAATACCTGCATATAATGAGCGTGCAGTATCACCCTGAAGCATCCCCCGGTCCGCACGACCTTGAGAAATCGTTTTTCGACCAGATTACCGATGTCGCGGGTCACAAAATGTGACGGTATAATCCCTGTGGTGTACGCCCAAGAAGCATGCCAAAAAGAGCAGACATAGAGAAGGTGCTACTCATCGGCTCCGGTCCTATTGTGATCGGGCAAGCGGCCGAGTTCGACTTCAGCGGCAGCCAAGCCTGCACCTCTTTGCGAGAAGAGGGGGTAGCGGTCATCTTGGTGAACTCGAACCCCGCAACGATAATGACCGACCCGAACATGGCGGACGCGGTGTACATTGAGCCGCTGAAGCCCGACATCGTAGCTGCAATTGTGCGAAAGGAACAGCCTGACGGAATAATCGCGGGTCTTGGGGGCCAAACGGGCCTCAATATCACTGCCGAACTGGCAGAGATGGGCGTCTTGGCAGACCATAACGTCAAACCTCTAGGAACGCCACTCGAGACCATTTATATGGCCGAGGACAGAGAACGGTTCCGGACGACGATGGAGGGCATCGGAGAGAGAGTCCCCAAAAGCCACGCCGTCTATGACTCGAAGGACTACCAATGGCTAGCAGCGGAACTCGGCTTGCCTGCAATCGTCCGATCCGCCTACACCCTCGGGGGAGGTGGCAGCGGCATAGCCAGAAATGAGGAGCAATTGAAGGCCATCATCGAGAACGGGATAAAGAAGTCGCGCATCGGCCAAGTCTTGGTAGAAGAAAGCGTTCTCGGATGGAAGGAGTTCGAATACGAGGTGATGCGCGATTCCGGAGATACCTGCATCACCATCTGCAACATGGAAAACGTCGACCCCATGGGTGTGCACACAGGCGAATCGATCGTCGTGACGCCGTCGCAAACCCTTTCCGATGTTGAGCACCAGATGCTGCGAAGCGCTTCGATACGAATTATTCGTGCCCTGCGGATCGAGGGCGGGTGCAACATACAGTTCGCCCTGAAGAACGGAGAGTACCGCGTTATCGAGGTAAACCCACGGGTGTCACGTTCATCGGCGCTTGCATCAAAAGCGACGGGGTATCCCATCGCGCGCGTCTCAGCAAAGATCGCAATAGGGATGCAACTATATGAAATCCCCAACCGAGTTACCAACGAAACGCCCGCCTCGTTTGAGCCGACCATAGATTATACGGTCGTCAAAATACCGCGATGGCCGTTTGACAAGTTCACGAGCGCAGATAATACCTTAGGAACGGCCATGAAAAGCACAGGTGAAGTCATGGCGATTGGTCGAACGCTCGAGGAGTCGCTCCAGAAAGCGATCCGATCGCTCGATTTGGATATCGCGGTTTCCATCGCCGAAGATCCCATTGATTTGCTGTCCACCCCCACTGACAAGCGACTGTTTCAGATCTACAGCGCCCTCAAGAAGGGGCACGCTGTCGCGGAAATAGCGCAACGCACGGATATTGATCCATTTTTCATACGGAAAATGAAGAATATCGTTGATTTTGAGGCTCACCTCGAAGGGAAGTACCTGAACCGGCACGCTAAGCAGATGAGCGCTGAAGATCTGCGACGGGCAAAGCGTCTCGGGTTCACCGACCAGCAGATTGCTGACCTAGCCGGTTTTGAACGAACGAAGGTCACAGACCTCAGACATCACAAAACGCACAACGTAACAGCGACGTACAAGATGGTCGATACGTGCGCCGCTGAGTTTCGAGCGCAGACGCCATACTACTATTCCACTTACGAACTGCAGAACGAAGTTGTTCCTACAGACCGAACGAAAGTGCTCATCATAGGGGCAGGCCCCATCAGAATAGGGCAAGGGATTGAATTCGATTACTGTACGGTCCACGCGGTGCTCTCGCTACGAGAGGAACACATAGAAGCGCATATCATAAACAACAATCCCGAGACGGTTTCGACCGACTATGACACGTCAGACAAGCTCTTCTTTGAACCTTTAACGCTGGAAGACGTGATGAATATCATTGAAAAAGAAGAACCTTACGGCGTTCTCGTCCAATTCGGAGGCCAAACATCGGTAAACCTCGCAATCCCTCTTGAAAGCGAGATCAAGCGAAGGGGGCTTTCAACGAAGATTCTCGGCACATCCCCCGATTCTATCGACATTGCAGAGGATCGAGATCGTTTTTCGAGACTGTTGGAACAACTCGCTATTCCGCAACCGGAAAGCGGTTCTGCGACCTCGCGCGAAGGAGCGACGAAAATCGCGCGCGAGATAGGTTATCCGCTTCTCGTACGACCTTCATACGTGCTCGGGGGCCGCGCCATGGAGATCGTCTACGACGAATCTGAGTTGGGCCGCTATATGGACGAAGCGGTGAAGGTATCCAGACAACACCCGGTACTAATCGACAAGTTCTTGCAGCACGCAGTTGAGATCGACGTCGACGCGGTTAGTGACGGGGACCAAGTCCTAGTCCCCGCAATAATGGAACATATCGAAGAGGCAGGGATTCACTCCGGCGACTCAGCAGTCGTTATCCCAGCTCAATCAATTGACGCTGAGACGCAGGAAATCATCAAGAACTACGTGAGGAGGATTTCCCGTGCGCTTAACGTCGTTGGGCTCATCAACCTTCAAATGGCGATAAAAGACGGGACGGTTTACGTTCTAGAAGCAAATCCACGCTCAAGCAGAACGATCCCCTATGTCTCAAAAGCCACCGGCGTACCGTTGGCAAAAATCGCCGCCAAAGTGATTATGGGACAGCGGTTGCGCGACCTTTATCCGACAGAGCCCACGATCGGGCACGTTGCTGTGAAAGAGGTGGTGCTCCCATTTGACAAGCTCCCCGGAGTAGATCCGATATTAGGCCCCGAAATGAAAAGTACGGGGGAGGTCATGGGTATAGACTACGACTTCGGAAGGGCATTTTACAAGGCAGCCCTTGCGAGCGAGAATGAACTACCACTTTCGGGCACGGTGTTCATCTCGGTAAGAGACGAAGATAAGCCTGAATTATGCGGCATCGCAAAATCACTACACAAAGCCGGATTCAAGCTGCTAGCGACGGTCGGGACGGCAAACTACCTTGGAGAGCGCGACGTGCCAGTGACTCGGGTGCCCAAACTCACCGACAGCCCCGAACTGCTGGACGTGATGCGCGGCGGTGGAATACAATTGATAATCAACACTCCTACGTGGAAGCAGTCCCGGCTTGATGGAGAGGTGCTGCGGCGCGCAGCAGTAGATCACAATGTGCCGTACATAACAAGTGTCCAGGGAGCCCGAGCTTCAGCGGATGCCATCCACACGATGCTCGAGCATTACGATAAGCCACGAGCTCAGAACCTCACGATAAGGCCTTTGAATAGCTACATTAGCGATTTATGGCCGGAAAGCTAATTACGTCGCGCTGCTTCAGTGGTTGACCCGCGTCGCGTGTGTTCAAAGCCGCCGTTACTCAAGCAGCGTGCGTGCCGTTCTGTACCTCACCGTTACTGCGCGAAAGCGACAGCAGTAAAAGCAGCGAACTTTGCTCGAACATTGCGCTCGCGTTTGAGGACCGCAATATGAAGCGTGGCGGAAACGAGACAGATCACAAGGTGCAGCGTCGACAAAAACGCTTTTAAGCTCGCGCGTGTTACTGTGGAGCGACACTATGCAGCGAAGGTTTGAAGTCGTACGAGCCAACAGCGCACTCCAAAATCTATGGACGCGACGGGCAATAGCGTTCATCATCGACTCGTTAATTTTGCTAATCGTGTTCGTGGTGTTAAGCGCCGTGCTAGCACTTGTTTTGGTCTTGCCTTTATTGGTATTCAACGTAAACGCTTTTGGCGGATTATTTTCGGGATTTTCAGCCATATTTGGCCTCATCATCGTGTGGGGTTACTATGTCGCACTCGAAGGATCGACAGGTGCGACGATCGGCAAGCGTTTTATGGACGTAAAAGTAAGGTCACTTGAGGGCAGGATGAGTTATACAAAAGCTTTTGTGAGAAGTTTCACCAAAGCCTGGCTTCCAGCTTTCGCGCTCCTATTCGCACTCGATCTGATCGTTGGCTTCGCGACTCAAGGTGACCCGCGACAGCGGTTCTCAGATGCGGTCGCCAGCACCGCCGTAATTCACGCGCGCGCTTGAGGTAGCCGATAACAGACACGCGTGCACAAACTGTGAAACCCTTGCCACTTTATCAAGGTGATTGTGATGAGCAAAGTCGTGCTTTCATATTCGGGAGGTCTTGACACTTCTGTCTGCATTCCGATTTTGAGAGAGCAGTACCAATATGATGAGATTGTGACCGTTACGGTTGACGTCGGCCAACCCGAGAGCGACCTGAGAAAAGCAGAAGCACGGGCTGACAAGCTGAGCGACAAGCATTACACAGTAGACGCGAAGCACGAGTTCGTAGAGAAATATTTGTTTCCGCTAATCAAGGCAAACGGCAACTACGAGGGATATACCCTGGGACAAGCCATTGCCCGACCACTCATCGCAAAGAAAGTGCTCGAAATCGCTGAGAAAGAACACGTCTCAGCGATCGCACACGGCTGCACCGGAAAAGGCAATGACCAGCTTCGATTCGAAGCGGTATTCCGAGCATCAAAATACAAAATTCACGCGCCAATGCGTGAACTCAATCTCACGCGTTCTGAGGAGATCGAATATGCGCTCGAACACAATATTGACGTCCAGATTACTTTTGAGAAGCCGTACAGCGTAGACGAAAACCTCTGGTCCCGTTCCATCGAGGGCGGGCGTCTCGAAGATCCCTCCTGTATCCCGCCGGAGGACATCTATAAGTGGACAATGGCGCCAACGAAAACGCAAGGAAAGCTCCTGTTGAGCCTCGATTTCGCAGAAGGCATCCCAGTCGCATTAGATGGCGCACAAATGAGCGGACTCCAGCTCATCAGAAAGCTCAACGAGGTGGCGGGAAAATTCGGTGTCGGTAGAACCGACCTCATAGAGGACCGCGTTCTTGGCCTCAAAGCGCGAGAGATCTACGAACATCCAGCAGCGACAGTCATTCTGACGGCTCACGAAGAGTTGGAGGCACTTGTCCTGACTCGACAGGAACGCAGGTTCAAGGCGCAAGTTGAAGCAGCGTGGGCTGAGCTGATCTATCAAGGCTTACTGGACGAACCGCTGACCGCCGCACTAGACGCGTTCATCAACAAAACGCAAGAACGGGTCACCGGGTCGGCCACGCTGCTACTGCATAATGGGACTGCGACCGCCGTCGCTCGAAGTTCGCCCAAGGCGTTGTATTCGGAGGCACTCGTTTCATTTAATGATAAGTCGCTAGATCAGCGCGACGCTGAAGGATTTTCTAAATACCACGGTTTTCAAAGCCGCGCGTACAACAAGTTTGTCAAAGATTGAGAGAGAGGCAGACACAGCCGAGTCAGGAATTGCCCACAAAACTTTTCAGCAAGAAGAGGACTTTGAGCGGCTGCTCAATGACGCCATAGAGCGGTACCGGAGCGTGCTAGAAGAGCTTGCGGAGTTTTAGCGTGGTCGTGTACTTGACAAAACAGCAGATTCGAAGCATACACCACAAGATGATTGAGGCGATCGAAGGCGAGCGCGACACGTGTCTTCACCCAGGCATTCGCGAAAATCTACTTTCAAGCTGCCTCGATCGCCCTCGAACGCAAATTCACGGCTACACGCCTTATCCCAACATATTCTTAAAAGCTGCTTCCCTGATCGAATGTATCATCGTTACGAATGCATTGATCAAAGGCACGAAAAGAACCGGTTTTCTAGCGTGCGATCTATTCTTAGAGCAAAATGGTTACTATGTAGATCCAACGCACCGATAAAGAATTTCGTGTTAGCTATTGCACGAAACGAACTTGAGCTACCGACGATTGCCGAGTGGCTCAAATCGCACGTCCTGCAGAAGTGATGAGATTACCCGCGCGATTTCAGTACGGGACGCTTATCACACTCTACCTAAGGCGCCCTGCGCATGAGTCTCGCTTGGATCCCTTGTGCCTGCCTGAGAAAGGTGAGAAGTCACAGCGGCATCGTCCGCCCGTCGCGTCGCGACGACACAAGCCCGCTTCTTAGGTAACCGTTCGCGTTCTCCTCGCCGACAAGGTCGACGAAGGACTTACCGTGGGACTCGGACTCCCTGTTGGACTAGGTTCGGAGTCCGGGTCGGGCCAGCTGTGGGTGTTGGTGACGGACTCGGTGTAGGCCTGGACGTCGGGGAAGGCGATGGCGTTGGTGTTGGTTTTGGCGTTGCTGTTGGTTTTGGCGTTGCTGTTGGCGTTGGTGTTGGTGCCGCTATAATAAGCAACACGCCTTCTCCTTGTGAACCCGCATAATCAGCATTGCCATTGTATTTTGCGAGAACTTGGTGTTCTCCCACCGCAAGTCCCGAGACGTCACTGACAGACAGGTTGTATGTTGCAAAGCCAAAGTAGGTGGAGCTTTGCCCAAGAGGTTTGCCGTCGAGATACCAGTAAACGACCTGATTGTTAAGGCCCTGCCCGTTCGTTATGTTCAAGGCGCAGGAAAGCGAGGTGTTGTAACCCACCATTACCTCAACCGATCTGACGACTAGTAAGGAGTTCGCAAGAGGTGCCGTGTTAGTATTATTGCTCTGCCCACCCCCCAAACAGCCACACGAAAACAGCATTATCGTAACAATTAAAATCGCAATAATCCCTTTTTGCCGCATAAGCTCGCGACTCACGTGTCGTGGTGCAAACTTCCGCCTGCCGATCTTCGCCTGAAAACCACTCAAATGAGCAATTCTTGACTATTTATAAGTTGTGCTAGCTGGCCGAGCAGCCTTTGCGTCGTAGATCGGAGGACAGAGCCGCATTCGCGATTTATGGCCTCAAAAAAAGAGAGAACGATGACTGCCAAGCACAGTCATCAGCGCATCACAGTTCCACTTTTCAGTACATCTCTGGACTTTCGCCACCAAATTCGGGCTTTTCTGTGCTCGCAGCGATGACGTCGTCAATCCTCAAAATCATGTTAGCAGTCTCCATCGCAGATTCGACGGCGTTTAGTTTTACGCGGAGCGGATCAACAACATTGAGAGCTAGCATGTCCCTTACCTCACCGTCCACTGATATACCGGCATTTCGATCGCCCGATTCGTGGGCACTGCGAAGCTCCACAAGCTTGTCGAGTGGATCTCCACCAGCATTTTCAATGAGCGTTTTTGGAATGATCTCCATCGCATTCGCAAAAGCGCGCACGGAGAGTTGTTCACGCCCGCCAAAAGTCGTCGCATAGTCGCGCAGAGTCATTGCAAGTTCAATCTCCGGAGCGCCACCGCCTGCCAGTACTTGGTTCTTCTCAAGGGTCAACGAGACGACTTTCAGGGCGTCGTTTACCGCCCGATCCATCTCGTCGACAACGTGTTCGATGCTGCCGCGGAGCAAGATAGATACCGCCTTGGGGTTTTGGGTTTTTTCGACAAAAATCATCTCATTGTCGCCGACTTTTCGTTCTTGCACAAGACCGGCATAGCCGAGTTGGGCAATATCCTCCAGCGTGTCGGTAATCTTGCCCCCAGTCGCCTTTTCGAGGCGTTTCATATCGCTTTTCTTGACCCGCCGTCCCGCCAAGATGCCCGCTTTCGCAAGATAATGCTGGACGAGATCGTCGATCCCTTTCTGGCAAAAAACGACGTTTGCCCCGCTTGCAATCACCTTGTCGGCGATCGATTCAAGCCTCCGCTCTTCCTCATCCCAGAACGACTGCATCTGTGCTGGATCGTTGATCTCAATCTTCGCGTCGATCTCCGTCTTTTCGATCTCCAAACCAACGTTAAGAAGAGCTATCTTGGCATCTTTCACCGTCGTGGGCATAAGCGGGTGCACTTTCTCTTTGTCGATGATGAGACCGTGCACGAGTTTTGAATCATCGACCGATGCACCATAGCGGCGCACCACACTGATGTCGTCGGGGTCGACGGTTTTCTTTCCATCGACGTCCTCAGCGACGAGCTGCACCGCTTCGACAACGATATCGGCTATCGTGCCGAGCATCATCTCAGCGCCTTTGCCCGTTATGGCCGTCATCGCAACGTGTTTAAGCGTCGCATCATCGCCTTCAAAAGCCATTTCAGTAAGGACGTCTGTCGCCTTGCGCGCGGCCAAGTTGAATCCCGCAGCGATTATCGTAGGGTGGACATCTTCACTCAAAAGCTCCTCTGCTTCTCGCAAAAGTTCACCAACGAGCACAACTGCGGTCGTGGTCCCGTCGCCGACTTCGTCGTCCTGGGCCTTGGCGACCTCAACTACCATCTTTGCAGCCGGATGTTCAATATCCATCTCTTTTAGGATGGTTGCTCCGTCATTGGTGATGACAACATCGCCGATACTATCGACGAGCATTTTGTCCATCCCCTTAGGGCCAAGAGTCGTTCGCACTGCATTTGCTACGGCGCGCGCTGCTTCGATATTCATGCTTTGGGCTTCCTCGCCTCGCGTCCGAGTAGCGCCCTCTTTGAGAATCAAAATCGGCTGTCCGCCGGCACTAACAAGTTGTCCTGTGGGTCGTCCTGCCATACTCTTCCTCCTATAAACGTGAAATGACGTGATTACATTGCGTACAGTTCTATATAAAATTGATGGCAAGCCGCACGTCCACTGGGATATTACTAATGCTCAGCTGCCTAACTGCGTAAAAAAGGATTTTACAAAGTGTCGCGCATACGACTTACTCGACGTCAATGCGCTTCAATTGGTCGATGGTCGCTTTGGGATGGTCACGCAGATACTCTGCTATTCTGTGCTTGTGGATTAGTTTGCAGTCGATACACGTCCAGATAACGTCGCCTTGAGAGCTCACTATCCACTTACCGAGCTGCGAGTCCTCACACGGGTACTTCGGGCAATAGCAAAATACGCACACTTGTCCTTCGAAATGACAGGGATAATGGGGGCACTCTTCGCCTTTCGGCAAGCTAGCAGGCTCTTTCAACCGCTCGCGTTTCTTACGGTCCTCAGGAAACTCTTCTTCCTCAACGTTTTTCATTTTTCGCGCAATAATGGCCGTCGTTACGCCACACGAACGCCCTCAGTCGGTCACCCCCGCGCGGTGCGGCCCTTGTTTTGGGCGCGCCAGCTTCGTTTCTGGCGCTGCCACAGCCGGATGAGTTCGCTTTCACCAATTCAACTATTAATTTATATTATAACATTTATGAGTATTTAGAGGTTTAAATCATGCCTATTGGAGATATAGAACTTAAAGAACTTAGGAAAGACATGGGATTCTCGCCAGCGCTTCTGAAGCTCATTTATGATTCGCATCCGAAGATGTTTGACATCATATATGAGATGGACAAGACGCTTCTGAGCGATGGAGCGATTTCGGCAAAAACAAAGAGACTAATTGCCCTCGCAGTGGTTTCTACAATGGGCTGTGAAGCCTGTGCAACCGCACAGATGCGGGCCGCGATGAACATGGGCGCTTCGCGTGAAGAGGTCCTCGACACGCTGGGGGTCCTTGTGGTCACGGCAGGCATGCCAGCTGTCGCGACAGCTCGTGAAGCGCTCAGGAAATGTTGCGAACTTCCTGAAGAAGATTGGGGCGGAGAATAAATCCGATAACGCCGCGAGCTTCTAGGAAATACCTTGATGCTTGGTGTGCACGTTCGATGGGGACACATCAAGCAAACATTTTAATATTAATATTTTCATAATAATATACACAAGTCTTTTTGGGACTCTGCGAAGTCCAGCCGCTTTTTTTTGGAGGTTTCAGAACAAACGACCGGAACTACGCGGACCACGTCACAAGGCAGCGCAGAGGGTTTGCTGCAATTTAGCAGGCCGATAACTGAAGAGGGTAATAAAAGCACGACTCATGAAAAACCCTTTAGAGCAGTGCGGGTTCTGAGCTCACTCACGGTCGATTTTAGGGAGAGAATTGCCAGAGGGGGGGTGATCGCTTTTTTATCAATAATGAAACCGACAACCTTTAACAGATGGGAAAACAAACTCGTTACGGGTAAAGTGGATCACTCTACCATAATTGAACTTTATTTGAACATTCACAACGCACGTAGTGGGGTTGACTATGTCCGATGAAATGAGAATTGCAGATGTTGCAGGTAGTAAGGTCCTGTGGGACCCGTCGCAGATGCGCAAGATCCAGGAACACCCATGCTTTTCCGAAAAAGCGTGCCACACATTTGGGCGGTGCCACGTTCCAGTAGCACCCAAATGCAATATCCAGTGCAACTACTGTATTCGTGACTTTGATTGTGTGAACGAGAGCCGCCCCGGTGTCACAACAAGAGTACTGAATCCTGATGAAGCTATGGAATTGGTTAAAGAAGCACTTGACAAATATGAGTATATTAAGGTCATAGGGATCGCCGGGCCGGGTGAGCCGCTCGCAAATGAAGAGACCTTTGAAACGCTTCGCCGCCTTCACGAGCAGTACCCCAATGTTATCAAGTGCCTTAGTACAAACGGACTATTGCTCCCCGACAAGATCGACCTGCTCCAGAAATATGATGTGGGGAATGTCACTGTCACCCTTAACGCCATTGACCCGGAGATCGGCGCAAAGATCTACCAGTTTGTTAATTTCAAGGGCAAACGCTATACGGGGATCGAAGGTGCAAGAATTCTCCTCTCCCAGCAGCTAAAAGGCATTGAAGAGGCGGTAAAGCGGCATATGATCGTCAAAATCAATACGGTCTATATTCCAGGCATCAACGACAAACATATTCCAGAGATTGCGAAAAAGGCAGCCGAAATGGGTGTGTACACATTCAACGTTATCCCTCTCATTGCGCAATACAAGTTTGCGAATATTACGCCGCCAACAATGGAGATGAAACGCAAAATGCAGGACGAATGTACGAAATACATAAGACAGATGCGCCATTGCAGGCGGTGCCGGGCAGATGCAATCGGCAAACTTGGAGAGGATGTGCAGTCCTGTCTATACGAAATACAGTGATACTCTTTTAAGAATTACAGCACAAGTATCCCGACGACGTGAGCAAGATATCAAGACCTTCTTCGGTGCCTGGTGACGGCAAGTAGAGAAACAGGGATCATTACCAGTTTTCTTTTTTGAAGCCTGCGGAGCGGAGCGTTTTTTGCTAGAAAAGTTAATCACCCCGCGCGTCGTTTGAGTGAGCGGTGTCGTCTATGTTTGCTCAAATAGATATTAGCGCTATTGTTGGAGTGGCGATTTTTGTCGTCGTGGTGATCGTCATCTATTTGCTCACTGGGCTTCGCGTGATCTACCAATACGAACGAGGGGTGAAATTCACCTTTGGATCGTTCAGAACCGTCTACCCCCCAGGATTGCGCTACATATTCCCGGCGTTTCAATCGATCAAGAAAGTGGACTTGCGCGTGAACACCTTAGACATACCGCGGCAGGAAGTTATCACGAAAGACAACGTCTCGTGCAAGATCAACGCGGTGATCTTCTACAAAGTCGTCGAGGCAGACAAGGCGGTCATCGAGATAAGCAACTACGGGTACGCGATAAACCAACTCGCACAGTCGAGTCTGCGGGACGTCGTAGGAACCGCTGAGCTTGACACGGTCCTCGCTCGACGTGACGAGCTCGGCGAAAGAATCCGCAAGTTTGTCGACGAGTTTACGATGCCGTGGGGCATTCACGTATTATCAGTCGAGCTGAAGGACGTCGAGCTCCCTGAGGAAATGAAGCGATCGATGGCCGCCCAAGCTGAAGCAGAACGCGACAGGCGCGCGCGCATCACGCTTGCAGAAGGTGAAGCGATGGCAGCGGATCGGCTATTGGAAGCAGCTCGGACGATCGAGAAGTCGCCTGCCGCTTTGCAGCTTCGACTCTTTCAGACCATGGTCCGAATCGGTGAGGAGAACAACTCCGTTATCGTGCTTCCCGTCCCGATGGAGATCCTTAACTTGTTTGGCAGGCAAACGAAAGACTGACGATGAATCAGAGAGCCTACAGCCATAGTGCACGGCTCTTGCACGTTTCCTCGACCAGCGCCGGAAAAGCAGCTGATGCCGCTTATTCCCCATTTGAACGCTTTGGAGCTGAAAAAACGTTACAAAGAGCTCCATAAACCCTCTTTTTAAAAAAGAAGAGCCTAGCAGCTTTGCTTTTTGCGTATAGAAAACTATTAATTGTGGAATCTGCGCTTATTTACTTTATGAGATCAAGAGTCGCCATCCTCATTGCTGCGGCGATAATCGCAAGTGTTCTAGCCGCGGGCTGCACGTCAAGCACGCAAAATCAAAGTACCTCGCAAGCTGCTAGCCACGATCCAGTGCTCCAAGCCGTCATCAACGATGATCAGCAAGCGTATATTAATGCCGGCTGGGTTCGAACGTTGAACCAGACAATCCAATGGATCAATGCCACAACCGCGATGGTGACCTACAGGGTGAACGAACGAATGAATGAGAGCGTCACGTATACAGCACAGTACACGAAGTTTGCCTCTGCCTCTGATGCAAGCAATTATGTTAGCTCCATTAATCAAGGATACAACGTTACGACAGCTGTCGAGCTGATTAACAATCCAGTTCTGACCACTGCAACCTCCGGCAATACGCATCAGAGCTATCTAAGTGTTACAAACGGCCTGCCCAGCACGGTCTCGTATATAAAAATGCAGGGCGAACAGCCGACGTCTCCTGCAGCTTACATAATCCAAGTGAGCGACGTTGTAACCACGTTTAATGCAACACTGCAAAAAGCCAGCTAAACGCTGAAACACGCTTCTCTCACGACGCAGCAAAGTAGCTCAGCGCTCAAGTTATGCGGTCCTTTAGCGCAATGCGTCGGTCACACACGTAACGAGAATCATTTCAAAGCATCGTTCGACTAGGGCGTAACGACTCGCACCAGGTCGTCGATCAGCATTAGCGCGACATTTTTTATTGCCGCATCAGGATAACGCAGATCCAAGCTGGGATCGCGCCGAACAAGTTGTTTTATCTCCTCGAAGAGAAACCTGTGCGCGGTGCCTAATTCCTCTGAGCTTACGTCTTCCAGGCTCGGGCGGGAAAATAAGTGTCCGAACTGGTCCGCGAATTGCTGAGCAAGCTGCATCGCCGCATCTGCTGATAGGAAGTCCAGATGCTGCTCAAATATGTGGGTGATCGCCGTATCCATTTTTCACACCTCAGAGCAGACCCACAAATAAGGGTGATCAGCATTATGGTCGTTGTGGCAAACGGTTTAGCA
>CAWDSY010000012.1:0-149121 GCA_963805115.1 Methanobacteriota archaeon
ATTCGTCAAATCACCAATTCGCTGCCTGTCGTCGTTTACGAAGCCGATGCAACCGGTCGCGTTACGTTCGCGAACGCGGTAGTCTCTGACCTATTCGGCTACACGAAAGAGGATTTCGAAGCGGGTCTCTCTGTGTACCAACTCATTGTACCTGCTGATCAGAAAAGAGCACGCGCAATATTTCACCAACGCGTGAGTGGAAAGGATGTCGGGAGGATGGAGTGCACAGGACTGCGCAAGGACGGCAGCAGGTTCAACATAGCAGTCCGTTTCAAACCAATAAAAAATGGCAGCTTTGTCATCGGGCAGCGCGGTGTCATTGCTCACATTGCCGAGCGAAAACACGCTGAGGCTGACCGATACGCATCGGAGGTGTAGATGCTCGCATTATCGATCGACATCGTAGAGACCGTCAGTAACTTCATCATAGCTGCTATTGAACAGCTCGGCTACGCGGGCGTCGCCGTAGCGATGGCACTAGAAAGCGCGTGCATCCCGCTGCCAAGTGAGGTGATTATGCCCTTTGCCGGCTTTGTGGTCTGGAAAGGGGAACTGACGCTCATCGGCGTTGTGCTTGCGGGTACCGCCGGCTGCCTCGCCGGCTCACTCGGGGCCTACTTCGTCGGGGCATACGGAGGTCTGCTCCTCCTCGAGCGGTATGGGAAATACGTGCTCATACGTAAGAGCGAACTTGATCGGGCACACGCGTGGTTTGGAAGGTATGGAGAGACCACTGTTTTTATCAGCAGGCTGTTGCCGATCGTGCGAACCTTCATCTCCCTTCCAGCCGGCGTCGCCCGGATGGACGTGAAGAAGTTCTCTCTGTACACGGTGCTGGGATCGCTTCTTTGGTGTTTTGGGCTTGCCTATGTTGGCGTTCTTCTAGGCCCTCACTGGTCGGATCTTGAGGCGCTCTTTAGATACCTTGATATTGTCATCATAGCGGGAATAATCGGCCTTGGCGGTTACCTGATCTACCACAGAGAACGGATTGTGAGTCGAATGCGCTCGTAATGCGCAACTCGTCAGTAAAAATCGCCGACCACCATTCACAGCAAACGGACATGCGTACCAA
The DNA here is from genome assembly GCA_963805115.1 of Methanobacteriota archaeon. Lineage (GTDB taxonomy): Archaea > Halobacteriota > Bog-38 > Methanoflorentales > Methanoflorentaceae > Methanoflorens. Next base: position 1,076 of record CAWDSY010000012.1, read on the forward strand.
ACTCGTGTTAAACATACTCCAACTCGCCCTCGCATTCATCTACGTGCTCTTCGTGCCCGGATTTGCAATGACGCTTGCGGTATTCCCTAGGCTCAACCAGCTCGAGATCACCGAGCGAGTCGCGCTGTCGATCGGGCTAAGCCTCACCATCGTTATCGCCATGGGACTGGTGCTCGGCTATTCCCAAACCCTCATCGCCGCAACCGGCGGCATCACCGCGTACTCGCTGATCTTCGGCATCGGCTTTGTAACCGTATTTTTCCTCGTCATATGGGCACTGCGAAGGGCGAATCTGGCGGTCGCCGAAAGGCGCGAGGCAGCGCGGCCTGAACGCGACATGATATTAGACGCGCGGACCGCGAAGCCTGTGCGCCCAGGGGAGACAACGCAAGCGGAAGCCAGACCGCAGAAAGCTACGCCCCCCGCTCCACCACGTCGCGACGACCGTCGATCCCGCCGTAAGGAGTTACGCCCCAAGCGCGGTCCTTAGCTGTGAACCGATGCTGAAGTGGTCATCGCCTGCAAAAAAAACTGAAAAAATGCGCTAGCACATAAACTATATAGCTCTCTATACGCGAGTAGGTTCGCACCATGCACGCTGCACTGCTGACCCTTCACACACCCTTGGCATCCGCATATTTCGGCAGTTTTGATTACGACGTCACCCACTTCATACGGGGGCTCAACAACGGCAGCCTTCTCAATACGCTATTCTGGTGGGTCACGTTCACTGGCAGCATCACCTTCATGGTGCTGATCACGATCGCGCTCTACCTCGCCGGTCTCCGCAAAGAAGCGCTTGTCTTCGCGTATTGTCTTCATACTTGCAAATGTAGTGGCGTTCGGACGGTGAAGTACGCCATTGCACGACCACGGCCAAACGATTTAGGCGTACCTCCAGAAACGCAGCCCTCGTTTCCAAGTGGGCACACCACAAACGCTTTCGCATTCGCGACAACGCTTTCTTCTTATCACCGAAAGTTCACTATTGTAATGTTCGTTTGGGCCATTCTTGTTGGATTCAGCAGGATTTACCTCGGTCTCCATTATTTTACCGACGTGATCGGCGGTGCGGTCGTCGGTATCGTCGTTGGCTTCGTCGTGACCCACGCCGCCCGGCGCGTTGATGGGGAGATCACCCGGATTGTGCACGAATCGCCGATGCCCACGACATGGAAGGGTGTCTTGCAGGTGCCGTTGGTCGTCGCGCTCCAGTTTTTCCAAGTAGCATACGCGCTGGCGACTGAGATGATGCGCGAGGTCGTGTGCATCATCGATCGCAAAGGGATGCGCCAACGGCAAGAACGCGGAAAGTGAAAGAAAAAGTTATTTGCAAAGAGCAAAATGAGTGAAAGTACAGGAGAGGACAGTTTTCGCTGAACCTTCAGAGACATCGGGTCAACCAACAGGAGCTTTAAAAGGCCTGAAACAGGCGATGCGAAAGCATCCCTTGTTCTTCTTCTTTTTCATGGCATACGCATTCTCCTGGATTATTTCTATCCCCTACGTGCTCTCAGTTTGGGGCCTCTTGCCTAACGGGGGCGGAATTGCACTGCTCTTGTTCACCTTCTTAAAGGCGTACGCGGGGCCGGCCCTAGCCGCCATCATCATGACCAGTATCACCGCAGGAAAATCAGGCTTGCGTGGCCTGCGGCACCGTCTTACGCAATGGCGCGCTGGTTGGCAATGGTATCTGTTCATCCTCGTCGGCATCCCTGCACTACTCCTGCTTGGGATCATCATCCAGCCAGGATTGCTTGCGAGATTTGAAGGTCTTAGGCCCTTCTTGCTGGTCTATCCAGTGGCTTTTTTCGCCGTCTTCCTTCAGACTGGGCTCCCCGAAGAAATCGGCTGGCGCGGCTTCGCGCTGCCCCGTATGCAACCGCGCTATGGGCCACTGCGGGGTACGCTGCTTCTTGGTGTCTTATGGGGATTCTGGTATTCGTTGTGGTTCTTGACGCCGGATCACGGAGGAGGCCCAGGCACCAGTTTCTCTACCGTCCTTACGGGCTTTCTCATTTTTCTTATGATGGTCATAGCAATCGCAATAATCATGACGTGGGTTTTCAACCACACTCAAGGAAGCGTCTTCATCGCCAGCGTGCTGCACACCAGCATCAATACCCCGATAGTTGTGTGGATACCACTGTTTCGCCCCGTGAATGAGACGACCCTGGACTTGGCCAACCTTATCGCCTTTGGGGTGCCAGCACTGCTAATTATCATTATGACACGCGGACGGCTCGGCTATCAGCCACGCCAGGAATAATTGCAAAATTACGTTGACTCTTATCACCGGTGTCATTTATAGCACGTAGGTTGTTTAGGCGACTTCCTTTCTTCATAGACTTCCAGCAGAGAAATCGCAAGTTTCTCTGCATCGTGTGTGCACATCACCTGCTGCAACACGTCAATGATCTGGCGGAGGGGTGGCTCTGGTCTTCTAAGCCTAAGTGCCGCGCGCCTGATGCTATGGGCGTCGTGCTTCGCCCCCGCAAGGCGAGAATGAAGAGATACGACGAACAGTGGCTAAGAAAATGAGCTTACGGCGTACTCACCTCTAAGGCCAATGCGTGGCGTAGTACTCGGCCACCGCTCTGAACGACTCCTTTGGTTCCCGCGGCATGTCTGGATACGTTGTGCCGTGTTTTCCGCCGCCATAGCTTTTTACCAGACTGTAGCTAGCCATATCGAGATCGTGCTTTGGGTCTTCACTGTAGGGCAAAGCAGGTGTAACAAAAGTGAGCACGAACGCGCCCTCGACGCCTACACCTTCGAGAATACTTAGTACATCGGTGAGTTCACGTGCCTGCACGCCCTCGTCACGCACATAGTCACGATTCAGTTGGAGCTGGGATGTCGCTTTATTAAACTCAACAATTGCCTACCCCCGGCCGCCTGCTTCTTCGGCGCCTTTGTAGGTGCAACAGCCGAATTCACCAATGATGACTGGCTTTTTGTGGGCTAGATACCGCTTGATCAGGTCACCATACGAATCTTTGATACGCGCTTCTCGGAACATGTCAACGCACGCGAAGTCAAAGATGCTCCAATCGACTGTTTCAAGCGGGGCTGACATGTACGTGACTTTGCCGTGAAAGACTTGCCTGACGGCCTCGTTCGCCATGGTCAAGAATTTGTTGAGCGGCTTATTGTGCACCCCTGCCCTGATATTCTCCCAAAAGGAGGGATTGCTCATCCGCTCCATGAGATTCGCGCCCTCTATTATGCCCTTCATGAAGAGCGTCAACTCCGAACCGATGCTCAGCACCAGTTGCTGAGGCCAAGACTCCCGCAATGTTTCGCTCTCCTCAGCACATTTCACGATATAGTCGAACGTTTCTTGCTGGCTCTGTTCGAAAATCTCTGGCGAAAGCCATACCTCCAGCCCTAGTTTCAGAGCGGCCTCAGCAGTTGTCATCAACCGATTGATATCTAGGCCACAGATCCTGACGGCGTTACAGTGCAAATCGTGCTTTATGACCTCAAGCTCTCGGCGTGCCACGTCCGCATCAAAGGTGCGGCGCATGTCAGTACCTTCAAGCACGCGCCCTACGTCATAGCAAACTCCTTTACGTTTCATGGATGTCTCACGTTCTCGCTCTCCGTCTTAATTGGGGGCACTATTGAAAGCAGCGTTTCCACTATTTAGCTGCGTATAGCTGGGGCGACCGAGGGAAAATCCCTTGCTACGTATTATTATGAATGCAATCCCGTTAGGTCGCGCTCTTGGAACGTGTCGAACGATTTCTGGACTGCACTACGCGCTTCGCTTTGCACTGTGAAAAGCGGTAAAGCATCGCTTTAGCTGGTAAAAAGCGTGACATCCGCTGCAATGGCAGAGCAAGCTTTTTATGAGCGGACTTCGTGGCAACGATCATGACTCAACCACTCGATGTGATACGGGTTTCTCACAATGCGTTCAGGAATGACCTGCAGCTTATCGATGCTGCAGCGCTGGACGCAGCACGGGGAAAGGAGGGTCTTGCCGCCACCGTCGAGCGTTTCCGCTTCTTCAACGAAGTATTGGTCTGGCACGCAGACGGCGAAGAGGAGGCTGTGTTCCCCCGACTTGAAGATGTCGCCCCGTTGGTTGCTGAAGCCTATGTGAAGGACCATCGTGGTTTGGATGCAGCATTTGACGAGTTGAGTAGATCGTATGCTTCACACGACCCGTTAGCAACCGCCCGGGCCACCGCTGCGTTCCGTTTTCATCTCGATATCCACCTGGATAAGGAGGATACCCACCTCTACCGGATTTTCAAGGAACGAGTCTCCTTGCCCGAGCAAGGGAAGGCTGATTGGCATCATGGTAAGCAAGGTTCCGCAGGAACGATTCTCGGAACTGGTTGCGTGGCTGTTTCCGCTGGTGGGACTGGACGATCGTGAGACCATGGTCCACATCTATCAAATGATGATGCCTGAGCCTGTCTTCGCCTCAACAAAGGAGCTCATCAAAAACGCCATCGGCAGCGACTGGGCCGAACTCACGCAGCGCATCCCGACATTATAGCCCCCACTTTTAGCAAGTGAAGGATATGGTCTCCTGAGTCCAGGTCTGCATAGTTTAGCAGTCGAGTTAGTCTGTCCTACCGGCAGCTCCAAGGCCGTCACTCTATGACTTCTGCGTCAGCTGGTGAACAGGGCCCAAGAATCTAAGCAAATCGAAAAAAGAAATAAAGAGATGGTAGCTAGTGGCAGCGGTTAGTTTCAACGTCGTTTCTTCTCAACAAGTCTGGTAAAAGATACGTACCAAATACCCAAGGAGAGGCTATCGACAAAATCCCGCAAGATCCTCAAAGAATCGCCACCTACGTAGCACTCCGACACGGAAGCCGCGTAGTAAGCGTTCGGATTGACGCTTATTTGCTCTGTTCGTTCAGTTTCTCGAGATATACTCGTTGACCGTATAATATGTATCCGATTCCCACTAGTATAAGGATATATTCACCGGCGGTAACCGCAGGCGGAGGCGTAGCTGTGAAGAAAAATTTTGCCTGATCGGCGGGCGCGGTGAGGAAGCTGAGCGCAGCATCGACTACCGCTAAAACACCCGCGAGTTTTGGTCTTCGAAGGAACAGCGAAACCAGCGCGGCAAGCGGGAGCAACAATCCTACGATTATAAAGAACCCCGAAAACCTGGGGTTCGTAGTTCATTTATGCGCGTTTCGAATCCCAATGGCGTCAATAGAAATCCCACGATAAAGCCAATCGCAAGCAAAACAGCCAATACCTTCTCAGCATTACTGAAAGAAGCCAATTGTATTTCCCCCTGCCTGCACTGTTAGATCACGCTAATTATTTAACTATTTTGAAAGGCTCTGGACATTTGTTTGGAGCACCATTCTGGCCGCGTATGCAGTTATAGCGGTGTTCGCGGCTGTGACGGTAGGGGCGACGTTATATCAGTTCAGAAGTGTGGAGAAGTAGGCGATTGGAAAACCTCTTTACCACGCCCGTGCGTTATCAATCCGCACTTAAAAAGCACACAGACAGTTAAAAAGTGGTTGATGGACAGGCGTAACGCCAATTTTGGTCAGCGCCGCGCTGACGTCATCGACGGAAGATAGAACGAATCGGAACGAAAATCGGTGCTGACCGCGTAGACGAAAGAAGTTCAGCGGCACCAGCAGCACCCGCACGTTCGCCGACCTCCGTTGAGCTCGTAGTCCGTGTAGAGCGGGCAGCCCGGGCAATTACACCCTTGCATCTCTGGGTTTAATTCGCTCGAGCTCATGGAGCAAAACACGCCACCCACGAGGCTGTTCTTGATAAACGTGAGACAGCTCTTGCAGATGCACTTTGCTTTTGTCTCTGCGTTCAAAGGAACTTTCATGTAGGAATCACCTCCGTCACGATTTTCAAGCACACTGGATGCTATGGCTTAAAAATTCTTTCGCATTTGCCACGTTTCGGGAGCACCAGAAGGGCGACGAGGCTGAGCCAGAATCGATGGGACAAACGCAGCGAGGGTCTGGGCAAGCTGCTCTTTCAACTCAAGCGCAAACGTCCGCAAATACGATCCGTCAAGCCGTTCGGCCCTGCTGAGACAGTAGCCACAGGCCGCTCCGTTTGTTATTACATACCTTAGTCGGGCGTCTCGTCTGGCCCGTTCGACACTCTCTATTAGCTCTTCGAGCGGCATTGTGTGATACCCGTCCTTTCAAGTCAGCCTCAGCGGAAGTTTAGATAACAGCTCTTTGAGATACCCTTGCAGGCGTTTCTTTGGCCCCTCAAAATGGCCAAATTGCAAGATGATGGCCAAACCACCTACCAACATGATTTTTCTCAACAACGGCATTGAAGTCCACACGATGTCTTTATAGGTATTTAGATAGAGGAGCGCGTTTGTTTTCGTTGGTAGCTGAAATTGGCCGTTGTTGACTAAGGCAACCTGAGTGGTTTCGTAGCTTTCACTGAAGTTGGTTTGCGGCCTGCCGCTATAGTTGACCCAGAAATGGACAGGAGAAACGTCCAACGTGTACGGGATGCCCTTCGCTTGCAGCAAACTTGCGGTGAGGATCGCTCTTGACTTACAGTCTCCCTGCTGCGATTTGAGCACGTCGCTCGGTGTGGGAAGGTACCAAACGACTCCGTACGCTTGAAAATCATAAGTGTAGTGAACGTGAGCATCCACATACTGCTCGATTGCGCTCCCATTTGCTGGCAGCGATGCTGCAACTAGTTGCACGTCGTCTGTAGGTTTGGTTGGCATCTCGAAGAAGCGGTACACGTCTATCAGCACCACTAACGGGTTTGGAAAAAGAATCAGCAAGATCCATACTGCAGCAATCGCTTTCTTATGACGCAAAATCTGGTTAATGCTTGCTTTCACGCTGAATACCGCAGGCCCGTACTGGTAAACAACACACTTGGATCGTAAATAAGCATTCGCTTCTCCGCCCTGAGGCTGAAAATGAATAACGATTAAAATCTAAAGAAGCTTAAATCCGTATTATTTGAGCTGTTGATCAATTTTAAGCTCCGCTCATTGACGGCAGGATCCCTTTTGCAGACCTCATACCGTAGCAAAATCTCCTTCCACCAGGTGAAAGGAAACAGAATCTGAACGGTTAAGATGCTTGGCGGCAATCAATAACCTATGAAGCCAATCTGCACCCACACCATAAGCGTCCAGAGCTCAAAGCCATCGCACGCATACCCGATTATACGGCTGCCGCGTGAGTTTAGCGGGCTTGTAGGTGCCGCTGCTACCATCTATCAAACAGTCCACGATGGGGCACAAGCGTTCCTTGTGGTCGTCAACAGTCAGCAAGACCATAAGCTCAAAATGGGCTCAGAATCAAAAAAGAGGCTTCATCATGGCAAGGGTCGCACGTCCTGATACCACGCGTTAACAAAATCAACGAGGCCTTTCTGTTTCGCGATTTCGACAGCGATCATGTGGCTGCATTTCGTGGTATTTCGTGAAGCATTGAACAAGAAGTCTTTGCAGGTGCACACAGCTTCTTCGACAATGTACTCATCAGCCTCTCCCACGACAACATAAAAGTCTTTATAGTGTTTAACGCGTCCTTCTTCCGCTATTTCAAGTCCCTTTTTGCCCCGATTTCCGTATTCGCGCTCGATTTGTTGCTTAAAGGCATCGGCAAACAAAGGTACTTCTCCTATCTTACTCATTCGTGTCTGCGTTGGCAATGTTTGGTCATTGGTGGTAGATAAGGCCTAAAAGCTTTGGCCTATCGTCGATAAACTCGCCGCCTAACCGTTGCGCTAGGATTTGCATTGCTGGCGCTTCCGTCGCATAGTGCGTGGCGTCAATCAGAGAAAGACGCCCTTCTGCGCAGCGAATAGCGTCGTGCTTCAGTTCGGCCGAAAGAAGTGCGTCAACGCCCGCTGCGATTGCCTCCTCAGTTGCTTCAAAGCCGCTGCCGCCAATCACGGCGACTTTTTCGACGATGCCCTCTCCTGTGAACTGGACGTGCGTACCAAGTTTTTGCGCCACGTGCTTAACAAAATCTAATGTGCTGACGGGATCGATTGTACCCATTCTTCCGAGGCCAAATGGTTCGATGTCGTGCAATCCTACGAGTTTCGCCAACACATCGTTGACCCCCCCAGGGGCCGCATCGTAGTTGGTATGCAAGACGTAAAACGATAAACCGTGCTCTAAGATAAGCGTGAGCTGTTTTTGAATACGCAAAGGGACTTTAGTGATAGGACTCCAAATTAGCGTGTGATGCGTGATAAGGATATCGGCCTCGGTATGGACTGCTTTTTGAATCACGTTCGCTGTCGGATCCAAGGCAACAGCTATCGAGTTTGCTTCGTCTCGTCCGCGAGCTATAAGCCCTATTCGCCCATCATCGATCGGCTCGGCCAGTTCAGGTGGCGCGATGGCTTCGAGTGTTTCGATGAGCGAGTCTAAGTCCATAAAGAAAATTACTCAGCGCGCGTTATCTTCACTTCTGCGAGCTTCCAGTCGTCCCCGACGCCGTGAATAGACACAAGCACGCCGCTAATTATTCCGGCAAAAACATCTTGGACGAACTGGTTAGTAGGTACCCGCTTTCCGTCGACTGTAATCTCCGCCAAGGAAACTTGGTTTGTAATATGGCTCCCTCCTTGTGACTGCGCTCATAATAAGTTCTAAAGCGCGTTCGTCTGACAAGTTGTCGATTCCTCGCACATCCACGAGGTTATCGTTTCTGAGAAGACACGGCTTAAGCTTTGCGTCTGATGTGACTCGCAGCCTGTTACAGTTCATACAAAACTCGGTATTATCTATGGGGCGAACAATTTCAATTTCGGCGTTGTTGATCTCGAACTTCTTTCTATTGTGCAAGGTATTTGCGGTCGTTCTGTTTGACAGCCCCTCGAGCGTGCTTTCTATGAGCCTCAGATTAGATCCTCGTAGCCCCGAGCGATTCTTGAAGCCCATTAGTTCGATCAGTTGCAAAACCATCTCTTTTCCTTGCACGTACCTTATCATATCCCCGATCTCATGGTCATTTATCCCATCCATCACGACCATGTTTATCTTGACAGGCGTTAGATCTGCTTCAAGGGCTGCGTCGATTCCTCTCAAAACGTTTTCGATCTTCCCCCCGGTCAGTTTCTTGTAGGTAGCTGCGTTTAGCGTATCCAAGCTTACGTTTACCCGATCAAGTCCTTCTAAATCGCCGATCCGCTCATCGAGGAGTTGACCGTTGGTCGTCATTGAAACGTCTTCAAATGGAGGCAATGCCTCGATGACTTCGCGAATATCTTTGCGCAGCAGCGGCTCTCCGCCTGAAAACTTAACTTTGGTGACTCCTTCGTTGTAGCAGAGTCGAGCGATTTTGGCTATCTCAGGCACAGAGATCTCATACGGGTGGGCACTGTGTAGTTCTCCTTCTTCGTGACAATAAATGCAGTTGAGATTGCATTTGTGAGTCACCGAAATGCGCAGACTCTTGATGGGGCGATGGTATGGGTCAAACATACTTTTACTTTAGATGTATCGATGTGATTGTATATAAACATCGACTGCGTTTTCACGCCGGTGCATCGCTCTTTTTTTCGCTGCGCCCTCTCAAAGCGTCCTTTTGCAGGTGCATGTGTTGATGCGCGGCGCGTTCGCTCAGATACTTGAATAATGCCATCTGTGCACGACAGTCGGACGTAAGCGCCGTGTTTTCTTCGCGGAGGAAAACGATATATAAGATCTTTAATATACAAATTAGCGCTCTTAAGAGGACTGGTATGACGTTTCACGTGAGTGTTTGGATGATTATCAGTGCATATGAGAGCGAAATATCCCCGTTACGTATAGGTCCTTGTTTGAGTTTCTGGCGAACGCCCTTTGATGATAACAAGACAACCCCGTAATGGCAAAGGTCGCATCATGCCCTGGCACGAGGGTAACTGAAGGGGACAGCGAAAATTTCAAGAGAGTGAACCTTCGGAGTTAGTGCGTCAGGGCAAAGACCACTATCTTTGTCTTTTGATCCCGTTGATGCAGCTTGAAGGCGCACTTAGGGCCGTACAAGAAGGCGTTTCGATTCGCATTAAGGTTACGCCAGGTTCGCGACACGTGGGCGTTGAGAAGTACGATGGGTGGCGGCGTGCTATACTTTTCAAGCTCACTGAGCCCGCGCAGAAGGGAAAAGCCAACGAGGAGCTCGTCAGATACCTAGCGACTTTGTTCAACAAGCCTGCAAAAGAGGTGCACTTGGTTTCCGGTCACACGAGCAGCCAGAAAGTGGTGTTATTGTCCAATACCACCGTCCTTGAAGTTCAGTCGGTGATTAACCAGGCGATAGAAAATAGTGCCGCCAGGACAAAGAAGTCGTAGCGCTTGTCGCTACACATCGGTAGTTTTAATTATTAGCGAGTCAAAACATCAACTGAAAGAGGTCACATTAACCCTACATTCACAATTGCGAGCTGATGCTTGCAAATTCACGAAGAGCGACTGTAGAAATAGCAAAAGGCTTGTTATTGGATCCTTTATTCAACAACTTCGCAGTTTCTAAGGAGTTGACGATAATGCAAAATTCTGACACTACAAAATACGTTATTTATGCTGACGTCCATACAGACGGCGTCGTAGAGAAGCCCGACGTAGTAGGAGCAATATTTGGACAGACAGAGGGGTTGCTTGGAGACGATTTGGATCTCAGAGAGCTCCAAAAGACAGGCAGGATAGGACGCATTGAGGTAAACATAAGCTCCAAAAGCGGCAAGTCCGATGGATACATCCTCATTTCCTCCTCTCTCGACAAGATTGAAACTTCAATACTCGCGGCATCGCTGGAGACGATCGATCGTGTGGGGCCGTGCGTCGCTAGCATGTCCGTGTCTAAGATCGAGGATGTCAGAGCGTCGAAGAGACGTCAGATCGTTGATCAGGCGAAGCACATACTTCTTGAAAAGTTTGATGAAAGCTTGCCAGAGAGCCAAGAACTCACTGAATCGGTAAAGCAGGCTGTGCGAGTCGACGAACTTGTCTCCTATGGTAAAGAAAAACTCCCGTCGGGTCCTAACGTTCAGGATTCTGACGCGATATTAATCGTTGAAGGACGAGCCGACGTTTTGACTCTGCTCAGGTACGGCATCAAGAATGCCATAGCCGTTGAAGGGACGAACGTGCCTAAGGGTGTGATTGAACTGAGCAAGAAGAAGACCGTCACAACGTTCTTGGACGGCGACCGGGGGGGCGAGTTGATCCTCAAGGAGCTCCTGCAAACCGCTGACGTCGATTACGTCGCGTATGCGCCTGAGGGCAAGAGCGTTGAAGATTTGTCTCAAAAAGAGATCGTAAAGGCGTTAAGAAACAAACTGCCCATCGAACAGGTGCTCGAACAAAAGAACAAGAAAAAGGCTTCGCAAACTACTCGAAATAAGCCAGAGCCAGCGCCTCGCGTCGCGCCTGTTGAAGCCAGCGAGCCATCTCCGATCGAAAGCAGCTTCAGAAACTACGTAGAGGCGCTGAACGGCACGCTGAATGCGTTTTTGCTCGACGCAGAGGGGAAAGTTTTAAAAGAGGTGGAAGTGCGGAACCTCGTAAGCGCTCTGAAAGAATCAGATGGCCTAGTCAAGAGTGTCATTTTCGATGGGGTCATCACTCAGCGTATTCTTGATATTGCGGCAGAAAAAGAGCTTAATTATCTAATAGGCGTCAAAATCGGCAACGTCGTTAAAAGGCCGCTTTCAGTCAAAGTACTCACTGTTGAAGATATTCAATAATTTTTTAGTTGCGGAGCTAGTTTGACCAGCTCCGTTTCCAACTTTTTGTTTATCTATTTTTAGGGCAATATTGCAGTGGGGATACAGTATTGCGTGAGGAGTATAACGTCACCTTTAAATACTTTTTTTAGGACTCGTAATTCCTACATAAATACTTTATACCACTTGATTTCAACATTTCAGCGTCTAACGACACCGAGGTATGGCCCATGCATAAAGAGGAACTTATTCAGTTACATACACTTTTGGTTCGCGTCAAAAACTATTTTGAAGAACACACGTGTTGTAATGGTGAATTTGAGCGATACGCTTCGCTTCATATCGGCCCGATGCACATACACAGAAGCAAGGCTGAGCATAAGCACGCGATCTTCGTGCTTGGTAATGAACTCGCATCTGTGATGGACTCCGAGGAGTTCTCTGGTACAGGCAGGATTTCAGCACGAATGCAAGAACTTGCCGCACGAACCGAGATGATAAGATTACGATAGTTAGTTAACTAATAATTTCTCCATCAAATAGGCGTCTTCGCCATCTTGGTAATAAGCAGAAATAACTTTGACCAGATTGAAGCCGAGCGATAAGTACAATTTCTGAGCGCGAATGTTGCTCAGCCTCACTTCAAGGAGGAGTCGTAAGCTTCCTTTTGCGCGCAAGACTTGGAAGAGAGCTTTTAGCAGCATTGATGCAAACCCCTTGCTTTGGCACCTCTTATCTACGGCTATTGACAGGATTTTCACGTCAAATAAAGCTACTACTACGGTGGTCAAGAATCCAACTACGTGACCGTCTTCTTCCGCAACAAGAAAACCGTCAGGAAACGTTTCGTATGCCGCCATAAACAATATCGGGTTGTATTCGCCAAATGCCTCTTTTTCAATCGCTATGATCCGTTCAAAATCTGACGGGCGGAACGTACGAATTAAGGACAAGTAACACCTCCTGGCTGCGGCCTGTCGACGCGGAATATGTATATGCTAACAAAGAATAATTAAAGGCTGTGGCTATGTCTGACCGCTGCGCGGAAGTACTCCCAGAGTTTATACGAAACAACTACTCCACAGCGTTAGTTGAAGTCGGAAGCGGGAGATATTCGCGAGTCGCTCTCGCGCTTCGCTCCAGGTTTAAGGTTACGGCAACGGACATCCTTGAAATTGATGCAATCGATTGTCGCTTGAAGCCCATTTACGTCAAAGACGATGTCACGCGTCCAGATCTGCAACTGTATCGAGGTGCTAGTTTGATTTATGCCATTCGGCCCCCAATGGAGATTCAGCGAAGCATAATAGAGCTATCTGAGCAAATAGGTGCGGATACGCTCATTAAACCGCTTGGGTTTGAGATCATCGAGGATACGCGACTAAGCTTGATCAATTTTCGCGGAATGCCGATGTACATCTCGAGATACGCAACTGCGACTGAGTAGCGCAACTCAGCCTGGCGGGCTTTCGCATGAATGCTGCCGCGAGGCGCCTAGCGCAGAAGCCGAGTACGCACGCCAGTTCACTCGGTGACCAACTGTGACTTGTTCAATGTTGCAGCTCGGTCGCGACTGATCGATCGATAGAGCTATTTTTTATAACAACACCTAGTGAATCGAGCATCTTATGGTTTCAGGCTTTGAAAAATTGACTGCAATCGCGGGCAACGGCGAAGGAGTCGGGCTCGAGTTTAAGGAATTCTTGACACGAGAAACCCATCTTAAGGGAGAGCGCCGGCAAACTCTCGCGTGTCAAATGAAGTACAAACTCCTGCAAGCTGACGGGAAAGCGCAATACATTGTAGGGATTACCGATTCAGGCTATCTGAAAGGTATTTCCAGGCCGCAGCTAGATGAGTCTGTGCATGTTTTGCACGCCATCGCTCGCGACGTTGGTGCGCACGTGTGTGGGCTAGAAGAATACGCGGTCAAGGGAGGTCATATCGGATTACTAACTATCAAGAGCAAGCACTCAGAAAAAGAACATATTCTTGTTGGAACTGCGGGCCACGTAGATCACGGCAAAAGCACTTTAGTGGGCACGATTGTAAGCGGCACTCCTGATGATGGGGCAGGAAAAACGAGACTGTATCTGGACGTCAAGCCCCACGAAATAGAGAGAGGACTCTCAGCAGATCTATCGTACGTAGTTTACGGTTTCAACGAGCGCGTCATCCGACTGAAGAACCCACTTAGCAAGAGAGAACGAGCAGGTGTCGTTCAAAATTCCGCAAAGCTCGTTTCGTTTGTCGATACTGTGGGGCACGAACCGTGGCTCAGAACTACCATCAGGGGAATCGTCGGGCCAAAGCTCGATTACGGCCTTCTAGTCGTCTCCGCTGACGATGGTGTAACCCACGTCACCAAGGAACATCTAGGAATCTTACTCGCAATGGAACTTCCCACCATTGTCGCATTGACCAAGATCGATAGAGTTAGTGAGCGGGTTATACAAGAGGTCGAATCTCAGATCCACGATATCCTACGGGTCGTCGGCCGAGTGCCTTACAAATTGAAAGCGGTCGACGGGGTCGAGAAGATTTGCGGTAAGGTCGCGCAAGGGCTGCTCGTGCCGATTATACGAACTTCTCCTGTGACACTTGATGGTATCGAAATCTTGGACGAGCTTTTCAAGCGCCTGCCAAAAAGGAACGTGACTGAGAACGGGGACTTTGAGATGTACATCGACCGTGTTTACCAGATAACTGGCGTTGGGTCCGTAGCCAGCGGCACGATCAAGAGTGGCACGGTAGCTGTTGGCGACACGCTCTATCTGGGCCCCGCAAAAGACGCTGCGTTCTGGCGAGTGAAGATCCAATCGATTGAAATGCATCACTGTAACGTCGAAAAAGCCTCGGCCGGCGATATCGTCGGGCTTGCCATTAAGGGCGTTAAGCCTCACGACATTGAGCGAGGCATGGTTCTAGCGCGAAATAAGCCCGCTGCGGTGAGGGAATTTGTCAGTGAAGTATATATTTTGCACCACCCAACGAGGATCGGACGCGGTTATGAACCTGTGATTCACGTCGAAACTATATCAGAGAGCGTGACCTTTGATCCTGAGCGTGAGTTCATGATGGCCGGCGAGTCTGGGACAGTAAGGATCCGGTTCAAATATCGGCCGTATCACGTATACACAGGTCAGAGATTCATTTTTAGAGAAGGCAAGAGCAAGGGTGTTGGAACTATCCTAAGCGTTTGAAATTACTTCCACGCAGACATGACGCGCTAGTCTATATCCCAAATGATTCCGCGAGCACCGACTCGTTCAATCGGCCAAACTTGAGCGTGTTATTTGATTGCGCATCCGTGATCGTGATTTGGGCAGGCGCGAACATGAACTTGTCTATCTTATAAAAGTCATAGTTTGCGTCTTTGAAGGTTTGGTAAAACGGCTTGCCATAGGACGGGGACGTTTCCGAGGGCAGTTTTTCGAATACGTCGTCGTACTTCTTGACCGTCATGAAGACATTTCCATAGTAGATTATGCCGTCGTTCGTCATGCCCATCGCTCGAAGCGAATCCTTGGTGAGGGGCGCGATCGGGCACGAACCGGCTGCGCTCATTATTTGTAGTGTGTCATATCCGAGTTCTGCGGCTTTGTAAACGGCGACTTCGACGACTCTACCAGCCACTTGCACGGTACCGACAATTGATGACGTCGGCGCGTTAAGAAGTGTCAATTTTGAAGGCTCAAGGTTGCATTGCTCGGCGATCTCGTCTGCAACCTTTTCATCGGGCAAATGGTCGCATTCTAGTGCGATTACCCCAAAATCATAATCATCTTCGTAGTCTATAAGTTCGTACGTCTTCTTCGGCTGGCACGACAAAGCTCGCGCCGGTCCTGAACCCATTGCGCTGTAGTTATCGCCCCGTATCGACCAGCCCGCTTTCTGAGATCCAAGCGTGGCAAGAGCGGGATGGTCTGTAAAAACGTGAATAAACACTAAGGGCGTATTCTTCAATGTCTGGACGGTGAGCCTGACAGACCCGAGCCCGCCGAGGCATATTTCGGTAAACATCTCGCCAGCTTCATAGCCGCCTTCAACATTAACGCCACAGTCAATAACCGTGGAACCGTTGTCAAGCTCAAGCGCCTCTATCTTCAGTTCTTCCGTGTAATCCAACATTTCTTCAACGATTCCCATAGAGATTTCATTAACGCTAAGCACATTATCAACTCCAAGACTTAGATAGGATGAAGGCTATATTTCTCTTGCGATCGACCTGTATGCTTCGGCAGAGGGTAATTATTCAGCTCTGGCTGCCACGCGTAGTTGCGCTACTGCAAGTTGCCTCAGTTTGTCAAAGGCAGCCAATCGAGGCAAATTGGCGAGCGTTTTATTCGGAGCAATCCAAACGCGCTCTTGCCCAAATGCATCAATAAACGGGCCAACCCGCTTCTCGAGAGCTTCAATTGACTCTACTTGAGCCTTTGATGAATTCACACATCCCACGCACGCTACTTTTTCGTGCACCTCAAGAAGTTCTTTAAATTTAACCGTCGCGTTATTCTGGGCGAAATCAACAACGTCAAAGGAAATGACCGCAATTTTCGCTTCTAACAGCTTTGGAAACACTTTGCTTACGTTTCCTTCGAAGTGACAAACGGGCGTTTTCACCCTTTTGAACAGTACCGACAGCAGGTCTAAAAATACGTCAATGTCACGCACGATCTCGATGGGTTCTGTGATTTGGATCAAGCTTGCGTGGTTCTCTCTGAGCGCGTCGATTTCGTAGCGAAGCACAGATGCAATATCAAATAGCAAGTTCACGTCGTGTTTCGATCGGTACGGTGCTTTCGCGTCTAGTACGCAGCTGGCGGCAAATGAGAACGGGCCTGGCAATACTGCCTTGACACGCGTTGCGTCACCACATTCTCTCGCAGCAGTAATAAAATCCAATTCCGTTGTTGTATTGCGCGGAGTCCCCACTGTGTTTTCAATTCGCGGGTGGTCATCCATCAGCATTCCGGGAACGTTGGATGCGAGTAGGTGAATGACTTGCCTCACTTGACCGTCTGTAACGATGTCAACGCCGGCTCTTAGCTGGTCCTGAACCGCCTTTTTGACCGCTGCTGTGAATGGGTTCTCGCCACCTGCTCGGACGTATTCTCGTATAGCTTTGAGATCTGGTCGCGTTGGGTAACCGCTTAAGTTTGCCGATAGCATGCTAAGAACCCGCCGGCAGCATTTTTTCTTGTTGCGTCTCTTGGTACGTCCTGAACAAAGCGAGGGCTAGGCCGTATGCTGCCGGCCCTATGATGAAGCCAATCGGCCCGAGTGCTAAGATGGGGGCCGTGAACGCAAGAATCGTCAGTGCTTGAGGCACCCTGCCGGTGCGATGGGCCCACATCGGAAGTATGTACAATCCCGTAAGCTGATCAAGCACTGCCCAACTAAAAACCAATAGAACAACGGCCTTTATCGGATCTCCGATAAGCAGGTAATACAATGTGAGCGGTACGTACACTATTGCCCTCCCAATGACGGGGATGAGCCCAAAAATCGCAATGAGTATTGCGAACGTAATGAAATAGGGCACACCGAGGATTGCATACCCCACCGCCGCCAAGATGCCACTCACGATACTGGATCCTAGATTGACGACGTAGAGTGAGTAATATATGAGTTGCAGGTGTCCCAGAAAGCGATTTACAACGGTTTGATACTCCGCCGGTACTAGCGTGATCATCTCGCCGAAGAAATCCTTTCCGCGCAGCAAGAGATAATAAAGAAGCAAAGTCACGATCACCAGTTCGACGACGTAGAGCGGTATGTTTGGAATGACCCGTTCTATGACACTTGTTGAGCTCGCTAGCACATCCTTCAGGATGGTCGACAATATGTCAGAGATTCTACCCTGTAAGCTTGCTACTTGGAGACTCTTGCTTATTCGCGCGCTAAGGCTCGTGATTAGACTTTGGGAGCCCTGGTTGAGCAACTTGTCAAGGTTCTCAGAAGAGACGGATAAACTAGCGATCTCACTGTATAATATGTAAACGATGTCTAGCAATACGAACGCGAGGGCTGCGAAGATGGAAACGATAACGATCAGAATGGCGCTTCGTCGTCGGTGTATGCGTTTTTCGAGCCACGCAGTGGGGTATTGTAGAATGAATGCGAGCAACAGCGTTATGGCAATGACGTCTTTGAATGGCCACGAGATAAAAACGAGAACTGTTGCAAGACTCGCAACAAGAACTAGGAGCACTAGCCTTTCGCGTAGCTTTTTGTCCATAGATTCGGTGCGGCCCCTCCCTCAACTCACTGCTCATGCGAGATCAAGCTTTCTATGGGGGCGCATCGACAGCGTTATTATCTCCGTACTCATGTAACTCACTGTATGGACCGACTAGACAAGATCTTTGAATTACAGGCGAGCTTTGACGAATCCGTTCAAAATCGAGCCCCTTTTAATGAGTGGAGCAAAGAGGACCGGGTCGTCGCCTTGCTTGGGCATCTGATACAGGAGTCTTATGAGACGCGCAACACGCTGGGCGTTGTCATCACCGGTGAGAGGAAGTGGTGGAAAAAACACACGCTGTCTGCGGAAAAGTGGCGCAGCGTTCACGAAGAACTAATTGATTGCTTGCACTTCCTAGTGTCTGCGATGATCAGTGCAGGCCTAACGCCACAAACGGTCATCGAAGCGTATGAAAAAAAGAACCTCATCAATAGAAAGAGGCAAGCTGAGAGCTACTAGATTTTAATCTTTCCATACCAACCGCCTCTGCCCACAAACTCGAAGTCGATGGCGTCTTTTCTGAACCGTTCAAGCACTCCCGCTAGTTCTGGGTGCTGTTGCCTCACATCACCTAGCGGCGCATCGATTAGAAAGTTTATTTCGTTATCAAATTCCCGTATCAGTTCGCCATAAATCTTCTTGACGTTCATTGGATTGGAGCGCTTCATAGCCTTCAGTATCTCTAAGAGCGGCACGGCGTGTATATATAGCGGCCTTTGTGCTAAAGGAACCTCGCAACTCTTGAGCGCAAGGAGCCGTATCCTATCCTTCACACCTATTTTGAGTGGTCCGCCGCACTCGGGACAGGTTTTTAGCACGTCTCCATCGGCGGTGATATCTTCTAGGTCGTAAGCTTTTTTGCAGCGACGGCATCCCGTCAGATGGTACTTTCCCTCTCGTGGATCGAGACCTACGTTGAGGACTACCCCCCGGCCGTTGACGCCTTGAAATGCTCGACGTATCTCGCGAAAACTTGGGCGCCGCAAGCAGAATCGCGTAAACTCTCTGCCTAACTTGTCTGGCGCCGCGGAATGAGCGTCACTGAAAGACACGAAGGTGCACGAATCCAACTCTGCTAGCTTGCTGGCCATTTTGGTGTCGGCACTTAGTCCAAGCTCTAGAAAGGTGACAAGATCTCTATTCTCCCCGTAACACTTACGGATGCTGTCGTAAGCGGCGTACATTGATGTCCAAGGAGTGAAGGCGTGTGACGGCCCCGCGAGTGCGTCGACTTCACGAACCAAACTGATTAGTTCCTCAGGCGATATTTTAAGCTGAGGTCTGCCACCAGTTAATTGCGAATATCCGTTGTTCAACACCACTTCGCGGAGTTCGTGCGCGGAAGAGAAACTCGGAAACAATATCAGATGGTGAACACGCCCTTTGACCGTTGTTTCGACTTCAGTTTGAATTACATACGCAATTCCATCAATCTCATAACAGTCTCCACGCTTTTCTAAGCTCGATTCTAGCTCTTCTAGCCATGCGCCCTGAAGGCAATCGCCAGTTCCGAGCACTTGAACGCCTTTCAGATGAGCAGTTTCGCACATTTGCGGCAGGTCCATCTTGGGGCTCGTCCCGATGCTGAAACGTGAGTGTAGGTGCAGATCCGCGTCAAAGTGCTTCATCTCTTGGTATTTCGTAAAACAGATATAAATAGCTAGATAGCTCACAATCGCTTTTGTGAAGACGAACACGGAAGTAGTTTTTTAAGTCAAGAAAAGAAAAACATGAGAGACGCCTGAAGCGATTGGATTCTATGGATAAAATTTACACAGCGATCACCGAGGCTGCCAATGAGCTGGCAAAAAAGATTGATGCCGCACATATTTTTGTGATCTCAGATGCATCGTGTATCGAGGTGCCCTGCGACGTCCCTTCGACTTTTATTGAAACCTCTTCGCTATCGAAAGGCGTCACTAAAGAGTTGCAAGACCTCCTGAGCGAAAGCGCAACCCAGGACCTCAAAACCAAAATCGTCGCCCCAGCGTTCAATGATTTCGCGCTTGTGCAGGACATTGCCACTGCGGCCTATGTTCAGGACGTAGTAAGTGGGGGATACATCGTTGGCGTGTTATGCCTGGCAGATCTATCGTCTATCGTTGTGTGTGACATCAAACAGCTCGTAACGGTGCAGGCAATAGACAGGACAGCGGAACGCGTGGATCCAACAGCGCTAAAAGCGGTGTTGCGATTGGCTCTTGAATTGGGAAGAGAGGGCCGAGAAGGCAAGAAAGTGGGAACGGCATTCATAGTTGGGGACACGACTGAAGTGCTGAGAAGATCACATCAGCTTATTCTCAATCCGTACAAGGGACACGGCGAAGATATGCGGGACATAAAGAATCCTTCGCATTGGGAAACCATCAAAGAATTTGCTCAGCTAGACGGCGTTTTTATCGTAGACGAGAAAGGGATCATCTCATCAGCCGGCAGATATTTAGACGTAAACACAAAATTGATCCAGTTAGAGGGGTTAGGGGGGCGACACATATCGGCGCTTGCGATCACGCGCGAGACACACGCAATAGCAATAACCGTTTCAGAAAGCGGAGGAACAGTCCGCCTTTTCAAAGATGGCATCGAAACCAGAATCGAGCCGAGCGCTGACCTGTTCTTACTCCTACCATAATGCGATCATCCAGCTGTAGATCATGTTAGCACTGAATCAGGAAGTGATGCTCGTCGTCGTCTCAGCATTTGCCCGCCCATCGTTTTTTCTCACGATCGCCGATTTATCTTTCATTCGGGCTTAGCTGCCTGTTCAATCCGCGCGCTGAAAAAGCATCTCGTGCGAGGCGTTAAGAAGAAAGCTAAATGCACGAATGACAAAGTTTATGCGGGGGGTGCGATTTGAACGCACGAACTCCTATGAGACAGGGTATCTTACTTCCACGTCGCAGCCCTAAGCCCTGCGCCTTTGACCTGGCTTGGCAACCCCCGCTAAGCACTCTCATGTGTTGCTATTATTTAAAAATCTGGCTGCAGCGTATGCTACGATTATGAAGACTGGTGTAAGCAGGAAAGTGAAAATGGTGATCTGCGTGATGTCGCTTGCCGGTATGGGTGGATGAGTGCCCAAAAAATAATCCGCGAAATCGTTTGCAAAAAACCATATGAGCGCAACGGCGATGAACCTTTGCTTCAGCTGCCGAATTAACATGAGCGGCAGAATGAACTCGGTAGCCATTGCGACATGCAATAGAACCAGCACTGAGTAAAAACTGCTGTCGACTGAAAAATAAAACGCAGTGAACGCTAAAACGACGAATACGGTCCACGTGCCGTATTTTGCCAATCCGATTGCAGTGATGAAATTGACAATATCGGAACTGCGCCTGGTGCTCACGTAAACGGCTAGGACGGCCGCGGCGAGCATCGTGTACAGAGGGCAGTCTGGGATAAATATCCAGTAGACGGGGCTCGAAGAAACCAGCTGATCCCAATAGTAGAAGAAACCGACTAACGTTCCCGCGACGTTGATAAGTATGATCGCAACCAACAGTGGCGTGTTTTCCAAGATACCGCGGAGTTTCACGTCGTGTATTCACTCCTGATCTCTCGGGCGGGCACCCCGCCGACAAGAGCGTCGCTGGTGATATCTCGATTAACAAGAGAGCAGGCAGAAATTGTAGCTCCACTTCCGATGACGACGCCTGCTAAGACCGTCGAGTTTGCTCCTATCAGAACATTTTTGCCGATTTCAATCGGGCCTTTTTTCCATTTGTTTATCAGGAATTCGTGACAAAGCAGGGTAGACCCATATCCGATGACGGAGTTGTCGCCAATTTCTATAAGCTCAGGAAAAAAGATGTCAAAAGTGACTTCCAAACCGACAGAAACGTTCTTGCCGATTTTGATCCCAATTGAACGATATAGCGCGTTTTTTGTTTTCAGTGAAGGCAACAAGCCGCATATGCGTACAACGAGGTAGTTTAGGGCCACTCGGAGTGGGTTTTTGACTTTGGACCATTCCCACATTGAGTTACGTTCGTGAGCCGCATACTCTGTTAATCGACGCACGTAGTATTCAACGCGTACCTCTCGATTTATAGTTTTACCAAAACATTTAATTTCAATGCGGAGAGGATTCTGAGTGTAATTTTGGTGCCATTTAACCAGTAAACTAAATTGGAAAACGGAGGCATATCATGTTTGGATCTTCCGGAATTCGTGGAGTGGCCAACAGGAGGCTGACCTCAGAATTGGCGCTCAGTGTTGGGCTAGCCGTCGGAGCTCGATGTAAATCTGCCGTTATAGGTAGGGATCCTCGGATCGCAAGCGAGATGATTGAATATGCGCTTATCTCAGGGCTCACCGCCTGTGGGTGTGACGTCACCCGAATCGGCCTCGTCTCAACGCCGACTCTTTCTCACGCAGCCCGCAACTATGAGTGCGGTGTTATGGTTACCGCTTCACATAACCCTGCTGAATACGTTGGCATCAAATTGTGGAACCCAGATGGCACCTCATTCAATAGCGAGCAGCAGGAAGATATCGAGTCATTGATCACCGAAGAAAAATCGCCCCCGGCGTACAGAGGGAAGCGGGCCGGCTGGGACGCTATTGGGAAAATTGCGTCCTACAGCAATGCCATCAATGACCATAAGAAGGATATCCTTAATCATTTCACCGATGTAAGCTGTCGCGTGGTTGTCGATTGCGGCTCAGGCGCAGGGGCGACCATCACACCATATGTGCTTAGAGAGATGGGATGCGATGTCATTACACTGAATGCGCAGCCCGATGGATTTTTCCCTGCAAGAGATCCAGAGCCTATAGAAAGCAACTTGAACCTCCTGATTGAAGCTGTGCGAAGCTTCCGCGCCGATATCGGTATAGCCCACGACGGTGACGCTGATCGTATGATGGCAGTAGACCGAGGTGGCAGGTATATAGCTGGTGATGAAATGCTCGCGTTGTTCGGCGTGAACGAGGCAAAAAAGATTGCAGTGTATCCTGTCGACGTTTCGCAGATGGTCGATGACGTCCTAACTTGCGCGATTCATCGAACACGCGTAGGTGACGTGTACGTCGCGGAAGAAGTCAAACGTGCAGGGGCGGACTTCGGTGGCGAAAGTAGCGGTAGCTGGATTTTTCCCCGCATTTCCTATACTCCGGACGGCATCTATGCAGCGGCACTGATCGTATCAATTGCTAGTCAGCAATCGATCTCCGCCGTGATTGCACAGTTTCCCAAGTATCACATTTTGCGAGGGTCAGTTGCTTACAGCAGTGAAAACGATCCAATAGCTGCGATTACTCAAGAATTGCGTTCTCTCGACTATGTTGAGATGACGACCGTTGACGGCGTAAGGCTTGATTTTGAAGACGGTTGGATACTAGTGAGAAGATCAGGAACAGAACCAAAGATAAGAATTACTGCGGAGGCAAGAGACGCAGCGATGACAAAAAGGCTTTATGAAAAAGCGTCGGCAATAGTGAAGAGGCACATCTAATGTTAGCGGTCGTACTTGGCGCCGGCGAAGGCACACGGATGCGCCCACTGACCTATAACCGGCCCAAAGTCATGCTCCCTGTGCTGGGCACGCCCATACTCGAACGCATAGTTAGCTCATGTGTCGAAGCAGGCATTTTGCGCGTAATAATCGTAACCGGTTACCTCGAGGAAGCTATTCGCTCGCATTTCGATAAAGCGGATCTCGGAGCCCAGATTGAGTACGTCAGACAAGAACAGCAATGCGGGACGGCCGATGCAATTAACCAAGTTAGGGATCTCGTGGATGAGCGCTTTCTCGCGCTCAATGGCGATAGCTTGGTAAGCTCACTCACATTGAAGCTCCTCGCACAGACAGCGCCAGACCGAGTAGTCCATATCGCGGCGAAGAGAGTGAAAGAACCGAGCAACTACGGCATACTTGAAGTCATTGACGACGCTGTGGTTCGAATCACGGAAAAACCTGATGAGCCCCGCTCGGATTTGGCAAACCTCGGTATTTACGCCTTTGAGCCGGAAATCTTCGAATGCATAGCTGAGACGCGGAAGTCGGCAAGAGGCGAGTACGAGATCACTGATGCTATACAATTGCTGATCGATCAGGGCTACCGCGTTGGGTTCACGAAGGTTGAGGAGCCGTGGATCGACATAGGAAGGCCCTGGGACTTGTTGAGCGCAAATGAGCTTCTGATGCAGACGCTCGAGAGCGCGAACGAAGGGGTCGTCGAGCCTCTTACGACCTTAAAAGGTGTTGTGCGAATCGGGCGTGGCTCGGTTATAAAAAATGGCGCGTACATTAGCGGGCCGGTCATAATCGGCAAAGGATGTGAAATCGGGCCCAACTGCCTCTTACGCGCGGGTGCCTGCATAGGGAATCGAGTCAAGATCGGCAACGCCGTCGAAGTGAAAAACTCAATCATAATGGATGAAAGCAAAATCGGACACTTGTCGTACGTCGGGGACAGCATCATCGGCATGCGTTGTAATTTCGGTGCCGGTACTACAGTCGCCAATCTGCGCTTTGATGAGAAGCGTATTAAACTCGGTGGCGCGGACACCGGTAGGCGGAAACTTGGTGTCATCATGGGTGACGACGTGCGCACAGGCATTAACAGCATGATAAACGTCGGCACGTCGATTGGTCCCGGATCGACGCTCGGCGTGGGTGCAGTGGCTGCCGGAGTTTATCCTCCAGGCTCGAGAATCGAATCGAAATCTGCGACGCTGCAATGAAGCGGATCGCTTGATTTTAGATGATAAGCTATTTAGGCGATGGTGCTCGTAAGCTCACAGGAGACGAGACATGCGTATTGCCGTTTTTATTGGGACGCGAGCGGAGCTAATAGGAATGGCCTCTTTCCTCAAAGAGGTCGACAAGAACCCCGATACGGAACTCGTTTTCACCCATACTGGGCAACATTTTGACCGCGAAATGTATGAGAACTTGCTTAGAGATTTGGGTCTTCGAGACCCTGATTATGGCCTGTCGCTTGGCAACATGAGCTATAATAAGCAGATCTCCGGCATGATCAATCAGATCGATGATATATTGGAGACAGCGCGGCCTGACTTTGTGTTTGTTCAAGGCAACGTAATCTCATCTTTTAGCGCAGCCATTGCATCGTCGATGAATTTTATTCCGGTCGGCCATATCGAATCGGGCTATCGGTCATTGCGGGACTTGCACAGCGATGTAAGAAGGAAAGTCATCGAAATGTGCTCGACGCTGTTTTTTCCTGTGTGCAGTACGGCCCACCTAAACCTGCTTGAAGAGTGCTACGATCCTGATTGCGTCCACTACTTAGGTGATCCTCTCGTCGACGCGCTTTTGGACTACAAGCCAACGGCGCAAAAGGCGGATTCTATCGATGCGCTTTGTGAAGACGACCGACCGATTGTTGCAGTAGCGGTTAGGCTGCCGTGGAACATAGGAAGCCCTGAGGCGCTCGGCAGAATCACGAAAGCGGCGACTAGTCTCGATGAATACAACGTTGTCATGCTCTTGCACCCAAATACTAGGAGACATCTCGTCAAATTCGGCCTAATAGAAAAATTGCAATCGTGCGAGAACGTCCACCTTATCGATCCATTAGCCTACACTGGTTTCATAAGACTGATGATGGACTCTCATGTGTTAGTCACCGATTCCGGGGGCCCTCAGAAAGAAAGCGCCATTTTGGAAACGCCGTGCATCACGCTGTCCGATAGCACCTATTACGTTGAGACCGTTGAAAATGGGTGGAATAGGTTACTAGGCAATAGCCCGCACCCGGATGTCTTGACTGAAGCCGTACGGGCTACGGCGCAGGGAAAGAAAATAAGCGACCCCCTTAACGACGGCAAATCATCGCAGCGAATAATCTCCAAAGTCGTTCAGCTGTTCGAAGAAGGGCGTCTCACGATCTCTCCGCAAGTGTCAAAAACGAGCTTCTATGCTCACCTAACGGTTTTTTCGGAAGGGTTAATGGGCATGCGAACACGTGCCACCTCTCACGCTGGCGGGACGGTTCAAGCGATGTTCGACCAAACAGGGGAAATTACGTTCGATCCGACGCAAGCTCAGATTGTCCGTACTTTCGGGCCAGTACGAAACACAAAAGAAACCTGAAAAGTAAGGCTATGGATGATTGACAGCTATACCTTCTTTTTGCTTGTAGTCTCGGTTCTGCTTTCATTTGTAGTCACGTTTGTTGTGACGCCGCCGCTTATCAAGAGAATGAAATCTGCCGGGGTGTTTGGCGTTGACGTTCACAAAGTGGAAAAGCCTGAGATTTCTGAGATGGGTGGCTTTGCTATCTACGCAGGGTTCGCCACGTCCGTGATCTTCGCAGCTTTTTTGGGGCTCAATTTAATGGTAATATTGTGTTCACTGCTTGTTGTAACCATATCAGCTATGGTAGGGGCCTTAGATGACGTGATGCACCTTGGCGCCAAAGAAAAGCCGCTCCTCGGCTATTTCGCTGGCATTGCGCTCATATTGACTGCGGGGAGCGACCCCTACCTTCTCGTGCCTTTGTTAGGAACGTTTTGGCTTGGACTCGCGTGGATCCCTATTGTGCCTTTTGCCGTCACAGCTGGGGCCAATGCAGTTAACACCTTTGCTGGATTCAATGGGATGGAGATAGGTTGCGGCGCCATAGTGACGTTTGCATTAATAATCGTTGGAATGGTGCTGATATCGCCGACGGGAGGCGTCGCGGGACTTTTGATATTGGCGGCGCTATTGGGGGCACTCCTTGGGTTTTTTCCGTATAATAGGTATCCTGCCCGCATATTTACGGGCGATATAGGGACGCTCTGCATCGGTAGCGCTATCGCCGTTGGCGCAATAGCGCTAAAAATCGAACTATTTGCGGTCATCGCGGCTTTGCCTTATATCGTCAACTACGGCATGGTATTGCTCTCCGTTGGAAAGGTAACCGAGAGTCACTTGTTTACGGCCACTCAGGTGACGAATGAAGGGTACTTAATCCCCTCAAAGTCATATTCCGTTCGAAAGAACTTGTCCGATTACATCTTGAGCAGGACCTCAATGAAAGAACCGGGACTAGTGAAAACGCTTTGGACTTTGTGCATAATATCCGGCGCAATAAGCATTTTGTTGGCGGTCTTGTCGGCTCGTTGAGGCGTATTGTTCGTGGCGACAGACCGGAAAAACGGCCATGAACTGCGGGCGACTGTGCGTAAGGGCCAACAACCTTGCTGGCCGCAAGCGTGGATCCGTCCGTGATCGCCCGATCACGAGATTCAGAAATTGGCTGTGCGTGTAGCTAGTTTGCCTCATACAAGCTGCCGGGGTTACAGCAGCTGTTGTGAATTGATGTTAACTGCGTCTATCGGAACTGTGTATCTCGCATCAAGAGTTCCGTTGCCGCGGTTGGATGGGGGATCCATCCACAGACTTACATACAGGGTGCTTGTTGACCCCAGAGTGGGCAGAAAGTGTAACGGGCTAGAGCTGCCGCTTGTTGTAAAATCGATCGGCACTGCCTTAGTCTCTCCGACATTTAACGTCACCGGCTTGTACTGGTCTTGCCAAGCGATGTGCAAGCTCATCGGATCGCTGGCGTAATTCGTTACATAAACAACTACTGAGTCGCCGTTCACGTCGACGTTGCTGATCGACGCGTATTGTGTCGGCGTTTGGGCGAGCGCGTTTTGGTTCATTTGGTAAATCATTACACCGTTAAACTGCTGTACTTCTGTCATAACCGTGGGATCTGGAACGAAGTTCGCTAATGGAAATCCCCAGACGCTGTTCGAGTAATTTGCTTTGACCGGATCATAAACGAAGTAGTCTATACCCATCTTTTTTGCGATGAGTAGCTTTGTGGCGGAATCTGTGGAACCGTTCATGAAATTGGAGAGGTCTGTAAGCTGCGACAACTGATGGGTGACAACGTAAGAGTTTTCGGAGTCGGTTGATATCGCAGCTCGGGCATTGGTGAACGTGCTTACGTATTGCATGAAAGTCGGATCTGACAATACTGTGTCATTGGACGTTGTGCGTTGGTTAAGCCATATCAGTGCTTTCGTTTCGTCAGCGGTGAGTTTTGGTTGCTCTGCGTTTACGGCAAGGGCGCTGGCTGCGGCAATATGAAATACCGGTGATAACACGGAAATAACCACAAAAGCGATGATAAGCAACGAGCGCATTGCCCGATTGTCTCGCCTCCGTCGCAAGCCTTGAACGCGCGGCTGCGGTTCATATGCGAGCCGAAAAACAAGGATTGCAGCGAGTATTGAAAGCGGGAGCACGAGATAGAGTATCGACTGCACTCCTCCTTGATTTAGTAGAACGTGCGGTATGACGCGTTGAACAAGATAGGGCATGTGCGGGACCGCTACTCCCAAAACACCGATTAGCGCGGGTACCAATGCCACGAGGAGCCAGCTTGAAACAAGCATGTTTCGCAGGTTTGTCTCAGCTCGGTCCCAGAGGGTTGTTTTGTAAACCAGAATACTCAGAATTGGGATGAGACCAAGACTTGAAACCATGAAAGCTATCGAGAACGCCGTCTGAGCCGAAAACACAAGGGCAACTGCAATTACTCCAGCCGTCGCGACTAAAACCAAAATTATGATCAAATTAAGGGCGCTTTTTGTAGCGTGGCCAATTACGGCGAACAGTCTGTCACGGCGTCTGTACGGTGACCTTTGATCGGTGCTCCCGCTAAAAAGCACGCCGACTGCTGCGAGCCCCAACATGCCTGCCGACAAAGTCAAGATCTGTGGAATGCTCCACGGCAGAGTTTGATAGTGCATATACATGGACAGCCACCAAGGAGCGCTAATTATGACTGGTAGCAGGATCATTGCACTTATCTGCTTCAAATGCATCCGAGTGCCAAGATTAATCAGCACATAGAGTACGATGAAGATGGTGAAAATGTAATAAAACGTCGTGGTAGAAAGCCTGTGCGTAAAAATAAGCGTTGTCACGGTAAGAGCGCCTAGAAATGTATATTTTGATGTCAGGATAGATTTACCTGCATCGTCCTTGATTGCCGCGTAGAGGTAGTAGGTCGCAAGCATCATCAGTATCAGCCCGAAGCTTGACGCAACGATGTATTGCGGCCCCAAAATTGCCGGGTTTGAGCTAAACGTTGCGGAAAAAAACGATGCCAGGGCGGCTATTCGCGTGTCGCCTGTGATTTTCTTTACTACGACAAAAGTGGTGAGAATGAAGGCTACCAGTATGAACGCGGAAAACCCCTGCAGCAGAATGAGCAGTTCGGGGTTCATGCTAATATTCACTCCACCGAGTATCGCGACTGCGCTAAATATGATTGGGAGGCCAGGCGGGTTAATGTTATACCAGACGTCACCAGGGACGGCGTTCGGATCATTTGGGTTTAACGCGTTGGTTTGTTGAACGTATTTTGCTAAAGCGATGTTCGTCGAGGTATCGTGATCAATCAAACCGGAGCCGCCGTTCCAGTATCCAACGACCCCTATGGTGATAAGCAGCAGCGCGAGGGTCGTGAGCAAGATGCCCACTGACACTTTCTTGCCCAGCTCTCTCGAACGCGTGTGCTCAACCTTGTGACTGTGCTGCGCCGATGGCGGCTGAGATGATCCTAGTCTAGAATACCCTTGCTTTTGCTCGTATCGCTCTCGCATTAGACGTGGACTACCTCAAACCGTGTAATAATAAACCCTGTTTATAGAATCGCTATGCCCTAATCACTTATAGTTTTTGGTCTCCGTTTCCTATCACGCAAAGCTTGAACGACCTTAGAAGACGGCACCGTAGGAGATCTCATCGGAGACCATTCCGGTAGAAATTGCGAGCATTCAGCCTAGGATAGGAGTAAGCGTTACCATTGCCGAAGCAATGCAACTGTGGCGAAAACTACTCCCAGCCAACAATTTTTGCGCCCTCACACGCAGTGACCAATTTGCCCCCCCGATTTGTTATAAACAAACATCCCTCAACAGGCCGCGAGCGCAAGCAACAATGGCCGAATCTCTTGAACCCTATAAATGCACAAGAAGACAACGCCACTTACGTAAGATAGGCGGCACAATCAGGAAATACTCGACCGATAGTGTGCGCCTAATACCCCACGGCGTAAGCAGTCGCTATAACGTTCAGGTAGAGGATGCTAATAAACTGCGCTGAGACGCCGAGGACGCTGTCAGCGCCCAAATAGACGGTGAGTGGGATTATCGATCTCATTTCTCAATCGAAACGCGCGAGAAACCCAAGGGCACTTTTTGACTCAGGCAAGAGAACCGCTAAGGTGCCGACGCATATGCCGACCAAGCCGAGCGTCAAGTTATCAAAAAAGGACAAAAAAGATGAGCGCGACGCTCCAATAAATGATGTCTGCGATAACGACAAATCAGATTTTGTAGAGCGCCAGTTTGAAAGATTGTGCAACGGTGTATATGGTAAGCAGAAACGGCTATTATGTAGCCGAAAATCAACTGGTACTGGGTGATGCCAAGCAGGTTTTGGAAGTTGCTAGAGTATCCGACGACGATTACGGACAGAGATGCTGCAATCGAGAGAAAAAAAGCAATATAAAGCATTGATCGGCACGTCGGCAATACGCGCATTTCGTTCGGCGACGATCTTCACAACGGCCTTCGGCAATCCTGGGGTCATCACGGCGCTTAAGATTGTACATATGGCCAGAATGACGAGAAGTACTCAAACCTGTACGCCGAGGTACCGCCCAACAAAAAGTTCTTCCGTCAGCTGTATGAGTTTCGCCAGCGCAGATCCGGCCCACAAAACCGAGAGCCCTCGCAAGACGCTTCAGATGTACTGTACGGACAACAAGTCGCGTGCTTTTTGAAAAACCGACGCAAGTCTCGCGATGGTGTTGGCCATTGTGGGTCAACTATTCAGGCCGCTCTTGTCAAATATACTTTTGTTCGCGCATCTAAAAGATTATTAACGTTTACTCTGCTATGATCAATCGGATGCCTCAAGAAAGGTGCAGAATCTTGTTTGTAACTTCGTTCGACGTTCGACTGATTGACAGCGTGAAAACAGACGGCAGTACGATTCGTCTGCTCAGAGATTTCTTGCTGAGATACGAGGATCTGTGCGATCTATTCTTGTTTACAGGGGACACAAGCAAATTTGATTTGGCCCCCGCCATAGAACACGTTCCGTGTGCGTTGTTCAAGAAATTCGGTCTTTGGCACTTTTCATATGCCGCCGTAAGCACATTCAGAATCGCCAGGCGATTGAAAGGAAATGCGCTGGTCCGGGGCATTTCTGCTGCATGTCCCGGAGCAATAGTCGCAGCAAAAGCAAAAAAGAAGCCTTCACTCGTTTTTTATGAATACAATTGGGCGGATCAAGTCACGCACGTGAACAAAGGCAGAATGCTTGGAACAGTCGCAAGACTTATCGAGAACTATGTCATAAGAAACGCCGATGTTTTGGTCACGCGAAACCAATCTCTTGAGACGGAGCTTCGCGAAAGAGGCGCTAAGAGGGTGGAGATCATACCCTTGACGTTCGATGAAGACATTTTTAGACCCGGAATTGATGTCACTGAGCTCAAAAAGACTTACAGCATCCGAGATGAAAAGATACTCATGTATATTGGAAGACTGCATGCAGTCAAACGGCTTGACCTCCTTCTAAAGGCAGCCGCACAGCTTACTGAGCACTTCAAGCTGTTTATAGTCGGTTCGGGATCTCTGGAAAATGAGCTCAAGGACACGACAAAATCCCTTGGTATTGTGGACAAAGTGATTTTCACAGGCGCAGTGCAATATTCCGACGTGCCGAAATTCATGAATATGGCAGACTTGATCGTGATGACCAGTTCAACGGAAGGGCAGCCGAGGGTTCTGATAGAGGCAATGTCTTGCGGGACGCCGGCGGTTGGAACGAACGTATTCGGAATTAGAGATACTATAGATGACGGGGTGACGGGGTATCTCGCCTCTGACGATCCTGATGACATCGCAAGAAAAATTTCAAAAGCTTTGGCAAACGATGCGTTTCCACAAATGTGCAGGTCAGTCGCACTTGAGAAATACTCGAACGACGCCTGTGGATTGAAAGAAAAGGCGCTATGCAAAGAGCTTTTGGCTCTCGACAGCAACTAACTTTTAACCTACTCTGCCCTGGGCCAGTTCTCGCACTGTTCTTGATCGTTTCTCAGGGTCAGCGCACTCACAAAGCCGAATTCAGTGCTAGGATGCAGTAATTTACCTTATAACCTTAATTAAATTATGATTAGGCTAGGATTTTATCTTAGCTGAGAAAAGGCGAGGTTAGGGGACTAGGTGCGGAGCGAGGGTGTCGAGCTTCGAATGGCCTAGATATGACAGGCGCGGGTCCGAATGAAAGAAAAGGTTAACAAGAATGTAGAATGAATGAAAGCTATTCCTCACACCGTTTTGTAGCAGACCATGGGCACAAACGCGTTTTACCATCATAAGACCGTATTGATGACCGGCGGCGCCGGATCAATCGGGTCACAACTCGTTCGCATGCTGTTGGATGCCAATCCCCGCGCCGTGATCCTGACCGACAACAACGAGGGCGCGCTATATGATCTCGAGCAAGATCTCAAGTCTAGCAAAGTGTCCACCTTCGTCGCTGACGTGAAGGACAACACAGCATGGAACCGCTTTTTGACGGCGTTGATTTTGTTTTCCACCTCGCAGGGCTCAAGAACGTTCCAATGTGCGAATATAACCCCTATGAAGCTATTAAAACGAATATCGCTGGGACTCACAACTTGGTCGATCTATGTTTGCGCGAGAACGTCGGAAAAGTGATATTTACGAGCACAGGGAAAGCCGTCAAGCCGACGACTGTATATGGCGCTACCAAACTCCTCGCGGAGCGCTTGCTCACTCTCGCTAACAGCAAGCATGGGAGCCCGGGAACGATATTCGCAAGTGTAAGATTTGGCAACGTACTGGGCTCTCGCGGCTCTGTTTTTCCTTTGTTTCGGGGGCAAATCGCAAACGGCGGCCCGGTCACCCTCACCCACGAGGAAATGGTGCGACCTAACATCATCATGCCGAATGCGCTTAGGTTGATTATGAACGCGGGAGAGCTTGCACGAGGCGGAGAAACGTTTATTCTCAAGATGAAAGTGATGAGAATAGCGGAAGTTGCTGAGGTCATGATTCGAGATCTAGCGCCAGAATATGGGTACAAACCGGAAGAAATAGAGATTCAGCTGATCGGTGTTAGGCTAGGCGAAAAAATACGAGAGGAGCTGATGACCGAGAGTGAACAGAGGAGAGCTTACGAAACCGAAGACATATTAGTCGTGGCGCCAGAGATGAAAGAACTGTCGCACGTCCAAGAATATTACAGCGACTTATTGCTCCGAAAAGAGATAAAAACGTACAAGCATCGAGATCCGGTTTTTGTCACAAGCGCAGAGATAAAGGGAATATTACACTATTTGGGCTATCTGTAATTGCAGCTTTAGAAAGAAACCCCATGACACGACATGTGGGCAGCTGCAGCAAGGCGAGCGCTACGATGTCCATCGCTTAAAAAACGTCCAGAACAAAATTCATCTTGGCCCGCCTGTGCTGCGATAGACGCGTCCGCTTCTGTCCTGCGGCCTTTTTTTTGGCGGGCCGAACTTCAATCTCTTTCGCGGAATATGCTCAAGGCGTGCAGATTGACCTCAGCATTCAGATGACGCCCTCTCAGTGCCGTGATGGGATCTCTTGTCGCAAGAACCTGGGATTGTCCGCTATGAGCTGATATTCATCAATGCGCCGGCTCTTGGGTTTCGAGAACCTGCTCGTCTGGAAGGTCGAAACGCTGATCTAGTTCGCGCTCAAACATCTTGGTCAAAACGGCTTTCAGCTGCTTTCGAGGAATGTTTCCGGTGTTTTTTAAACGGCCTTTCTCCAAGTACTCGTAGTAAGTGCAGATGAATCGTGCCGGATTGCCCGCATAGACAGTGTTCGGCGGCACGTCTTTTGTGACGACGGATCCCGCCCCTACCACGCTACTCGGACCGATGACTACGCCTGGCATTATAATCGCGTTAACGCCGATGAAAGAGTTATCCCGAATAATTATGGGGCCGAACTTGCTGCCTTCGAAGTCCGCGTTCTGCTCAAGCACCCATTTGGCTCCGTCGTGAGTCATAAAGGTAACGCCGTAAGTAATCTTGCAGTTATTTCCGATCGAAATCAAGTACGGTTCGGTGCTCAAATTGCAGTAGTAGAGCTGACAGTTGCTGCCTATGCGTACTCCTAATCTTCGTGCTAGGCGGACGCGGGCGTTCCCTGTGCTTATCCTGAATAAAACGATGTTCAGTCTGTAAGCGATTTTTTCTAGCCAGTTCATTTACGATTGCTTGTTGTTTTGATACGTTTCTGCTTGCCGAATCGATAGTCGCTCGTTACGCAATTTATATTTTATCCAGCTCTTTAAGCTTGCGATCTTCGCTCAAACTCAGCCGAGCAAAAGCGAGGTGACAGACGACAGCTATTATTATTAGGTTAATAGATTGCACCACAACCTTGTGTCATGTTCAAAGCAATTTCTGTAGAAAGGCGAAGCAGAGTTATCCACGATTTTCCTTACGGTGTCGAGCGGAGGCGATGTCCACACGCAGGTATCGTAAATATCACGAAGAGCGGGCACTGCGTTTTTGATTGCGCATATTGCTATGCGAAGAGCTACCCGTGGTCCGCGAACGGACGTCTCATCGAGGTGTACGAAAATACGCCTGAGCTGCTTGATAACGAGTTAAGAACGATTCGCACGTGTCCGCCTCTTTATTTTTGCGCTGTGACAGATCCATTTCAACCGCTTGATCTTGTGTGGAAAACTTCGCTCGACGCAATGGGTATCGCCGCGGACCATGGCGTCTTTTTTACTATCGTCACTAAATCGGACCTCGCTTTGAAAGTCCTTGAAACTCGCTGGGCAGATTATGAAAGATTTCGCGTATCCTTCACGTGTGAGAGTCTCAACCGTAACAAGCTCAGCGCGATCAGCAATGCGCCAGACGTCTTTCGCAGGCTGAGGGCCATCGAAAAGCTTGTGAGCGCGGGCGTCAACGTCTCAGTGAGAGTTGATCCGATAATCTCTGGGCTGACGGACGATTACGGTGAGTTGGATGAACTGTTTCAGACGTTGAGCTCGATGGACGTTTGCCATATTACCACGTCAACGGGCAGTTTCAATCCGCGGGCGTTTCGGAAATTACTCGTTGGGATCGAGGAGGGGGGCTACGCGGAGTTAGCTGCGCTAGTCCGGACTCGCTATGTCTTTAATGGAAAAAAGTACACGCTAAGCCCGAAAGACCGACTCACGCTCTACAAATATCTCGCGTCGCTTTGTGATCATTATAACATGTCTCTCTCACTTTGCCAAGAACCGCTGGATCTCATACCTGGTGACGTGACACGGTGCCGGACTCTCGGAGAGTTGGCTATGCGAGATCGGTCGGGGCGTTTCGTTCCAGTTTGCGGTTCTGACTGCGTGAACGCGTGTCCAAACGCAGAATATCCGCCGTGTAAGAATGAGAAGCTCCGTTCGGAATATCCCTTCAAATGGCGGACGCTAATGTAGGGTCGTTCTTTAGACGTCTTTGCCGCGCCGTTTTATGCGCCGGCTGACCAACGATGCTTTTAAGTATTAGTCGTACGGAATAAAACCTGAACCTTTTGCGTTTATGATATGATTGCGTTAGTTACAGGTGGCTACGGGTTTATAGGAAACCAGATTGCCGAGCTAATCTCTACCGAATACGAGGAAGTGCGCATACTTGACAATCTAAGCAACGCAGCGCGGGTAGTTCGATTGCCAAACGTGCGCCTAATCAAGACGGATGTCAGAGATACAGTCGCGACGAACGAGGCATTTGATGATGTTGACGTAGTTTTCCACACCGCCGCTCAGGTCGACGTAGTCGCAAGCACCAGAGAGCCATTCGTCGATATGGATAACAACGTGAAGGGTACTTTATCAGTCTGTGAGGCTGCTCGAAGAAATGATGTGTCTAAGCTTGTTTATTCATCGAGCGCTGCCGTCTATGGAAATGCTGATTCTTTTCCCATAGATGAGGCGCAGCCGATACGTCCCGTGTCTCCCTATGCCGTGAGCAAGTATTGCGGCGAACTCTACACGGCTTCCTATCATAATTTGTATGGCCTTCACACGCTGTCTTTGCGATACTTCAACGTTTATGGCCCGTATCAACGTCCGGAAAACTCGTACTCTGGCGTGATTAGTACATTCTTCTATAATGCAACAAGAAACGCACCTTTGCAAATACACGGCGACGGGAACCAAACCCGGGACTTCGTGTACGTAACAGATGTGGCGCATGCGAATTTGCTGGCGGCAAGTAGCGATGTAGCAAATTCAGTGGTGAACATAGGAAGCGGGCGCGAGACGTCCATAAATGAACTAGCCGTGATGATCAAGAAAATGGCTCTTTCTGATTCGAGCATCGTGCATGGCGCGCCGCGTATCAGCGACGGCAGGAGGTCACTGGCGGATATCAGAAACGCAAAGCGAATCATCAACTACGAGCCAAAAATCCGTATAAATGGGGGCCTCGCAAAGCTCAGCCAGTTCTTTGGCGATACGCGCTGATAATTCATCTCACATTGACCAGCGTAGGCAATGAGCCCCAGGTTTCCGTTTCGAGTCATATTCGGATCGCAAAGAGAAGATAATAAAGAGCTATTTCGAACTTAGTGCAAATTGTTCTCGCGTTCGGTGCCGTGATCGTCGTCCTGGCTTCGCTATTTCGCTCGCGTATTTGCCAGATTAGATCAGGTGGCGGTAACCGAGCGATTAACGAGGTCGATCGGCTTGAGTATTGCCATGGTGGTTGCAATCGGGCTTTTTTAAGGTCATCCTTCCGTGCTGATAAATGACACCAGCGGAACCACGGCTTATTCGTTATTTGCTGCGCTCATCTTTGTAACAATCTTCTTGCTGATAATATGGGGCTTTGAGAGCAGCGCGTGGCAGTCAAGACAAACGAAAGACAGTCAAGCCAAAAGGCGGAGCTAGCCACAAACTCTTTCTTCGTTTAAGCAATCGGTCATAAGGTCAGCTTTGCCAGATCGAACGCTTCAGCTTTACTGTGATTATGAGTCGCTAGCATTCCGGCCTGAAAAGCGCGATACTGTGCGAGACCAGCTATCGCTTCTGTTCGCACGTAGTACTTGTCATTCTGCGTTTCGTGAAGCTTTAACGCTTCGAGCTTGATGTTGAAGAAATTCGTAATGTTGACAAAAACTCGTGGAGTAAACTCGAGTGACACGCTGGGAGACTCATAGAGGAAAATATCATCCACGTGCCTGTACAACGTCATAGTTGCAAGGGCGGCGTTTCGATGATCTTGGTGATTGTCGTGCGAACTGTGCGTATATATTCTATCGGGCTGTAATGCATCTACCTTTGCTTGAATAAGCTCGATTGTTTGGTAGTCAGTCGTGATCATCCGATCCTTGAGATCCTCAATAGTGATGCTGTCCGCGCCGAGGACCTGTGCGGCTTTCTTACACTCACTGATTCTTTTGTCACTTGGCCCCCCTGCTTCGCCCTTGGAGAGCACAAGAAGGTGTACGTCGTCGCCTTTGTGTTTGTGATAGGCTAACGTCGCGTAGCAGCCTAGCTCACAATCATCTGGATGAGCGCCGATCGCTAGAATTACTTTACCCAAATAAATCACCAGTGCATAGTTGTTTTGTCGAGTTGAACAATGCGTCCATCGACGTATTGGTGCGCAACGGCACGTCTGCGTTGAAACTTATATTTCCTTCCAGTGCGTACGACCATTGGGCACAGGTCGATCGAATCCCTATGTTAGTTGCATAATCAATGACGGAGGGAATGACGTTAAGCGCTTTCGCCGTATTGCCCGCGATCGAGCGATCTCTTGCGATCTGGTTTCGTTCAAATCGTGTTCTCAACTCAGTTTGCATACTTACAATCGTAGCTATTTTCTCTTTAAAGCCTTCAAGTTTCCTATTTGCGACCGCACTTTTCAAGTTGTCAAGTGCGCAGATGACGCCGTCAATGTCTGCGAGAATATCGTCCAACTCGCCCTGTACGATCTCCACGTCGCACTTCTCGTCATTCGCCAGATTGTATTGAGATCGCACCCTCAGTAGCTCGAGAATTGCGTCAAGCTGTCCAACCCCCCCGTACATATCTTTCGGCCTCCATATCGAGACGACAGGGAATCGCATCCCAAGCGCTCCAGCGATCTTCTCAGCTCTGCCCAGATATTCGGCGCCTCCGTGGCCGCCGACGTAGAACGAAACGCCTATGCCGCTAAAAGCGATAAGCATCGCCTCTGCTCGGAGCGACAGGTTGGGCAACATCTGTCCTAGGGCTGAGCGCAGATCCCCGGGAAACTCTATAGTTGTGGTGCACGCGCGACACTTCGCCACGAGCGCATGATCGGGCGCCCTTCTCATCTGTACGTCAGCTTTTCCTCCGCACGGGCAATGATACCAAACAGGGATAGGTGGCTTCGCACCTGGGCTCTTCTGCGCCTCGGCCATTAATCTAGCGTACTGGTCGTAGTTTTTCAACAGAAAAGCGATCTCATCACTGAACACCTGTTGGCATTGGGAAAACCGCGCGAACGCGGTTGTATACCCACACTCCTCAATGAGGTACGCGAAAAAGAATGCGTTAAAATCAGCCGCGTTCGTGCTTCTTTCATACGCCCGATCGATAACGTCAGATACGGCGCGCGTGTGGAGGTCGACGTCCGGAACCGGCAGCTTCAAACGCTTCGCGTGCTTCATCACCGAATCGAATGACTCGCTCGCCCAGCGTTCGATGTCGCTTTTTAGCTTTGCCACTTCGGCGCCGTCTGGTTTCGGAACGGCGCACATGAGCTTGTTGTGGTACGTCGGACCGACTGACAAGTGGAGGGTGAGCGTGCCGTTTCTGTTTCTAACGCTGGGGAGCTGCGCTTCTCGGAACCACCGCTCATTAGCGAAGTCCTGGTCGGCAAAACAAAAGAGCTCAACCACGGGGCAGTCAAGTCTCTCGCGCAACTGCTCGGCCACCGCGTGGACGAGCACCGCCTTGCGCACAACCCCACTGTAGGGCAGGAAGTTTGGCTGATGGGCAGACATCAAAACAATTCCTTCATAATCTGCTTGAAGCGGGATCTGAGAATCGCTATGAAACGCTCTGACGTGTTCAGCAAACGCTTTGCGCTTGCCTCGCATTTCGTGGTCGGGGTAAATAGCGTTACCTGCAACAACCCGCGTCAGTTCCTGGAGATTCTTGCATTGATCCCCCTTCATGAATCACCTAAAAACATGACCGCAATAAGCGTTGGAACGTGAATCCAACACTGACGTCCCAATCAGCATGATAAGCAACGCCTATATAGTTATTTTCCGTATAGATGTGCGAAGTGATACAGTGAAAGCCATTGTCCTAGCTGCAGGCGAAGGAACGCGATTAAGGCCGTTTACACTGACTCAACCGAAAGCAATGGTTCCGGTGGCTAACCGGCCTATTCTTGAATATGTGATCGATTCTCTGGCAGGGTGCGGCGTCACTGACATCAGTTTGGTAGTCGGCTACAAAAAAGAAAAAGTAATGAACTATTTTGAGGGCGGCAAGAAATTCGGCGTTAAAATAGATTACGTCGAGCAGCCACAGCAGCTCGGAACTGCTCACGCTATAAAGCTGGCCGAAGATTCAATCGAGGAAAACTTCCTAGTTCTAAATGGCGACAATCTCACAAGCCCCCAAGCCATAGAAGAAGTCATGAGCAACGCATCCGGCGACGTGACGCTCCTTCTCACCGTGAAAGAAAACGTTAAGGGCTATGGAGTCGTCACAACTGAAGGCAACCGCGTCACTCAAATAGTCGAAAAGCCCGGGACGGATATTAGCCACTACATCAATACGGGCATCTACGTTTTTGCTCCTGCTGCCTTCAATGAGATACCGTATACAAAGATATCTCCAAGGGGTGAATACGAGATAACGGATACTATTCAGAGGATGATCGAGAAGCAGTACGATGTCAAAGGCGTCCACACTACCTCCATGTGGATCGATGCCAGTTACCCCTGGGATTTGCTTAACGCAAACGCGGCAGTGCTTGCTTCTATAAAAGAGGCGCCTGCCCACCAAAACGGCCAAATCGAGGACGACGCGAAAGTAAGGGGGGACGTCATCGTCGGCGAAAACTCGGTAATACGGTCTGGGTCTTATGTGCTCGGTCCGGTCGTCATAGGCAGAGACGCTGAGATTGGACCTAACGTGACTATACTCCCGTCGACGAGCATCGGAAATGGCGTTACCATCGACTCGTTTACCGAGGTGCGAAATTCTTTGGTTATGAACGACGTGCGACTAGGCTCTCACTCTCTCGTCGCAAATTCTATCATTGGAAAGAATACAATGATCGGTTCTCATTTCATCGCAGAGCAAACAAAGCTTGCTATGCCATTTCTTGACGGAGAGCTGCACCACGTAATGAATCTAGGTGCGATAATCGGTGAGAATTGTCGTTTCGGGCACGGGATACTCGTTGAAGCCGGAAAAATCATTGGTGTGCATTGCACCGTGGAATCCGCCACGACGATAAGAAAGAACGTCGATAACTATAGCAACATCGTTTGAGGCACGCTGCGGGCACAGGCACAGATTACTTTCTTGAATGCGCGCGCCAACAGCAAAAGGCGCTTGCCCCTCACGACGTGTCGTAATACGTTGAAACTCCAAGCCAAGAAAGTGCGAATGCGTGACGTTACGATCGATTTTAAAGAAGCTCGTAGACCCGATGTTTTTTGATTTAATTGCCACGGAAGCTTTTATATAGAAGTGCAAACATATAAAAAAGTAGTCTTTTCTTTGAGGAGGTATCGCTGATTCAACAAGATGACGACCAGGAGCTTGTCGAAGTCGAAATTCCCCCTGAGGAAGCAGCTATTTTGGAGGAGCTTGACAACGTCAAAGAACAGAATGAGGAATACCTTTCGCGCCTACAAAGGCTTCAAGCTGATTTCGAAAACTTCAAGCGGCGAACTAAAATCCAAAGCAAGGATCTCGCTAAGTATGCGTCCGTCGATCTGATTAGGGAGTTACTTGATATCTCTGATAATCTCGAGCGAGCTGCTCAGGCACCAAGGGCTGAGGGAGTCCAAGGCGTCTACGAAGGAATCGAACTCATACACAAGCAGCTGTGCGATATCTTGAGTAGGAACGGAGTCACGAGGATAGAATCAGTTGGAGAGTTGTTTGATCCACACGTGCACGAAGCGATTATGACTGAAGTGGATACTAACCTGCCAGATAACGTGATAACTGAGGAGATTCAAAAGGGCTATAAGCTTCATGAAAAGGTGATTCGGCCTTCCAAAGTGAAGGTTAACAAAAGCACAAATAAGGTGGACAGATGAGCAAGGTAATAGGCATAGATTTAGGAACGACTAACTCTGTCGTCGCAGTCATGGAAGGAGGAGAACCAGTAGTAATCCCAAACGCAGAAGGAAATCGAACGACGCCCTCCGTAGTAGCTTTCGTGAAGAATGAACGAGTTGTAGGCGAGATTGCAAAAAGGCAGGCGATTACTAATCCAGATCACACAATTTCGTCTATAAAAAGGAAGATGGGCTCCGACTTCACGGTCGCCATTGAAGGCAAGACCTACACACCACAAGAAATCTCAGCAATGATCATACAGAAATTGCGGCAAGATGCTGAGAATTATCTTGGTGAGAAGGTGAGCCAAGCCGTTGTCACTGTCCCTGCGTATTTCAACGATAGTCAGCGTCAAGCCACGAAAGACGCGGGTACTATAGCAGGTCTTGAAGTCTTGCGGATTATTAATGAACCAACAGCATCTGCCCTCGCGTACGGCTTGGATAAAGCTGAAGATCAGAAGATTTTGGTTTTTGATCTTGGCGGCGGAACATTTGACGTGTCGATATTGGATATCGGTGACGGGGTATTTCACGTAAAAGCTACTAACGGCAACAACCTGCTCGGTGGCGATGACTTTGATCAAAGGATTATCGATTATCTTGCCGATCAGTTCAAGAAGGACCATGGCATCGATCTCAGAAACGACAAGATGGCCTTGCAGAGGCTCAAGGAGGCGGCAGAGAAGGCTAAGATCGAGTTGTCAACGTTGACCACTGCGGCGGTGAACCTCCCGTTTATTACGGCAGATCAAAACGGCCCAAAGCACTTGGATATGTCGTTGACGCGGGCGCAGTTTGACAAGCTTACAGAGGATTTGGTCGAAAAGACGATGGGGCCGATGAGACAGGCTATGAAAGACGCAAAGCTTGAGCCAAAGGATATCAACCGCATCCTACTAGTCGGGGGCTCTACTCGCACTCCTTCGGTGCAAAACGCCATAAAGCAATACCTTGGCAAAGAGCCCGATCGTGGCATTAACCCGGACGAATGCGTGGCAATCGGCGCTGCAATCCAAGCCGGTATTCTTGTCGGCGAGGTGAAAGACGTGTTGCTGCTCGACGTCACTCCCTTATCCTTGGGAATTGAAACCCTCGGCGGTGTGTTCACTAAACTCATTGAAAAGAATACCACTATTCCTACCAAGAAATCTCAAATATTTTCGACT
Source organism: Methanobacteriota archaeon (assembly GCA_963805115.1). Taxonomy (GTDB): domain Archaea; phylum Halobacteriota; class Bog-38; order Methanoflorentales; family Methanoflorentaceae; genus Methanoflorens. Next base: position 43,509 of record CAWDSY010000012.1, read on the forward strand.
GCAGCTGATAGCCAGACCTCTGTTGAGATTCACGTGCTTCAGGGTGAACGTGAAATGGCTGTCGGCAACAAAACCCTCGGGCGATTTCAGTTAGTCGGAATCCCCCCTGCGCCGCGAGGCGTTCCCCAAATCGACGTCACTTTCGATATAGACGCTAACGGTATTGTGCACGTTTCGGCAAAGGATTTGGGAACAGGCAATGAGCAGAAGATTACTATCACGTCGACGAGCGGTCTCAGTAAAGAAGAGATTGACCGCTTGATGAAAGATGCTGAGGCCCACGCTGATGAGGATCGAAAGAAGAAAGAAGAAGCGGAGATCAGAAATGGCGCGGATTCTATGGTATATACGGCCGAAAAAACGTTGAGAGAGTCTGGAGATAAGGTCGACGCTTCTAATAAGAGCAAGGTTTCGACCGAAATCGAAAAAGTGCGCGCGGCCCTCAACGGTACAGACATCCAGGCCATTAAACAGGCAACAGAACAACTAACGAACACGATTTATCAAATTACGACCGAGCTCTACGCTAAGACTGCAGAAGATGCAAAACAAGAACCCCCGACCGAAGAATCGGACTACGAGGTAGTCGATGAGAAATAGTGCGTAAATAGACCTCATGAATCGTGATTATTACGAAGTGCTAGGAGTTGACAAAACTGCCACAGAGGCAGAGATAAAGAAAGCTTATAGAAAACTTGCTTTAAAATATCATCCTGATGTTTGCCCCGACAAAAGCGAGGCAGAAGACAAGTTTAAGGAGATTACAGAGGCTTATGAGATACTCAGCAACCCAAGCAAACGCTCAACCTATGACAGGGTTGGCCACGCAGGTTTCGGGCAAGGTGCGTCTGGTGCTGGCTTCAGCGATTTCGGCGGGTTTGGCAACTTTTCTGATATTTTCGAAACGTTTTTCGGAGGGGGGTTCGGTGAGAGTCCATTCCGAACTCAAACGAGGGCGCGCCCGTCAGGTCCACAAAGAGGTCCCGATATCGCAGTTGACGTTCAAGTGTCGTTTGAGGATTCAATTTTTGGAACGGAAGTTAGTGTTGAAGTCCCGCGTTATGAACGCTGTGAACATTGTGCGGGAACCGGTGCTGAACCAGGCACTGACATAAAAACGTGCCCGTCCTGCGGAGGTAGGGGCGAGATACAGCGGGCTCAGAATATCTTCGGGGCGCAGCTCATCAGGATAGAAACGTGTTCTCAGTGCCAAGGCGAGGGAAAGATTTTTGAGACCGCGTGCAAGAGCTGTAGGGGCGCTGGAAGGCTACGAACAACTAAGACAGTGCCGATCAAGGCTCCTCCAGGAGCATATACGGGCTTGCATATCCGAAAACCTGGCGAGGGTTCGGCAGGCGCTCGTGGCGGGCCTTCAGGCGATTTCCTTGTCGTTGTGCGCGTGCTACCACATCCGATCTTCAAACGTGAGGGCGACGACATCTATAGCGATCTATCTATCAGCGTGTCAGCTGCGGCACTGGGCGGGCAAATTGAAGTGCCTTCGGTATACGGAGCGATAAGAGTAGACATTCCCGGAGGGACGCAAGGCGGCACAACTATCCGCCTGAGAGACAAGGGAGCCCCTAGCGTTCACAGACGTGGCCGCGGCGACCAATACACGACATTGATCGTTGAAATTCCGAAGAATCTGACCGAAAGAGAAAAGGCGCTCTTTAGAGAACTGGCATCTTTGAAGGGTGAAACCATAGGGCGCGCTAGTCGTAAGGCTAAGGTTTTTAGCACCGTCAAGGATGTCTTCGGCGCTAACGATTGAAACCTCCTCAAGGCATCGTTTAGCATGTATCCCCTCTCACTAAACGAACGGGCCCTTGTTCAAATAACCTGGCAACTTAAAAACTTTATAAAAGGCAGCATAATCTCTGCCAAGGCTAAGGGAGCAGTCGTTGCGTTGAGTGGGGGTGTGGACTCCTCTGTTGTGGCCGCGTTGGCGCACGACGTTGTGAACACTAAGGCGTTGATACTCCCTGAAACAGCCGTCACCTCGGCGCAAGACGTTCTCGACGCAACCTCTATCGCAGAAACGTTTGGGCTATCGTTCACAGTAATCGAAATCAATAACCTGATCGACTGCTTTAGAGAAGCGGCGCATCCTATACTCCCTGTGCGCATAAATGGTCAAGTTTCGAACGCCGAAGCAAATTTGAAGCCCCGGATCAGAATGACGTTGAACTACGTCGCGTCGAACGCAGAGTTGCGGCTAGTTTTAGGAACAGGTAATAAGACAGAGCTGTTAACGGGCTACTTCACTAAGTACGGAGACGGCGGCGTTGACGCTTTACCCATTGGCAGCCTCTATAAAACTCAAGTGTTTCAGTTGGCACGATACCTAGGGATTCCTGATAGAATAATCTCGAAAGCTCCTTCTGCTGGGCTTTGGTTAGGACAAACTGACGAGGAAGAACTAGGTATCTCATACGATCTCCTCGATCGAATCTTGCTAGAATTAGTTGACAAGCAGAAAACCGTCAAGGAAACCGCCAACTTGTTGGACGTGGAACCACAACGGGTTCAAGAAATCTCTGATCAAGTGCTGCGCGTCAAGCACAAAAGGCACACCCCTCTGGTTCCAATAATAACGTAGTCCTGACTCTTTCAGAGTTGCTCCCCCCACGAAGTAAACGAACAGCGTCAGCATGGGGAAATTTTTATGTCGAGTACGACATGGTACTGGCGCGGAGCGTAGGACCTTACTTTCTTAAGGCGAATTCTCTCGACCGTTCTATCAAATCTCCCGACAGCTTCTTTGACGCTTTCAATTGTACGGGGAAACTCGTTTTCGGGTTTGACGTCATAATAATGGACAAACCCGCCACTTCCGCTAAGCATCGTTACGGCGTCGCACAGGAAATTAAAGGCTGAATGCGGCAAATTCATAATGACACGGTCTGCTACGCCTCTAAACTTAGGGGCAAGGTCTCTAGCGTTGCCGAAGCACGCCTCGACGTTATGCAACCTGTTCAGTTCGATGTTGTTCTTCAAGCAGCGAAAGGCATCGGGATTTTTCTCAAAAGCAATTCCTTTTTTGACTTTCTTGGCCAACAGTATCGTAAAAGGCCCAACGCCGGCAAACATGTCCACGACAGTTTCGCTTGATTGCACTAACTCGGCTATGCGATGCCGTTCTGTAGCTAGCCGTGGGCTGAAATAGACGCTCGCAACATCCACTTGTAATCTTGAGCCGTATTCTTTGTGCACCGTTTCCGTCCGTCTTTCGCCCGCGACGAAGACAAGGTCTTTGAGCCGATATTCGCCGGCTACGCCACTAACCGCTGCCAGTACAACTTTAATGTCTCGTCGTGTTTGCAGAAGCTCTGTAGCGGCGGCTAGAATGCCGTCGAACCAGTCAATTACAGCAATGTCCCCAATGACGTCGTACCGGATTCCAAGCCTCTTGCGAAGCGGTTGTAGCCGGGGTTTCAACGCGCATGGTTTAAGATCATAGCGAAGCTCATTAGATTCTCCTTTGAAAGGGATATAAAGTCGATCACGTCGTTCTTCTATTCTATATCTCTCATCTAGGAGGCCAAGTTCCTTGAGCTCTTTCCTGACTCGCTCGCCTTCGTGCTTTGGTACACTAACGCACAATTTCTTTTTCGCCGACACAGGCATCCGCACGATATAAGAACACGCGACGCTTATCTTCTTTCTGGTCTCCAAAGCCTCAAGCACGGGCGTTAAAAAGAATTAAAGACTCCAATTTGCCGAGAGAAAAAGCTATTTCAGTTGACGCTAAGCTATTTGCCGAATTCTGCTCGTGAAATGAGGTGATGCGGTGCTGACCTTCGTTGGGTTAGGCTTGTACGACGAAGAAGACGTAACGGTGAAAGGACTAAAAGCGATCGAAAATGCTGATGTGATATATGCGGAGTTCTATAGCTCAAAGCTTCAGGGAACCACAATTGAGAAATTGGAAGAATTCTATAAGCGCGAAATCCGTGTGCTCGACAGAAATGATGTTGAGCAAGTTCCTGACGAGACAATTTTGCGAGATGCCGAGCGTAAGAATGTCGCATTCTTAACGGCGGGCGACGCGATGATCTCTACAACGCACGTCGATTTAAGGATACGGGCGCACGACAGAGGGATAAGCACTCAAATTATTCACGGGGCGTCGATTGCTACGGCGGTATGCGGATTGACTGGCCTTCAAAACTACCGTTTTGGCAAGTCGGCAACGATTGCATTTCCTTTCAGAGAGGTGTCTGACGTGCCCTACAACACGGTTACGGCAAATTTAAGAAACGATCTCCACACGTTGCTCTTTTTGGATATACAGGAAGAGCTTATGAAGCTTGGACAGGGAATCGAACTGTTGCTTCATAGTGAACATGAGAAAGGACGCAATCAGTTGGCATCTCTGCTAGCCGTAGGCATTGCGCGAGCGGGGTCGCGTTCACCGACGGTTAGAGCAGACGTGTTGGCGAGGCTCAAGGAGTACGATTTTGGGCCTCCCTTGCACGTCCTTGTCATACCCGCGTCACTTCACTTCGTGGAAAAGCAGGCGCTTGAAACGTTTGCTGGTGCTCAAAATGTCGCAGATTGCGGATAAAGTAGCGCTGTATGAAACGATGCTCCGCATCGCGCTGGAACGTGCAGAGATTGTTATAAACAAGAAATATTCTACCGATTTTTTGACCATGGCGCGGTCGTACTATGAGGACGGAGTCTATTTTCGGACAAGCGGCGATTTGGTCAACGCACTGGTGTGCTTTAGCTACGGCCACGGGTGGCTTGATGCGGGCGTTCGGGTAGGGGTGCTTAAGGCCCAACAAAAAGAGTAGCTGTGGCTCTTCGGCTGAATTAGCGCTAGCATCTCGATCAGACCGCTTTTGTGCCAATATTAATTAACTTTGTTGACTTACCCTCAAGTATGCCCAATTATTATGTCACGCTCGAGGCTGCGTGGTTGGTGAAGGACGTCAAATCGGTCGATGATGCTATAGGCATAGCAATATCGGAGGCGGGCAAACGCTTAAACCCAAAACTGAGCAAGGTTGAAGTCGCGGTTGGGTCGATGTCGTGTCCTGCCTGTGGCGAAGTGTTCGACAGCGTCTACTTGGTGGCCAATACCTCTCTTGTCGGGCTGATACTCGAGATAAAAGTCGTAAATGCCGAAAATGAGTCGCACGCGGCAAAGATCGCAAAGGCAGTAATTGGTAAAGCGTTAGCCGACGTGCCGCTGAAAGCAATTGACGTCGCCCTCAAAGAAGGTTAACTACCGCCGTTTCCGTTACCCTTGTTGGAGTCTGAATGCGTTTGATTGCTCTGATTTCTGGTGGCAAGGATTCTGTCTGCGCGTTAAACTGCGCGTTGCGTGAACACGAAGTTGTGCAGTTAGTCAACGTAAAAGCCGTAGAAGACTCGTTCCTGTATCACGTGCCGTGCGCAGGTCTCACTCGCCTAATTTCGGAGGCGGTCGACATTCCGCTAGTGTCGGGAGTATCTTTTTCGCACGAGGATGAATTGACTTTGTTAAAAACCCTGCTGCGAGGCGCGGAAGCGGACGGCGTTGTAGCTGGCACGATAGCGTCGAACTACCAAATGAGCCGGCTCAAGAAACTATGTGTTCAGCTTGGATTGCAGTTGTATGCCCCCTTGTGGAACAAAGGCAGTGAACGCTTGTTACGGGCAATGGCGGGCTCAATGGATATCATGGTTGTTCAGGTCGCTGCTTATGGAATGGATGAATCGTGGCTCGGCAGGAAACTCGATGAAGGGGCGGTCGATGATTTATCCGTATTGCACCGAAAACACGGGGTGCACATTATGGGCGAGGGCGGCGAGTACGAAACACTTGTTCTGGACGCTCCTATCTTTAAAAGGCGCATTAAAGTAATGAATTATGACAAGAAATGGTTTAGTGAGCAGTGGAGAGGGTGCTTGGAGATTCACGAGTGCAAACTCGAAGACAAATGAGAACGTGGCGGATTAGATGAAGTTGAGGATATTCGGCCCCAAGGAGAAAGTCGTAAAGGGCATGGAGGAGAGCACTGCCGGATTGATGAAGTACGTGTTTGCGGCTCCGCGGTGGAAGAACACCATTCCTGTCACACTTGCTTTGTCGCTCGTGGTTGGCGCCGGTGTCTTCAATTTTGGATGGAGGGAAAATCTCCTCGCAGGCCTGATTCTTATCGGCATCCCAGCTGTGCTTGCCGCTGCCTTCACTCACCCGTTGGCTCGGCTTCTGCAAGGCACTATGACTGTCAATCGCTCTGCTTTGTTAGCATTTGTGGGGGCCGTGATAATCAGTGTCTTTTGCGTTGTTGGTGCACTGATCTCATTTGCAATCGGGTGGCAGCTGACAATCTCAGCCTACGTCATGTCCTTGGGCGCCGTCTTCGCTTTCAGAATTCTGGTGCTGATGGCTATCACGCAGAAAAGCTTCGTTCGAAATTTAGTCCCTGCTTCGCTTCAAACGGTATTCGGAGCGCTTTTTTTGCAGCTGTTCGGAGCGACAGGCTACGTCGTGAACTTAGTGGCGATCAGTGTAGTGTTCACGCTTGGCGCGTTGGTCATCATCAGGTACGTCGATGCGCCGTTGAGAAAATCTTTTGACGTAAGCGGCATGGATTTCATTCGTAGCTACATTGCGCAGACAGTAGAAGGCGCCCCCGGCATGGAGGACTTCTTCAAAAAGATAGGCGAAGCCGTTGAAGTCCCTGTCACCACGCTGTCGTTCAGGACGAACGAGCGCTTGAAAGCGACGTTTGTCGTGCCGGCTGTTCATCCTGGTCCCGTCGGCGAGATTGGTGGCGGAAACCTTCCGGTAAGAATTGTAAAGAACCTCGACGGTGGAGAGATTTTTGTGCCTCATGGGACTGCAACGCACGACTTCAACTTGGTTTCGCCGACAGAATCACTGAAAATAGTTGAAGCTGCGGCACGCGCAGTGGAAAACACCCAATATACGGCGGACGCGTCAAAATCAATTAGAGTGCAGAGAGGGGCCATCAAGCTTCTTGCACAGAGATTTGGCAACTCAGTTTTGTTTGTCTCGACTTTGTCGCCAGAGTCAACAGAGGACATCGAGTATGGGCTTGGTCTCGTCGCAAGCGCTGAAGCGAGAACACAAGGCGTGCAACATGCTGCGCTCATCGATGCGCATAACTGCACGGCTCCTTTCGCGTCATCCATGTGGGCGGGCACGAAGAACTCGTTCGACCTGATTGATGCGATCAGGGAAGCATCCTCGAGACTAATGCAATTAGAACCACTAAAAAGCGACATTAAGCTCGGAATAGCAAGTCGGGGGCCTATTTTTGGGCGAGACGAAGGTATGGGTGATCTAGGCATTCAGGTGGCATTGGTTGAAGTTGCTGAGCAGCGCACGGCTTACGTGCTCGTTGATGCCAACAACATGGTGCCTAACTTGCGCGAAATCATCGTCAGCGCACTGAAAGTCGACGAGGCAGAAGTCATGACTACTGACAACCACGTCGTGAACTCGTACAGCGGCATTAATCTGTTGGGTTTCAAAGCCGACAACGGTATCCTCTTGAAGGCGATAATCGAACTGGTTGATGAGGCACAGGCCAATCTTGAAACGGTGCGTGCCGGGATGAACACCCAGCAAGCTAGCGGGGTATCGGTCTTTGGTTCGCAAAAGACTGCACAGCTTGCGAGTACAGTAAATGCTATTATGGCCATGGGGGGCGCTCTGGGAATATCTGTGATAATAGCAGCTTTTGCTATCTCTTTGCTGCTTGTAATTTTCAATAGATAAGCGGCCACAGCGTGCTTCCCTTGAGTCGAAAAGCCGCTGGAGATCGACTACTTGTGCGTGAAATAGCAAATGATTCTCGTCTGGCCGTGCTGTTCGAGCACCTGATCCACTCTGGCAAAGCCGTAGCGTTCAAATTGTACTACTCGATCCAGCTCAGTAGCTATGCCAGGTTCGCCAATCCCGATATCGACTCCGCTTGGCGTGATGACCTCGACTTGAGGCCCGTTGGGTGGGGCCCAGTGAATTATTCTTGTGCCTTTGATGATTTCGTCACCAGCGTATTCTGCCTCTAGCGGCTCTTTTTTAACAATTCGAACGTTGTAAAGATCCTTTAGCCGCACCAGATCGCTGCCGGACAAGGTGAGATCTTGTGCACTGACACATACACAGCCTTCCACTGGGATCTCTCTAAAAGAGGCGGAAGATGACGGATGAAGTGGGGCGCGCGCTGTTGTGGGCTTGGCGTTCATTATGCTCATTCTAATCGGGTCCGACACGAAGAAGTATCTGTGAGCAACCGGATCCACAAGTTTCCTGTTCTCGGCATGGAGGTTTTCCAAGCTAACGCTTACGTCCGATTCGTTAATGCCCAATTTCAGGATAAAGAGCCTGACGGCTTCTGGAGAAAAACCTCTCCGCCTCAAAGCCCTTAAAGTGGGGAGTCGAGGGTCATCCCAGCCACTATAGAGCCCCCGATCAATCTCACTTCTAAGCTTACTTGTTGAGAACTTGCCGAATTCATGGATGCTGATCCTTCCCCAATGTAGGGTGAACGGATATGTCCAGCCCATATGATTGTAGAGAAACTCCTGCCTCAGCTCGCTGTCTCGCAAGTCCTTTCCACGAATTATGTGTGTAACTCCGAGCTCGTGGTCTTCGATCGCTGACTCGAAATCGAGCATCGGCCACACTCGAAATGATAGCCCCCTAGGGTGTGCAGTGTCGACAATTCGAAAACCAATCCAGTCTCGCAAAGCTGGGTTCTTATGCGTCACGTCGGTCTTGATTCGCAAGACAGCTTCTTTTTCCCCCAGTCGTCCGTCCAGCATCTGTTCCCAAAGGCGCATGTTCTTTTCTGCGGAGTTCTCGCGGTTAGGACACGCTAATCTTGCGTCTTTGAGTTTTTTAAATTGCAGCTGGGTACAGGTGCAGACGTAAGCGGCGCCCAGCGCAATGAGTTTCTCAGCGTAATGATAGTATATTTCCATTCGGTCCGAAGCCTTGACGATGACGTCTGGGGCTGCTTGAAGCCAGTTGCAGTCCTCAAGGTACCAATCGTAGGCCTCAAGCATTGGTGGCTTCGTTTGCGGGTCGGTATCGTCAAAACGCAGAATGAAAGAACCGCCGTACTTTTTAGCGTATTCAGAATTCACAACAATCCCGCGAGCACTGCCAAGCGTCGCCGGGCCGTTAGGGTTAGGTGCGAATCGCATGGCCACGTGTTCGTGGTGCGGCAACTCCGGAAGATACATCTTCTTGTGTTGCGCCTTTGCTGCTTTGCGTTGGAGATCCGGGGCTATCTGTTGGAGTAGCTGCCTCTGCTCGTCAAGCGTCATTGCGTTGACGTCGGCGACGATGCTCTCTGCCAAGTTAGACATCTCTCTTGCTTGTTGTTTGAGTTCCGGATGCTCGCCTATGAGCTTTGAGACAACAGCGTTAGGATCTGCCTTACCTTTGTGTGCAATAGCGTTGTGCAGAGCGCGCTTCTTAATTGCAGTGCCTAAAACCTGGGGTTCCACATCACCGCCCCGATAACCTGCCTTCAATAAGCCCTCGAAATCATGTAGTCGGCAAGTTTGAGCAGCTTGGATTTCGCCTCTGAATCGGCTAGCTTGGCGAGTCGAGACTTGCCGACTCGGAGAATCTCAGCTGCCTTTTCCATCGCGTAATCGATTGATCCTGCATCCTGCAAATCTTTAATTGCCCTGTCGATTGCTTTTTCGCTTGTGAGTTGCGACGGGTCAAGCCTGGTCCCGTGCTTGAGTCCGTGGATCATGACTAGCGTCATCTTGCCTTCTGTTAGGTCACTGGCCTTATCTTTTCCAAGCACTTCACGCGCCATAATCAAGTCGAGCACATCATCGCGAATCTGGAAGCCTATGCCCATGGCTATTCCAAACTCCCACAGGGCACTCACTTCGCTGTCGGTGCCGCCTCCAAGTATCCCCCCCATTGCCAAACCAGCTGCGTAGAGCACAGCTGTCTTTTTTTGGACCATGTCGAGATAGTCGGCCTCCGATATGTTTTTGTTATTTTCGAACTTTATATCGAGCCACTGTCCTTCGCAGATGTGCAGGCACGCTTTCGAGAGAAGTCTGAGACATTTTGTTGCATTTTCTGGTTCTGTTTTTGTGTAAGAAAGCACCTCGAAGGCTTTTGCGTACAGCGCATCGCCTGCTAAGACGGCTTCTGACATACCCCATTTTGTGTGCACGGTCTCTATGGAACGTCTTGTCGCGTCTTCGTCCATTATATCGTCGTGAATCAGCGTGAAATTGTGGATGAGCTCGACTGAAACGGCTGCTGCAAGTATTGTCTCAACAGCGATAGCGGGTTGCACCGCTTCAGCGCCCAACAGCAGAACCGCCGGCCGTAGCCTCTTCCCACCAGCTTCAATGAGATGTCGAGCGGCCCTGTACAACTCCTCGGGGAAAACTATAGGGACATACTCGTTGAGCGCATGGTCGATTATTGTCTTTCTTTTGAGCAAGTCGTCGTCCAAGTTACTCACTCTTGACCCCTCCTTGAAAGTGCTGCTTTTGAGTTCAATGTACCTCTCGCGGGGTTTTTCTCGGCCTTCAAGGTCTCAACGCAATGTTCTGGCCATTTCTTAGTAGGTGAATATTATCCCTTAGACTGTAACCTGCTTCTTCTGCAAGTTCTACGTAGGAGCTTGTCATCGTTAGATCTCCGTGCGTGGGAAAAATATGGTCTGGCTTGAGCATCTTGATCAGCTCCCAGTGGTCTTCGCGGGCTGCGTGGCCCGACACGTGAACATCAGTATAAAGCCGTGCCCCTCGCATTTTGAGCTTGGTTTCTACTGAATATCGATAAGCTGCGTTTATTGGGGTTGGTATCACCTCGGCAGAAAACACTATTTTGTCACCCGGCGCCACTTCGTAAGGCGTTAGCCCGTTTGCGACCCGCGTGAGCATTGCTTCTGGTTCTCCTTGATGTCCCGTCATGATTGGAAGATATTTTTCTTTCCCTTCCTGCGCTACTCTCCTTAATATCTTTTCTACAGATCTTCTATTCCCATAAACTCCAATGTCATTGGGAAGCTCGACGTATCCCATTTTTTCTGCAGTTCCTAGGTATCGTTCCATAGAGCGGCCTAGGACCAGCGGGCGCCGGTCCATCTCGCGAGCTGCTTCGAAGATCGTCTTCACGCGGGCTATATGTGACGAAAACGTAGTTACGAGCACTCCGCTGCCTTCTTCTTCAGTACCGAGAAGAACGTCACGCACCAAGTCTTTCGCTATCTGTTCTGACGGGGTCTTTCCCGCCTCCTTTACGCGAGTACTTTCGACGATCAGCGCGAGCACTCCGTCTTTTCCTAAACTCTTTAAGCGATTGAAGTCGGGGGGTTTGCCAATAACAGGCGTCCGATCAAGCTTGAAATCGTTCGCATAGACCAGGGCACCGGCTGGCGTATGCAGAACGGCGAATATTGGATCGGGTATACTATGCGTTGCTCGCACAAACTCAACGGCTATGTCGGGGGTTATTTGATAAACCTGCCCTGCTTCGAGCGTGTAAAGGGGATTCTCGACGCCGAACTTCTTTTCGACGCGGATCTGTTGTGCGATGAGCTCTGCCGTATACGGCGTTGATATTATCGGGGCTTCATACCTGTGCGCAAGCTTGGGGACGGCGCCTATATGATCAAGATGTCCGTGCGTGCAGACTATCGCCTTGACTGATTTCTTTGTTTTACTTAGCGTCGCGTCATTTGGTATCGCGCCCATCTTGATAAGGTCTATAGAATGCATCTTCTCGATTTCTGCATCCTCGTGAATTGCAATTCGATCGAGTCTAAGGCCCATATCTATGATTACTGTGTCTTCGTTCACCCGAATAGCAGTCATGTTGCGCCCGACTTCTTCGTAGCCGCCAATTGCGTTAACTTCTATCTCCAAAACGCTACCTCCTCACTTGAAGCTCGGCTAGGTTGAATCCGCGTTGTTGTAGGATCTGCCCAGTTTCGCCAGTAATGACCAGCGGGCATTGCTTTAGATCAGGGAGTGTCTTACATCCAGTTAGGAACATTGCGACTTTCAATTCTTCAACGACCGCCATTATCTCGCTTAGTACATATTTGGTCCCCTTAAATGCAGGTTTTAGCAGCGGCAAGCCCATCCCGCACAACGACGCACCGAGCGCAATAGACTTGGCGACGTGGAGGCCGTTCCTGATCCCTCCAGTTCCGATTACGGGTAAGGTGCGGGATTCCAAAATGGAGATTGCGGTCGGTATACCCCAATCGGCATACAGCGCCCCCAACCTCTCTAGCACGGGGTCTGTCTGCGCGCGGTACGATTCAACTCTTGCCCAGCTCGTGCCCCCAGCGCCGCCTACATCAATTGCAGAAGCGCCTGCCTTTTTTAACTCAGCTGCTACTTCTCTCGAAATCCCTGCACCCGTCTCTTTGGCGATCATTGGCACCCGAAGAGAATCGGCAAGTGATTTCATCGCGTCGAGGCATCCTTCAGCGTCCGTATTACCCTCTGGTTGCACCGCCTCTTGCAGGAAATTCAGATGAATTGCCAATGCATCTGCGTCAACCATATCGATCAAGCGGTCAATGATCTCCATATCATATTCCTTAACTTGTGTAGCCCCAATGTTAGCCACTACAAAAGCGCTGGGGGCTCGCTCCCGAACTATGCTGAACGACTCGACCTGGTCAGGATGTTCAATTGCTGCGCGCTGACTTCCCACACCAATGCCGATGCCGAGTCGCTCTGCGGCCTCTGATAATGCGGCGTTGATAGCAGTTGTCTCTTCGTGTCCGCCTGTCATTCCTGCTATAAAGACGGGAGCTGTGAACCCCCTTTTTAAGAACGTGGCAGTCGTATCGATCTGTGACTTTGTCAATTCAGGAACTGCGTTGTGGACGAATCTGATATCATCGAGGCCTGTTCTTCCTGATTCGACATCTTCAGCAGCACAGAGCATTAGATGCTCGATCTTACGGTTCGTTGTCATTCTTTTTCTGCGGAGATGGTCGTACCCACATCTTGGTGCGACGTTAAAAACTTAGTGATGTTGCCGTCGTAAGTTGCGTTGAATATCTCAGACTGAATGCCTGACTTAGCAATCTCCAGAAGCTCCACAACTTTGTGCAACATCCCCCCGGTTACGTCCGTAGACTTGGAACCGAGAATTCCATCGCGGTATTTTTCAAGCTCACCGGGGCGAAGATGGTTCAGTTTTTTGTCTCGATACATGATTCCATCGACGTCTGTGCCGACTCCTATTTTTTTTGGGCGCATCTTTTGTGCGAGAAACGCTATTATTTGATCACCTGACAGGATGTTAAAGCCATCTAAGCGATCCATTACGACGTCGCCGTGAAGCACCGGGATGATATTGTTGTTAAGCATAAGCTCTAACGCGTTCGTATCGAAATGCGTGATCCGACCGGCATCTAGCGTAACACTATTAAGCGGGTGGATTGGCAATGCTGCCGCGCTTTTAGACTGGAGTTCGTCTATGAACGCGGTGTTTAGCGAGCGCACGGCGCAATGGGTCTTCCACATTCCGCTTGCGCTAAGACCGTTGGATAAGTACTGGACAACTTGCGGGTGCCCAAAGGAGCCCGCTCCGTGGACAAGAATGAGAGGTGAACTCTTTGTGTCGGCGATTTGGCGAGCGACCATGCGTAAGTTGTCTTCTCGCAAGGTGCTCTCTCGCCCTTTGTCCGTTAATACTGAGCCGCCGATCTTAAGCAATATAACGTCGGTCACGCCTGTTATGCCTCTACGTGCAGGCCTAAACTAGAAATCGCAGTGGTCAATACCAGAGCACCTTGTTTTGCGATAGCTTGTGTAACGTGGTCGGCCTTTTCGTCTGTTGCAATCGCCAATATGCATCCGCCACGGCCAGCGCCAGTGATTTTAGCACCGAGCGCGCCTGCTGTTCTCGCTGCGTAGATTAATCTGCTGAGTGTAACGTCGCTTACCCCGAGCGACTCGAGGAGCCCTTGGTTGATATTCATAAGCTCGCCTACGCTGACGAGGTCTCCGTCAGCCAGCTTCTGTTCTCCCAAGCGCGTGATATCTCCTATTGAAGACATCACGTCACTCACCACGGAAGGGTACTTCTTTTTCAAATCAGATACAAATGCGATGACGTCGCGGGTTGCCCTCTCAACGCCGGTTGCGCCGATTATGATCGGCGTGTCAAGCTGCGCGAGATGAGATGTTTTGGTTTCTTCTACTAAGACCATACCGCCGGTTGAAGAAACAAAGGTATCTGCGGGGCTCGCCGTACCCTGAACTTCGTTTTCGACCTTGTGGCCTATCTTCGCTACCGCTTCATTATCGAGTTCAATGCCGAGACTCGCAGTTAGAGCTTTTATAGTTGACACTGTAACTGCGGCGGAAGAGCCTAACCCTTGTCGCGGCGGCAATTCCGACCGTATCGTTATCTCAGCGCCAAAGTCTGTTTCAAACAGTTGTTTGATCATTTGAGCGGCACAACAGGCGTACTTAAACTCTTCACTGGAGCAGTTCGCGCGCTTGTCCATGGCATCTATGGTGATTTTTCCCGAAGATGTCATCTCTACTGACACACTCGCACGCAAGTTTATCGCGCACGCTATCGCCGGCTCTCCGTAGACAACAGCGTGCTCTCCGAACAGATAGATCTTGCCTGGAGCCGAACAGGTTATCATCTATGTAGGTTCTCGTTGCAAACTCTTTTCAAGCTCGTTTTCAGCATCAGGCCATAATTATCCCTGCATAGCCGACCACCGCAGTTGAATCGCCACAGGTGTCTGCACTCGTAGAATAATCGATAAGCTCTCCTCGCTTGGCGCTTCGACGTTTCGCGAATTCGATGGCAACCGCTATTGGGGCAAAGCCGCACACAGAGGTCGAACGAGCTCGCGTAAGAAATTCTAGCGACTCCAGTTTTAGAATGGGCTCTATTACCCACTGATCGGTTGTTCTCGCGGCGTGCTCTGGCGCGTAATGCGTAAAATCGCTAGAGGCAATAAGTACGCTGTTTTCGTCGGCAACTCTTTGGATTGCCCCGAAAACATGCTGTATCGATTCAGGCCCTTGAAGTCCCATGGTAATAGGGACGATTTCGAAGTCGTCGAATAGGAACTGTAGGAAGGGCAACTGAAGTTCTATCGAATTGTCTTCTTTGTTGGCGTCATTATTCACGTCGATATCGAGTGCATCCACAATATCCGTGTTCACCCTCACTTTCCCGAGGGGAGTCAGCCACGGTTCGTTCGAGACCGAAATAACGGGATAATGGTGATTTGGGCCAATGATTATGTAGGTGGCCACCTTGGGAAGTATCGAAAAAACCTTTCCTGCCGTCACACCTGAACAGGCGTAGCCCGCGTGAGGAACCACCACACTCGTGAGCGGACGCGGATCTGGCCTCCCAACGAAGATACGCAAAAGCTCTTCCAGCGCCAGGGGGTCACTCGGGTACCACGACCCTGCTTTTGCAGGTTTCCTCATAGCTACTCTCTCTAGATCTCTATTTCGAAATCTTTGACTGCGTAGCCCGTCTGTTGGCCGCGAAGCTTGGTGATCTCCTTTGCGAGGAGCCAATAGATAAGCGCTAACGCTTTCCGTCCTTTGTTGTTGGTGGGGATGACGATATCAATGTGTGTTGTCATATTATTTGTATCGCACATGGCAATTACTGGAACGCCAACATCCACAGCTTCCTTAACGGCTTGTGAATCTCCAATAGGGTCCGTGACGACAACTACATCTGGTTCAACGAAGTCGCGGTACTCTGGATTTGTCAATGTGCCCGGTATAAAGCGTCCCACAACTGATTTTGCTCCGGTTACTTTAGCAAACATTGTTGCGGGAAATTGACCGTATTGCCGTGCTGAAACCACAAGTATGCGGGCCGGGTCAAATTTACTGAGAAATTTGGCTGCAATTCTTATGCGCTCGTCTGTAGCCTTCACGTCCAGCACGTAAAGACCGTCTGCTCGAACGCGATAGACAAAGCGCTTCATGTCTTCTGTTTTTTGCTGCGTGCCTATGTGCACACCTGCAGCTAAGTATTCGTCAACAGGGATGAGAGATTTGTATTCCGTGGTCTCTTCCATTGATCCACCTCCTTTAGATCGGTTTTTTCGCCATCCTGTAGCTTGGTCCGTCAAATAGTTCTTGTTCTATTCGTATAAGTTCATTGATTTTTGCGGTGCTCTGTCTGCCCTTGATGCTCAGTTTGACAAAGGGAGCGGATAAAGCAACGGCGAGCTGCGACGGTGATGCGTCACAGGTCGCAGAATTGTCGGTAAGCAAAGCGCAGCTGCGGCCATTGGCGCTCTCCCGGGAGTACGTTTCGAAAACGCTTGAAACCGTACCTGTAGGCGCAATTAATGCAAAATTAGTCTCTCTACGACTCTTCGGGGAACGCGCATCCGCAATTCTCGTGTCGACATCCGCCTCTGACGCAATCAGACACGTCACGCCTAGCTCATCGGTTAGCTGTCGCTGAAACTCAGACTCTGTTCGGTCGAAGGGATCTTCGATGTAATACAGATCGTACTGACGGGCGAGATCTAGGAGATACTGCAGTCGGCTGGT
This sequence comes from Methanobacteriota archaeon, assembly GCA_963805115.1. Taxonomy (GTDB): domain Archaea; phylum Halobacteriota; class Bog-38; order Methanoflorentales; family Methanoflorentaceae; genus Methanoflorens. The sequence goes on from CAWDSY010000012.1 coordinate 60,048, forward strand.
TCCCGTCGTGGAGGCATGGTCCGCAAAACTAATCTTGCCCCGCGCGTGCTTCGAGGCTTTGAAATCCACGCCTAGCTTGACTTCGAAGCCAAACTTGCTACTTGCAGCGTCTGTGATTCTAGTCAACCGATTCAAAATATCGGTGTGAGCAGAGTCTCCACGGATGCCCAGATTGTTGAGCTCTCGATGCATGCTTGCTAGTGAAGCAATTGCGCTGGCAAATGAGCCCGCCCCTATTGGAATACCAAAATAATCAGCGTCGGCGCTAAAGATTTTTAGCAGAGGGTAAGGCATAGCATTCGCAAAGAAGCCTCCGAGGTAGCGATACAACGGCACCCCGAGAGAAGCCGCTGCCGCATTTGCGATTGCAACTGAGAAAGCCATGCTCATATTAGGCAATGAAAAGGTACCCTGTAGCACTTCGTCGATTTCTGCCTGCTGACTCACTTCCCTGCCGATGAGTGTAGGCACGTGTTCTCGCGCCCTTCTTATTGCCTCGCCCGGCGCCGGAAAAGAGCACCGGCCGTAGCCGCTTGTGGTCACTATCTCTACTTCGGCCGCGTCGGTCGCGTTTATGTCGAATACCTTGCTTACAGATACCGCCTCGATCGAGTTCATCGTGGGGTTCCTCGACGTTTTATCGTTATCGGAATGACCCCTTTCTTGAGTTCTTCTAGTGCCATGTCTATAGGATCTGCGGTGCTCGATTCTATCAATGTAGGAGCACCCATCGAAATCTGCAAAGCTCGCGCCCCGACGATTCTGGCCCTTTCATAACGGGTAAGTTTTTCAATGACTTCTTTCAATGACTCCCCTCCATCTTAAAGGGCCTGCATGGGGTTGCTGAGATTCGAACTCAGGTTACGGCGTCCCGAACGCCGTAGGATATCCAGGCTACCCCACAACCCCTTATCATTGATACGGAGCAAAAATATCAACAAGCTCTTTGTGTGTCAAAAGCATTCTACGACAGCAGTATCGCTTTACGCCAAGATCATCCAACACCATCTTTGGATCTTCTCCAGCGCTTGTGCGCTCTTTGTACTGATCCCAGTGTTTCGATATCACTGCGCCACACGTAAAGCATCTTACGGGTATCATCTCTTAGCCTGATTATCTGTAGGATTTTTGTCGCCGCGCTCGCGCACCTCGGCCGCCAAATTTCTTTGGCTCCTTCTGCCGGTAGTCATTCACAAGGAGTGTTCGGTCTTGTTTCAGAAATAGATCTTTGATACTCAGATCGTTTGTCCAGTCAATTAATCCTCGAGCTATTGCTGTCCGGGCTGCGTCGGCCTGTCCGACGACTCCTCCACCTCGGACGGTTACGCTGATATCAAGTCCTTTTGCCAAATCGCCGGCAATGTTCAACGGTTCTTGGATCTTCTCTCGCACAAGCGCGAGCTCAACGACGTTGAGAAGCTTTTTGTTGATCCTCACCACGCCTTGTCCTTCTTTGAAAGAAGCCCGTGCGATTGAGGTTTTGCGTTTGCCGCTTGAGTTGATTGTTTTTTGGCCCATGTATCCGATCCTATTTCTTAGCCCCGAGTTGTTGGGAGATCTTTCCTACCTCCACAACCTTAATGGTGCTCAATCTTGATTTTTGCGCGCGTTCAAGCGTTTCAGCCTTGACACTGGAAAGCTCAGCTGGCGTTCCAACGTACACTCGTAGCCGTTCGAATGCCGCTCTGCCGACTGATTTTTTATACGGCAACATCCCTCGAACCGTACGTCGTAGAATCATATCTGAACGCTTAGGAAAATATGGTCCTTTTTCTTTGGAGCCTTTTTTTCGCAGGGTTTGATACTTTGACAGCGTCGTTTCTGGCGACCCTGAAACTATCGCGCTTTCCGCGTTAATAACATCGATCTGTTCACCGGATAACAGTCTTTGAGCTACGATGCTGGCAAGACGCCCAAGTATTAATCCGTTAGCGTCAATTACTGTCACAAATCTGTCTCTCCTATATTTCAACGTATGATCTTCACGTGACTGCCCGTTGGAGATACGTGGGCGATTTCATCGAGCGACAAGACGGTCCCTCCCGCTGTAAGGATCTTTGACCGGGCGCTCTCACTAAAACTCGGCGCACCTATGGATATCGGATGGTCGATTGATCCCGCGCCAAGCACTTTACCAGGGACAATAACTACGTCGCCCGAGTTCGTATGTCGGTTGAGCCGGCTCAAATTGACTTTGGCGTAGTTATTTGATGGCGCCTCCAACCTTTTAGCAAGCTCTCTCCAAATATTTGCTTGATGCTGTCGTGCGTGCGCTTTGAAAGCGTCTATGTGTAACATCAACTGAGGATTGGTCTTCCGTATACTGTGCTTTGCCATGCTATCTCCTGTCAAGCATTTCGAATGCGGGGGGTGCGATTTGAACGCACGAACTCCTATGAGACTAGGCCCTCAACCTAGCGCCTTTGACCAAGCTTGGCAACCCCCGCCTACCCAAACGTTTCGAGGTACGTAGCTAATTCGCTGGCCCTGTTCATCAAAGACTCAACTGATGTCGTCAGCAGATCTATGCAGCTCATTGATCCGTCTGACTCTGAATAGAACACAAAGCGCTGCGGGTCGCCGGTGACTGAGATCGCGTGTGTGTCGCAAGCTTCGACGCACAAATTGCAGAGGGTGCACTCAAGTTCGTCAGCGATGTGCACGGATCCGTTTTCGTACCGGATGATGCCTTTGGGGCAGGCCTCGACACAGTCTTTACATCCGTTGCACTCTTGGACAGAAAACTTTGGCAAGTACTTGTAGCTTGTCGCGATTGCCGACTGAAATTTAGCGTGGTTTTTGGCGCTGCCTTTTCGTGCAATTGCTTCAAGCAGCAATTGCTGGCCCTCAAAAAGTTTTATTATGGGTATGTTGCCATCGGCGGGAACCACTTCGGCGGCAGCGGACGCTAAGTCCCTTGAGTAAACTGTAGCGGGCCCCTGCACGTTTAAGGTCATGGACACTTGACATTGAAAGCAGCCCTCCCCGTTGCAGGAACACTCAGGCGGGGAGAGATAGTGTTTCCCTCCTGTGAGCGGAATGAGTCCTAGACGAAGCGCAAGCATCTCGTCGAACAGGACTGACGTGTTGTTGTAAAAGTTGACCTCATCGATCGACATCGCTCGGACGTCAGCCATCATGCTTCGTCTAATGCTGTTTACGAACGCTGGTTCCGTACCAGAAATTATGAAACGCGCTCGTCTGTCTGTGAGTTCTAGGAATTCTAAATCCATTTTGTATCCGAGATGTCAGATCCTGCGTCCCCTTCTGCCTCCGGGCGACCGCGTGCCGTCGTGAGGGATAGGTGTTACATCTTCTATTCTCCCTATTTTTAATCCAGCCCTTGAAAGTGCCCTTATCGCGGCTTGCGCTCCCGGACCGGGGCTCCGCTGTCCATTCCCGCCGGGGGCCCTTACCCTTACGTGAACACCGAGGACGCCCTTATCCAATGCCTGTTCAGCTGCGCTCGTGGCAAGCTGCATGGCAGCATAAGGCGAACTTTCATTGCGGTCTTGCTTGACTACCATGCCGCCTGATGATTTTGCTATGGTCTCGGCTCCACTAAGATCTGTGATGGTGATAATCGTATTATTAAACGACGCAAAGATGTGGGCGATTCCCCACTTTCGCTCGGCCATAATCTATGTCACGCTCCGTCGCTCGCTTGCTTCTCGGAACCGTCGACTTCGCGGAGCGGGGATCCGACGTAGTATCCGATGAGCTCTTGTTCACTTGTGCGGAGAACGTAGCTTGGAACGGTTACTCTGCGTCCTGCGATTGCGATATGTCCGTGGACAACAAGTTGCCTGGCGTGCTTGGCAGAATTGGCTAAACCCTGCTTCTGGACTTGGGTTTGTAGCCGCCTCTCCATTAAATCTTCACTTGCTAAGGTGAGCACGTCGTCCAGAGATGAGTCATATTTGATCAGACCTATACGTTTTAATCTGTCGAGAAATTTTTCCGTCTCAAACTTCGCGTGCTCGCCACGCTCACCAACCTCTTGAATGTCGAAGAGCAATTTCCGCGCCTCACGTCGATACTTCCTCAACGTCGTCTCGACTTTCCAGACTTCTCTCTTGTTTTTCAAACCGTAAGTTCTTACGAGCTCGGCTTCTTCGCCGATCCTTGCTCCCTGCCATGGGTGACTGGGCTTATCAAACGTTTTTCTGCTTTTGCCAGGATACCCCATCTCTCGCACCTTCTATCATTACCGCTTTTTGCGTTGTACGCCTACCGTCGCACCTCTGCGTCCTGTCGATTTGGTCCTTTGACCACGGACTTTGTGTCCTCTTTCGTGGCGAATCCCTGCGTAGCTTCGGGTCTTTTTCATTCGATTAAGGTCTTCGCGAAGCGTAATATCTAGCTGAGAGCCTAACAGGTGTTGGTTTTTGCCCGTGACGGGACTTTTCTGGTAGTTGAACATCCAAGCCGGAATGTGCTGATCAAAACTAGCGACAGAATCCCTCAGCCTTTCTATTTGCTCGTCATCCAGATAGCCCATCGTGTCTGTAGGATTTACGTTGGCGCTTTGAGTCAGAATTCGCGCCGTTCGTATACCAACGCCTTTCAAACCTGTGAGTGCGTACTGGACCGCTTTCTTTCCGTCCAGATCCGTTTGCGCGATTCTTACTATATACTTGATCTCGTCGTGTTCTGGCTGTTCCTTGTCACCCTTAGGCACGTCAATACCTCGCGTGTGTGGCATTTTAACCAATCATCGTATTTATAACTAGCACGCCGAATGCGCTTTTTTGCGATAGCTCGAAGGACCGGTGCGGCTTCACGGTAATGGATCGCACAGAAAGCGCTGGGGGTGGGATTTGAACCCACGAGTCCCGGAGGGACACTGGTTTAGCAAACCAGCGCCGTAGACCAAGCTTGGCTACCCCAACAGCGGGTGTGGGCGCACAGAAAGGTCGTCACTCCGCAGCCTGGCAGAGCTCCCAACTCATTCTCTATCCCGCGACCCTCCGAGCGTCACGCGTCCGCGATAGGTTTGCTCCCTTCCGGGCCTGAACCGGTGCTCACGGTGAGCGCATGCCGCTGGTTCTCCAATCAGCAACACACGGCCGTTGACCCCGCAGGACGGAATTTCATTGTCTGAATTGTAAGATGGTCAAACTGCCAAAATGCCTTCCTTCTGTTTCGCTCCCCACTTGTCGACGTTTTTGGGTTACAGAGGACGCCGAGCCATCCGAGCTAGCCCAGTTATCATATAGCTACCAGTATATCATATAGCTACCAGTATCTATAACATTATCGCTGAACTTGTTTGCAAATGTCGCTGCGCCCCTGTTGTCAACTCGGTGAGCTCAAAGTTTGAGATCGCTGGCGCTAGCCCTTGATGACTCCCATGGGGGTGAGCCGCGCAACGGCTTCTGAGATGCCGAGCTTTGAAACGACGTTGATGACCTCGTCTATCGGCTTGTACGCTTCTGGTGCCTCTTCTGGCACTGACGAAAGATCATCAGTTTTTATCGCGATGTGTTTTCGCTGCAGACCCTCTGTAACGCCTTTCCAGGTCAAAGAGCGTCTCGCAGCTTTCCGGCTGAGAACTCGACCTGCCCCGTGGCACGTCGATCCGAAGGTAGTACTCATTGCTTTTTTGGTGCCGTGCAGAACGTAAGAGGCTGTCCCCATGCTGCCTGGGATGAGCACCGGCTGTTCGATTCCATAACTCGCATCCTTGTCGAATGCTCTTGTGGCGCCTTTGCGGTGCACGTACACCTCCTTGCGCCCTCCATCGATCGTGTGTTTTTCTAGCTTTGCAATATTGTGCGCGACATCGTATACGAGGGTTGCAGTCGTGTTGAACTTCTGCTCCAGAACGTCTCGCACCCAAAATGACATTACTTGCCTATTAGTCCACGCGTAGTTGGCAGCTGCTGCCATTGCGCTGAAGTAGTCTCGAGCCTCTTGCGAGTCTGCAGGAACGCACGCGAGTTGCTTGTCGGGGAGTGCGATAGAATACTTGCGACTCGCTGCTTGAAACATTTTCACGTAGTCAGTGCAGATTTGATGGCCAGCCCCCCGTGACCCCGAATGAAGCATTATGCAGACTTGCTGTTCTTTCAAACCAAACAAATCTGCTGCCTTTTTATCAAAAATTCGATCAACGCATTGAATTTCTAAGAAGTGGTTTCCACTTCCCAGACTTCCAAGCTGGGGTTTACCCCTCTTTTTCGCCAGCGGACTGACTCTTGCAGGATCTGCACCATCCAAACAGCCATTGCTCTCGCAGTGCTTCAGATCTTCAGGGTTTCCATATCCCTGATTAACGGCCCACTTTGCCCCGCCGAAGAACACGTCGTTAAGCTCTTTTTCAGAGAGCCGCAGCGGTCCCTTCGAGCCAAGTCCCGACGGAATTGCTTCAAATAGTGTTGTTATTAGCTCATCAATTCGTGGCTCAATTTCTTCCTTGAACAGGGTCGTTACTAGGAGCCTCGTGCCGCAGTTGATATCGAACCCAACCCCTCCTGGCGAGAGGACGCCCTCGCTAACGTCGAACGCGGCAACGCCGCCGATGGGAAAACCATACCCAGTGTGCACATCAGGCATCGCGAGCGACCATTTCTGGATTCCGGGCAGCGTCGCGACATTCGCCACTTGTTGTATCGCTCCTCTCTCGAGGTATTTCATAAGGACTTCTGACAAGAAGATTCGACCAGGGACACGCATCCTTAGCGCTGCGTCCTGCGGCACTTCCCAAACATACTCGCCTAGTTTGACCAGTTCTTCGAACGCCATCGAACCCCCTATACGTCCAGCGTTACCTCTGCGTGATAGATGTCATTTTTCGTGACTGTTAGATTGTGACATGTAACCGCCTTAACTTCTGTGTTTAGTCTATGCCTGTTTGGATCTAGTCTTTCGTCCAGGCAATCGATAGCTAACGACAAGCCCACAATCCTGACGAAACATTCCTCAACAGCAAAGCGCCCGACTTCAAACGTGATCAGAAGCTCCCCAAGCCAGTCGTAAAGCAAGTTCTCGTAAGAGTCGGAAACTATTTCTATGGTGCAAATGTCTCCCAGCGCCACTTCGTCGAGGAAAACCATTGTGCTTTCGAAAGCTTCTGCCGCATTTTCGAAGAGCTCGTTTAGGTCTCTTGCGTACGCCTTTAAAGTTGCATCGGCTGTGTGTTCTAGAAACTCGTATTTTTGCATGCCGCTATCGTATAGGATATGAACCAGATATTAATATACATTGACCAATTGAGGCTAGTCGATGAGACCATATGTCTTTATTAATTCAGCAATGAGTGCCGACGGCAAAATCTCCACAGTAGCGAGAAAACAAGTGCGCATTTCTGGTGAAGATGACCTCCGGCGAGTTGATGCGCTAAAAGCTGACGTTGATGCTGTTATGGTCGGGGTAGGGACCGTTCTTGCGGACGATCCGAAGCTTACCATAAAGTCGGTGGCCCTGAAGCGCACGCGAGTGGACCAAGGCAGAACTGAGAATCCGTTGCGAGTGGTGGTCGATAGCCGAGCACGAACGCCACCGACTGCGGCCGTTTTGGGATCAAATGCGCTTGTAGCGACGTCGCAACAGGCCCCGCGTCACCGCGTAGAAGAGCTCGAAACAAAGGCTGAAATACTTGTTGTCGGAGAGCGCGAAGTGGATCTCGTCGCGTTGCTTGGGCGTTTGGAGGATCGAGGGGTGGAATCCCTCTTGGTGGAGGGTGGCGCAACGCTCAATTTCGCCCTTCTACGTTTGGGCTTAGTCGACGAGATTTACACATACGTAGGGAACATTATTATTGGGGGCAGTGCAGCGCCAACGCTGGTCGATGGAGAGGGCCTGACCAACGACTTTGTGAAGCTGAATCTGCAAGAAATCCGTCAAATCGGCGACGGCGTGCTCATCAAGTGGAGAGTCATCAGCTTTTGACCTCTGACATTCATTGTGCCTCTTGGGCGGCCCCTTCAACTGCTCCTTCCACTACAGGTCGATCTTGTAGGATCTTGATGCTCACCAGCCCACCTACGACTATGTTTAGATAGTAAGTAATCACTCTCCAACCTAGGATGAAGATGCCGAGAATTGACGTGCTCACGAAGACTGAATAAATCGCCGCAGTGCTCACTTCGGCTATGCCGCTGTTTCCCGGCGTGAGTGGAATCATGGCGATCATCATTAGAACTGTTTGGGCAGAAAAGGACGCCAAAATCCACGGCTGTGATCCGAGGCCGACGAGAATAAGCGAAGCAATAGAAAACTGCAGAAGCCAAAATGCCGCCGTAAAAAGAAAACCTTTGACCAAAGCTCTTCGTTCATCCTTCAGGTATCGCTTAGAGCTATTGTGAAAGACATCGATCTCTAGCAAAGCCTTTTGCATGGCGCTGTCAGCCTTGTCAACGCCTCTCACTTTGACGAACAGCCAGCGTACTTTTGTCACCAAAGACTTCACTTTTCTTGGCTTTGCCATAATATAAATCAGGATAAAAAAGAGCACACCGAACACTAGGGCTGCGGCCCCGAAAAGGGCTATGATCCCGGGCGTGCTCTGCACGTACCGGGTGAACAGCAGAAATGCGATCGGGGCGGCTATGCCTAAGAAAAGTGCATCGAGCATTCTTTCTCCCAGGACGACCGCGGAGGCATCCCCCACGGACAGCTTACACCCTCGCAACAGCTGAATTCTGGTAACTTCCCCGCCGGCATGTCCCGGAGTTATTGCTGCGGCAAACAGATTTGACAAGACGATCTCGACCGATTTTCTGAATGAGAGCTTGCCTCCAACTGCTTCTGACATAGTCTTCAATCGGGCGCCCCAGACGAGCCACGAACTGAACTGAAAGATCAATGCGGCTGCCAAGAACGCTGGGTGAATTTGTATGAGGCTACGCAACTGGCCCGGCGTGATCGTGTAAAATAGGAGTGCGAGGATCGAGATTATGCTGAACGTCAGTGAAATCGCAAGCCACTTTCGCAAGCCGTTCAAGATCTGGCCCTCCTGTAGCTAGACTTCTGATCTGGCTACCTCGGTCCACTCACACTTGCGGGAAGCTAGATGCTGTCCGACAGCCACGATCCCGCAGAGCGTCATCAAGCAGGCGTACCCAGCTAAGCCGAGCAGGATTTTGAATGATTCCGATAAGCTACTACTTTCTACGCTAATTGCTCTGCAATATATAAAGACAAAAGGCGCTAATAAGTATGAAAAAAATGGGATCGTTAGCGAGCCGAGCCACGTCACTTTCACTAAGATAGGAACGCGAGCGATGAACATTGGACCAAGATAGTTTCGAAACCCCTCGACAGCACCGCGGAACCATCGAACTCTTTGGTTGTACAAGTCCTTAACGGAAGTAGGAGCTTGTTCCCCCACCTTTGTCTCGGCGAGCAGTGCGCGGTTCCCCGAGAGATATATCTTCTCGCTAATGTCTAGATCCTCACACGGACAACGTTCATCAAAACCTGTCGCCCTTAGAAAGGGTGCTTTTGACACCCCTATCACGCCGTTGAACTGAATGAAGCCCCTTGACCACCTGGAAAAACGATAGATGTCGCAGAAAAACTTGTATTCGACTGAAACGATCTTGGTAAGGGTGTTTACCTTATTGGTCACGTAGCGGCAGCCACTTGCAAGCACCCCGTCGCTTGTCGCCGTGAGTTCACGCACACACACTGCCAAAAAATCAGCGTTGGGTCGGCTATCGACATCGAATAGCGCAATGCAATCTGCACCCTCTGTCACGTTCATAATGTCGTTGATCGCGCCAGCCCGGCGTCCTCTGTTGCCATTTCTGATCACTATGTGGAAATGCGGTGGCAGTAATCCGAACAAAGGGCTATAATCTTTTCCGCTGCTGTCGATGACGTAGTACGCTTCAAAATCGAAACCACTGCAGTCTAAATTGCCTAGGCTCTTGATTGATTTTTCGATGAGTGTGTTCGGTTCTGACGGCGCGACCGGGATGATGGCGCAAACTTTCATTTCAGAAGAAAATTCGATTAACGTATATTAAGTCGTCGTTCTTGAAGCATCTTCTTTCGTTTTAGGCTTCTGCTATATTAGTATAAAGGTCAAGGATCTCTTGCGCGATTATCTTCCAATCATATTTCTGTTCAACGCGCCTGCGGCCGTTTTTACCCATTGATCTTGCGTTTGTAGGGTTTTCGAAAATCTCTAGAATGGCATTTGCAAGGGAAGGAGGATCGCGCGGCGTTACTAGCAGACCGCCTTCGCCAACGACGTCGAGCACGCCCGGAATTCTGGAAGCAATCACTGGCGTTTCGCACGCCATCGCTTCTAAAAGAACTAACCCGAAAGCCTCCAGGCGCGTAAAAGAGGGAAGGACTAGTGCCGAAGAGCTTGTGTAGAGCTTTAGAAGAGCGGTTCTTGATATGTGCCCGCAGAATCTGATTCGATCTTCATAGCCTTTAGCGAGTCTTTTAAGTCGTTCTCGCTCTTCCCCATCGCCGACGATAAAGAAAGTCGCGTCGCTTATTTGGCTTAGTACGATCTTGGCGGCTTTGACAAGATCATCGACGCCTTTCACGTAGCTCAGTCGACCAACGAAGAGTATTTGGTGGCGCCTTTTTTCACCGTTTAAGCCGAGTAAATGTCTGTCAAAGGCCTCAAGTCTAATGCCATTCGGCACGATTTCATAGCTATAATCTCGCAGCACACAGGAAGTTCGCGCGTAAGATTCAGTTGTAGCGATTATCTGCGCGACGTTGTCGAGGATCGGCTTTGCATATAAGGCTGTGTTGACTTCATCCACGAGGTATTTGAAGATGTTCGGAATTCTGAGATTCGCCATGTTGTCGGGAATTTCGAGATCGCAGTGGTAAGTAAGCACGTGTGGAACGTGCGGTAGGCCTTTGAGCACTCCATAAGAGATGAACGGCGGGGGATAGTGCGAATGCACGACATCGGCGTTGAACTGCGCAATGCGTCGGCTCAGAGCAAACATATAGGGGATATATGGTAGATTCACAGCTGGAAATCTGTGCACAGTGAGTCCGCTCAAAACCTCACTTGGCCTAGACTTGGGGACTTCGGCGCACAAAACAGTCACCTCGTGCCCAAGGTCCCGTAAGCTTTGCGATAGCTCAAGACAGTGAGTTTCGACTCCACCGATGTGCGGATAGAAGTAAGAGGAGGCTTGAATTATTTTCACGCAGATTCACGTTGAATGTGCGCGTAGGTGTTGAATAAGTTATCGCGGAATCTCAGTCCCCGCTCAGGCATTTTAATTTCGAATGTGGGTCTAACGTCGTTTGAAACGTTTAATAACGTCAAAACTAACTGCTTGCGGCGCGAGCGCGCTGGCTTAGGACAGTAACGCACTCTGATTAACAAAAGTTAAATAGCACAGTTATCCTGTAGGTCAGTGTGCGTTGCATGAGCCGTTTCATGGCCGTAATAACGGTGCTGGCTGTGTTTTTTGTTATAGCAAGTTCCTTTTTGGCGATCAGCGTCAAAGCCCAAAATGAGATAACGTGGGTTTATGATTACCCGACAGGGATGAAAGCTGCCGCCGAGGAAGATAAGCCCGTGATGATATACATTCACGAAGATTGGTGTCCTCGATGCAGAAACATGGATCAAAACACTTGGACCGATGGTGAAGTTATTCAACTTTCGTCGAACTTCGTGAACATAAACGTGGTCGGGACTGAACAAGGAACGCTTTATAATTATAGCAAACCTCCACTCATTGTTTTCACGGACCCTCAAGGCAGGGTTATTGTCAAACAAAACGCAGAACTGTCGGCTAGTCAGGTGACTGCTCTGCAACGACAGGTGCTCGCTCAAGCGCCGTTCTCGTCCTCCTCAGCGACAGGCAATCCTTCAACCACACGCACACCTACAACCAATGCAACGGCTATAACCCCAAGCGTTTCGGCCAAAGCTGTGGGGGTGCCCGGTTTTGAAGCGATCCCTTCAATCGTTGGCATATCGATTGCCGCGCTCGTTCTGTCGCGTATCGGTAAAAGCCAGAGGTAACCCAGCGAAAGCCTGCGGACGCGCGTCTTAGGTCAAACAGCCCGATTCACCTGCTGTCTGCCAAGCCTCGCGCACCAACGTTTGGTTTGATTTCTTCCAGCAATCATAAGCGGCCAGATGGGATGCTTCGACCGCGCTTGCCTAGCTGGTTGGCAACCGTTCAGATCAGCACCAATGTTTAACTATTATGATCTAACAGTAACTGCTATGCTTTATCGCGCTGAGATCACCATTAAGCTCAAGAATGGCATGCTTGATCCGGAAGCTACGACGATAAAAAATGCTCTCAAGCATCTTGGATATGAGTGTCAATCGGTCAAACAAGCAGCTACCTACGAACTCGAATTCACAGCAGATTCCCGTGAGAGCGCAACTGACCTCGTTAACGGAATGTGCCAAAGGCTGCTCGCGAATCCCATCATACACGATTATGACGTACGGATAACGGAATAGTCGAGAAGAGACAGATGAATATCGCCATTCTTCGGTTCGGTGGTAGTAACTGTGATCTGGACGTTCAAAAAGCTCTGAATAATTTGGGCGTAGGTGCAGAACTTGTCTGGTACAAAGAGACCCTAAAGAGTTATGACGGCGCAATCATCCCAGGAGGGTTTTCATACGGTGACTACTTGCGCGCAGGTGCAATTGCGGCACGAACCAAGATTATGCAGTCGGTTGCACAGATGGCAGCTGATGGGAAGCCTATACTAGGCATATGCAACGGCGCCCAAATCCTTAGCGAGTCGCACTTGGTGCCCGGCACGTTCACTTTGAATCAGTATCCAAAGTTCATTTGTAGGTGGGTAAAGCTTAGAACTGTCGGCAAATCTCCGTTCACGGAACTTACGAACGCGATAGTTGATCTTCCTATAGCTCACAAAGAGGGGCGATACGTCGTTGACCCCCGGCTGCTCAAAGAGCTTTACGAAAATGATCAGGTCGTTTTTAAGTACGTTGATGATAATGGACGCCCCACTTTGGCTGCAAACCCCAACGGTTCGCTCGATAACATCGCTGGGATAAGTAATCTAGAAAAAAACGTGCTTGCGATGATGCCGCATCCCGAACGAGCGTCAGAGAAACTTCTCGGTTCTACTGATGGGAACGCCATCTTTGAATCGATGGTTCGGTATATCAAGGCCCTTTGAGATGCACCTTCTCGCGCGCGCTTCTGCTTATGTTTCGCGGGCAGGTTGTTTTCAAACTAGTGGGGACCACCACCACTCGTTCTCTTGATACCACCGAACGACTTGTGTCAATCCGTCTTCAAATGAGATCTCGGGTTGCCATCCAAGAGACTTTATCTTCGAACAGTCTAGGGAATACCTCTGGTCGTGTCCGAGCCGGTTTGCTGTGAAGGCAATGAGCGTTGAAGGCTTTCGCTCTAGCTGCAGTATGGCTTTGGTTATATCTAAGTTGCTCTTCTCGTTTCCAGCGCCAATATTATACGTTTCGCCAGTTTTGCCCCGTTGGCGAACGCAGTCTATCGCTGCACAGTTATCTGCAACGTGTATCCAGTCTCGGACATTGTCTCCCCGGCCGTAAACGGTCAGCTCGCGGTCCCTCATAGCGCTTGTAACAAAGCGAGGAATCAGTTTTTCGGGGTGCTGATACGGCCCGTAATTGTTTGAGCTGCGGGTAATAACGCAGGGAAAACCGTACGTCGTGAAATACGATGACGCCAACAAGTCTGCCGCAGCCTTACTTGCTGCATAGGGACTTGACGGATGCAACGGATCCGTCTCCTTAAACGATCCGCGATCAATGCTTCCATACACTTCATCCGTCGATATCTGAACGAATCGCTTAATTGAGTAATCTTTAGCCGCTGCTAACAAGACGTGAGTCCCGAGGACATCTGTTTGAACGAAGGCAGCTGAACTCGTAATTGATCTATCAACGTGCGTCTCGGCCGCAAAGTTGACAACACACTCACAATCTTTTAGCAGCTGCTTGACAATTGTCTCGTCGCAAATATCGCCTTTGACGAATTCAATATCAGCTAGCACGTCTTTGAGGCTGCTCATATTGCCTGCGTACGTCAGCTTGTCTAGGACCACGATTTCTGCTTCACTGTGTTTAGACAACATATAGCGTACGAAATTGCTGCCTATGAAGCCCGCGCCACCTGTGATTAACAGTCGCATAGTTCCTCGTTTCAATCTTTCGCTTATGCAAACGAGCTGTGATAAGGCAAGCAGCTCGAGGATTCTTTGTGCAGAGGTTTCTTAATTCTTTTGATGGAACTCGCATTTGAGAATGCGAGGATCTTGACGTGCTCTAAAAAATAAGCTCTTCGGGAGTTGTTAAAAATCCGTTTAGTTACGTCAAGGGCTCATAAGCTCACGACTGCGCTTTGCACAGGTCAGAAACAAATATATTTTATGACGCGAATCGTAGTCAGCAAGCGTTGTGAAAATACGCCGTGCTTTGCGTTATTCAGCAACACTTTCGAATGCTCAAGCTCCGGTAGTGTAGTCCGGCCAATCATGTTGGCCTTTCGAACTTTAGTGAAGCAAGCCAACGACTCGGGTTCAAATCCCGACCGGAGCATCCACTCGTCTGATTATGGTAAGCCTACCCCTCACCGCAGCATTGAACTTGTCACGCAATTCCAAAAAACTGACAGACCATAATCATCAATCGATGCAAAAGGTCCACGGGCTACCTCGTGATCCGTTGTCCCTGTGTTTCGCAGAGGTGGAGCATTCATTTGGTTTGCAGAATAGTTTAGTATGACGTTAACCGCAGACCAGAGGGTTCTATGCACGAAATTCGGCAGGGTCTACTCTACGTTTATCTAATTTGACTGCTTGTTGGAATTGTGGGACGAAATCAGTACAAAAAGTGGAATTATCAAGCTTGGCGTGCAGCAGTTCTGGAGCTGCAGCGCCGCACCGAACAACATCTAGTAATTCTGGCCGACGGGGTTTTAGCTTTGGACAGAGAGCCTCTTGGGCGGGTGTACTAAGAATCTCCTTCGAGGCCTGCTGACGCAACAGCGAAAGTGCTATCCAGTTAAAAATAGGCTTTTATATGTCCAGGCGGTATGTCAGCATAGGGCGGAGGTAGCCAAGCCAGGTCAAAGGCGCAGGACTTAAGAACCGTTGTTTGAGATATCCTGTTGCGAAGGCATTCGTGGGTTCGAATCCCTCCCTCCGCACTTCTGTCAAATGAGGGGCGTATTTTGCTGCACCAGTAATCAACGTATGGCGTTTGCGAGATCTCTGATAGCAGACGCGACCTCATACGGATTCGCACCCCAATGAACCACGTAACCCTTCTGTCCAAAAAGTTCGGTCGGCCCGACCCTCGCTGACTTGCAACATTTTGCAATGAAAGGTTTTCTCGGTCTTATTGTTTTCGTCGGACAGATGTTGACGTGTTCGAATTCTAGCCCGTGAACTCGCGCTTCAAGCACTTGTTTGGAAATGTCGCACCCCAGTAGAACGGCGTGCTCACCGACGTGAATGTCTAGGTTGTTGAGGCAGTTTGACCCAATTCCTGAAGCTGAACACGGATAAATCGTGGCGGTGCGTGCACGTCGTAGATCTTGTATGACTGGCGTAAAACGCACGGATAGGTCTCCAAAAATGCCAGCGCTGTCGAGTTTCTTGATGAGCGTGATGAGGTATGGTGGATCTGGAGGGGATACGTCAAATACTTCAATCTCGGTTACGCTGGTGAGGTCTGGGTTATAAACGAAGGTCCGATGAAGATCAAATCCTTGAAAGACGACTGTTTTTATGGGGGGCTTACACAGTCGGGTTGCTACGGCAATTAGCTTGCTTCTGTTGAAGATGTCGATCTTGCGTCTATACACTAGAGTTTCGGCAAAGCCCGCAATCCTGTTGGCCTTCGATATCGTTCGGATCAAGCCGTTCCCATGTAATTCGAGTTCGTAAACTTCGACTTTTCCTTGCCAAAACAGTAGGACATAGCGCGATGAGAAGTAGATGTGCTCACCGGCTGTTGGCGCAGATGTTTTATCATCGCATTCTCTTACAGCGACTTCCTTACAATGATCGGGAAAAATCACGTCGTCACCTTATATTGCGTATTATTTCGCGCGCCACCTCGTTGGTCGAACTCGTGCCACCTAGGTCCCGCGTCGTGATGCCTTTGCTTATCGTCTGCTTGACTGAAACGTCTACTAAGGAGGCTTTTTCGCATTCGCCTGCCCATTCAAGCAGCATTGTGGTACTCAGAATAGCCCCTATTGGGTTTGCTATGCCGCGCCCAGCGATGTGGGGCGCCGACCCGTGTACAGGCTCAAAAATTGCGAATTTCGGTCCGATGTTCGCACTCGGACAAAGCCCGAGCCCTCCGATAAGCGCTGCTGCTTCATCGGACAGAATATCGCCAAATAAATTCGACGTCAGGATGTGATCGAACATTTCAGGGTGTCTTATGAGATTGTATGCAGCTGCGTCGACGTACATCTCGTTATAGGGCACGTCATGTTCCTGTAAAACACGCACGCAGACATCTCGAAAGAAAATATCCGACTTGAGCACGTTTGCCTTATGAACTATCGTAACTGTTTTTACGTTGCGCAAGGTGCTCGCGAACGACGCAAGCCTTTCCACATTAGCGCGAGTAACCACTCGCTGCGTGACGGCGATGTCGTCAGAAAGCTCTTCTATGCCTGAGTACAACCCCTCGAGGTTCTCTCGTATTATAGTGAGCTTCAATTTATAGGGGGTTAGAGAGTAAGATCGAAAAGGTCGCAGATTCACGAAGAGATCGAGTGTTTTTCGTAGTCTGACGAGCACGCTGCTTCCTTGAACGCTGGTTATCGCCCCGAAAAGCATGCAATCGGCTTGCGCAATCAAATCAATATCTGCATCGGTTATTGGTGTGCCTTCTCTAGCCCATTTGGCGTATCCTATGTCAACATGGATGAATTCTGGATCATTCAGTAATAGAGTGAGAATCTCAACACAAGGGGGTATAACCTCTTTGCCGACCCCGTCTCCTTCAGCAACAGCGATTCTCATGTGCATTGAGTAACAAACCGCTCACTGAATCCGCTAGACCCGTCAAGGATCATTCACTCGCGGACTCGCGGTGCGGATGCCTCTTTCTATGTTCGACTAACCCACCATCTTCGAGGATCTCCTGCAGGAATTTGGGAAGCTGCTCACCTCGTACGACCCTGCTGTGGGTTCTCACAAGCCCCGAAGATAAGTCGACCTCAATCTCATCACCCGCTGCAACAGAATCAACGACGTCTGCTTCGATAATTGGCAAGCCTACGTTGATTGCATTTCTGAAAAAGATCCGAGCGAAAGATTTCGCAACGATACATCCGATCTTAGCGTATTTGAGCGCAAGCGCTGCCTGCTCTCGTGATGACCCACAACCAAAGTTCTTGCCGGCAACTATTATGTCTCCGTCGTGCGGTGAAAATTCCGCACCAATGCCCTCCATTGCATGTTGTGCGAAGACGTTAACGTCCATCGTTCTCAGATACTTGCCTGGTATAATTAAATCAGTGTTGACATTATCGCCGTACTTCCACACTTTTCCCCTGATGAGCATCATTATAGTCTACTTGAAGATGTACCGATATAAAGCATATGGGGATTGCCAAGGCACGCAGATTCGACCGGGGCGCAAAAAGCCTGACGAAGTGTTTAATAGTTCCGAAACAACTTTGTTGCTATGTCATTGCTATTGTCCGCGCAGGAAGAATACCTAATCAATCAAAAAATAGCTTTTCTCACCCATAAGGTCCAGCACAACGCGCAAGAGATTGAACAAGAAATCGACGAAAAAGTTTGGAAGCTAGACGTCGAAAAAATCGACACTAGCGAGTTCATGGCGACGCTTGTGGTGCGAGAGCCGATGATTTCAATCAGTACCGGCGACATTGTGACCTACAAAGGTGTCCCGAGAAAATTCACGGTTAGAAGCCCATCGCTTGAATATCTCCTCGACGCCGTTGAAAAGATCCTGATGGAACAAATTGAGGAAATCAAGAGAGAGGCCGGCGTTTGAATCCCGTGATTGAGAGAGTGATAGGCGATTTGTCTATGACTGTCGCGGATCAGCGATCTCGCCTTTGAGGGCCGAAGCTGCGGCTGTAGCGGGAGAGGCAAGGTATACAAGCCCCTCAGCACCCATCCTCCCCTTGAAATTTCTGTTGGAAGTTGAAAGACAAGTCTCTCCCCGTCCCAGAACCCCGTTATGTGCGCCGAGACATGGGCCGCACCCGGGACTGCAAACGGTAGCCCCGGCTTGAATTAATGTCTCCAGGACCCCCGTTCGTATAGAATTCAATAGCACGAGCTTAGACGCTGGAACGACGATCGTCCTTACGGCAACTGTCTCTCCACGTAGAATGCTCGCCGCCATCTGAAGATCTTCAAAACGTCCATTCGTGCACGAACCTATGAACACTTGGTCAATAGCTGTGCCCACTACCTCTTCGACATCCTTCACGTTGTCCACGTGATGGGGACAAGCGACCTGAGGCCCCAAGTCATCGACCTTGACGTTCAGCTCATCAGCGTACACGGCATTGTCATCTGAATAACATGGCTGGCACTCCACTTGTGGTGTAAGGTGCTTGAGGTACGCAAAAGTCTTGCGATCTGGAGGCACGATGCCTGCTTTCGCGCCTACTTCGACTGCCATATTGCTCAGAGTAAGCCTGCTTTCCAAGGTTAGGTCGGCCGTCGTAGCACCATAGAATTCCAGAGCTTTGTACGACGCGCCATCGGCCCCCACAATCCCTGCAATGTTAAGAATCACGTCTTTGGCGGTTACGTGGTCTTGGAGTTTTCCGCTGAGCACAATCTTCAGCGTTTCAGGCACCTTTAACCACAGCGTTCCTGTTGCAAACACCTCTGCGATGTCGGTCGCACCCACTCCTGTTGCGAAAGCTCCCAATGCTCCGTATGTGCAAGAGTGCGAATCCGCTCCGACAACCAAGGTGCCTGGAAGGGCGAGCCCGTGCTCAACCATGAGTTGATGGCATATCCCATCACCGACGTCAAAGAAGCTCGTAATTCTGTGGCGTTTTGTCCACGTGCGGATTGTTTTTTGAAGGGTCGCGGCTACCTCCGTGCTAGCTGGAGCAATATGGTCAAAGACAATGGTGACCCTGTGTGGATCCCAAACAGAGGAAGCGCCCATGTCCTCAAATGCTTTTACGGCAAGCACACTCGTACCATCGTGGGCCATTGCTGCGTCAACACGCGCCAGAATAAAATCCTTAGCGCTAGCCGCTTTTCCAGACGCCTTGGAGAGAATCTTCTCGCTAATGGTTCTTGGAGCATCCAAAGCACTATTCACCGCGTACTATTTGCTGCCCGTTGATTATCAACTTATGTTTTGATCAACCAGCCACGATGCGCTGGAGTGCCGACGTCAACCTTAGCAACTAAGGCTGAAGCGGACGGCCCTCGTCTGGACTAGTCGATCTCTGAAGACTAGTAACATATTTAAGTTGCGGCCATGAATGTGTATAGCGAACTGCATCCGGGTCGTCTATGAATGCTTTTGGATCTTCCTCATTGCCTAAGGCAGTAATTGGCCAGATAGAGATTTGTGACGTCACGCTGCGTGACGGTGAGCAGGCTCCCGGTGTCGTTTTTGGCGTTGACGAAAAAGTTGAGATTGCGACAAAGCTGGACGCAGTTGGCGTGGAGATGATAGAAGCGGGGTTTCCTGCCGTTTCAGCGAAAGAAAAGGCTATGGTGAAAAAAATTGCTAATTTGGGTCTAAACACCAAGATATGCTGCCTTTCGCGAGCGATTTTCCACGACATCGATGAAGCGTTAGATTGCGATGTGGATGTGGTGGGTCTGTTCATGGCTACCTCAGATCTGCATCTCAAGCACAAGTATCATCGCAGTTTTGATGAAATGCTGGAGTGCGCACTGTCAACGCTCGAATATGCAAAGGAACACGGGCTCATTGTGAGGTTTGCGGCAGAAGACGCGACTCGGACCAATCCAGAAGTGCTTAAGCGCTTTTTTAGACAGGGTGAAGAGCACGGGGCTGATTATGTTAACATCGCAGATACCGTCGGTGCGCTTAGGCCGTCTACGTGCTACGATCTGGTGTCTGCGATGAAGACGGTCGTTAACCTGCCGCTTTGCATTCATTGCCATAACGATCTCGGTATGGCCGTAGCAAACACTATCACGGCTGCAGAAGCCGGGGCGTTTCAACTCCACACAACGGTGAACGGGATAGGGGAACGAGTCGGAAACACCCCGCTTGAGGAACTTCTTGTCGCGCTGCGCCTCCAGTTTGGAATCGATACCTACGACCTTTCGAAATTGATGGGGCTGTCCAAAACAGTCGAACATCATTCACGGTTGCGCCTGCCTAAGAACAAACCAGTCGTCGGGTTGAATGCATTCTCTCATGAATCTGGCATACACGTAGCGGCCGTGCTGGAGGAGGCCGAGACGTACGAACTATTCTCGCCTGACTTAGTAGGCAACAAGAGGCGGATCGTCATTGGCAAGCACACCGGAAAAAAAGCCCTGCAGTACGTCATCGCTCAGTTAGGCTACCGACCGACCCGGGATGAGCTCGGTCAGATCCTCGACGACGTAAAACGCGTTTGTGAGACAAAGAAATCAGTCTCTCAGGAGGAGCTCGAGGATATAATCAGAACCGTGATGTACCGATAGCCCCGGAGTTTTGACGAGGACCGTACTTTGAGCAGCCGGCTCGTATAACGACCACGAGGGTTCCTGTCGAGTTGCTTACGGCTCGCAGAAGAGCTACAAATGACGTTTCATTCATGTCCGTTGCGTCCACTAACTTGTAAGTGATACCATAGTTTCGGCATAGGGCACCGACCAAATCAGAGATCTCGGGCGCCGGCTGCCCCCCCGTTATGGCTGATATTCGGTTTTCGAGCACGAATACCTTTACGTTCCGCTTAAACACTGCCGCGCTTGTTAGTGCTGCGATGCCGCTGTGTAAGAACGCGTAGTCTCCTAATATTGCAAGTCCGCCTTGTTCAAACCCCGAAGCCACGCCAATTGCTGAGCCGAGTGAATAAGCTGCGTCGATTAGTCTAAAAGGTGGATTGGCGGTCCGTATTATGCAGCCCATGTCTCCCGCAATCATCGTATCAACTTGGCCAAGAGCGCGGTAGAAAGGCAAGAAGGGGCAATCATCGCAGATGTCTTCCGTGTAACGTCTGGTTTCGAGTGTCTCGACGTCAAACCTTGCCGATATGTAATCGGCCTCAATATAGGTTAACGCTTGAGTCACATCGTTTGACGTTAGCTCCCCGAAACGGGGCACGTGTCCAGACAATTTGCCGAGGACTTTCGCGTGAATGGATTCTTCAATAAGCGGTGAGCCCTCTTCGACGACTAGGACTCGGTTGTGCTCTTCGAGAAACGAATCAATTCGGCGCTCACATAGCGGGTTGACAATGCCGAGTCTGAGGTGCGCTACATCGTCTCGTCCCTGGATTGTATCATCCACCAGCGTTGATGCATAGCCTGCAGAAATAATGCCGATTGCGCCGGCGCCGTCTTGTTCGTTCAGATCCGTAGTTTCAGCAAACTGCAGCATCTTAGGATATGTGTATCTGAGAAGATGCTGATGCCTACCCAAATGCGTGAGGTTCCAGATGCTCTTTTCGATGCTCTTGCTTACGCGCCGTGCAGACGGCACCCTCTCAACTACGCCCTGCGTATTCAGAAGCCTGCCTGTTATTCGCACAATTATCGGTACTGAAAGTCGTGCGGATAGTTCAAAAGCCTCTAACGCACAATCATACGCATTACGGGCGCTGTGTGGATCCATTACCGGGATTTCGGCTATCTTACCGTAATATCTCGAATCTTGCTCGTTTTGCGAAAGTTTTGCACCTGGATCGTCGCCTGCGATTATGACTAGCCCGGCACCTATTCCGTGGGTGGCCGCGGTAATCAAAGAGTCTGACGCCACGTTCAATCCAACGTGTTTCGTTACAAGAACTGATCGTGTACCCGATGCGGCAGCCCCTAAAGCCAAATCGATCCCGACCTTTTCATTAGCAGCGGGTATCCAAATGGGCCGCAAATTTTCAATGATTTTGGTGACCGGAAATCCAACAACCCCTGTGGCCACACCGACGCCGGCATCGAATATCCCGTATGTAAGCGCATTTAAGCCGTCGGTTTTAAACATCTTTTGAGAGCGTTAATCGGACATCCCGTACAAAATGCGCACGCGGCCTAAGCTAGGTTAGTCTTCAACCACGCTTGTCGAGTATTTGTCTTTCCATTTAAGCGGGATGTCTCAATCCTTCTGTTCACGGCTTGTGCCCGCTATCGCTCCAAGCCGCAGCGCGTGTTCAACTGTGCAGTGCCAGCGGGGCAACGCCCAGCAACAAAAGTGGCCTCCACGACACTATGAATGTTAGATTAGCGCATCCAGTTATTTATCAATTTTTGCAAGTTTGTACGAGGGGGATTTTGCAGCCGCGTAATCGATTGGATGTGAATCATAACTTTTTTATGCGCAGCGATCTTAAAGGACAGCGATAATCATGGCAGAAATTCCACTGGCGGTCGTTTTGCGAATTATGAAGGTAGCTGGAGCTGAAAGGGCCAATCGCAAGGCTGTGAAAATGATTGCCGAGAAAGCTGAGGACTATGGCAGTAGCGTTGCCAGAGAGGCCGTTTTGCTGACGAAGCTCGCGGACCGAAAAACGATCTCTGCAAATGACGTAAAACTAGCAGCGGAACGAGTCAACCGGCGCTAATCGGCGCTCTTTCGCAGTTTAGGTAAGGTGCCACTTCTACGTTCCTTTCTCGAGGCTACCTAGACTTTGCAAAACCCTTATGAAAGCACCAGTCGAAATTGTCGTCTCGTTTTTAGGACACGGCCAGCACGCGTTACCGACTACAAGGGCATCGAGCCAGAGAATGCGGTAGCCGGGACTCGAACCCGGGTTAAAGGCTTGGGAAGCCTTTGTGCTGCCACTACACCACTACCGCGATAATGCAGCTACATTCTTCGCTCCCAAACCATAAATATTATCACCCAGGTGCACCTCAAAACGCAGCCTGAACGCAAGGCATTTAAACGCAGATGTTGATGTAGGTTGGGACTTTTTATGCCAAATAACCTCAGGACACCTATTGTTGCAGTGCTCGGTCACGTGGATCACGGTAAGACGACGATGCTTGACAAAATTCGGGGCACTACTACTGCTGACCAAGAACCCGGCCTAATCACGCAGCACATTGGAGCAACGGAAGTCCCGTTAGACGTTATTGCAAGGCTTTGCGGTTCCCTTTTGGAAGGAATACACCTCCCTGGGCTACTATTCATCGATACGCCTGGTCATCACGCTTTTACGACGCTGCGCGCACGCGGGGGCGCTTTAGCAGACATCGCAATACTTGTTGTTGACATTAACGAGGGCTTCCAGCCGCAGACCACAGAAAGCCTCAATATCTTGAAAGGCCATAAAACGCCCTTTATCGTGGCGGCTAACAAAATTGACAAAATACATGGATGGCTTTCCCACGACAATATGATGTTCACGGACGCGTTTAAGCTCCAGAGCGAGCGGACGCAACGTCTTCTTGACGACAGAATATACGTGCTTATAGAGGAGCTCTATAATCTAGGCTTTAGTTCAGATCGGTACGACAGAATTAGAGATTTCACTAAAAACATAGGCGTTGTTCCAACAAGCGCGCGAACGGGCGAAGGCATCCCCGACCTGCTCATGGTTTCGCTTGGTCTCGCGCAGCGATTCCTCGACAAGGATCTGAAGCTTCATGCTAACGGTCCTGCAGTTGGCACGGTAATAGAAATCAACGAAGAAAAAGGGTTCGGCACGACCCTTGATACCATCATATACGATGGCGTTCTCCATGCCGGTGATCGGATCGTAATCGGTGCATTGGGACGACCAATCGTCACGAAAATTAGAGCGTTGCTGAAACCAGAATCGACGGGGGTTCTTAAGAGGGTTAGGACAGTGACCGCAGCAGCAGGAGTGAAGATAGCAGCCCCAGGCATCGAAAACGCGCTCGCAGGTTCGCCGCTGAGAGTTACAACGGACGATACTGATGAAGTCGTCGCTGGCATCGAATCAGAAATGCGTGACATAGCGGTCAGCACTCAAGATATAGGCGTCATAATCAAAGCAGACACCATCGGCGCTCTAGAAGCGCTTGCAGGAGAGCTAGGTCGTAACGAAGTCCCTGTTAGCATAGCCAATCTAGGCGACGTCTCTCGCCGAGACGTTGTTGAAGCTGAGACTATAAGTGATCCGTTATACTCTGTTGTGCTCGGCTTCAGCGTCGATGTCTTACCAGATGCCAAAGAAGCAGCAGAGATGTCGAATGTTCGCCTGTTTGTTAACGACGTGATCTACGGATTGATCGACGAGTATCAGACCTGGGCCGAAAAACAAAAAACCCTGTACGGCAAAAAGCGTTACGAGACTATCGTGAGGCCCGGCAAATTCAAAATACTGCCTGGGTATGTTTTCAGACAAAACAAACCGGCCATAGTCGGCATTCAGGTGCTCGGTGGCACCCTAAGGAATGGTGTCTCCCTGGTGCGAGAAGACGGAGTCAGGGTCGGCACGCTGAAGGGCATGCAAGATAGAGGCGAGAACGTCAGCGAGATAGGTGCAGGGAAAGAGGTCGCAGTCTCGATTGACGGACCCACAGTCGGAAGACAAATAAATGAAGGGGACGTACTCTACGTCGACGTGCCTGAAAAGCACGCAAAGGTAACGGAGCAAGAACTCTACGATGCGCTTGACCAAAGCGACCGATTGATGCTGGATGAGTTTTTGACGATCAAGCGCAAAGATAACCCATTTTGGGCCAAGTGAACTCCACTCGTTTGATCTTCAAGTTGTCAAGCAAACACTCGTGCTCGTGCAGTAGATAGGAGAGTAGTGTGAATGGCGGAATTTAGGTTAATCATATCCGACCCAAGCAAGAAGAGCGCACACAAGATGGAAGTGTCAGGTGCGCAAGCAAACAAACTGTTCGGTCTAGGTATCGGGGACTCACTCGATGGTGATGTGATCGGACTCAGCGATTATGCGCTTGTCATAACTGGCGGCTCAGACAAAGATGGCGTAGCTATGCGGCGAGATCTTCCGGGGACGGTCCGAAAAAGGCTGCTTCTTTCCGGAGGCGTTGGGTATCATCCAAAAAAAACAGGGATAAGAAGGCGTAAGAGCGTCCGCGGTCGCGTCATTTCTGCAGAAACCGGTCAGATTAATCTCGTGGTAGGAAAAAGCGGTGCTAAGCCGCTCGATGAGATTTTAAAGGCTGAAAAAGCGGAGCAATAGCCTCCTGCCGTTGTCTGAAGTGAGTTGTGTCCAGTCGTGTACTGTGCTATGCAAAGCAGTGCCGGCTTATTAACTCAGTTAGAAAGTGGTGTACTCCAGTTTTCAAGACGGTTCAGGTCTGCGAGCGCAGTTCCATACCACCGTGAATCTGTGTAGTCCTCTAACCAGGCGCTGCCAAAAAGTGCTTTTCACGTTTGCCGCACTTGGCCTTTAACCGAGCCGCGCGGTCTTTTGCCCTCTAATGAGGCTGCGGAATTTGGCGTGTACTGCTGCTATTTGTTGCAGTTGTTCTTTGTTTCTCTTGTTCAAAACGCTCAAACGCGGAAACTCTGTGTCGGATGCACTAGCAAAAAAACGAGCTAGCTCCGGTCGCAAGGCGTGGTTTGGTACCAGGCGCTGGTCTCTGGCGAATGCGCGACATTCAACTTCCCATAACGTAGCCAAGTCAAATGCAGATTTGAGTCCGCCCTCTCGGAACGCGGTCAAAACGAGGTAAAGGGGACGAATGTCAGCGCACGCCATGCCAATGTTGGCATAGGGTAGCGCGTAAGAGTTTGCATTGAACGCGATAGAAATCCCGCCGGCCATTCGGATCTCCTGGAGCATTTTGTAGTCCGTAATGCTATCGCCGATTACCGCAGTGTCTGTCTGCTTGCGCACGCCGATCGCTGACATCAAGGCCTGAACTTTTCGCTTACCGCCTACTACTGTGATCTGATCGAAAATCGCTTTAATTCGCGTACGAGGTGCAATTTCAAAGAAGAACTCATCAAGCTGGGTTGCCAATCTTCCGAATGTTGAAGTCTCTGCGTCGTTGGCGTTGGTATAAAACGCGAGGATCTTGTTTTGAATCTCGTGGATCAACGCAATCTCGCCTTCTTCTAGCATTTCGGACAACGAATCTAAGGGAAAGTGGGTGCAGTGCACTTTTTCACGCTCAACGT
Organism: Methanobacteriota archaeon; assembly: GCA_963805115.1. Lineage (GTDB taxonomy): Archaea > Halobacteriota > Bog-38 > Methanoflorentales > Methanoflorentaceae > Methanoflorens. The sequence goes on from CAWDSY010000012.1 coordinate 86,251, forward strand.
CAAGCTCTGAAGCTACATTGTAAGCGTGCTGCTCGTAGCTAGTGGAGATAATATGCACGTTCCACATTTCATCCTTCAGCCACTTGATGAGCTCTCTGGCGCCGCCGACCAGTTGCGCTCGACTGGAGGCTTTTCGTACATCCTGCTCTGTTATTCCGTTAACGATCATGAAAGGAACGATCAGCCGCAGTGTATCGCCAGGCTCATAGTCGGGTCTGTTTCGAATAGCGAGATAGTCATCATATCTGCTTAAAACTTCAAACAGGGCGGGTCCTTCTTCTATTGAGTGCATTACTTCGTATGCATTATCTTGCGGAGACAAGGGCCCTTCCAAATCGAAAGCAGCTGTGAACGGGTTAGGCACAGTTACATGCTGTCTTTTCAAACGTCAAATACGTTGCCTAAGACAATGCTAGCAAGCCCAGCAGAATATAGCGCCTAAGATGTTGACTATTAATGCAGATTAGTTCAGAAGGCTAGTTATGGACATGAGGTAGTAATATTGCCAAAAGAACCGTATCGGCCCGTGAAAACACATATAACGAGTGATGCGACGGGCGCGGAGACAAGAGGCGGGAACTGAGGCAGGCGGAGTTGCTCTAGAGGTGAGGCCGTGGCAGCCGCGTTATTGGACTAAGCTACACCAGATGGTTTCCCCCACTTTTGTTTTTCATCCCTTGTAGCCGGTGCGAAATTAACCACCTGAGTTGGGCGACGTCGTGTCGTTTTGCGCTGATCGGCACTACGCGATCGGCCCACTGCTTGTATGGGGGGAGCATTCCGAGCCGCGACACTATCTTGTCTAAGCTGGCTTCGGGCTCTTCGATCTTGTCCATTTTGTTGATTGCAACTATCGGGTCAATCTCAGAATCGAGCAAATATTCAAATAAATCAACGTCAAGAGGCTTAAAATGTCGTTCTGTGATCTCTAAGAATGATTTTCCATCGATGACTTGCACGCCTAATGAAAGCGGTCTTAGCTTGTTTCGTTCTCCGTCGATAACGTCGCGCAGCACACGTCGGTAACCGTTCAGCCCACGCCGGAATCCGATTCCAGGCAAATCTATGACTATAAAATTATCAAGTTGATATCTCACCGGCGCTCTTGTTACGCCGGGTCGTCTTCCCACTCGCGTTTTTAGCCCAAAAAGCTCTTTAAGTACCGCTGACTTACCCGCATTCGCTCTTCCGACGAAAAAAACTTCAATGTCCTTCATAGCTCACTTCGCTAACGTCGGCTTTGGATTTGCGATTTTGATGTGCTTGATTGTTAGTTCGTCACTTTTCCATGCTTGTGTCTTACATAAACTAAAGCGGAGCACAACGCAACTAAAACTGCTGCGTTAGTCCCCATTAGGGTCGAAGCTGTCAGGCCTACGCTACCCGTTAAGCTGAGTGCGACTGAAATTGCTGTTAGGACCCCCACCCCTGTGCCAAAAGATGCGGCCAGCGTCTCAATCACGTCAAGATCGCGTACTTTGAGGCCGACAAGGATCAAATAGCCCGGAAGCAAAACCAAGTAGATTATTCCAAGAATGAAGAGTAAGATGCTTGAAAAGTCAATGTACACGACGAGGTTCTCCCGTTGCACTAAAGGTCTTCAACAGCCTCCGGTTCGGTAATGCGGAGCCTAACTGTTCTTCACCTTGTATATAGTAACCATAGGATTTGAATACACGCTCTGAAAATAGTGAGTATCTTTGAGAGTGGTAGCAATCTCATGCGGTTGTTCGCGCGAACCCACAAAAACGTACGACACGTTGTGCTGCATGAGGCTGAGACTCAAGGATTCGGGGCTGCGCTCGTTCATGAGTGCGTCTATTTCTGTCTGTAAATCGACGCCGTGGTACTGAATCGTATAGATGGAGCCAGCAAAAACCACCCTTCGTCCGGTTTCTATTGGAATGCGCGGAAAAGTGGACGGCGCTTCGAGAAAGATTGCGTCTTTGGGGGTATTTCCCTTTATCCACTGCAGAGCTTGTACCTCAGCGGGTGAAGCGAGAACATACGACCCGCTGTCATAAAAGTCCCACAGCAGATACGACGTGGGAAGCGCAAGCAGAAGTGCTGCCACAATGGCCAGTACTTTCAGGGATATCTTTGTTGAGGAAAAGCGTGCAGCTGTTAATCCGGCTACCACGGTCGAAATATAGTAGCTGGCAAAAAGGGCGACTGGAAGCCACAAGTACACCAAGAACCGGTAGCTGTTATTAGTGAGCGGAAGGGCGATGAAATTCACGGCTACTATGGCCGAAAAGGCAAAAAGCAGGAGCGGTTTGCTTGCTTCATTGTTCAACGACCGGTAAGCTCCGCCACACGCAAGAATTGCGATAAGGCCGAACACTTGGAAAATGAAAAAGAGCGAATAAGTTGAAAACGCCACTGCAACTTGAGTAGGTCCCCCGATAAGCAAGAATAGAAGCGGCGACGCGATAGCACTCCCGACTACGAGAGCGCCCGCGTGATACTGCGCGCACGTGACTTGTTTTCTTGCATATTTGTAAACCACGTAGATTCCAACTGCCAGATACAACGGGAACGCGGTTATCAGATGATAATATGGCAGCACGCCCAACGTGAGTCCAAAAAGCAACAAATTGCGTGCTTTAAGTTCCTTTATCAGAGTCACCCATAAAGTGAACGCAAATGCAAGAATTACCAAAGCAAATGTTTGTGTTTGTGGCAGCAAATAGTACAACAGAGTCTGATCATATTTAACAGCCGCAGCGTCGGTAAATTGATAAATCAGGTAGGGAAAAACATCGCTCGGCCGTTGAGCGAGGATCAAAATCCATGCGAGTCCCCCACCGACCGTGTACAAAATCATCGCGATTAAGGCAGTCGCGTTATTGAACGTCCTTCGACACAGCACGTAGATGTTTATTGAAAGGGCAAAGAAGAGAAGTGGAACCGTGATCTTAAAGATCGTCAGGGAACTAATGCCGGTCACAACGCTCAGTGTCCCCACGTAGACGTGCATAAAAAAATCGTATACCACATAGTGCGATGGGAGATACGGGTCTTCCGGCGGTATCTGTGGGGATTCAACAAATCGTGTTATGATGGAAAGGTGGAAGTTCAGATCACCCGCTTCCGTGGGATTCATCGCCAGTCCTTCATCGCTAACGACTGGTGATTTAGAGAGGGGAACGCTGACTACTAGCGCGAGGACAACTGCAAGCAGAATGGGAAGTGCGACAAACACCAACTTGTGACCCCGCCTGTCTGTCGTGTTGTTAGCCTCGGGCGGTTTTGTGCTATTTTTTTGAAAAACAAATGACAATATCGAGACTATGATGACTGCGAGCCCAATGGATCCTCCAGTCATTGCGATGCCGACGCCCGTAAGATACATCACTGTCGCCGCGGTCGGCACCAGCACGAGCGTTAGGGAAATGGAGTAACTTATCGCCTCTAAAATGCCTATCTGCTTGCCGGCTTTATAAAGCACATAGAAACCGAGACCAGGCAGGATAAAGAGTAATGGAAGTGAAATAGACTGTAAAGGGAGCAGCAGGAGTATCCCAGTTGCTGCGGTCCAGCACTGATATGGAATGAGCTGCGGCCTTATCATGGTACAGCTACGTTTCAGGGCCCCTCTCAATGGCTCTTCCGATGCGGGCGTCGAGGAACTGCAGGACTGCAAATGCTCCAATTCCGCCTACGATAACCAACGACTCAACAAAGAAGGTCAGAAATCTGTCCATGAATATATTGATTCCAAGCAAATCGTTCTTTGTAAGCAAGAGGGTAGCTATGACCCACGAGTACAACAGGAACCGCTTGTCGACCTTATTTCTTTCAAGCCAGACAAGCCCGATCGCAGCAAAAGGAAGGACAAGCAGCCCAGCTCGATCCAAGAATCCCACTCTCAACTCGCTCGCCAAAAAATCAACTGGGGTGCCTTCATGATATTTGACTTGAGATAGCCCTAAAATGCTTAAGGTATGCAAGGAGTAGACTTGCCACAATCCATAGACTGCAATCGATGCAACGAGGGGGAAAACTGCCTTAAGAAACTCATTTCTGTTTTTGATCTGTGTGAGGGCGTACACTGCCAAAACGAGGGCTAGGATTAGAAGCGTGATTTGATGCGTCAACGCCGTTACTGCCGCTGCGATGACGGAGAGCGCTACGTATCCGTTGAACCGAAAAGGCCCTTCCGTTCTATTTTTCAGAATAAAAAAGAGAGTAAGAGGAAACATAAGGAGCCCAAGGAGCTCTGGTAGTGCCCGAATCGTGAAGATCGTCATTTCCGGCGACAGCGTCAGGAAGAATAGAGCGCAAATAGCTGCGCTCGCTCCGACAAGCTGCTTCGAGAATGCATAAATAACCCCAAATACGGCGACCGACAGCGCGATTGTCATCAGCCCCGACATCACCATTGGGTCTATTCCGGAAAACGCCGACTGCGATGCTATGAGCAGGCGATATGCCGGAACGTAAAAGTTCGGGAAGCCCCCGTTGTATGAGAGCTCCTGCGTCGGGTAGTGCCCCGATTCCAGCGTCAACCGTTCTATTCCCACGTGATACATGGTGTTTCCGTACGTAGGTATCACGTGGCCTCCCAGGACATTCAGACGGTAACTCACAAACAAGATGAATAGAGCGACAACCACGACGTATCTGAGAACGGTCACGGCGTCAAGCGATGTCAGGCGCTCGCGAATTTTTGCTTTGTTAAGCCACTTGATAGATTCGAACATCCTCATTTGAGTATTTGAGCTTGAAGTAATCGCTGTTATCAAATTTCGTCGCGTTAACCGATATCCAACCGAATCCGCAGAAGACTTGTCTGTTGAGCGGAACGAAAACATAGCTCAAGTTGTATTGTTTGCATAAAGCGTAAGCCGCGCTCGCGATGGGCGTTTGGTAGATCTGCTGCGAGGCATTCATGTTTGAGATGGGATCTGGCGCGTTGGCCCAGTCGCCACCCACAATAGGAATGCGGGTGGTCATCCCCATTATTAGCTCTCCGCCGAAGATATCCGCCTGGAAATGATCCGTAGGTTGGGTGTTAGCTTTGATCCACGAGGTAGAGTCGAGCTCTCCTTTAGTCACAACGGGATCGAGCCAAGGACCACTCTGCTTCTGCACGCTTGCCATGCCGAAGGTGGCCGTTAACAGGAGTACGATGACCAAAAACGAGATTCGAATCAGATTTCGTGTCAAGCGGACCATGAACCTTCATTTGTATGTATCTGTACTATTAAGTTCTTACACTGCGTCGTCAGACCTACCGTTGACGCCGTCGGAAAACATGGCTGAGCTGGACCAATCTGGGGGCGGGAGCACAGATGCCGACCGCCCTGCATTTTTTAAGGTATCAGCTTGGTAGCGAAGAATCTCTAATGGGGTGGGGGCGTGTCGAAATAACCTGCTTTTGGTTGCACAACACGCGAAAACGCACGTTTCCAGACTCAATAACGCAATTAAAGTTGTGCACCGCTTTTTCATTGACAACTCTCGCCAAAGGCAATGTCGGCCAGCCCTCTCCGCCATCTATTTCAAGCGGAACTGAGATCTAGTGACCTGCGCGAGAGTGTCTTGATCGAAGCGACGTTAAAATACAAATCGTTTCTGAGCGTTTCTTTGGTGCTTTCCAGGCATCTGTGTTGAAATCTTCCAACAAATACTCGGATTCGCTCCAAGCCGTATCGACTTGTTCTAAAGTCGTTCGTTCGGCAAAAAAAGCGTAAATGCCGAGCTGGCTACCGAGCAACCATGAAATTCAACGCCAGTATGATCGCTGCGGAGAGGACGCACGCGACGAGGATTGAGCGAGGGTTGATATGTATGGCGTTTTTGTCCTCTGATTCGTAGTATCGCACCAAACCAGCGCTTGACATAGGTCCCGCTGTTTGGCGCTTCCCTTTCGCCATAGTTTCAAATAGAGTTTGCTATGACTTATACGTTGCTATGGACTACGTCGTCGGTGGAAGGATTCTAAGCGGCAGCGATTTTGAAGTGGTAACGGGCTACGTCCACGTGGAATCAGGCAGAATCGCCGAAATAGAAGAGCGGTCAAATGTTAAGCCAGATAACTGCAGGGCAAGCGGAATCATTATGCCTGCTTTGATCAACGCGCATACCCATCTCGGAGATTCTATAATCAAGGACGTGCCTTTCGGTAGCCTAGATACTCTCGTAAAACCCCCTCACGGGTTGAAGCACCGCGCATTACGCGACGCAGCACCGAAAGCCTTGATCGAGGCGATGCGGAGGTCACTTCTAGACGCTCTAGCGAGTGGGACGACCGCGCTTGCCGATTTTAGGGAAGGGGGTGCCGTCGGCGCTAACGCGCTGAAAACTGCAACCGACTCAGTGAAAAAAGTGCAGGTGATGATTCTTGGTCGGCCAAATAACGGAGGGGATTATATAGTAGAAGATGAGATTGATTCTATTCTCGATATCGCGCACGGCCTTGGGGTAAGCGGAAGTCGCGATGTCAGCAGTCCATCACTGAGAGCAATGATCGACAAGGCACGCACACGCCGCAAGTTTGTTGCCATTCACGCAGGCGAGAAAGATGATTCCGATATTGATTCCGCGATCGCTTTGAATCCCGATTGTCTCATTCATATGACCCACGCATCTAAGCACCAGATTGAAAGCGGCGTTCCCATCGTGGTGTGTCCTAGGTCAAACCTAGTTACTGGCGTCGGATTGCCTTTTTTGCACCCACCACTAGCTCAAATGCTGCAGACGACCACCGTTGGGCTCGGCACGGACAACGTGATGTTCAACTCACTCAACATGTTTGCAGAAATGGAGTTTACCTCAAAAGCGTTTTTGCGCGACGACCGCAAAGTGCTCGAAATGGCAACGCTAAACAATGCGAGGATAATGGGGGTTGCTAACGAAATCGGCTCTATAGATCTTGGCAAGAAAGCTAGTCTCCTAGTCCTCAACGACCGGTCAAATAACCTGTTCGGGACCAAGAACATCATAAGTAGCGTGGTTAGAAGAGCTCGTCCCGACGACATCGCTCTTCTCACTCACGGAGGGCGAGGTGCTTAAACGTGAGCTTCGACAACTAGAGCTTGCGAGGATTAGCGGCCACCAGGCAATGCGCGCACGTGCTCAGAATGGTCGGCGTGCAAATGAGTATTTATACGATCGATTTCAAAACTACGCGCTCGCGACCCGTTGGTACTGGAACTGCGTCGCGGGTACTGAGGCTCCAAGATGATGAAAGTCGAAGATGTGATGACGAGGGACGTCGTCTTCGTTGAGGTTCCGGGATCGCGAGATACGGCTCTCAAAATTATGAAGGACAAAGGGATAACAAGTTTACCTGTTGTGAAGAATCACAAGCTTGTAGGCATAGTCACGCGAGGAGACATATTTCGAAACCCTGAGGAGGACCAAATAGCACTGCTCATGACGAGACAGCCCGTTTTTGTGACTCCGAACGCGGCCATCAACGATGCGGCTCGTATTCTCGTAGAAAATATCATCAGGCGGATGCCAGTTGTGGATGACTCGGACCTCGTCGGTTTCATTACGGTAACGGATATCGTAAGCGCGATAGCGGATATGGATATTGGGACACCCGTTGATGATTATATCATTCGCGAAATAGTCGCAGTTTGGCAAATGACGCCCGTTGATGTTGTAGGCGAAATCATGAAACTTGCAAATGCCGACGCGAGCCCAGTGCTTGATTCGGCAAGCAAGGTTGTTGGCATCGTTACAGAAAGCGCCCTTTTGAAAGCCAGCAAGATCGAAGATACAATCGAAAAGGCGGATCTATCCGCCGGCTCGGATGAGGACGCGTGGACCTGGGAGGCGGTCAGGGATACGATGAGTCTGTACTATGGTGTTTCCAGAGTAGAGCTTCCGAGCGTGCCGGTAAAGGATATAATGATGGCCGAATACGAATCAATTTATCATAAAACAGGAATAAGCGAATGCGCGAGACAAATGCGGCGTTTCGACGTTGAGCTTTTACCGGTGGTCACCGCAGACGAAAAACTTGAAGGGATCATAAAGGATTCAGACCTCGTCAAAGTCTTGCTTTAAACGGGTGGTGCGGTCAGCCGCGTGCTTTAAAAGTTAAGCCTTTAAACGGCAAGAACACCGGCGACGGCTTTTTTTTGGATAGTAGGTCACTTTCGCCTCCGTCGTTGTGATTCCATGCGACGCAGCGCGCTATACACAATCGTTAAGTCCTCGGCGGAAAGTACACGCAAAGAAGAAGGCTGATTTAGGATATGCGTCGATTCGCAGTGCTGGCACTGTCACTGAGTTGGGTATTTATTGCGCTCGTAGCATTTGCACCACTGGCAGAAGCGACAGTGGTCAATCCACACCTAGCAACCGTCGCACAGCTAGATACGGGCGGGAACATTTTCAACCAAATTGACAGCCTGTACAACAACTTCACAAAGCGATTGGAAGACATCAATCCGTTAGCGCCGCAACAAGCTGCGGCGCCGTCTGTCAAAATCGCAGCGGTAAAAACTGCTACTACTGGACAATCTGCCGCGACGCCACAAGTTATCGTTACGTTACAGAACGGGAAAGTCGCTCTCGATGGGGTCCGAGTTGACGTCATTTATAAGGATACGGCTGGCGCAAACGTAACCTCAGACAGCGCCGTGGTGGCGTTAAAGGTGGACGAAACGCGTTCCGTAACGTTCACTCCAAAGAGTTTGCCAGAGGGTAGTTATACGATCGGTGTGGTCGTTTATAAGAACGGGACCGATCCATCAGATCAGGCGACACCCCCCTATGATACACAGCAAAACGCAGCAACGCTTGCAATCACAAGCCCCACCCCCGCTAGCGCAGCAGCAGGAAAAGCAGGAGATCCCGGGACGAATAACGCTGGCGAGATTCTAACCCATCTCAATAGCTGGGTATATTTTGTAATCGCAATTACCGCGCTCGTAACCATCGCCCTCTTTTTTGTCTTCTCGCAAAACAGGTCGGGAGAAGACCGCTACGAGGAAGATCATTTCAGGAGAGGCGGGTATCCGGCCGGAGGCAGCGGCGTGTCCGATCCTCTTTCATTGCATTATGAGTCACCGTCAGCAGCACGCTCACACGACAGTGCGTCTGACGCAGTCTCCAGACGACGGCCCGCTAGAAGGATAGAAGTGGACGCGTCTGAACGGGCGCCTGAAGACCCTGAAAGAGCCAGGGAGAAAAATTCTCCCCGTTCAACCGAGGACGTGCCGCAATTCGATGCCGATGGGTTTGTTGTCGGCGATGTGACGTCGAAAAAGGCACTGAGGAACAAGATACGAGGAAAGAGAGGCGCTTAACCACTTTCGTTCGGCTGAAATCATTTCTAGCCGAGTGCACGTCGTCGTGCTCCGAAAGCGCTACCTCCATAGTGCATCGGTGTCGAGGTTCTGTCGAACGGTTTCTTTTATCAAGCTGATTTTGCGGCTGTCGGATGGATCAATGCGTGCTGTGAGTCTCTCTACGCGTTCGGCTGCCGTAAGCGTATCTAAGTGAACCAGGATCACGCTTACGCCAAGTTCTTGTGCTCGCGCGATCACGTGATTGGCGGGGTACAGTCCTCCAGTTAGTACAAGGCACGACGTCGAAGTAGACAACGCGGCAAGCTGCAAATCTGCCCTGTCACCTCCAGTGATCACCGCCTTCGCGGGAACCCGTCTGAAGTACTTGAGTGCCGATTCCGGCGTCATGGCCCCGATCAGGACCTTCTCGATGAGGCGGTCCTCTCCCTCGACTATGACTTCTCCGCCAAGTTCTTCGGCTATTTCGTAGGCGTGAAGGGCTTTCAACTCCTTTAAGAACGGGATTGACCCGACAATTTCTATTCCTCGTTTAATCATGTAATTTTCGAATCCAGGATCTTGTGATTGATTCAATACAACACCTTTGAGCCTGACCTTGAGCTTTTCGAGAAGAAGTTTGGTCATTGCTACCTTATCAAGCGAGTATATGTCGGTCACGAGTAAGATCCCAGTGTCGAGTTTTCGAGCAAGCTGGACGCTTGAAATGTCGTGGATAAAGCCCGTGCTAATATCTTTCGTCCCCTCGAGCAAAACTGCCTGTTTGTCGCTGCAAATGCGGTTTAAGCCGCAGATGATGTCCTCAGCTTTGATGCCTTTAAATAGATTATAGGTAAAAGGCGAAAGCAGCGACTCTTCTTCTAAGTTGAGGACGTTCCTCATCAGATACGCATCCTCCTCGACCAAATTTCCGTCAATTGCGATGAGATTTTCGCGGATAGGCTTATAGAAGCCCAGTACTCCTGTAAAGTTCAAAGCAAGGCCTAAAGCGATTATAGTCTTGCCACTGCGTTCAGATACTGAACTTATGACAAGTGTCGGTACATCGCACTTAGATTCCAAGTTATCCACCTCTCAAGTTTTTCTGTTAGTACTACGGTCTCCCGCTTATCACCACGAGCGCGTCCACCGCAATGCAGCCATCTTCTTGAACCATCAGCGGGTTGATCTCTATTTCTTGGATTTCTTCGAAGTCCTGGCTGATTTGGCTGACCCGCACGATCGTGTCGGCCACCGCGTTGATATCGAGGGCCTTTCTGCCGCGCGTACCCAGCAGAATCGGGTATGATTTAACTTCCGCAATCATCCGCTTCGCTTCGGCGACGGTTATTGGCGCCAACCTATGCGACACGTCTTTTAGCACTTCCACGTACAAGCCCCCTAACCCGAAGGTGATAAAAGGTCCGAATTGGGGATCGCAAGTGACCCCAACGATGACCTCCACGCCCTGAACCATCTCTTCGATTATCACCCCTCCGATTCGCGCTCGGGGCATTCGCTTGTTGATGTTGGCATATATTTGATCGAAAGCGTTTTTAGCCGCCATATCGTTGCTTATGCCCGTGATGACCCCCCCTACGTCGGTCTTGTGGGCAATGTCGGGCGAGCTCACCTTCATGACGATAGGATATCCGATCTCGCGTGCCGCTTGAATGACTTTGTCCCGCCGAGTAACGACTGTCTCTCTCGGGGCTTTGATCCCGTAAGCTCGCAGCACATCTTTGCCTTCTTCTTCTGTCAAAGCCGTTCGTCCCTCCGACCGAACTCCTTCAATGCGTAGAAATGCAGCACGGTTCTGCCCGCTTCTTAGCTGCGTCGATGCGCCCTCTGAAGATGTCGCAATCTCCCTGAACTTGATGAGGTTACGGGCCGCCCTGACTGCGGTTTCCGGACTGTCAAAGTTCGCCGCTCTGCCGTGTATTAACTTTCCGCGCGCCTTTCTCAGCTCATTTCCTCCGATGAACGAGGTAATGATAGGTTTGCTTGCGTGCAACGAAAGCCTGTTGATCAGGTTGGCAGTCTCTTCTGGTTCCGTCATAGCTTGTGGGGTGAGAAGTAGGATTACTGCGCCGACATTTTGATCGGCTAATATGATCTCGAGCGTCGCCACATATCGGCGCGGCTTCGCATCCCCGAGAATGTCAATCGGGTTGTAGATGTTGCTCTCTTGAGGCAGCGCGTTTCGCAGTGCTTCTATTGTCTCCTTGGTGAAGTTCGCCAGCGGCACGCCGCACTCAGCGCTGGCGTCGCTCGCGAGCACGCCCGGCCCTCCTGCATTCGTTATGATAGCTACCCCGGGAATTTTTGGAATCGGGCAGCGCGAGAAGGCTTTCGCGGCGTCGAAGAATTCGTCAATCGAATTCACCCGTAAAATCCCTGACTGTTTGAACGCTGCGTCATACGTGGCATCTGATCCGGCGAGCGCGCCAGTGTGAGAGGAGGCTGCCTTGGCTCCCGTATCGGTACGGCCGGCCTTGAGCGCAATAACAGGCTTGAGCCTCGAAACCTCTTTCGAGACCTCCATAAATTCGCGCCCATTATCAATACCCTCGACGTAGAGCGCAACAACGCGCGTCGAAGGATCGCGTGCGATGTAATCCAAAAGCTCAGCCTCAGTTACGTCGACCTTGTTTCCGACGCTCACTAATTTGTCAAAGCCAAGGCTTTCATTAGCCGCCCAGTCGAGAAAAGACGTGCAGATTGCCCCACTTTGTGATATCAACGAGATGCCACCTTTGACCGGATACTCGCTTGCGAACGAAGCGTTCAAGTTGGCCCCAGTGCTCATGATGCCCAAGCAGTTGGGACCGACGATTCGAATCCCATATTTTTTGGTTATATCACGAATTTGAGCCTCGAGCTTTGCGCCTTGTGCGCCAGATTCTCGAAATCCTGCTGATATAATTATTGATGCCTTTACACCGACGCGCGCTGATTCTTCCAAAACAGCAGGGACGATTTTTGCTGGAACGACTATGACTGCGAGATCGACCTTCGTTGCCGTGTGCAAAGCTTTTAACCCTAAGATCTCATCGGCGTTCGGGTTGACGGGAACAAGTTCTCCTTGGAAGTTGGCATCGAGGAGGTTCTTTAACACAGAATGTCCCACTTTGTCCTCTTCTCGGGCGGCGCCAATGACAGCTATCGATCTAGGATAAAAGAAGTCATTCATCTTATTCTTTTTAGCGTTCTCGGCAGTAATAAACGTATCTCGTCGATTCAGCAATTCTACGGCTCGTGTTCTTGATTATAACGATTGTGCCGCATTAGGACACTCGAATGTTTTATATATGAACTTGCCGATAATGGTTGAGAAATTATTGGAGGTAACCAGGATGCCACGCTCGGCGAACAAAATGACGCTGCTACTTCTATCTTCAATCGCGGTCTTGTTGATACTAAGCGCTGTCATAACCCCTACATCCGCAACGAAGATCATACAACTTCAACCCACAACCATTAATTCAGGTGACAGAGTCATCGTGCAGGCGGACATGGCGCGAAACGGAAGCACGGTCACATTATCTTATTACTACGACAAAAACGGAAACGGCAAAGACGACGACTCCGGTTCGTCGTGGGTGAAGATAGCGAACGTCACCGACGGCGGGGCGCTCGACGCTGACAACCACACCAATGGTTACATACTGTTCTCGTGGATGACTCCGCAGCTCTCCCCTGGGCAGTACATTATTAGGGTAGAGGATCCTTACGGACCTACGCGGACAACTGAGTTTACTGTTATCAACGCGCCGCTGAACCTAGTTCCAGCAATTTACGGAGCAGCAAGGAACCTCCGCCAAAGGGCTCGTCAACACAGGGAATTCTTTCTCTGTCATTGCCATGGTAACCGGCAATTGTCGCCTTTGTCATACAGACAGATAATCCTACGACTCAAAACCCTGGCGTCAACGATACACAATGTAGAAAGTCTGTTTTCAGCTAATTTAAGCCAGATCACGGGGAGTCCTACCGATACCTCCGTTCAGCCCAACATAGTGCATTCACCAAAGCTAGGTGGCATGGACAGGATTATCGCGAGCAAAACGCTTGCAAATAACCAAACGCTTAGCATCACCGTAACAGGTACTAATCCGGCAGGCAATTTGACTACGCAAGCAACAGCTTACGCCGGAGTCAACACAGGCGGTTAATATTGCGCCCACATCAACGAACCAGAACGCCAACGGCACTGCAGCCACGGCCCAATCAAGCGGTTCGAGCGGCAATCCCCTCCCAGGGTTCGAAATACCCATTGCGTTAGCCGGATTGACTTTTGTAGCATACGTGTTGAGCCGAAAGCGATAAGTCTCTCGCCTAACAGGAATAGCGCCTCGCAATCGCCGCATTTTTGCCGTCGCACAGCGCTCTTCACTCTCTACGGCGGTCTATCAAGATGAAACAGCGTCAGCTTGAAATCATCCTCGAACAGGTGCAAGCGTTTGAATCTCCTTCCGCGACGCGCGAACAATACACCACGTCAGCACCCATTGCCGCTCAGCTTCTTTATTTTGCCTACATGCGAGGTGACATCGCCGGTCTAACAGTGGTGGATTTGGGCTGCGGGACCGGTATCCTTGCACTAGGCGCGGCGCTGCTGGGTGGCGTTGCGACGGGCGTTGACTCGGACGAGCGAGCACTAGAAGTCGCTCGGGCGAACGCGAAGCTACTCGATGTGCAGGTGTCTTGGCTAAATAGCAGCATAGAAGACTTTGAAGGTTCGTTCGACACGGTCGTGATGAATCCTCCATTCGGAGCCCAGAAGCGGAGCAGTGATAGGCCGTTCTTGAGCAAGTCAGTACGTGTGGGGAAAGTTATCTACTTGCTTCACAGTGCCGTCGTAAACGGCTTTGTGAGGCGCTTTCTTGAGCCGCACCGCGTTACTGACGCAATAAAGGTCAAACTGCCCATTGCACATACCTTTAAGTTTCATAAAGATGCAGTACGATACGTAGACGCGATAATTTATCGAATAGAAGTCGTTCTTTGAATTATTGTTCTTAACTCTAAGAAGGAAGGAAAGGATAAGAAATGACGGATTTGGTTGTACCAGGGGACCTTATAGGTGCTTCTGAAGAATACCTGCCCGGCGACGGGACGTATGAAGAGAGAGGCAAGATATTCGCCGCCGTAACGGGAAAAGTCGAAACTGACAAGAAAGACCGAACGGTACGAGTTCTACCCGTTATGGAGACCCCGCCCATGCTTAAGACGGGCGACATCGTGGTCGGTCGGGTGGTCGATCTAAAGAATGCAGTCGTCCTCGTTGATATTGCAAGAATAAAAGGTCACGAAGACCGCGAAATCGCAAATGCAGATCAAGGAGCTATTCATATTTCAAACGTGAAGGACTCATACGTCGCGAAGCTGGAAACCGAGTTTAGCCAGCAAGACATCATAAAGGCCAGAGTAATAGACGAAAAGAGCTTAAGATTGAGCACGGTTGAAAAGGATTTAGGCGTGATAAAGGCGCTCTGCTCGAGATGCCGCATGCCGCTCGTGCGGAAGCAGAACAAGCTCGAATGTCCAAGCTGCGAGTGTATCGAAACGCGAAAGATCTCGGAGGACTACGGAAAGGGCGTAATCTAAGCATAACGACGCTTGTTGTCCACCTGTTTTCAAAGATTTTTAGACAATGAATATTAAGATCATTCGTGTAACAAAGGACGAAGCTGAGATAGAATTTCTCGATGAGGGCCACACGTTCCTGAACGTCTTGAAATACTCGCTGCTTCAAGATCCGCAGGTCGAAATCGCCACGTACGACGTCAAGCATCCGATGATAAGCAATCCAATATTCCACATCAAAACGGAATCCAAGGAGCCGTTAAAAGCGCTGCAGGATGCTTCATTGAGACTAAAAGACGAGTTTGAGGCACTTTTGGGACTCATTAGGTCAAAATCTGAAGCAATATCCTGAGGGATTATCATCAGATCGGTGAACCACGTCATTCTCGATGATGGAACAACCGTCGAACTGAAAGTCGCCCACATTGACGATTATCAAAATGGCGGCTATGAGTACCTTTACTCGTGGCTGAGTCAAGTCGATCAGTTTCTGGCAAAGCGATACCCTGTTGCTGACCTAGTAAAGAACAAAAAACAGTGGCTAAGCCGACTCAACACGAACGAGATCACTGTGCTTGGCCTGCACCAAGATAAGATCATCGGTTCTGCGACGCTGATAATGAACGATCCGCAGTCGAGAGCCGCCCACGTCGCTTCGTTCGGCGTCGCAGTCCACCCCGCTTTTCAACGAAAAGGCCTCGGAAAATTGCTGATTGTCGCGCTAGAGCAGATCGCGCTGGAGCAGGGCATTAAAAAGATAGAAGTGAACTGCTACGACGGAAATGCGGCAGCAGCATTGTATCGCTCCTTAAACTACGCTAGCGAGGGAAGAAGACTGAGGAAAGGGCGGCTAGACAACGGCACTTACGTCGATGAACTGCTGTTTTACAAGTTCATAAGCCCTTTTTAAACTCTACTGCAACGCTTATTGCCCCCCCGATCGCGTAGCTTCTGCGCCCAGTACCACATATAGCGTCTCAAAAAAGAACTTGCGTTCAGCAATGGCTTTGACGATCCCAAACTGTGTGTGCATGAGCTCTGTCACTTCTTCGTAGCCGGTGATCGAAGAGATCACCAAGAGCACCCTGCCCTTTTGGGTCAAGTAGTTACCAACCTGTGAGAGGAACTGCACGATCACTTCCCTACCTGAGGGGCCCCCATCCCAGGCCTGGGTCTGCCAGTCGCGTGATAGGTCACTCCGACTAGGCAGGTACGGCGGATTGAAGATAATGAGGTCAAACCGGCTGTCTAGATCGGCGAAGAGATCCCCCATGATCGCCTCTACACCATTCAACCTCGCATTTTCGACCGCACGCGGGTTTTTGTCTGTTGCGATCACGCAGCGGGCGCGTTCTGCGACCCTCTTAGCGATGACTCCACATCCTGTGCCAACCTCCAAGACCGAGTCAGCGGGACGCACCTCGTTTAAGGCGGCGTCCATGAGCAGATATGTGTCGTCACACGGCTCATAAACGTCCGGCAGCACGAGCACTTGCTCGCTGAGGTCACGCACTTTTTTTGTTCCCTTGGCGATTCCGGGCGTCATAATTGCTCTCGTCGGCTTAATTCGACTATTACCGCTGCACCCTCGTCTTTTGCACTTCGTGCAGCTCAAACGAATCGTTTGACAGAGTTGCAATCTCTTCTGGGGAGAGTTCGTAGGGCCGCCGGACTAGCCAACGCTGAGGCAATTTGGCGATCAGTTGGTCCATCGCTTGTACGTTAAGCAGCTGTGCCGTCACCAGAAGTGCAGCTCTTAGCGTTTTTCGTCTTTGCGTGAAGAGCGCGCGAACGAAGCGATGAAAGAACACATCGTTGAGTACCTCAAAGCGCGGTTTAGTCGGAACCAGTTTAACAATCACAGAATCAACTGCAGGGCGCGGATTGAATGCCGTGTTCGGGACACGCGCTAACACTTTGACTTTTGATATGTAGCTCAGGCAGACCGTCAGACGGCTATAGTCCTTCGTGCCCGGCGCTGCGACCATCCGCTGCGCGAACTCTTTTTGATACATCAGCACGCCGCACGTGAAGGGATGCTTTAGTAACTTGAACGTGACTTCTGACGATATCTGATACGGCAGGTTAGAGACTGTCTTGTCAAACGGGGGAAATTCAACCCTTAGGGCGTCTCCGTGCAGCACGTTGATGCCTGGTATCGAACACAGCTCTCGAGCCAGCTGCCGATCCGCCTCAACTACAACCAGTCTGTAGCACGACTGGGCAAGTTTTCTTGTAAGGTTCCCGGTACCTCCGCCAATCTCTAAAATCGTTTCGGTTGGCCTTATATCTGCATAGCTGACGATCTTCTCGATAATCTGATCATCTATTAAGAAGTGCTGACCCCACTTCGCTTTATGGTAGCTGCGGTCGCTTCCACGGGGCATTGAACGCTTTGGGTCTCGCGTCACTCGCTATTTCGCAAAAAACTTATACTTAGCGTGCTCATCTTTGAGCTCATCTTCGATTCTTTTTGCCATTACTTTTTCTGGGTGGTACAAGCCCCTCACTCTGTTTGAGATATCGGCAAAACTATCGAAAGGCCGTTTCTTGCGTTCAGCAAGAATTTCCCACATGAGCTTTTTGCCCACACCGGGGAGCAGCGCTAGGGTATGGAGGCGGGTCGTTATCGGCTGTGCTTCATTGAAGAAGCTTACAAACCTGGGCTCTTGCTCTTTAACAATTATTTCAAGAGCGTAAGGCAGCTCAACCTTTGCACCGTGAGTGAGTTCCTTATAGCTCAAACGCCTTTTAACGTGATCGATTTCGCTGCGTTCCTCCTCTCCGATATAGAGGCGGTCATACGTCTGTGGAACATAGTTCTCGCGTGGTATGAGTTCGAGCAGGGTGAAATTATCCTCACCCACCACGTGGATGATGGGCTTCTTCCTGTAAACGGGGTGAGGATCGTCAGGGTGCCCGTGTGGCAGATAGTCTAGTACGCGGACATATTGCTCTCTCTCGCCTCTCATTTAGATCGCCCCCGGCCTCAACAAAAGCGTGCTACTATGTCGAGTATTTCGTTGAGTTCCCCTTCTGTCAGCGAAAACCGTTCTTTTGCGTAGATAGATCGCACCTCATCCTTGGACAACGGTATTATGTCAGCGATCCTGATCGCAATCTCCTCTTTCATCTTTTCGAGGTTCTTTAGCTCGTTGACGAGCTGCCTGGCTTGCGATCCCGTGAGTTTTGAAAAAGTCTTGACGTGGTCGAGGGCCCGTCTGAACTCGTAGGTGAACTCTTCTTCGGATCGAGGCGTTGTCAGTTCAAGGAAGATCTCTTTTACCTCAGAAAGCGTGAGGGTCTCCTCTGCCAACACGGTCTTTACTATCATTGTGCCTGCTTCTGCGCTTTCAGATGTTGCGGGCGTGCTATTACCGTCTTTACAGCGTTGCCATCAGTCACTTCCACTACGTATGCGCGGCCGCGTTGCCCGAGCACTGTTCCGGTCCTGCCGTGGAACTTTGGATTCGGCATGCCCTTATGGACGCTAGCGTCTAGATCGATATGGACTTTCTGACCCGCTTCAAAGCTCCGGATTGCATGACTTACCGGAGCGATGCCTCGTTCCCTGATAGTTTTCTTCAGTTTGTACCGCGTCTTTCTCCGCTCACCATGTGATCTTGGCATTAGAGACCTCCGCCAACTTCTAGCACATCAAGCTCTTCAACTTTTGCATTTACGCCGAGAAGACCTGAAAGACTCGGGGTAGTTCTGTCACTGTCTCCAGATATTAACTCCTTTACGTAGAGTCCACCCTCACACCGAATTATTATCTCATCACCTCTCAGTTCGGCTGAATGCACCTTCTTGTGTCGCTTCAGGTTTGCACGGCGATGCACTACTCGTTGAGGGGTTGTTTGCTCTATATCGCCTTCAAGTCGCTTCAGCGCTTCTTTTAACTTTTCCTTACGAATCGGATGTTCGTATATCACTTTAAGCCTATAAACTTTGTCCAACAGGGTATTTTTTACTTTTACGACCGTTTCGCGGTCAACGAAGGCCAAATGACTTACCGCGATTTTTTGTTGAGAAGAGTTTATCGCCTGTTCCAGTTCATGAAGGTCGATTTTTCTTTTGCGAGGAGATCTTATCTCCAGAACAAAAGGCCTACCGTTTCCAAGCATGCGGGCGTCGACATCCTCTCGGCCAGCGCCGTGAAATATCACGTCATTGCCACGGCTTGCGCTGAGTACGTGGGCTTCTATCAGCTCCTGAACGGATTCGGGATACATTTTCCCGGTTAGGTTGCACCTTGCGCAGCCTTTTCCGCCGCACTCGCCACACGGCCATTTCGTCTGTGGCATCCCCCTGACGAACTTTAGGTATCGGCCGTACAAAAAAAAGGGATTCGCGTGAATCTCAATCTTGTCTCGGGCCAAATCGACTATGAGCAAGATGTCTGGTCTGCTGAATTCTGCCTGATTGCCGGTCAGAAGCTCGATACGCTTGCCCAATTCTCTGTTTAACGCTGATTTGAGCGGCTCAGCTGTCGTCGTTTTAGACTCAGCCCACAGTATTTCTTCATTCTCAGCAAGTCTGCCAGTCAGTTTAGTGCCAACCAGAAAATTCGCGAACTCGTAGTGATGGAGCTGTTCGAGACATCGGTCAACCCACGAATCCAGATTATTGAACAGGCCTCCGCAAACCCAGCACTTGCCATAAGCATCTTCCCACTCTTGGGTGTTCACTGGCGCGTTGTCAAGCATTGCCTTGACGATTCGGATAGCCCGTCCTCGCTGCTTGTTAGTGAGGTTCGTCGAACATTTTGCAAATTGACGCCCCAGACAATCGTCACAAATAGTTCCTTCGCTCAATATTGAGGCCACTATTTCGAACATTATCTGTCCTTACCGTTCTTTGTTATTCAGTGATTCCCTGAGCTTCGCCGGCCCGCTCATCGTCCTTCTTGTCTCGGCAGAGCCTCGTCGTTTTCAAATAGTCCAAGGTCGGGCGAGAGTAAACGCCGCCAGTGTGGAGCCCAGCGCTCCACGTTTCTTTGCCATCGTTGTAGGACAACAAATAGCTGACTGGGTACTATGGCGCAGGGTTTCACGAGAATCGGCGCGCCTTCCGTAGATGCATCGCGCCGACAATCGCTCTTCTTCGTATAAGTCCGCTTGGAGGGCCTCCTCAATGAGCACGCTGCATTTCTTTCGTCTGAATAGAGGCCTAAATTCTGAGCCAACCAAATGCATCGTTTTCGGTGCATGGGGTCCTCACAACCCACAATCGACCTAGGTATTACGGCGCGCGCAAAATGGGGCGAGAAACCCAGCGTTCACGCATCGCTTAGCACGTCGATGCTGCCTGTACAGCGGGGCGCCCGGTGAAGCGAAAGAATCTACTGAAATGGCTGGTTTGCGCATTACGGCCGTGTGCCTCAAGGCCGTCTCTAGATCGTCTCAACCCGGTACTTTTTCGGTGAATGCGAGAGTACCCGAGATCTTCTTGACTCGTACCTTTACGGTGTCTCCTTTGTGCGCGCCAGGAACGAACAGCGAGTATTTGCCGACCTTGGCTATCCCGTCTCCTCGCTTGCCGACGGCTTCGATCCGCACCTCGTAAACGCTTCCCTCTTCAAGCGCACTGGCCGCGCTTTCCTTCTTCACATATCGTTTCCGTATGGGCCTGTGAGCGCCGCACGCGTCGCACTTTAGCATAACCGTTCTATCGGTCTTCGTTAGATGTGTGTCTGGCCTATTGCATTCTGAGCAAATTACGTACTCCGCAACATAATCATCGATGAGGGCGGCTATCATCTCTTGCGAAAATCTGCCCTGAAAAATGACCCGCCCTCCGTCCGCCTTGCCTGCAGTTCCGAGTTCTCGCAATAGAAATTTGAGCACGTGCTCAGGATTTCTATTTAACACGTCGCTGATTTCGCTGAAATTCTCAAAAACAGTCATTCTTCCTTCGATAAACACCCGGGGCAGGGGTATCGAAAAACGTTCCGCGGCTATTGTTGTCTGAGGCAGGTTTTTTATGCCGCGATCCAAGTAGTTTTCATAACTATCCGTATTATGCACCTTCTTCTAACTATCACAGTTTACAGCGGTCCCGCCAGCCTAGCGTCACGCTTTGATGAGCTCAAACCCTTCGTCTATGACAATTCTGCACGGCGGTGGCACTTTCATCGAAGCTCTACGCAGCGCTTCTTTGGCTTTTAAAAAGTTAGGAGGATTTACAAACACCGTAAACACTTTTTGGTCAGAGGCTACGCGGGCGGCGGTTCCTACTGCCTTTCCAAATGCCCCCCTCATCCCATCCTGAACCCGATCGGCCCCAGCGCCGGTGGCCATCTTGTTCTCTCGCAGCACTTGGTGCGGATAGACGCGGAGCTTCAGCCTGAAATTCAGCCTGCCTGTTGATTTCATCAGGTAACGGTTTGCTGCGATCCTGGCGGCTTCCAGCGCAGTATGTCGTATCTGGCACGGTTCATCAACGCTGAGTGAAACTGCCACCTTGAAATCGCCACTTAGGTTGCCGGTATCGAATTGTGAAATCTTGCTTCCAGGGATCCCCCCCATATATGACTTCCTTGTGTAGGCGGGTCCTGTAACCCTTCTATACATCTTAGCTGGTTTGCGTGCCATTTTATCCTCGTTATTGAACTGTAACTAGCATACACGTGATTCGTTAAAAAGTTTTGCCGGTTTGGAATCGCACGCGGCAAAAAGAAGAAACTGTAGGCTGCGATCTGTGTGCTATAATAATTCTTGCGCAATCAAGCTAAGCGTGCAATGACTGCTGCGTGCGCCTTATAAAACGGTTCGAGCTCATGGACGGCCTCAATGTCGAATAGCTCTTCTAATTTCTTGATTTCTCGTTTATAGACTGTTTTGGGTTTCGCCGTGACATCGATGCTTCGCGCTTTAATTATAATGCAAGCGTAGCCGCGTGGTTTCAAGAACAATTCGGCGTTTTTAACAGCGATTTCAGCTTGTCTCGGCTGTGCGATGTCCTGGTACAGCAGATCAACAAGTTCGACAACAGGTCCATAGTCAGGTTGCGCAGCATCTGAAATCAGGGGGACGATATTCGTCACGCGCTCTGACAAACGAACGAGGTCCCGTGCCACGCGTGGCGCAAACTCTACGGCATACACGAGTGAAACAATGTTGGCTAGGTGCGAGACAGTCGTTCCCGATGCGGCCCCTAAGTAGAGCACAATCTGCTCAGGCGCCAGAGGCACTTGCGCCTGCTTCGTCAATAATGCTGCCAGCTTACTCCTTCGCGGATTCCAGAGCCGGTACCCGTCGAATGTCCTCTCCCCGTACAGGGCTTCGCCTTTCGTGGCTAACTGCTTGTCCAGTAAAAAAACTCCAGGGACCTTATGGCGTCTTATCTTCATGTTGTTTGGGGTTGCGCTCCGCGGTCTGCAGTTCGCCAACTCGTTTTTCCACTTGGCTTAGTAGTTCAGGATAGGCCCTTTTTGAATAGAAGTCTAAACGAGCCGCAATGGCTATTTTTGCAGCCAAGATTCTTGCAATCTTTCCTCTGATGTTCGGGTGACTGCCGCGAACGAGCGGATGTTGAAAAATAACTCCGTGCTTGGGCGGTTTTGTGCCGTACTTTATATGCTTGAATAGCGCCTTAGAAGCGCCCATTACCTGAATCCTGCTAGCTGGCATTCTTGCGAGTGATCCTAGGCCACCTGCTCGAGCGATTAATCGCGCCCCGAGCAGTTCACCAGCGAGTGTGGAGAGATTGGGGGCAGCGGTGCGCATTTCAAGCTCGATGGCGTTTGCTATTTCCTGTCTCAATTCGCAAAGTCGGCTTATGGAACCGGCAAATTCTTGCGCCAGCGGTGACTGTGCGGAAGGTGAGGAGACAAAAGCTTCCAGTAGGTCCTCTGGCATAGACGTCTCCGACGTGAGCAAACACCACTCCGAAAGTCGTTCAGAGAGCAAGTTTATCGATTCATCAATGTCGTCGATACCATCGATTAGTTGGATGATGCGCGCGTCGGGCTGCGCAAACGCTGTGACTATCCGTTCCTTCGCGCGTTGTATCATAATAGCGCGAAGTAGTGAAACGTATTCGCGCTCGGAGCTGACAACTTGAAGTTTGATCGCAATCTCCCTGAGACGACCTCTACATTCCTTATCGAAATCGGCAAAGTCCTCTCGCTGTAAGCGCTGTGCCATAGCGTCGATGTCTGCCTTCAAGACCTGCGAGCGGACGATCTCGTCGTTGTGCAGTTCGATATCTCCAAACCAAGTTTTGATGTGTGCCATAGCTCATTTCGTCGTCAGTTGCGCTAGTCTTCGCAACGGGTGCGATGGCGCTTACTAAGAGTGCCGATAGACGGTTCTATATATCTTGGGGCAAATTTATAGTTTGTCGGTTGGAAGTGATGAATTGGACGTCCGCATCGGCAAACTGACGTTTAGTAACCCCACGATGCTCGCCGCAGGGATTATGGGATCTACCGCATCTTCTCTAAGGCGTATCATGACGTGCGGTGCGGGGGGGGTAGTGACGAAGTCAGTAGGTCTCACGCCTCGCGAAGGTCATCCCGGACCCGTCCTCGTTGAGACCTCATCCGGGTTTCTCAACGCGCTTGGATTACCCAACGCGGGACTCGCGTTTACCGATGAACTTGAGCAGCTCATTGCTGAAGCCGAACGAAAACCACTAATCGTCAGCATATTTGGCGCCAACGCAGACGAATTCGTTGAGCTGGCCAGAACGTTTTGCCGGTTCGCCGACGCCCTCGAGCTTAACCTAAGCTGCCCCCACGCCCGGGGATACGGAATCGAAGTTGGCGCAGAGCCGGCACTGGTCCAGTCTATTACACGCTCCGTGAAAAAACAGGTCGAACTCCCTGTATGGGTCAAGCTCACCCCTAACGTGACTGATATCACGGAAATAGGTCACGCAGCAGAAAAAGGTGGAGCTGACGCTGTAGTGGCGATAAACACCGTCAAGGGAATGGCGATCGATGTGGAAAGCGGAAGGCCTGTCTTGGGTAACGCATTTGGCGGACTTTCAGGCGGTGCGATAAGGCCGGTAGCGGTGAAATGTGTTTACGATCTCTACGAAGCCCTTAGGATCCCTATTGTCGGGGTCGGGGGGGTCAGCAGTTACGAGGACGCCCTGGAGCTCGTTATGGCAGGAGCGAAGGCCATTCAGATCGGGTCGGCGGTGGCCAGAGATCTGTTGATCTTTAAGAGTGTGGCGGACGGAATCGACGGCTACCTTGCCAGGAAAGGCATAACACTTGAAGACGCGGTCGGAAGCGCACACGAGAGTCATTGAAATGGATCTGAAGCAGCTGCTTAACGCGACAAGTGTACTACTCGTAGACGACACGTACGCCGGCCTGAGAGATACTACTTTCTCGAAGTATCTTCTTCGAGAGATGCTCGACTCACCAATTGACGCGATCGTTTCGTTTGTCTGTGACGGGCACATACGCGGAATTGTCTTCAAGCAGGATTTTTGGACGTTAGTCACCGACATAGTCCGGTTTGATCCTGAGTTCGATAGCTATGCCAGAGCGCTCTATCATGGGGCCAAATCCGACAATAAGCGATCCTTTGGGATCGAGGCAGCCGATTTTCACGCGGCGGTATGCGCACTTTTGTGCGACCTGCTAGTGAGCGGTGAATCCTGTGAATGTTACGGCGGAAGACGAGCTCAGGTACTCGCATACTCGCCTGAGCGTCAGGAGCGCTTACAGCTGCTTTTTAAGACTAAAATCGAGCTATTCTACGATTTGAATGCGGGAGAGATGCTGGAGGTATGCTGTGGGAACGGCATGGCCACCGCTGCGCTCCGCGAGCTTGAATATGACGTGTATGCGATAGATAACGATAAATGCGCAGTTTGTGAGGGGCTATTCTACGGCGCTCTTAGTAAAGAAAACACACTGGTGATGGACGCCCGTTGCCTAGCGGAATACGAACTCGCCAAGTACCACGAGTTTAGATGCGTCGCTGGCTTCATGCTGGGGTCCATTTACGAGTTCAACAAACCTGATTGGCAGAAGATATTGTCAGAGGCTGCTGGGGTCATTAGTGAGGGGATTTTGCTGTTTACCGTGCATAAGAAAGAAGAGGCTGATTTCATTTACAAAACGATGCTAGACTGCGGCATCGAAGGCGAAATTATCGACAACCGAGACGATACCAGCATTTACGACCAGTGGGTCTACCTCGGCGTCAAGCGAGCGAGCGCACGCGCATCGTCAAATCCCAAGCAGTGAGCACTGGCAGCCCGCTGCTGAGCGGTATCACTTCAACAGTTTTCGTTTGCTGTCTTTCTTCGGGTTGGTTTTTCGCTTGATTCTAGTTGGATTATGCACTTCGCTGCTACATAGAACGTGGCGACTCGCAGGGGCGCGGAGCGCCAATCATTGTGATCTTCCAGACAAAACGTCTGCAATGCAGTCAATAACGTCTGTTGCCAAGAGGCTGTATCCAAAGCGGGAATATGCCAAGTCGCCGGCACGACCATTAAGGTAAGCAGCTGCTGAAGCTGCTTGCATTTTATCTAGGGACGTTGAGAGAGCGCCAACGAGCCCTGCTAGGACGTCGCCAGTACCCCCGACCGTCATCGCGGCGTTACCGGTCTTGTTGAGCCGATGTTTCGTTCCATCTGAGATGATATCGATGCGACCCTTTAGCAGCGTTACTACGCTCCAATCTCGCGAAAAAGCTTTTACCGCCTCTATTCTTTCTTGAAGCGTGCTTGGAACTACGGCACCCGTCAGAGCTGCAAACTCGCCAAGGTGTGGCGTGACAGCTATTTTGCCCCCCTCATACTCTGAGCTTGCAAGGCCACGGAGCGCGTCTGCGTCGAGCGTTAGGTTGTTAGAAGCAGTTATTAGCGCGCTTGCAGCTCGGATCGTCTCTGCGTCAGCACCGAGACCAGGACCCAGCACCACGGAATCGTGCTGGGCAATTAGCTCGATCAGACTCTCAACGTCTCGTGTGGTGAATCGGTCGACGCCTATCTTTCGAACTATGAGGTTCGGACTGAATCCTGCTATGATTTCAGCGTTTGGTGAGGCGACAGTCACGATATCGACCCCGCTTCTCATCGCCGCCATAGCAGCAAACGTTGGCGCGCCCGGATAAGGGCCACCGCCAATAATAAGCACCCGCCCATTTTCGCCCTTGTGACTTTCGGCGCGCCGTTGCAGCAACAAATCTCCCGGGCCAGTGCATAGTTCCGCTTCTAGCGGAATCCCAATATCGCAAACTGTGGTTCCCTTTGATCGTGTGCCAGCTTTGAGGCCATGAAAGGTGACCAGATAATCTGACTCGACCGCAGTCTCTGTGCGATAGCCACTTGGCACATCGACTGACAGTTTCTTGATTTTTGCTTGATTGATTAGGTGAATGACGGTTCGTTCTGGCTCGCGCACGGGCCCTGCCAGCCCGGTTCCAAGAATGGCGTCGACAAGAAGGTCATAACCTTCTAACTTCGTGAGAGGGCTTTCCGCGCTAAAAATTGAAGCGCCTTGACAAAGCGTTACCGAATGATCTAAACGTTCCAAAATCTTCCAATTCTTTCGTGCTTCTTCAGTCTTCAGGGCTTTCTCGTGGCCGACTAACACCACGTGAACGGCAAATTCGCGCGACAGATGCCGAGCCGCAACGAAGCCGTCGCCCCCATTGTTCCCTAGACCGCAGATGATAGCTATTGTCTTGGAAGAGCCGCGTGCACCTTTGCAGAGGTGCCTTACGCGTTCCGCAACGGCCTTTCCCGCATTTTCCATGAGCTGCAGCTTGGAAATGCCGAGCCCAACGCAGTTTTCGTCGATGCGCCGCATCTCTTCAGCAGATAACGGCTCGAGAGGCATAAACCTAAAATGCATAGCGTAGAGATATAACGCTTGTGCTGCGACGCGTCCGGATCATTGCAGATTACCAGTTCGGGTCTGGTGCCGGAGAGAGTCTCTTTCCAGAAACGGTCACTTTCACGCTGTCGCGAACACGAAGGGTCAGTCAGGTTCTCGACGGCGGAATTAGAGTCGCAACATTGCGTGCGTCTGACGGACTTTTCACGTTAGGCGAATTAGGAGCACGTCGACTCCACGCACGTTTTTCGTATCCGAAGCTGCGAGTTATCGTGAACGCCGAATCTGCGCCGTTCGTCGGGGCGGGAAAAACGGCCTTTGCAAAACACGTGATAAGTGCTGATCCTGATTTGAGGGCGCAGGACGAGGTGCTCTTAGTCGACGAACGCGACGCGCTACTAGCGACAGGCCGGGCCCTCCTGAGCCCACTAGAGATGTGTGCGTTAAACAAGGGAGTGGCAGTAAAAACGAGGCAAGGGTTCCGTAAGACGGATTGACGACCCACACTGCTTTTCGACTTTTCGAATTCTGCACCATAACGTAAAAATCCTTTGAATGTGTCATTACCGTGGGTGATTCTATGATTCCAGGTATGCGGGGAATGAGTCCCAAAAAGCTACAGCAGATGATGAAACAAATGGGGATCGACGTCGAAGAGTTGGAAAACGTTGAGCGGGTGATCATCCAGCTTTCTGACAAAGAACTCATTTTCGAAGACGCAACGGTGACCGTGATGACGGCGCAAGGAACCAAGAACTATCAGATATCCGGGGAGCCGACAGAATGTGTGAAAGTGAACGACGAAGACGTCAAGATAGTTACAGAACAGGCTGGAGTCAGCGAGGATGCTGCGCGAGAAGCCCTCCTGACTTCCGGAGGAGATCTCGCTGATGCCATTCTCAAGTTGAAGGGGCAGTAGCCGCAAAATATGATAGAGAACGCACTTTTGGTCTCTGTCGCGAACGCTGAAAGGCAGTTCTTAGTTAGATCCGAGGGAGAGCTTCACACCGACGCTGGCGTCATCAACCTCGAGATTCTGCAAGCTCTGGAGTATGGCAGCATAATTACCACACACCTGGGCACGGAATTCAAGGTGCTGAGACCCCGCGCTCCTGACTATTTTCGTCACTTGAAGCGAACGGGCGCGCCCATGATGCCGAAGGACATCGGCATCATAGTCGCTCATACGGGTTTGAACAATAACGATATCGTCCTTGACGCAGGCACAGGGTCGGGAATCACAGCGATCTTTTTGGGAAGCGTCGCCGAACACGTGACTTCGTACGAGATCAACGGCGGTTTTGCTAAGCGCGCTGCGCAGAATGTGAGGCATGCAGGACTGACGAACATTGATATCGTTGAAGGCGACGTGCTCGAAATGACCTCAGAGGTAGAGTTCGACGTCATCACGCTCGATTTGTACGAAATCGTCAAAGCAATCGGAGTGGTAAAGGAATATTTGGCTCCTGGTGGGTTTATCGCAACCTTCTCCCCGTTCTATGAGCAGGCTTTTGAAGCACGCAGGGCGCTTGCGCGCTTTACTCAAATCAAGACGTTTGAGGTGATTGAGCGGGAAATGCAGTTTGGAAAGAGAGGTACTCGCCCTGCGACACGAGTCGGTCACACTGGATTCGTTACGATAGCCCGAGCCTGACCGCTGCGAGCCACCTCTAACGGCTGTTTTGCTTACGAAATGAGCGCCAACTTATAAATAATAATAATATGAACGATTTTTTGGGGGGATGTATGGGCTTAGGAGCTAGCACAACTGAACCCGACATAGATTGTCTGGCGTTCATGGGATACGAGCAATACGGGGCAACCAAATACGTGCACTGCGGTGCTTTTGGAATACTCCCGCTTGATTCGTGCAAGCGCTGCGTAGAATACAGAAAAGCAAGAGCCCCTGATTACTACCGTTAGCTGCTCATCTGCGAAGTGCCTTCGCGTACACCTTCTCAGTTCTCCGAGCGATGTTATCCCACGTAAGGGCCCCTCTAACGGCTGCGTACGCCTCTGTTGCGAGATTGTCTCGTAGGTTCCGATCAGCTAGGAGCCGATTCACAGCTTGTGACAGCGCAAACACGTCTCGTGGGCACACGAGCACGCCGCAGCGGTCGTTCAAAATCTCAGGAATTCCCCCTACGTTCGTTGCGACTACCGGACGTTTACAGGCCATTGACTCTATCAAAAAGAGACTAGACGCTTCCATCAAGCTTGGGATCACGACGATATCCGATGCCGAAATGTACTGAGGCAACTCTGTGTGCGGCACCGCTCCTATAAACGATACGGTGTCTTGAAGGCCGTGCTGCTCAACAAGCCTTTCGAGGAGATGCTTCTCTGGCCCATCTCCGGCGATCACAAGCTGGGCATCGTGTTGCGCGATGATGTCCGGCATGGCCAAAATGAGGTAGTCCACGCCGTTTTTTTCGACAAGTCTTCGCGCGGTAAACAGAACCGTTTGGTCAGAGAGGGATTCCACAGGAACAACGTCGGGGTGAAACGCGCGCGGGTTGAAGCCGTTATGTATTGTCACCACCTTGTCGGCGGGTGCGCCCCATTCAATGACTCTGCTGGCGAAATACGCGCCCGTGTGAATCTGGATCTTGGATATTCGCGCAAGAGCGGGGGCGAGCGCGCGTTCTGCAAATCTGTAGAGTGACGCGACGATAGGAGGCTCTATGTAACGCCAGACGTCATAGTAGGATCCGTGAAGCGTGTTGACCGCTGCTCCTCCATATTTTCGAGCCAAAACGTTTGCTGCCACGCCTGACGTGTAGAAGTGGCCGTGGTAGATATCAAACCCAGAGAGATCCGCAGCAAACGTAGCAAACGGAAATGCGACCTGTCGGGCAAATCTTAGGTTCGCAGGATCCCACGTGCGTTTCATAGAGCCTCCAAGTTCAACGTTTTTGACTGACACGTCTTCAATGCGAAACTCAGTGGCTCTGCTGCTTGCCCCGCTCACTATCGTGACTTCGTGCCCGAGTTTTGCTAGCGATTTCGACAGCTCAAGCAGTGCAACTTCAATCCCCCCGAGCAATACCCCTCCCGGCTGCGGACCGAGCTCATAGATGTGTGCAATCTTCAGCGAGTTCAAACGCGCACCTTCCATTGTCGGGCAATCTGAGCTAGCGTTGCGAATTCAAAGCGCGGGTCTTCGTGTAAATCTTGCAGGACGGAAGCGAAGAGGCCCTTCTGGCAGCCTAGTTCGTAAGCCGGGTGCGCATATACCACGAACGGTAATCGGTTGCTGTGCCAAACATCTGCGCAGGCAGATATTCTCGTTTTGATCTCGTCTGCGGATAACCCCTTCGTGAAAAGCTCACCGATCGAATCCATCGAAACGGGCACTTCTAAGACCCCGCTCATGTCCGAACCTGCCTCGGGGTAAAATGGAGGTATAGGGCGGTTGCTCTTGAAATCGCTTGAGTAATCGAAATCAAACGCATCTATAGCTCGAAGCAGAGCACTTGTAACAGTGAATCCTGGTGATGCGAAGCTCTTAGCCGCGCCCTTAGTTACAGCCTCGAGCGCCGTTATGCCGGTGCTAATCAAGTGTTTGATGGTTTTCTCGTCCATCATTGGCAATTTGCCCATCCACGTGAAGTGATCGTAGCCGTGTAGTCCCAGTTCGTGTCCATCTTCTTTGACTCTTTGCAGAATCTCTGGTGATGCAGCTTCGACTTCCGTGCTGCGCAAGATACCATTGAGACTATAGGCCCCGTATCTCAGCGGCCTCGACTTGATGAACTGCGCGTAACTTCGCGGATGAGCGAGGTGCTTGAGGAGATTGAGCACTAGCCTGTCGGGGCCCGTGGTGACGAAAAAAGTCCCTTTGATGCCAAGAAGCTTCAACAAGTCGAGAAGTTCAGGCAGGAGGGCGATATCTCGTGTGCTGTCGACGTCAATTCTTATCGCGGCGGGGGTTTTAGACATCGTCATTTCCACAAAAAAGTATATCTAACACGTTTTCACAAACCGTATTTGGTATTAAGACTGTCGTTAATACAAGTCGTTCTACCAAGTTGCAGGTTTCTGATGCGATTTCTGCGAGGCAAATAAACCGATGGATACTTCGCTACTCAGGCAGAATCAAAGCGTCGTGCTAAAGGCAGGGTTGCTGTCTGCGTGTCTCGCTTTGACGTTTGCGATATTTAGGAGCGCTTTTGGCGACAGCACACTCCTCTTAGATTACGCTACGCTTAAACAAAATGGGTTCTATTTGTGGGCAGTTCTAGCTTTGTGCGTCGTGTGGATTTACATTAAGCGAACCGACATTCTGGAGGGCGCGCGCAGCGCTGCTGACACTAAATGGCTGCTATTTGGCGCAGTGCTTGTCGGCACCTCCTTAGGTTTCCTGTACTACGTCGCCGCCGTTTTAGACTCGCTTCCAGCAATTCTTTTTGCCATTGGCTTCGTTATCGTCGCTCAATTCACGCTCTTTTTTGGAAAAGCGTCAAAAATACCCCTTATGTTGCTGGGATTATTCGGAATTGCCGTTGGTTTTCCTGTGCTGCTCGAAAGCACGCTCGCGACCCCTTTTGCAAGAGCAACTGCTATCCTCTCCGTATCAACACTGCAACTTTTCGGGCTCCCAGTCACTTTGGATGGGGTTACCGTCACGGTGAACAGCCTACTGGGTAGCAGCATTGCTGCACAAGTCGATACGCGATGCGCGGGAAGTGACTCGCTAGCTATCTTTCTGGCTATCTTTGGGCTCATGCTTATAGACCGAAAACCGCAAAATAAGGCCCTGATAGGACTCTTTATTTTGGGGGTTGTCGGCACGTATCTGCAGAACTTTGTCAGGCTGCTGTTGTTGTTCGCAGCTGGATATTATTACGGCGCTAACGCCCTGTGGGCGGTACACGACTACGGAAGCTACATACTTTTTCCCGTGTGGTTTCTAGGCTTTTCAGTCATTTATCTGAAGTATGCCAGAAAGCCCGCAAATTCGGCGATCGAGCGTATAACAAGTACGGAAAGTACACCGGAGCTCTAGCGCGTTATAAATGTACGTGGGACAAGGCGTCGACAGATCGCTCAGTCTTCGTTTTCCTTTGTGCCCCGCAGCGAATATCAACAAGATTTGAGGCGTTACTCGCTCCAGAGAGTCCAAAACGAAAAAAGACAAATAACAAACATTAAGTACGATCGCAAAAAGATTTATAAACCCATTTAGGGGCCGCAACTCGCAACTGTTGTTGTTGCAGCTTGTTTCCGCCAGTTGATGCACCATGGACAAGTTAGTGTCTTGCAGCAAAACGCGCGACCGAATGCACTGCTGGACTCAGCGCTTCAAGAAGTGCGCATATCTTTTACTTTTGGGCACGGTTTTGATCACTCTGACCGCTACAACCGCAAACGCTGCGATTAGTACGCCTTTTGCAACGAACGCGACGGCAGCGCAGCCATTAGTAGGCGCGACGACGCATCCGATACAGTATTGGATTGGCTGCCCGCCGTCAATGGTAGATGATGGCTCCTCTCTGAGCTATTTTCAACAACACGGATTCACCGCAGTCGTTTTGGTCGTTCCCGACAACCAAACGTACCAGACGGAGCTCAATACGATCAAATCGCTTGGCATGACGCCAATTATTGATGTTGAGACGCCCATTTGGAACGGGGGGCAGCTCTCGAAGACGCCTATTACCAACTTCAGCAGCTACTTCCAATCACTTGAAAACACCGGCTGGCAATACGTCGCCTCGGAAGGCGGCAGGAATGGCGATCTCGCGTATATCTGAAGAATTACTTCAAAGGTTATGTGAACTTCAACTGTGATCAGTGTGCTCTGTGGGGAAACGTGTATAAGGATCCATTTACGGTCGCGAACAGCTGGGAGAGCTACTACACAGCAGAGTGGCCTTACATCCAAAATGGATCAACACAGGCCGCTGCGCTTGGTATCCAGAACGGAATCCTCGCCGGCGCGTGGAATAATATCGGAGGCGCCAACCAGATACTTGCCAACTCACTTAGCGGCAGCACACCCAGTTACAAGTCAATGTTAGATTGGTCGTATGCTAATGGAATCGGCTTCACCAGCTTCCACGTATGGTGCGGCGCTGATCCTCAGGGGCTTAGCAACTACAAAGCTTGCGGATTAGAATCGGTAGTCGCAAACCTACAAACGTATTACCCGCCGACTAGCTCTACCCCCTTCGGGGGCTCCTGGTCCAGCCTCGGCGGGCAACTTGCTTCCGGCACCGGCCCTGCCGTGTGCGCGCAGAATGCAAACAGCCTCGACGCCTTTGTACAGGGCACCGACCACGTGCTCTGGCACAAGTCGTTCCAAGGGTCAGCGTGGTCGGCCTGGGGATCCCTCGGCGGGTCTCTGACGTCGTCACCCGCTGCGACGTCACCGGCTAATGGTGTGATCGACGTACTTGCGCGAGGCACCAACGGTGCTCTCTACTCTAAGCAGCTGTCGGGAGGCGTTTGGGGGTCTTGGAAAACGATCGGCGGGCAACTTGCTTCCGGCACCGGCCCTGCCGTGTGCGCGCAGAATGCAAACAGCCTCGACGCCTTTGTACAGGGCACCGACCACGCCCTCTGGTATACGCACTGGGATGGCACGAAGTGGTCGTCGTGGAAGTCCCTCGGCGGAAATCTGACGTCGTCACCCGCTGCGACGTCACCGGCTAATGGTGTGATCAACGTCTTTGTGCGCAGCACCGACGGCGCCCTATGGTATAGGTCTAGCACGGACGGAGGGGCATCCTGGTCTAACTGGTCCAGCCTCGGCGGGCAACTTGCTTCCGGCACCGGCCCTGCCGTGTGCGCGCAGAATGCAAACAGCCTCGACGCCTTTGTACAGGGCACCGACCACGTGCTCTGGCACAAGTCGTTCCAAGGGTCAGCGTGGCCGGCCTGGGGATCCCTCGGCGGGTCTCTGACGTCGTCACCCGCTGCGACGTCACCGGCTAACGGGGTGAGCGACGTCTTTGTGCGCGGCACCGACGGCGCCGTCTGGGAGAGAGGAGCTTAAAGGGGGGGCACGCGTGTGCGTCCGTCAGCGGTATGTAACGCCGTCACCGTCGAAGTGCATTGGTGCAAAGCGCATAAATCTGTAAAGAGACAGCTCACGAGCGTTATCGTCATTATTATATAAGGATCGCGTGTAGTTACGCTATCTGAGCAAACAACATGAAGAAAAGTCGTCTCTCTTTGTTAGTGGTCGCGACGGTGATCGCCATTATCTTGGTAGCTGGCTGTTCTTCGCCAACTCAAACTAGCCCACAAGTCGAACGAGCTCAAGTACATCGACCTCGTCAACGACTGCGTCAACTACGACAAAGGCGAGTTCGTCAGCGGCCGTCAAGCCGTCACCCAGCGCTAGCGCGACGCCAACTGCGCGGCATCACCTCCAGCATCGGGCAAGATTCCTACGTCGATCGCAGCAACCGGCTTAAATAGCCCCCTCATCCCAACTTTCACGAATGGGAAGCCTATAAACTTTGCGATCCCGGTGACTTCGTGCACGGGATCACCGTTTGCGGGGGCACCGTCACCGTTCTGATGAACGGCCAATCAATAGGACACGTGAATTCGGGGGGCGCGAGCGGCTGTTTCAAGACAGCGTACTTTACGCTTAGTGGCGGCTTGCCGAAAGGCACGTACACGCTTATGCTCAGCTATTCCGGTGACAGCACGCATCAACCTTCAACAAGCCCCGCTACGATCACGGTCAGCTAGCTGAGGATTTTCTAACCCACGAGCGAGTCCTCGTTGCTCGAGTGTCTCCCGGTCCACAGCGTAGCACGGTTATGCTGAATGTTTTCGGCCTCTCGCGCCGCTTTGATATAACTAAATATTCGGTTCGCGACGAAAGCAAGGGTTTGTCGCGGCGCTTATTTCGCGTGTTCGCGTGCTTCTAATCTTGGTGATCGTGGGCCGCGACTGGGCCGGTTTTGAGGTCGACGCCGTTAATAGCCGGAAAAGATCATAGAACGACGAAGAACGCGGCTAAACGACAGCACTTAAGCTATCATGCCATCCGTTGTATCCTCTAATGGGATACTTGATTAAAGCCGCAGACGGCAAACGACCTTGGGCGGAGTGAACTACTACGCTGACGGTCAAGCTGCTGGTTGCTGCTGGAGGATAAATCAGGAAAGAGGATATGGGTGTCCGGCACGCACTGCGTTCGGCGGCGCGGGAGAGCTGTATCTGTATCCAGCAGACACGGCAAAGTTAACCGTTGGCACACACACGCTCCTAACCGATTGACTAGAGGATAGCAGTGCGCACCGTCACAGTACACAGCGCAGTTTACGGTGGAAGGGCTATGATTCGTCCGTCCGTCAAGGGAGATCTGTATGGAAGAAACGCTGTTAGGTTTTATCGTGCTCGTGATAGGTCTCGTTATCAGTAGCGTTGTGCATTAAATCAACAGCAAACCACGCAAGGACCCTCTCTGCCTTGGAGCCGCTGGATAACAGCACTTCGATAAGCACTACGGTAGTTGCCTCTCTGCCACCTGAAGTATGCTCAAAAGCCAGGTAATTCGGCGATCGGGCGTATAACAAGCACGGAGAGTATGCCGGAGCTCTAGCGAGTCATAAACGTTTGGGACAAGGCGTCGACAAATCGCTCATGCTTCACTCTCATTTTCGTCCCTCAGCGAAAAATCAACGAGATTTGAGGCGTTGCTCGCCCCATCGGGTCCAAAACGAACGGTAAAGACAAAAAAGGCTAAGTAGTATCACAAAACAATGGGTTAGGCGTCGCAGGTCGCACAGAGTTGTTCGTCGTTGCAGATTTTTCGGGACAGGCCATGAACAAGTCACTATCTTGCAGCAACGCACGCGCGCACACACTCAGCCGGCGTGGCAGAAAATGCGCGACTTTTTTGTTTCTGGCTGCGGTTTCGCTCTCTCTCACAGCGGCGACGGTAAATGCAGCGAGCCTAAGCGGCGGCAAGCGCGACTCAAGCGAGCCATATAACAGGAGCCACAACCCACCTGATACAGTACGCCATCGCGGGCCAGCCTTCGATGATAGATGACGGGTCTTCACTTGCCTATTTTAAAGCAAATGGGTTTTCCACGGTGATATTGATAGCTCCGGACAGTGGAACGTACCAGACCGAGCTTAATACGATTAAAGCGCTTGGCATGCAGCCGGTTATAGATGTTGAATTCGTCATTTGGGACTGGACGACCCAGACCCAGATGCCGATTAATCACTTCAGCAGCTACTTCCAATCACTCAAAAACGCCGGGTGGAAATGTGTTGCCTCCGAGGCGGGCAGATCGGGCGACCCGCAGTATATCCAAAGCTTCGGTTTGCAGTATATCAACTATAATTGCGATCAGTGCGGGCTTTGGAGCGATATATATCTTCACGCCAACGAGAACCTTTGGGAGAGCTACTACACATCTGAGTGGCCGAGCATGCAAAACGGATCGATAGCCGCCGCTAAGGTTGGCATCCAGAACGGCATCCTCGCTGGCGTGTGGCCTAATACCGCTAGTCCCGGCGGCGTCAACCAGATTCTCGACAACTCCCTGACCGGTAGCTCGCCCAGTTACAAGTCAATGCTAGATTGGTCCTACGCAAATGGGATCGGCTTTAATCAGTTTTGCGTATGGGATGGTGTCAACCTCACCAACCCGTTTGGTGCATATGAACAGCTGGGATTCCCACAGATAGTCGCAAATCTACAAACTTATTACCCAGCGAACCTAGCCAGTTTAGCCAGCGGCTGGGGATG
Organism: Methanobacteriota archaeon; assembly: GCA_963805115.1. Taxonomy (GTDB): domain Archaea; phylum Halobacteriota; class Bog-38; order Methanoflorentales; family Methanoflorentaceae; genus Methanoflorens. The sequence continues at coordinate 122,630 of CAWDSY010000012.1, forward strand.
GTCAAAGATCGGTGGGCAGCTCCTCGCAGGCACCGGCCCTGCCGCGTACAGCTTTACGTCAGGGACAACAACCCAGGTCGGCTGGTTTGTCACCGGCACTGACCACGCCCTTTACCAACAGTGGTCAGACAACGGGGTCCAGTCGCCCAGCTGGGTAAACCTCGGCGGCTATCTAACGTCGGGACCCGCTGCGACGTCACCAGGCAATGGGGTGATCGACGTCTTTGTCCGCGGCACCAACGGCGCCCTCTATGAGAGGACTACCACGAATGGAGGGGCTACCTGGTCCAGCTGGGCCTCTCTCGGCGGCCAGATTCCCGCTGGTACATCACCAGCGGTCTCCTCATGGAGCTCAGGTCGTCTCGACCTCTTTGTACAAGGGATGGACGGCGCCCTGTATCATAAATCATATAGCGGCAGCGCGTGGTCCGCCTGGGAAAACCTCGGCGGGAAACTGACCTCGTCACCCGCTGCGACGTCACCAGGCAATGGGGTGATCGACGTCTTTGTCCGCGGCACCAACGGCGCTCTGTATCAGCGCTCTTGGACCGGAAGCTGGTCCAACTGGGCCTCTCTCGGCGGCCAGATTCCCGCCGGTACATCACCAGCGGCCTCCTCATGGGGCTCAGGTCATCTCGACCTCTTTGTACAAGGGATGGACGGCGCCCTGTACCATATGTCGGCTACCGGCAGCGCGTGGTCCGCTTGGGAAAACCTCGGCGGAAAACTGACCTCGTCACCCGCTGCGACGTCACCGGGTACTGGTCAGATCGACGTCTTTGTCTGCGGCACGGACGGCGCCCTCTGGCAGGGGACCTAACGCAGGTGGTAAGCTTGGGCGTCCGTCAGCGGCATTTAACGTCAGTCTAGGTGCATTAGGCGGGACGTTGCACAAGTTGTAAAAAGACAGTCAACGAGGATTATCGTCATTCTTATATGTGGACCCGCGTGTACTTAGGCTGTCTGAGCAAATAACACGAGGCGCGTGTACTTAGGCTGTCTGAGCAAATAACACGAGGAAAAGTTGTCTCTCTTTCTTAGTGGTCGTGACGGTGATCGCCACTATCGTGGTAGCTGGATGTACTTCGCCAACTCAAACTAGCCCACAAGTCGCGAGCACAAATACTTCGACCTCCTCAACGACTGCATCAACTACGACAACGTCAGGTTCGCCAACGGTCAAAACGGCCCAAAGCGTCACTCCTTCATCCAGCGCTAGCGCATCGCTAATCCGACGGCATCACCTCAACCGTCAGGGAAAATTGCCACCTCGATTGAGGGCACCCCGGCCTTCAACTCAAACCCTACTATTACGCGGAACTCGCCGGTAAGCTGGGGTTTCGAGGTAGTGCCAACAGGATCGGCTCAACTACTTTCTGTTCCGGTCACCGTTAAGATCGACAATAAAGCAATTGGACAAGTGACACAAGTAAGCGGTGGCACTGAAACCGTGGCCTTCAGTCTTACCAGTGCTGAAACAAACAGTTTAACGGCAGGTCGACATACGCTCACGGTGAGCTTTGCGGGTGACAGCACGTATCAGCCTTATGAATTTACCCAGCAGATTACCGTGACGTAACGATATTCTCTGACTGACGAAGGCAGTTCAGACTCTGTTTCTCGGCAACTCCCATTCTGCATAAGCCTGACGGCTCATTGTTGCGACGCTGAACGTTTTGAGCACAGTCGTGCGATTTAGATACTATTATATATTGAGTCAGCTGCAAAAACAAGAGTTTGTTAAGCGCCGCGCGTCCTTCAACTCGCCGAAATCGCTGAATTTTGGTTCTCGCCCGCAATTATGAAAGCCAAAAAAGTCTTACAGTTAGTTGCAGTGTGCATCATTTTGGCCGCGTGCATATCGACAGCGATCCCTAAGGCAACCGCCGCTGAAATTAGAGTGGGGGCGGGGGGACAGTATCAGACGATCTCAGAAGCCGTTAAATCTGCACAGCCAGGCGACACCGTACTCGTTGGGCCTGGAACTTATGTCGAAAATATCGTAGTTGATAAGCCTATCACCGTTGTCTCCACGAATGGAGCCTCAGCAACGGTAGTCAAGGCTGCTGACACGAGCAAAGACGTTTTCCTGCTGAGCGGTAGCGACATTGCTATCCAGGGTTTCACCATAACTGCAGGGAAAATGGGGGTCACGTTTGCGCACACATCGAACTGCGCACTTACCAAGTGTGTGGTGAATGGCAACGTTTTTGGAGTCTACTTAGCTGGCGCCACGGGCAATCTGGTAGGCAACAACAACCTGAATAGCAACGGTTTTGGGATCTATTTGGACGGGTCATCAGGAAATAAACTGTCCGGTAATACAGCGTCATATGAAAAAGGCGGCGGCGGGAATGCATCGCTAAGTGACGGCATTTACATGTTTAACTCGAACGCCAACAACGTCACGAACTGTGAATTGAGCAACAACGACAACTTCGGGGTATCCCTATTCAACTCAGCGAATAACGCATTTTCAAACAATACGCTCAGTTCGAACGCGCAATTTGGGGTGCGTCTTCGCGATGGGGCTAACAGTAACACGTTCTCGCGCAACACCTTCAAGGCAAACACAGAAAATGGCGTGCTGATCGGTGATTCACAAGCTAACACGTTTTATTTCAATAACTTCTTGGCTGAGAAAAGCAATTTCTACACGCAAGAGGGGAACAACATCAACTCCACAAGGAAGCTCAACTATACCTACGGCGGCAATGTTTTTAGCGGATTCGTCGGTAACTACTACTCAAATTATGTCGGATCCGATGTAGACCGGAACGGAATCGGAGACACCCCGTTTGGGGGAGATAAGTATCCTCTCGTAAAACCTGTCGAGAACTATGGCGCAGTTCAATCGACTCCGACGCCAACTGTATCCTCGTCTGCTGTGGCGTCCACGGCTTCAACCCTATCCACGAATGCGACAGCGCCCACTGGCGGTCAGCGTGCTCCAACCGTTTGCCTGGATTCGAAACTGTGTCAGCGATGTTTGGGTTGCTGTTTGCGGCAGTGATCGCCGTGGTATTGAAGAGAGTGCGGTGACTAGGGAGCTGTTACGGTGTTGAGGAGAGGCGCTCCGGTGAGTGAACACAGCCTGATATCTTCAGTTTGGGTCGCGCTCTCGGCGGGCGATAGTCAAGGGCCTTCCACAGGTTTTTTACAAAACTCGTTGAAGGGAACGTCTCAGTGATCCGCATTAGCACCATTCCGTGACTAATGATATCGTATGTCCGAGACAGCAGCGGCACGTTATGAGGGACGCCAAACAAGTCGCTAAGCTCATCGTTCGAAGTGGTATCAACTCTTCTGATTTCCCGTCGTGATTCAATTCTTCGCTGCGTCAAGATTCGTCCTATCGGTATGTCAGCTTTCATTAGGTCGCGTCTGAACTCTTTTTGCACGCGTGCGATAGGTGTGTAGGACTCGGCGTAGATCAGTGGTCGGTCATCGTCGTCGTTTTTGAGAACAACGACGCGATAGTTTATGTTGTCGCCTTCCTCTACGTCCAACGCCGCGGCTCTTTCGGTGTCCGCTCTGACGACCCGTTGAAGCAACGTCTTCACGACAACAGGTTTCCCGGTCAGCACTTCGAGCAGAGTCGTAACTGAGCCGTCTGTCATCAGTAACAGTCGCTGCGCCTTCGACAGTGGGACGTTCAGATCTTTCATACGAATCTTTTGACCTCCTCGCGAGGAATCCGGAGTCTGTTAGCACAACGAGATCTCGCGGACGCGCGCGCCGCTGTTTTGCGCTTTTACTGCGTGGACTGCCCCTCCGATAGTTTCGTCCAAGTAACGCTGAACTGCAGGTTGCAGCCGCTTTCCGTCAGCTATCCCATATACGGCGGGGCCAAACGAACTCATTCCGGCACCCAGCGCCCCGTTATCTCTCATGAATTGAACGAGGTGCGCGCAGAACGGTTGTAGTTCCAGCTCTCGGCGCTTGAAACCTACCATCTGAACTCGATCGATCGATCGGCCGAAACTTTCTATGTCTCGTTCCACGACTGCCGGAAGCATTTCCATCAAAATAACGTGACAAAGCTCCTGGATCTCGGTGAGTGGCAGCGGACACTTTTGTTTGAATATATCGACCTCGCGTCTGTCGCTCGCACCGTGTAGATTCGGTATAGCAAGAATGATCGCCCAATCCGGAAAATCGTGACGGACGATCATTGGCGCTGGGTCATATTTTCCGGAAGCCGACGATGGCAAGAACGCCGTCTTGCCTTTGTGCCCTCCATCAATGATGAAGCCGCCCCGGTCGTACGCCGCGACGCCGATACCAGAGGTGCCCCCCCTCCCGTCAATCGTGCGATGGCCGTTGGCGTCAAGCGCAGGTCGTAGAGTTCGCTTATCGCCGTTCCGACCGCCAGCGCGACTTGGGTTCCTGAGCCTAGTCCAACGTGAGCAGGAAATTCGTCGACGACCTCGATCGCTACGCCCCCGACGTCGTGCTGCGCCATGATCGCTGACGCCGCCCTTCTTATTCGGTTTTCGAACGCTGTATTTCCTGAGACCGCAAGCTGAGCATCCTCTCGCGCGTTGATCGTCACTGATGGAAAGTTGAGAGTGAGTCCGACGCCCCCATCAATGCGTCCGAGCGAGCCGTTCAAGTCAATGAGGGTGATATGAATTCTCGATGGCGTAACTACTTCGATCATGTCGTTTCTCGCGTTGACGTCTCCGGTTCGATGTGAATAATGGCCTCCTTAACGTTTGGCACGCACGCTTTTATGTCTTTTTCCAGTTTGTTGGCGATGTTGTGAGCGTCTTCAAGACTAAGGTTCGGCCGGACATGGATGCTTACGTCCACGAATATGCTGCTGCCGGCTTGCCGGGCCCGAAGATCGTGGAAGGCAGTTATGTCGCGGTTATCCGTTATAACGTCTCTGATTTTTGACGTTATTTCCTTTGGTGGGGCGGCGTCGACGAGGACCCGAGTCGTTTTTCGCCCGAGCCGGATAGAAGTCGTAAGCATAATAATCGCGACGAAGATCGCGGCCAAAGGGTCGACGACGACATAACCGAACTTGGCCGCCGCCAAGCCGAGAAGCACAGCTGCTGAGCTATAGATGTCCGTTGAGAAGTGATAAGCGTCGGCTTCTAAGGCTGAACTTCCGTATTTTCGGGCGTTTTGAAACAGGTACCTTGAAACGCAGAAATCTGCGATGATGGCAAAAACCATAATGGCGATGGCGTAATAAAGCGTATTGTCTATCTGGATAGCAAATCCTGTGAGAAGTCGCAGGCCCGCCTCATAGAAGATCCATATGCTTGTAACGCCTAGAAGTGCGGTCTGTACGAGGCTTGAAAAGTTTTCGAACTTCTCGTGCCCGTAGGGATGTTCTTCGTCGAGTGGTCTATTTGCGCTTCTGATGCCCGTGTAAGCAAAGCCCGAAGCAAGAAGGTCGAGCAGCGAATGGGCCGCTTCGGCGAGCATTCCTAGACTGCCGCTTGCAACCCCCACGATAATTTTCGCGGAGAGCAGAAGCACATTGACAACTACTGAAAAAGTTGCAGCGTGGAGCTTTTGGGCTGCGCCGCTGGCGTCGTCCATTCTTGGCCGTTTATATAGGATTTACCTTATTTAGGAGTATCGGAATCGCGTGACGCGAGCCGCAGCAGCGTCAGAAACCTTTAAGTAGCTTTGTTGCACTTTTAAAAACTACACGGGTCAGGCGTTATGACGCAGAATGTGCGAAAATGCACCCCAAGATACAGCTTGCAGTGCCCTCATCCTTGACTATCGAAACCGCCGATCAGAAAATAAAGACATACAAGGTCGGACAAGTCGCTCGGGCGGCGGCAATATTTGGGGTGCAACGTGTTACGGTTTACCGTGACGCTGCGTACGATGACAGCAAATTCATCGCGTCGATATTGCAGTATATGGAGGCGCCGCAATACCTTCGAAAGCTGCTTTTCCCGCGCTCAAATGAGTTGAGATCCGTCGGGGTGGTCCCCCCATTGAAGACCCCTCATCACGCGCGGCCGCGTGATGACATTCGAGAAGGAATTGTGATAGACGTCGGAACTGACTGCGCTTGGGTTGAAATCGGTTTGGATTGCCCGGCCCTTTTGCGAACAGCCACATTACGCAAAGGGGAGCGCGTGACAGTTAAGATCTTTTCGCGAGATCCGCTTGAAGTCGAACTGACTCAGAAGCCGCCGCGTTATTGGGGGTATTCGGTCCGGGTGGTAGATAGCATCGCAGATGCGTTGGAGGGGTTGGTCATAGCCACCTCGAGGCACGGACAGCCAATAAGTCCCGCCATACACAATGAAATAAGAAGGAGAAGCGCCGAATTGATGACTTTCGTATTTGGGGCCCCTAATCGCGGAGTAGAAGCGTTATTCCAGGAAGCGGGACTATCGCTGGAGGAGGCTTCAGACTTTGTTGTTAATACGATTCCGCAGCAAGGGACAGAGACGGTGCGCACAGAAGAAGCTATCGTGGCCACGTTGAGCGTGTTCAATATCGCGCTGCACGAATCAACATGAGGTAAACCAATGACAAAAAGACATCGTCCGAGACGCGGATCGCTCGCCTACAGCCCCCGAAAGAGGGCAAAGAGCGAAGTGCCGAGAATCCGCTCCTGGCCAGAGCAAGATGAGCCGCGAATACTGGGATTCGCGGGCTACAAAGCTGGGATGACGCACGTGATCTTAGTCGATGATTCCCCTAATAGCCCAACTGAAGGTTTGGAGATAAGCGTGCCCGCCACGGTCGTCGAAACTCCCGCGATGAAAGTAGCGGCTGTACGGACGTATCGTAAGACGCCCTATGGAAAGCGCATCGTGCTCGAAGCTTGGGCCGGCAATATCGCAGGCGATGTTGCGAAGCGCAGGCCGCTTCCCAAGGAGGCAGGACGCCGGGATGGGGGTCTCGACGGTGCGGACGAGATCCGCGTGCTGGTTTATACCTCGCCAGCGGCGGTGAGTGGCATCCCAAAGAAGGTGCCTGAACTGATGGAAGTGCCTGTTGGTGGAGACGATGCAAGCGCTGCGTATACATACGCGGACGCTATCTTGGGAGAAGAAATCGATGCTGGGAACGTCTTCAAAGAAGGTATGCTAGTCGACGTAATCGCAGTGACAAAGGGCAAGGGGGTTCAGGGGCCGGTCAAACGGTGGGGCGTCACCATCCAGGATAGAAAAGCGTTCAGGGGTGGCAAGGGGCGCCACATCGGGAATCTTGGTCCGTGGAACCCGGCGCGTGTTAGGTGGACGGTCCCCCAACTTGGTCAGATGGGCTATCAACAAAGAACTGAGTACAATAAGCGAATACTAAAAATCGGGCCGGACGGAGCTGTAGTGACTCCCGCGGGCGGATTTGTCAAATATGGGCTTGTTCGAGGCGCTTACGTTCTTCTCCACGGATCGGTTCCGGGACCTGCCAAGAGGCTCATAAGAATGAGAGCGGCCACCAGGCCACACAAAACCGCACACACGGTTCCTGATCTGAGCTACGTGAGCGTTCGATCGAAGCAAGGGGTGAGATGAGATGAAGGGGCGACTATTGAGTCTGAAAGGAAAGGCCAGGAAGAAAATCGATCTTCCGGAGCTTTTCGACGAACTCTACCGCCCAGATCTCATAAAAAAGGCAGTCGTCGTTTCGCAGGCAAATAGGAGGCAGGCCTATGGGCCGGAGCCCACGGCGGGCATTAAGACCTCAGCGGAATCGTGGGGTTCGGGGCGCGGAGTCGCGCAAGTCCCGCGATTGAAGAACTCAAGCAGGGTCGCGCGGGTGCCGCAAGCGGTTGGCGGAAGAAAAGCACATCCGCCAAGCTCAAAGAGGGTATTTTTCGACAAGATAAACAGGAAGGAAAGGCAGAAAGCGATGCGATCTGCAATCGCAGCCACCGCAAAACCTGATCTAGTCAAAGCGCGCGGTCATCGGTTTGAAGGAACCCTTCCACTCATACTTGAGGACGCCTTCGAAGAGTTGGTCACAACCAGCGAAATAGCAGAAGTACTGACCGCGCTAAACGTCTGGCAAGACGTAGAGAAAGCGAAACGCGGTAAACGCGTGCGTGCCGGGAAAGGCAAGCGGCGGGGCCGACGCTATAAGAACAAGAAGAGCGTCCTCATCATCTGCACGAGGCCCGTGTTGGCAGCGCGCAATTTGCCCGGAGTTGATGTTGTAGCTGTGGATCAGTTAAACGTCGAGCTTCTAGCCCCAGGCACGCACGCCGGTAGACTAACAATATGGACCCAGTCGGCGATAAATGCCTTGGGAAAAGGGTAGCGTCATGTTGAAACACGCGTATGTAACCGAGAAGGCGACAGCTCAGCTTGACAGAGAGAACAAGCTCACGTTCATCGCTGACGTCGAAGATACAAAAGACGACATAAAAAAAGCGGTGGAAGAAATCTATGACGTCACAGTCGTCGACGTGAAGACGCTCGTTACACCCAAAGGGTTCAAAAAAGCTATTATTACGCTTTCAAGCGACGATTCTGCTGAAGAGATCGCATCAAAACTTGGAATCTTCTAACGGAGTCGGGATATGGGCAAGAGAATTATATCGCAAAATCGGGGCAAGGGAACACCGACCTATCGGGCACCGTCTCACCGCTATAAGGCAGCCTTGAAATTGATCAAAGCTGACAAGGATGAGGCCGTGAAAGCGCGCGTAGTCGAAGTCCTACACGACCCTGCTCGCAGCGCTCCTATAGCGCGAGTTGAGTTGCCGGACGGAACGGAGCGCTTGATATTAGTGCCAGAGGGTCTTTGCGTGGGCGATGAAATCGCGTGCGGAGCGTCAGCAGAGGTCAAAGCTGGCAATATTCTGCCGCTTGCCGAAATCCCGGAAGGGGTGCCGATCTGCAGTATTGAATCGCAACCTGGCGACGGAGGTTGTTTCGCGCGGGCATCCGGCGTCTATGGGATGCTGATCGCGCACGACGTGCAAAAAACTGTCGTGCAACTGCCCAGTGGCGAAATGAAATGGCTGCATCCGCATTGCCGAGCAATGATAGGAATGGTGGCAGGTGGAGGACGCCTTGACAAGCCATTTGTCAAAGCGGGCAAGAAGTTCCACAAGATGCGTTCAAGAGCAGCAAAATATCCTCGTGTGCGCGGGGTTGCCATGAACGTGGTAGACCACCCATTTGGCGGTGGTGGTTGGCAGCATCCGGGCCGCCCAAAAACGGTCAGCCGAAATGCTCCACCGGGCCGGAAAGTTGGCAGCATTGCAGCTCGCCGCACCGGTAAACGATAGTCAAACCAAGAGCTGGTGAAAGTATGGCTAAGAGAAGAAAAGTAGAAGCGCCACGCCGAAAGGAGGAGTTCTCGTATAGGGGGCATTCCCCTGAGGAGCTCAAGGACCTGGAGCTCGATAGATTAGCTCAGCTCTTTCCTGCGCGTCAACGCAGAAAGCTCAAGAGAGAACTCACGGAAGATCAAAAAAAGCTTTTGCAAAAGATACGAGAGGGCAAAACCATCCGTACCCATCAGAGAGACATGATCGTTCTCCCTGAGATGTTCGGCACCTCGATCGGAGTCCACGACGGAAAGACGTTCGCCATCGTCGAGATTATGCCGGAAATGATAGGGCATTACTTTGGGGAATACGCGCTCACACGGCGACGGGTATCACACGGCGGTCCGGGCGTGGGAGCGACACGATCCAGTAGATACGTTCCACTGAAGTGATCTAATGGCGTTCACAAAGTATTCAGTCGAGTTTGACAACGAGAAAACGGCCCGCTCGCAAGGCCATGAGCTTCACGTATCGCCGCGACACTGCGTGGAGATATGTAAGGAGCTGCGGGGAAAGTCGCTCGCAGAAGCCAAATCCTATTTGGAAGGAATTATTGAGCTCAAGAAGCCCGTGCCGTTCAAGCGCCACAATTCAGGCGTCGGACATCGCGCGGGGTTAAGTGGATGGGACGCAGGCCGATTTCCGCAGAAAGCAGCCCGGGGCATACTTACGGTCGTAAAGAGCGCGGAAGCGAATGCTGAATACAAAGGGCTCGATACGGATCGAATGCAGATAGTCCACAGTTTGGCGAGAAGGGGGCGCGTCATTGAAGGCAGGATGGCTCGCGCGATGGGACGCGCCACCGCAAAGAACACGTCCACGGCAACGGTCGAAATCGTGCTCCAGGAGTTTGAAAATGGGGATTGAGAAAAAATTCATAGAGGAGGGCTTGAAGAGATCTCAGATGAACGAGTACTTGAACAAGGAGCTAGAGCGCGCAGGCTATGGTGGCATGGAGATCAATCGCACTCCTATTGGCACGCACATCACTTTATACGCAGAGAAACCCGGCATGATCATCGGAAAAAGCGGCAAAACGATCAGACGAGTCACCAGAGAGCTCGATGCGAATTTCAAACTCGACAACCCACAGCTCGATGTCCAGGAGATTGAAGTTCCCGAGCTAAACGCGCAAATAATGGCGCACCGGTTAGCTAACGCGCTTGAGCGGGGCTGGTATTTCAGAAAGGCAGGACAATCGACGCTCCAGCGGGTTATGGACGCCGGTGCGCTTGGATGCGAAGTAATCCTAGCGGGAAAGATCACCGGTCCGCGATCGCGAACCGAGAAGTTTCTCGCCGGATACATAAAGCACTGCGGAAAACCTGCTGAAGAGCTGGTAATGAAAGGCTACGCAGTTGCGAAACGGAAACTTGGGATCATCGGGGTCAAAGTCTTCATCGTGCCTCCTGGAGTTAAACTTCCTGACGACATACGACTGATCGAGCAAATACCAGACGAAGAGGTGGAGCCGAATGGCAATACTGAGGAGCCAAGAGATACGCAAGATGAAACCGGATGAACGAAGCAAGCAGCTTGACGATCTGATCGCGGAGCTCTTAAGAGAGAGAGCGCTTGTGTCTGCAGGCGGCGCTCCAGAGAATCCGGGAAGACCAAAGGAGCTCCGACGGACCATCGCTCGAATCCGCACAATTATGAACGAAGAGAAGAACACGCGACGAGCGGGTACGTAGGTGCTAGATGGTAATTACTCCTCAGAACTTCGTGAATCACGAGCTCATTGGTTTGCGTGTGACGCTGGTGAAGAGCACTAACAAGGACGCCGTAGGCTTGAGTGGGCGGATCATTGACGAAAGCAGAAACATTTTCAAATTAGAATGTTGCGGACAGGAAAAAACGGCTGCCAAGCACCGCAATACATTTGAATTCACGCTGCCAGAAGGCGATAAAGTACGAGTAGCCGGAGATCTTGTCGTGGGACGCCCCGAAGACCGCGCTGCAAAGAGTATTCGAAAATGGCACAACAGGTGACTACATGCGAACGAATATTGGCTTTGACGTAGTTGCGCCCACAGAGGAGTGCAAGGACAGCAACTGTCCCTTTCACGGGACGCTTTCTGTGCGGGGGCAGGTGATCGACGGAACGGTGATGAGCGACAAAACTGCGCGAACCGTTGTGGTGCAGCGAGAGTACCTCAAATACATTCCGAAGTACGAAAGGTACGAAAAGAGGAAGTCGAAACTACACGCTCATAATCCGGATTGCGTCGCGGCAAAAACGGGAGACCGCGTTAGCCTAGCAGAGTGCCGGCCGTTGTCCAAGACTAAGTCGTTCGTGGTGATTAAAGTACTATGAAGAGCCTGAAGGCGAAAATTCCTCGATCGCTCGCAACGAGCTCGAAAATTGACTGCGTCGATAACACGGGGGCAAGAACCCTTGAGATTATCGCGGTCAAACGGTATCGGGGGGTCAAGAGGCGGCAACCCAAGGCGGGATTAGGCGAGATGGTCATAGTATCGGTCAAAAAAGGGGCGCCTGACATGCGCCGACAGATTCTCAAGGCTGTGATCGTGCGGCAGAAAAAGGAATTCAGAAGGCCTGACGGGACGAGAGTGAAGTTTGAAGATAACGCAGCCGTCATCACCGATGATAACGGGGAGCCCCGCGGAACTGAGATCAAGGGGCCGATTGCCCGCGAAGTCGCAGAACGCTTCGGCAAGATTGCTTCGGTCGCTCAAATGATAGTGTGAGGGTTCAGATTGGTAAATAGAGTTACGTCTAAGCAACCGCGGAAACAGCGGAAAGCACGAATTGATGCTCCTCTCCACGTGCGTCAGAAGTATCTGCACGCGCCGCTCGAAAAGAAGCTTGCGGATAAATATAAGCGCCGAAGGGTTCAAATACGGAAAGGAGACACAGTAAAGGTGCTTCGTGGGGACTCCCGCGATCGTGAAGGAAAGGTGGCGAAGGTTAACCTCAAAGAGGAGTCGATCGAAATTGACGGCATAACGGTGCACAAGGCCGATGGGTCTGAGGTGGCACGACCCGTTCATCCTTCAAACGTGATAATTACAAAGCTTGAGCTCAAAGACAAACTCAGGACCAGTAAACTAGAGGAGGAATAGCGTGCATCAAAAAAGAATCTCCGCACCAAAAAGCTGGCCAATCGCAAAAAAGACAAGTCACTGGGTCACCGCTCCTTCTCCCGGCGCACACTCGAGAGAAGCCGTTCCAATATTACTCGTGTTGAGAGACATATTGCACCTCGCCGACAACGCAAAAGAGGCGAAGCGGATTTTGCATAACGGAAGCGTGACGGTGAACGGGCGCGTGGTGAAGAGGCACAAAGCGCATGTCGGCCTGTTCGACGTGTTTGCGACTGTCGGCAAAAGCTACCGCATGCTCCCCAACCCCCGCGGCAAGTACGAGCTAACTCAGATAGGCGATGAGGACGCGAAGCGCAAGCTGGCCCGTATTGACAACATTACGGTCGTGAGAGGCGGCAAGCTTCAGTACAACTTGCACGATGGGACGAATGTACTCATGAAAGAAAAATACAGCACTGGTGACTCACTTGTCTTTTCACTGCCTGATTACCGCGTTGTTGACCGGTATGAGCGCAAAGCCGGCAGCAAAGCCTTGATCGTGGGAGGAAAACACTCTGGTGAGACCGGCACGATAGTAGAAGTAAGGAAGATGGCGAGCTCGCGTCCGAATATGGTACGAATTGAGCGAGACGGCAAACAATTTGAGACCATAGACGACTACGTCTTTGCGACGGGCAGCGGTGGTGACTGATCGTGCTTAACGCCCGTGCGGAACAAGAACAAACTGATAACCCTATGACGAAGCCGACGCTTGACAAGGTGACCGTTCATATAAGTGTCGGTGAGGGGGGCCAAAAGCTGATCAACGCGGAGAATATCGTAAAAACTCTTACCGGGCAAGCCACGGTGCGAACGTCAGCAAAGAAGACTCAACCCATATTCGGGATAAGAAAAGGTCAGGCAATAGGATGCAAAACGACTCTGCGAAGAGAACGAGCAAGCGCGTTTCTTCACAGCGCGCTTGAAACTAGGCAGAATTTCGTGCACGAGTTTCAGTTTGATGAGACCGGCAACGTGTCATTCGGCATCGTCGATCACACCGATTTCCCAGGAATGACCTATGACCCCCAAATAGGCATATTTGGCATGGACGTAATTGTATCACTCAAGAAGCCAGGCTATCGCGTCGCTCGGCGTCGTGCGGCGCAACGACGCGTTCCCATTGGACATCGAGTTACGCGTGAGCAGGCAATTTCTTTCCTTCAAAACAAGTATAACGTGGTGTTGGGATAATGGTCGAAAAAACACGGCGTGAGGCCCATGAATGCAGGCGCTGTGGACGCAAGCAAGGACTTGTCACGAAGTACCAGATATACCTCTGTCGACAATGCTTCAGAGAGATCGCCAGCGACATGCAGTTTGAGAAGTATAACTGAGGTGATGCAACATGGTTCTACTAGATCCGCTCGCAAACGCTCTTTCAGCGATCAAAAACGCCGAGGGCGTCGGTAAGAAAGAATGCTGCATCAAGCCCGTATCAAAGCTTATCGGTAACGTGCTTCGCGTCATGCAGCAAGGGAACTACATAGGCGATTTTGAGCTTGTCGAAGATGGGAAAACAGGCGTATTCAAGATCGAGCTGCTCGGTAATATCAACCGATGCGGCGCGATCAAACCGCGAAGTTCTGTTCACACAACTGATCTTGAGAAATGGGAACAGCGGTATTTGCCGGCGCGCAACTTCGGTTTCCTGATACTGACCACGTCTGCCGGGATACTGACTCACATCGAAGCGCGAGAACGGGGTATCGGAGGGAAGCTAGTAGCGTACTGCTATTAGGTGGTGACCTGTGGTCCAAGTCATAGAAAAAGAGGTTCCGATCGCCGACGCCGTCCGGGTCGAAGTTCACAACGGAATTGTGAGGGTAGAGGGTCCGCGCGGAACACTCGAACGCGACCTGTGGTACCCAAACATCGACATACGCGTCGAGCCAGATAAGGTGTATGTCGGGACCACCTTGGACAAGAAGACGCAAAAATCGATCGTAGGCACTTACGCTTCTCACATCACTAACATGGTCAGCGGGGTCACCGAAGGATTTCAATACAAGCTGAAACTGGTATACTCGCATTTTCCGATCCAAGTCAAGGTAGAAGGAAAAGTCGTATCGATTGAAAACTTTCTGGGTGAACGAAAGCCCCGAACCGCTAGAGTCATGGGGGGCTCTCTTGTTGCTATTCAGGGCGACGAGCTAATCGTTACAGGCATCGACAAGGAACACGTGGGACAAACCGCTGCGAACATCGAGCAAGCGACTCGGATCAAGGGGCGTGACCCGCGCGTGTTTCAAGACGGCATCTACCTCATTGAAAAGGGCCTAGAGGCACGCACATGAAGGCTTTGAATGAAATGGATGACACTCAAATTAAAGCCCTGATAGAGGCAGGGTACCGAACGGTGGACGATCTCAAGGGCGTAACAGCGGACGAACTTACAAGCGCAGGCCTCGATGCTGACCTTGCACAACGACTCGCACAAGAGTCAATTTCATTCAAGCGTAAGGAATTCAGCGGCAAACACAAGCATTTACTCCTCGTTCGTAAGCGGCACGACAAACCCTGGTTCAAGCGCGACGACTACGAGAAGAAAAAGAAGCTAAGCCCGAGCTGGAGAAAACCACGCGGATTGTTCAACAAGATGCGCCGGGGGTTTCCTGATAAGGGCCCGGTCGTGCAAGTGGGATACGGCGCACCAAGCGCGATAAGGGGTTTTCATCCCTCAGGATTCGAAGAAGTGCTGGTCAACACCCTAGCTGATCTGGACGAGGCGACGCCTCAGCAAGCCGTCAGAATAGGTCGTACGGTCGGCGCCCGCAAGAAGCAAGTCATTCTCGAGCGGGCGTTTGCCAAGGGCTTAAAGGTGCTCAATCCCGGACTGAAAGCTCAGGTCGCGGACCAAGACGATGGAACGACGGCTGCGACGGAGGAGAAGCAGTGACCAGCCTATCGAACCAAAAGCGACTCGCTGCTGAGGTGCTTGGTGTTGGGGAAAGCAGAATATGGCTCGATCCGGACAAGCTCACGGACGTCGCAAACGCTATCACCCGAGAAGATGTGCGCGGGCTCATAAAGGACGGTACCGTGAAATCTAAGCAAGCACAGGGCATCAGCCGCGGACGGGCACGCGGGAACGATGCTAAGCGCAAGAAGGGCCATAAAACCGGGCAAGGGACTCGTAAAGGAGCAAAAAATGCCCGAAGTCCTAGGAAGCAGCTGTGGATGCGCAGGATCCGAGCGCAGAGAAGGACTCTGCGCGTCTTGAGGGACAACAACACGCTCGATCGAACCACGTATCGTCGCATGTATAGGAAGGCGAAAGGTGGCGAGTATCGAACTGTAAGTGTACTGAACACTCAAGCTGAAATCGCTATGGCCACGCGGAGGCAGAAATAATGGCGATCGGTCCGCGATATCAGGTTCCTTTTCGACGGAGGCGAGACGGAAAGACGAACTACCATAAGCGGTTAGGTTTGATGCTTTCAGAATGGCCTCGCGTCGTCGTGCGAAAAACCGGACGCAATTTGATCGTGCAGCTTGTCGAACACGGAACTGCGGGTGATCGGACGTTGACATCTGCAAACGCGCTGGAGCTAAAAAAGCTCGGCTACAAGGGTGCTACTGGGAACACGCCTGCTGCGTACCTGACCGGGCTGCTTTTTGCGAGTCGAGCGCTTGCAGCTGGCCATTCGAAAGGGGTGCTCGATTTGGGACTTAGTGTAAATTCGCGAGGATCGCGAATTTACGCCGCCTTGCAGGGCGCCGTTGAAGTGGGGCTCGACATTCCGCACAGTCGTGAGCCGCTTCCGGTGCCTGCTAGGCTGCACGGAGAACATATTGTCGCGTATGCGGCCGATAACCCAACGCGGTTCACGCGTTATGGCTTAGATCCCAAAGACCTTCCTAATCATGTTGACGCGGTGAAGCAACATATAATCGAGCACGCTGCGCAGGAACGAACAGAGGATACAGGGGCACACAATGGCTGAAAGGAAAGAGGGATGGACACCGAAGACGAGATTAGGACGCCTTGTTTATGAGGGCAAAATAACGACGTTCGACGATGCTGTAGCCACTGGGCACCCGATGAAGGAACCCGAAATCATCGATGTCCTCTTGCCTGAGCTGTCAGACGAGGTCTTAGATATCAACATGGTGCAGCGAATGACGGATTCCGGTCGGCGCGTGAAGTTTCGTGCCGCGGTGGCAATCGGCAATCGCGATGGATACATAGGCTTCGCCGAAACCAAGGATCTGCAAGCGGGACCCGCCATACGGAAAGCAATTGAAACTGCTAAGCTGAATCTCATCAAGATAAATCGCGGCTGTGGCTCGTGGGAATGTGGCTGCGGAGAAGAGCATACCGTTCCTTACACCGTCCGAGGCAAGACGGGCTCCGTGACCGTTGTGCTGAAACCAGCGCCACGAGGCCTTGGCATAACATCAGGCGGCACCGCGCGGAAGGTGCTTCAGCTTGCAGGTATAAAAGACGTGTGGACGCGATCGTCAGGACAAACACGTACGACTATCAACTTTGCTAGCGCTACGTTTGAAGCGCTCAAGGCAACAACAACGGTGCGAATCGGCGGTGGAACGCAATGACGTACGCCGTTGTTAAGATGCGTGGGACGGTAAAGACAAAACCCGACGTACGGCGCACGCTCGAGTTATTAAATCTCAGTAGGACTAATCACTGCGTTCTCGTCGAGGACAACGCGCATTATAACGGCATGCTCCAAAAGGTGAAAGATTATGTGGCGTGGGGCACCATCGACGGTGCAACCCTCGGTGTGCTGCTTGAAAGAAGGGGCGCGCTAGCGGGTCATATGAGACTCACTAATGAGTACTTGAAAGACCGCACCGATTTTGATGACATAAACTCGCTAGCGACAGCCGTTGTCAGCGGAACGGCGACGTTGCAGGATGTGCCTGACCTGAAACCTGTGCTAAGGCTCCATCCGCCGCGCAAAGGCCATAGGGGAATAAAAAAGCCGTTTCCAGAAGGTGTTCTTGGATTTCACGGCAGTGAAATCAACGAATTGCTTCTCAAAATGAGGTAGATAATGGGTGCCAAAAACAAGGCCAAGAAGTTTCGAGGAAGTCGCACGTGTGGCGGCGGCACTCATAAGAACCGTCGTGGAGCAGGAAGTCGAGGAGGGCGTGGCCACGCAGGCGGTTGTAAGCACCATTTTTTAAAGGAACTTTTGCTTGGCCGGGGTTATGGCAGTTATGGGTTCGCAAGGCCACAAAAGGTGCTCAAGTACCCGACCGTGATTGACATAGGTGCTCTGGACGAAACTGCTGAGCGACTTGTGGAACTGAAGCAGGCTAAGGTGCGCACCGGCAAGTATTACATCACGCTCGATGTCGACAAAGTGCTGGGAAAGGGCCGTGTAACTAAGCCGCTTATCGTAACTGCAAGAAGTTTTTCGAAACGAGCGCAAGAGAAGTTGGAATCAGCAGGCGGGAAAGCAAAAATCGCAGAGCCGTGACCTTCTAGGCCAGTGATCGACTAGTAATCAGTTGAGCGCAGTGAATCATGAGCGAGCACCCAACGATAGATAGACTTGAACCCTTCTTGCAGAAACTTCCTGCAGTTTCTAAGCCCGAAGGGCACGTGCACTTCAGACGCAAGATCACGTGGACGATTGGTGTTTTACTCATCTATTTCGTTTTAACAAACGTCCGCCTTTTTGGACTTTCACCTGCATCACAGGACCTTTTCGGCTTCTACCGCGCAATAATGGCCGGAAGCCAAGGCTCCCTCGTTCAGCTCGGCATTGGTCCAATCGTGACCGCGTCGATCATACTGCAGCTTTTCAAGGGCGCGGACATCATAAAGCTTGACACGAGCGATCCTCGAGACCAATCAGCCTACCAGCAGCTGCAGAAGCTTCTTATCTTCGTCATGATCGTCGTTGAAGCCGCGCCGCAAGTGCTTGGAGGTTTCCTCCAACCCGACCCGGCTATTGCCGCTTCAACTGGTATCGGGCTTCACGGCATTTCCTTGCTTATATTTATCCAGGTTTGCATAGGCGGCGTGCTCGTGCTATTCTTGGATGAAATTGTGAGTAAATGGGGAATTGGCTCGGGAGTCGGCATGTTTATCGTGGCCGGAGTTGCCCAAGGCCTGGTAACTGGGACCATTAATTGGATAACTAATCCTTCGACTGGATTGCCGGTGGGTTGGATCCCAGGCTTGATTAAAATCTTCCAGACGTTCACCGTCCAGCAGCTGCTTACCGCCCAAGGAATAATATTCCTGCTTAATCAGGGCCAAATTTTAGCCATAATAAGCACGGTGGGTATATTCGCAGTTGTTGTCTACGTTGAAACCACGCGCATAGAGATTCCTCTGGCGCACAGTTCCGTACGAGGCGCGCGAGGCCGATTCCCGGTGAAGCTCGTCTACGCGAGCGTGTTGCCGTTGATATTAGTTCGGGCGCTTCAGGCGAACATTCAGATGATTGGCATCCTGCTTTACAACGCAGGGTTCACTTGGGTTGGGACCTACGTAAACAATCAGCCGATGAGTGGCCTGATGTACTATTTGGCACCAATCAGTGGGCCGAGTAACTGGTTGCCCGGGGTAGGTCAGAACCCGGCGTGGCAAATCGCACTGCGGTCAGGAATTGATATCTCCTTTATGGTCATCGGGGGAATTATATTCGCCCTTTTCTGGGTGGAGACTACTGGCATGGGCCCAAAGGCCGTTTCCGAGCAAATTCAAAGTTCTGGGATGTCTATCCCCGGCTTCCGCCGTGACCCCAAAATCATTGAACGCGTTATGAAGCGGTACATTCCGAAAGTAACCGTCATCGGGGGCGCTTTCATAGGGTTGTTGGCGGTCATTGCAGGTTTTTTGGGAACCATAGGAAACGTGGGCGGCACTGCGTTGCTCCTCGCGGTGAGCATCACGTACACGCTTTACGAGCAGCTTGCCAATGAAGAGATGATGGAGATGCACCCGATGCTGCGCGGCTTCTTGGGGCAGTAACGTCTCTGACGCTCAGATCGTTTCTCTTGACTTCTAAGCTAAGCTGAAATTTTTTGTTGCGCGTCAGAGCGCATTTGGATCGCAGGAGCGGCTTTGATGGAGGAAGCTGCGCCCTGTACGATTGCGTAAGTTAAAGTAGGATGGTTAGGATAGTTCCCTACACAAATTGGGGCAGCAAATGCGGAAAGTGGTAATTCTAACGGGAGTTCCGGCAAGCGGCGGGACGACTGTTACAAAGAAAGCCATTGAACGGCTGGAAGCGCAGGGCCAACCTTTGAAAATGGTTACCTACAGCGACGTGATGCTGGATGAGGCGTTGCAGCGCCGCTGGGTCAAGATAAGAGACGACATCCGAAAGCTAGATCCAGCTAGGCAGCGCGATCTCCAAAAGACTGCCGCGCGCACGATATCAAAAATGGCCACGACGCCGCTTGTTGTTGACACGCACGCAACGGTGCGAACGCCGGGCGGGTACCTTCCTGGTTTGCCTACGTGGGTTTTGGACGAACTTGGGCCCGAACTCATACTCATTGTCGAAACAGCACCTAACGAAATTATTCGGCGCAGAAATGCTGACAAGTCACGACAGCGCGACGCGCAAGATGCGACGGGTGTTCAGGAGCACCAGGAGGTTAACAAAGCAATATGCATGGCGTACGCCGCACACACGGGAGCAACGGTCAAGATACTGCAAAATCCCGACGGAAAGCTTGATGAGGCAGTCGCTGAACTGGTGGCCACGCTGCAGGAAGACTGAGTTCATCGCCAGCGCTTAGCGGGTGTGCCATCGTGTTGCTTACTATTAGCGGATTTGCAGGCAGCGGCAAGACGACGGTAGCAACCGGTTTATCGCGGAAACTAGGCTTTGCACACATCTCAGCGGGAGAGGTATTCAGAGAACTCGCGCGCGAGCGCGCAATGAGTCTCGAGCAGTTGAGCAAGCTTGCGGAAACAGAACCGGAAATCGACAAAATCGTTGATCGACGACAAGCCGAGCTCGCGCGGTCACGTGAACACGCGGTCGTCGACGGGCGGCTTTCGGGCTGGGTTCTCAAAGCCGACATCGCCGTTTGGCTTAAAGCGCCTCTAGAAGTACGAGCACAGCGAATAGCGGGAAGAGAAGGCAAGCGGCGGGCTGCAGCTCTCCACGAAACACGCCTGCGCGACGGCAGCGAGACCGTGAGATATCGTACGTTTTATAATATCGACGTGACGAACCTTGACGTCTATGATCTTGTCATAGATACGATGCACTGGGACCAACACGCGGTCATCGCTATCATCGCGCAGGCCGTGAGAGCGTACAGGAAAGTTGACAAACGATGACGAATCCTGTTGCGCAGCAACGGACCATAGACGAGTTGCTTCAAAAAGGCGTCATAAATCTCGATAAGCCAGCAGGACCTACGAGTCACGAAGTAGCCGCGTGGGTGAAACGAATTTTGCATATTAAGAAAGCGGGCCACATCGGAACGCTAGATCCCAAGGTCACGGGTGTGCTCCCGATATTGTTGCAAGATGCGACAAGGGCAGTGGGGGCGCTCGTGAACTTGCCCAAGGAATACGTGTGTGTAATGCATCTGCATAAGGCGGTTCCCGAACCATTGCTGCGAGACATACTAAGGGAGTTTACGGGTGTGCTATATCAGCGCCCACCTCTTAAATCGGCGGTAAGGCGTCAAATTCGCAAACGCGAGATTTATTACATCGACGTGCTAGAACGGCAGGGGAACGATGTTCTCTTCAAAGTGGGATGTGAGGCTGGAACATACATTCGCAAGCTGTGCCACGATGTCGGCGAAGCGATAGGAGTGGGAGCGCACATGCAGGAGCTCCGCAGAACCAAGGCAGGTCCGTTTGATGAATCGAAGTTGAGTACATTGCACGATTTGACAGACGCATATCATTTTTGGATCGAAGATAACGATGAAGCTCCTCTGCGAGACATCGTAATGCCAGTCGAGCGCGCACTCAGCCACCTTCCAAAAATCATCATTAGAGATACTGCCGTGGATGCTATTTGTCACGGGGCTCGACTCGCAGAACCCGGCGTTATCTCGTTGCCTGATGTTAACACAAAACAGCTGGTTGGTATTTATACGGCGCGAGACGAGGTTGTCGCCCTAGGCATCTCTGTACTCGAAGGTGGAGTCATCGCCGAAGTCAAAAGAGTAATGATGGAGCCCGGTACATATCCCCGGCATTGGAAATCCAGAAAAATAGGCAAGTAGGAACAAGGCGCGTTACGCCTCGTCGCTGCTCGAGCCACGATTGCACGTGAACAAAGCAATTTTGATTTCAGCCAATAACCGGGTTCCGTATACCTCTGCGTGCCTTTCACGCGCATCTCGCGCCAAGCGATCACAATTTAACTTTTGAGGTTTCATTAATGCCAATGAAGATATGCGCAGTGTATGGATTCTCTAAATCGGGGAAGACCACTACCGTCGTTGAGATCTTAAAGGAGCTGCGATTGCGTGGTTACTCAGTATCCGCGATAAAGGACGTCCACGTGGAAAACTTCGTCTTCGATGTTGCTGGAAAAGATACGTGGCGCCAATGGAAAGCTGGAGCCGAAGTAGTTGGCCTGCGGGCGCCAGACGAAAGCATTCTTATGATAAAGCGACCAGTGATGCTTGATGAGCTGATACGACACATCAGCAGTGATTACTTGGTTCTTGAGGGATTTAGAGGCGCGAGTCTGCCGAAGATACTGTGCGCAACAGACGAAGAGCACGTCGGAGATGAATTGCAGAGCGAGGTCTTTTGCATTTCAGGATTAGTGTCTGCGCACCTCTCGAGCTATAAGGGCGTACCGGTGATAAACGCGCTTCTTAATGCCCCAGATTTGGTGGATCTTGTTGAGCGCAAGAGCCTCAAGCTATAGTTACGTCATTCGAGCTCTCGCTCGCCGACCGCGCTCGCTCTTCGAACGAGGCGCCTCAGGTCACTTCTCCTATTGATGTTGTACAGCAGTGACTCGTCGCGAATGATAAACATCGTTTCTTGTTGTAATTGATCGAGGTGGCTTGCATCGATGATGTTAATGCCTGTAGGCACAAGCAACTTAGCGTCTGCTGCTAACGTGAGGTCGGGGGGTACATTAGCCTCATCGCAAAACTCATAGGGGAGGTAGACCCCAAGTGCAGAACTCTCTGCTTTAGCGCGACGCTCGATAATCTGGTCGATGAGTCGATAGTCGATAAGAGGAAGATCAGCTGCGATGATGAGAACGGGACCTTTAAGGCCCAATCGCTTGCTCGCCCACCTGTAGTCTTGGATATACCCTTGCCCTGGCGCCTTTACTACCTGAACACTTGCTTCTCTTGCCCAGCGCGTCGTGCAAGGAGTTCTGGGAGAGGTAACCGTCACCACGCGTTCAATTTGCGATTTGTTCAAAGCGGCCAATACGTGTTCAATGAGTGGCCTGCCTCTGAACTCCAGCAGCGGTTTTTCGACGCCGCCTGAACCAAACCGCTCTCCCTTTCCGCCGGCCATGAGGAGTGCGAACGTGCAATCACCTACAAAAAACTGATTACAACAAGAGCGATCAAACGCCCTAGCTCATTTGAAGATCCTATAACGTCGCCATTTATTCCGCCGAAAGCCATATTGGCGAGTTTCACTAGTCCAAACGATAAGGCTAGAGGCGGCAACAACACGAGGAGACCCCTCACGCCAAAACAGAGAACCGCGACTAGTGCTGCGAGAAGCAGTGCTACTATGAAGGTCAACAGCCCACTTTTTTCTGCAAAACGGGATCCAAGTCCCTGGTGCGTCGCTTTTCCCAGGGAGGCGACTTCGACCATCGAAAGTTTTGCTGCGACTTCAGCTGTGATCAACGCGGGCAGGAGCGCCGTTGACTTGATAGATGCCACTGCAGCGAAAAGCAGCAGAAACGCGAGGACACAAAATGTGATCCCTCCGACACCGATGTATGGGTCTTTGATGACTTGAAGTCGTTCTTGCATTGTTCCGTGCTTGAGCAGTCCGTCGCCCACGTCAGCTAACCCATCAAGATGGATGAAACCTGTTAGCGCATATAGGGCTACGAGCGTCAGGGCGGCGTGGACAAAGTCGCTCATGTGCGGCATGAATGCGAGCGCAGAGCTGATTCCCCCAACTAACAGTCCGATTGCAGCTCCGACTAGGATAAAAATCCACATGCGCGTGGCCAGGCTGTCGAGCGCTGCTTCATTGAATCCCACCGGAATCGTCGTCAAGAATCCGAAGCCAGACCGAATGGAATCAAGGACGCGTTGCGGCATCGGCTGCTCCTCTGTCGTACATGTTAGCCGAAACGCCGCCTATCAGGCCGGCGACGATATCATCCAAGAATGGTCCCAGCGATTTGAGAATTCCAGGTTTAAGCTTGTCGAATCGGGCATAATCGAAGTGTCCCTTGTAACCCCCAACGTACATTGAGATTGCCATTCCCAATACCTCGTCAGCGATCAAACAAGTCAAATCCTTTTCGTAGGAGGCAGGATCAAGGTTCGGGATACGGCCTTGCCGTGCGTCTCTTTCTAACGCCACTCCGGCATACAGAAGAACCCACACGTTGGGATCGGCGAGAGCTCGCCGAAGCTCGCTCGAGAAAACTTCTCTGGCACGCGCTTCTGTTTCAACCCCTGGATGTGGAACCCATAACAGCATAGCCGTGTCGATCATATCATCTAGCTCGACACCCATCTCTTTCAACATTTCTTCTTTCATCATCACGGACGCCTTCCGTCTCAGGTTCGTGGCTTGAACCAAACTTTGCAAAATGACGGTGCACCTGCGAGGGCTAACAAACCTAGGCAGCCGGTCCTTCTTGACTGATACTCTTTCGACTCTGCGCCCTCAGTTCGTCAGCGGGTTCGACCGAATCACAAGCAGTCGTGGCTTGGCGAAGCTGCTATTTTGCAATTTCGACTAGCTCATCATCTTGTCGGACTCGTATCCCACGGCCTGAAATAGTACCGACTTGCCTGGCACCATCGCTGAGGCGTGCAATTCGTCTTACCTCGCGCTGAGGCGCAACAATAGCAAAACCCATCCCCATGTTAAAGGTTTTGTACATCTCTCTTACTTCAACGCCTTCTGCTTGAATCACGCTGAATATCTCTTGAGGCTCGAGAGGATCCGACAAGCTGAAGCCCAGCCGGGTGAGTCTCTTGAGATTCAGAAGGCCACCTCCAGTGATATGCGCCAAGCCGTGCACCTCGCAATTCTTATTAATGTCGAGGACCTCTGAGTAGATCCGCGTAGGCACAAGCAGCTCTTCGCCAAGCGTGCGCTCCATGCTTCCGTAACGCGTGTAAAGACTGTATTTGGCCAGCAATTTGCGGGCGAGCGTCAGACCGTTACTATGAACTCCGCTGCTCGGAATGCCGACAACGGCGTCTCCGTTCTCGATCTTGTGGCCGGTAACAAGGTCTTCTTTTGCAGCAATTCCTATGCAGCTGCCCGCCAAGTCGAACCCTCTCACGATCTCGGGGAGGCTCGCGGTTTCGCCGCCTACTATGGACACGTTAGCTATCTTTGCTCCTTTTGCGAGCCCTTGCCCGATTTGATCGGCAATAGAAGGCTCAATGCTCTCCATTGCGAGGTAATCGACAAAAGCCATAGGCTCCAAGCCCATTGCGTAAAGGTCGTTCACGTTCATTGCCATGCAATCTATTCCGATAGTCTTCCAGTTTCCCATTTCTGTTGCGACGAGAACCTTCGATCCCACGCCGTCTGTGGTGATACCAATAATGAAATCGCCCATGTCCAAAAGTCCGGCGTAGGCGCCTTCGATGTTGATCGGGCTTCCTCGTCCCTTCTTCTTGGTCTTGAAATGCCTCCGAAGGGCTCTTATTGCCTCTTCTTCAGCGCTGATGTCTACTCCTGCTTCTGAGTATGTGCGGGGGTGCTGCGAATTCATAACAAAACCTGCGCGTTAGGAAATAGCTAGTTGAGGTGAAAGTGCACTACCTCGCGGGCCAACCGCTCGTAAGCGTCGAGCGATTGATGTTCGTTTTTTCGAAGCACCTGCGCTCGGCGAAAAGCAGTTAGGGTTTGTACCTTAAAAAAAGATCGTTTGCAGCTGAGCAAAAACCGGCTTAGTGATAACGATATTCTGCTCATCTGGATAGAAACTATTGCGGTCCCGAAAGCGAGAACTCGTCGTGAAGACTCTCCACAGCGCGACGTACTGAATCTCGTCTCAAAACAAAAGAGACGTTATACTCCGTGGATCCTTGGCTGATCATGATCACGTTGACGTTGATACTTCCCATACGGCTGAAAATCCTGCCCACTATACCGGGCGTTCCTGCCATTCGAGAGCCGACGACGGCTATCGCACTCACGTCCTCGTTGCACGAAATCTCTTTGATGACGTTGCTGTTGAACTCATTCTTTAGCCCGTGCAGAGCATTCAAGGCGCTGCTCAAATGTCCCTCCTCGATAAGCACTGATATGTTCGCTTCACTCGATCCCTGACTTATCATAATGATATTGACGCCTGCGTCGGCAAGCTTCGTGAACACGTGGGCCGCGACGCCAATCGTTCCCGCCATTCCGGCCCCTGAGAGGGTAATAAGAGCGACGTTGTTAACCGCCGTTACTGCTTTAACGAGGCTTTGATCATTGGCGACCGTATGAACGATAGTCGTGCTCGCGCCGTTAGGGTTGAATGTGTTCTTAACGCGCACAGGGATACCCTTAGTTACGGCGGGTTCGATTGTTTTCGGGTGTATGACCTTCGCTCCAAAATAGGAGATCTCCATCGCCTCGGCATAAGACACCTGTGGCAGCGTGCGGGCGTTAGAAACGAGCTTAGGATCTGCGGTCATGATACCGTCAACGTCGGTCCAAATCCATATTTCGTCAGCGTCGACGGCGCTTCCGATGATTGACGCTGTATAGTCAGACCCGCCTCGACCTAGGGTTGTGATGATGTTGTGAATGTTGTACGCAATGAAACCGGTGATGACCGGCACGATGTTCACCTTGAGGAGAGGCACAAGCCGCTCGTGGACTCGTCGTTCAGTGATTTCCGTAGGGCGCGCGCCACGGTGCGTACTATCGGTTATGATACCCGCTTCCCCACCCGTTAAAAAGACTGACTGGACTTTGAGCGATTTCAATGCGCCAGAGACGATCGGAGCAGAAAGCCGCTCACCGAAAGAC
>CAWDSY010000013.1:0-85774 GCA_963805115.1 Methanobacteriota archaeon
AAACCTCAGAAGCCTCTTTTTTACCATCTCGACTTCTTTTACCCTCCAATCAACAGTTGAATTCAGGTCGGCAATGGACACCAGGCAGAGCCGCACGAGGTCCGCGCTATAGACCTCCGGGACTGTCGCAATGGGAATTACGTTGCCCTTGCTTTTCGACATCTTCACCCCATCGCGAACAAGAAGCTCGTTGAGCGTAACGAGCTTTGGCCAGCAAGTCTCCGGAAACAGTATCGCGTGATGGAACAAGAAGAAGCTCAAGTGATTGGAAATGTGGGCAATAGCCGTGTGCCGATGATCGTTCGGATACCAGTAGATGAAATCGTTTCGCGCAGCTCTGATCACCGTCTCTGGCAAACCTGTTTGCTGGCAGACGTCCGTTGCGTCGCCCTTGCCCAGGAAAACGTAGTCAAAGAAGGCGGGCGTTAGTCGCTTTGGGTCACACTCGCGAATGTGTTGGATGACAGTATAGAGCGCCATGTAGATAACGGAGTCTGAAAGCGGCTCAATTATCCAGTGCTCGGCTGAGAATGGAAATTCCGTCCCAAGCCCTCTGCGCCGAACGCACGGTCGTTGATCGAGCCACTCAAACGTCTGGACGAACTGTGCTCGGTATATCTCTGGTACAATTTCAAGCTGGTCAAGCAACTCGAATGCCTTTTCCTTCCAGTGAGGGTCGCCATAGTTGAGGAAATACTGGCCAGGCTCTATGGCGACAACCACCCGGCCGCCGCACCGACAGAGTCCTTTTGTTGAGGTCTCATAAATGCTCGACGCAGCATTTCGACTATTAAGGAATTCAACGATATCCTGCTTGACGTCGCGCACTAGCCGGCCATCAAATTGCTCGGCAGTTCCCTTAAGAATCCCGGTATAGAATTCCTCCCTGTAAAGTATGTTCGTAATATGGCTCAGCGTCTCGTCGTCGCGTTGAGATCGAACCCCATAGCGCTCGCACAGCTCTGATGCAGGAAAATCCCCGTACCCGTCGATTTTGACGAGAGATATCGGCTGTATAGCTTCAATATCGCTTCTTAACGAGGAGAGATCCATATCTAAACCTGCGCCCCCTTGCTGCTTTAGGTCGTTCAGCGCTGCCCAATCATAAGGGGCGTGAGCGGGGACACTCATGACGATTCCGGTACCGTGATCAGAATCGACGAAAGACGCTGGAAGAATAGGTATTTTCCGTCCCAGAGGGCTGACGCAATGCGCCCCTAGGAGTGACGTCCCAAGAAACTCCTCGATGATAGTGACCTCCCGCTGTTGATACCGCAACTTGGAGGCGCTTTGGTGGGAAACGATCCACGTCTCACCGTCGACGTATGCTTTGACGTAGGTCGCGTCAGGCGCAACCCAGAGATTTGTTACCGCAAAAACTGTTTCTGGGCGCAGCGAGGCCGTGACGACATAAGCTTCGTCCAGCGGGAACTTGATCCCAACGTAATCGTCAATTGAGATCTTCTCAACGTCGCCGCCGGCGATATCGTCTTCCCCTACGGCGTTTTGATCGATCGTGCAGAAGAGAACTGGGTGTTGTCCGCGCACGATCAGCCCGAGCTCCATCAGCTTACCGTACTGCCAGCGAATAAACTGATTGTAGACGAGGTCGCCGGTGGTAAACTGTCGGGACCAGTCGATTGAGAAGCCCATCTTCTTGAAATCTGGCGCGATCTTCTCTGCAAAGTAGTTCGCGATATTCCAAGGATCCACAAACGAGTTGACGATCTGCTCAACGCGCGACTCGTCATCCTCATAGAGGCGAACGTAGTTCTTATAAAGCGCTATGGTCGCGCTTTCGCGGCGCCCTATGCACGAGCTAATAGCGAGTATCGGTGTTCCCGTAATGTGCCACGCCATCGGCCACAGCACGTTGTGGCCGTTCATTCGCATGAACCGAGCGTGAATATCAGCAACGTTATAGGTCCGCGTGTGGCCTATGTGCTGGGGTCCGCTCGTATACGGATACGGCGTCGTCAAGAAGTACTTCTTCGGCCCTGCGCTTTTTGGCTCAAATATCTTATCGCCAAACCAACGATCCTGCCACTTCCTCTCAATCGCTCGAATTTCATCAAGTTCAGGAGTTGCCACTTGCATTCCCTGCGGTCAGTCTCAACGATCAGAAAATGGTTATTTGGACAAGCGACCTGATCGGAACGTTCTGGACTTGGTCAATCCCCTTCTTGTTAATAAGCACAGCTACAGATAGCGGCGTTGCTTGCATCTCTTTGATGCTTTCTATGAGTTCAATCGCCGTGCTTCCCGTGGTTATTACATCATCGACTATCGCGCAGCTTTTTCCCGCAATATCAGCGAAGTTTTGACTAAATGAGCCCTTAACGCCGTCATTTTCAGATCCCTTTTGTTTTTGCGGAACAAAAACTGCGAGCTCTGCTCCGATTTCATCGGCGACAAGCGTCGCAAGAGGTAGTCCACTCAGCGTAACGCCGATTACTACGTCAGGATCACCTGTCTCCAAGATCATGTCGACCAACGCGAGCGAGACGAATCTGAGCCTCCCTGCGTTTTGCCCAATCTCGCTCCAGTTTACGTATATGTCCTTTGGTACGGGCTCTTGTGAGCTCTTGGAGCGGGTGAGAAGCCACGTTGCAGTTTCTCGTGATATGTTCAGTTCGTCCGCTATCTCCCCGGAACGCAACCCTTTCTCGCGTAGTTCCTGCGCTTTGCTTATGAGATCGTTCAAATCGTTCATGTTCTGACTCCTCCCACCTATCAAAGATTACCTCTTCACCGGCTTAACTCTCACCTCAGATCCGCAGACAGGACAGATCGTTTCCGTTTCATACAACCGACCACATCCGACACACCTGCGTCTCCATTTCAGCACGCGTTTGATGCGTGCCTGCTGGATCGGCTGCGTCTCTATCCCGAGGCGCGCCGCGACATTTTGAATGGAATAATCATCCGTAACCAGCGTACCGCTTACTTCAAATGCCTTCGCCAGCAAGTCAATATCGGCTTGAGACAGCCTAAGATGGTCACCCGTCGACTTAGCCTTTTCCGTGACAACGTCTACTGCTTTTTTCAACGGCTCTTCGATTTTCAGGCCCTCCTTTAGAAACTCTTGCAGTACTACTGTCGCTTGAGAGCTCATCAACTCGCGGGTTACCTCAGGAACTGTGTACATAGTGCCAACGACGTGAACGCCATAAATAAACACTGGAGCGTCAAGCACGTACGTTCTAGACATCAGCCGTGCATATGTAACTGATTCAATATGCATTTTTTTCTAGGAAATAGTCACCCATGGCGAGCTCCTCAACTAGCATAGGCGGCTTTATTTGATTTCGTAGGCGGAAGCGGCATACCCTCGGCTGCGCGCCGCGATCTCCGTAGCATTTAGCCTTTCAGGCGGCGGATCTAGCAACGCTGCGTCTGTTGCCGGTTAACGTTCAGAAGGGCTGTTCAGTCCTCTCCGAGCCGGAGAAAGGTTTTTATTATCGCTGAGTGCTCTACCAATGGATACTAAATGGAGGTGCATTCAATGACGAACATGCCAGAAAAGGTAGTCAACAACATTAGCGCTGTGAAGACTGTAGTATTCGCAACGGTGAGCGACGCCGGTATACCAAACGTAGTACCCAATCAATTCACCATCGTAAAGGACCCCGAAACAATTCTCGTCGGTGACAACTTTTGGCACAAAACTGCTGAGAACCTGAAGAGGCCAAATTGCAACGTTGCCCTTACATCATGGGAGGGCTATGAAGGCTATCAACTCAAGGGCATAGCAAACTATGTGACAGAAGGACCAGACTACGAGATGATGAAACAGAAGATCAAGAGCCGAAATGAAAAACTGCCTGCAAAGGGCTGTGCGATACTAAAGGTAACAGAAGTCTACGACCTCGCTCCAGGGCCAAACGCAGGAAAAAGAATCGCATAACCGGCCAAACAGCAACTAACAGCAGCCGCAGCAGTTTCAAAAAAAAACGGGTGCAACGATCGCTAGTTAGGACCATTAATACTCGTCGCTCAGAGCGGGGAGCTGGAGATGCTAGAGGTAAAGAATGCCAGTAGATATATTAACTCTTTTTTCACAATTTGGCCTCAAAAAAGAAGCTGGGGAGGTTTACCTTCATCTGCTACAGACCGGACGACGAACGGCAGTTGAAGTAGCCGAATCGCTCCATCTCACTAGTCACGGTGCTAACAAGGTCCTGCTAGAGCTTTCGAAACAAGGACTCGCTAAGCGTATATCGACCAATCCGGAAACGTTCGTAGCTGCATACCCGTCCTCCTTGCTAAATCCTGCCATTAGTAAAGAGGCCGCGAAGTTACAGAGCCTCAGCGAGGCGCGAGATACGCTACTCGAGCTGTGGGACGTTGAGCGCACGAAAGCGCAAGGCCTGCCCGTCGAATGGTGTCCGATCGAAGAGGGCTTCATCGTTCTGTATGACAAAGACGACATTATCGACCGGCGTCTCGAGACCTTCCACGCTACAGAAAAAAGGCTCTGGGTCATCTCTACCGAGTTTTGGCTCCTTCGATGGGACAAGGTGCTTTGCGACTATTTTGTTAATGATGAGGACAAATGCAGGATCGAAGATCTAAGGATCCTGCTTCCGATTACGCCAAACAATATCGATGCAGTAAAGCAGCTCTCTACGTGCTTTAAGATACGACACTCACCAATGATGAGCAATTTCGCGGTCGTTATTTCAGACTGCAAAGAGGCGATGTATACGGGCGTAACAAAGGATCTCGACGAGTTAGAGCGAGTCGAACTCACCCCGTCGCTGTGGTCGAACAACAGCGGATTTATTGAGATCCAGAGTTCCCTGTTTCAATCCCTCTGGGACAGAGGGATAGACGCCCGTTTGAGGATAGAAGAGATAGAGACGGGTAAGCCCATCGAGGTCACGCGCGTCATTACCGACTACCAAGAGATCGTACAAGACTTCGCGTCGCTCATAGACACGGCCCAAAAAGAGATATTCTTGTGGATTAGAAGCGAGGCTTTGCCGATTTTGGCTCCACTCATTCCAAAGGATGCGCGACAACGAGGTATTGACGTGATTGTAATGGCCGAGATCAACAAGGATAATCTGCAAGCGGCACAAGAAATCGCGGAACGTGCCGATGTGCGCCATATCCCTCAGATTGTGCGTAGCACGGGGGTAATCATCGATCAGCAAGCAATGCAAGTATTGCTTTATTCATTTAGTGAGAAGGGCGCAGAGCTCTATAATTCAATTTATACGAATACAAAGAGCTTCGTTGAAACGCAGCACTCGATGATGGAAGACATGTGGCACTCAGGAATCGAGCTGCGGTACAGAGAACAAGAGCTAACGGTAGGACGAGTGGTACAGACGATCCAAGTCATAAAGAAGAGGGAGAACGTCTACAAAGCTTTCTACGAAATGCTCGACAGATCGAAAAATGAATTCAACGTGATACAAACTCGTATGGGGGTAAAACGGCTCTATAATTTGATCAAGGATAGAGAGATGCCCAAGATTACGTATCGTCTGCTGGCACCTATTGAAAGCGTCAACATCGAAGAAGCGCGTCTGCTTACGAAGTATTTTGAAATTCGGCATCTTGAATCGGAGACGGGGGCAGGAATTTTTATATCCGATGATGACAAGCTGCTCGGAACGAGTTATATTTACGACACCGGCGACATAGATAATGTGATATACAAGTCAGCCTTCAGAACGGACATTTCTGAGTTCATTTTTATCGAAAAGGAGCTCTTCAACAGCTTCTGGTACAACGCGACGCCGCTAAGTATTAGAGAGCAGGAGCTCCCAATTGACGTGGCAAAAGGTGTGATCGACGCGGAGAAGCCTGAAAAGCGACCTGCAAGACGCTAATTCTAACGACCCCCGCGCAGCGTATCTGCTTCTGAGAAGTTCAACTAACGTTAGGTAGCTGCCCAACGCCCTAACGCCGATCGCCTAACTGGATTTTCTGAAAATGCTAGAGAAAACTGTGAACACTTAGCTGGCCGTTCTGCTCAACGGCTCTTTGCACGTCTACCTTGTTGAGCACGTATTCTGATTTAAAGATGCTCAAAGCAACATTTTTTATACATAACACGACGTCAACATGTGGAGGGTGTCATCATGACGCGTGGAGTATTGCACAAAGACGTTTCGACGCTTAGCGGGGTCAACGTAGGAAAGGTAAGAGATGTTCTAATTAACTGGGATACTAAGGAGATCTCACTAGATGTCTCAAAAGGCTTGCTCAAAGGAGAAACAATTGTTCCTTGGTCGAAAATCATAAGCGTTGGCGATATCATTATAGTTTCTGATGATCTAACCCCTCAAGGCAGTAAGTGAGCGCTCTTAATGAGTTGCGCTCGCTGCAGGGTTCCTCCTGTGATTTAATTATCATTTCACGCATTTCTCTCGATTTGACCACTCTCTTATGATCGACTCGTATCACACGCTCGGTGGTAGCCAATGAAAGGTTTTGCCGTTGTGTTCGACTGCGCGGGTACACTTCTCGAGAAATATCGCGTAGCAAAGGATATTGACCAAGGCACGCTCTTGCATCAGATAGTATCCCTGAGTTTCATAGGAACGCGGCTGGACTACGTGCTTGCTGTGTTTCAGCTGGATGTTCCCAAGGACCTAGAAGGCGTGCCCACTGACTTGTCCATCGCTGATTTCTTGGACATCTACCACGTAGACCTTGTCGTTGTTTGCTCCAACGTCCCGGTTGCTGAAACGACGGTGTTACGCGCTGTTGCGCGGGATACAAAGAGTCGAGTAAAGGATCTAGTCGATGTAGTCCACGAAGTCAGCAAAAGTTGCAGCGCGTCGTACTTCACCGGCGCTGCGGCAATCGTTGATATCGAAAAAGGCCATATTCCGTACGTTCTGGCCACATGCGGAGAACTCTTCGAGTCGGCGCGTCCTGTGATTGATGAACTCAAACGTATTGGAGGCGACATCTACGTAGCCTCAGGTGATGCGAAAAACACCCTCTATACCCTCGCTGACCGTATTGATATTCCGCACGAGGACGTCAGGGACATC
Organism: Methanobacteriota archaeon; assembly: GCA_963805115.1. GTDB lineage: Archaea > Halobacteriota > Bog-38 > Methanoflorentales > Methanoflorentaceae > Methanoflorens. Next base: position 7,017 of record CAWDSY010000013.1, read on the forward strand.
GCAACTCCGAGCGCAAAGGAACAACTGATCCACGAACTTAAGGAACAATACCGTTACGTCGTGATGGTGGGCGATGGGATCAACGACATGCCCGCAATGAGAGCCGCGGACCTTGGAGTTCTAACGATACAACAGAAAGAGGAACGTCCCGCAACGCTCTACGAAGCAGCCGATCTCGTAATAAAAGACTTAACGCTCTTGCCTGGCATATTAAAAAACATTATTACGAATAACGGTTATAACGGTACGGGGTCGAAGGAGGCAACACTGTAATGGCCGTCTTGATAGAAGTCGAAAACTTAGTCAAAACGTTCGGCGAATTTGAGATATTAAAAGGCATCAATTTCACCCTTGACGAGGGCGAGGTACTCGGAATCATAGGCAAGAGCGGGGTCGGAAAAACCGTCTTGCTGCACGCCATACGAGGATTGAAAGAATACAAACCTACCAGCGGTAAAATCTATTACAACGTAGCGCATTGTCGAAACTGTCGACACGTCGACGTGCCCAGTCGAGTTGGGCAACCTTGCCCCGTGTGTGCCGGAAAGATGCAATTCTTCCGAGTCGACGCGTGGGCAGACGAAGAGAGCGATTTGCAACGGGACGTTAGAAGCCGCGTTGCGATAATGCTACAGCGCACTTTCGCTCTTTACGGTGACGAGCGCGCCATAGAAAACGTTATGAGGAGCTTCACAGAGCGCGGGTACGGCGATTCTGAAGCAATTTATAAAGCATCTGAACTTATTGATCAGGTGAAGTTATCACATCGAATGATGCACATGGCGCGTGATCTCAGCGGCGGAGAGAAACAGCGGGTTGTTTTAGCGCGCCAACTGGCAAGATCGCCGATCATCTTACTCGCTGATGAACCCACCGGCACCCTGGACCGGAAGACGGCGGAGATCATCCACAAAATAATCCAACACGAGGCCAAAACGAACGACATGGCGGTGCTCGTTACCTCGCACCTTCCCGAAGACATTGAATCGATGGCTGACAGAGCAATACTGCTCGACGACGGGAGGATCGCCAAGGAAGGCGCCCCGAAAGAAGTCGTCGATGAGTTTTTGAGCACTGTCGGGGAAATAAAGAAACACGAGGTCGCCTCAGGTGAGACGATAGTGAAAGTGGCGGAGCTTGAAAAGAAATACGTGACACTCGACCGAGGAGTGATCAGAGCCGTCAGCAACGTTTCGTTTGATATCCAAGAAGGGGAAGTCTTTGGCCTCATTGGATTAAGCGGGGCCGGAAAAACAAGCGTTTCCAAGATCATCGCAGGTGTGCTCGAGCCGACGAATGGAGAGGTGCAGGTGCGCATTGGGGATGATTGGGTGGACATGACTATGCCCGGACCCGACAACAGAGGAAGAGCGAAGCCGTATATTGGCGTACTGTACCAGGAATACGACCTTTACCCATTCCGCGACGTTTTGGATAACCTCACGAGTAGCATCGGCTTGGAACTTCCCGCTGAACTTTCAGAACACAAAGCGGTACAGACTCTCGTGGCTGCCGGCTTCAGCGAGACGATGAGCGAGAGCATCCTCGCTAAGGCGCCGGATGAGCTGAGTCAAGGAGAGCGCCATCGGGTGGCTCTCGCACAGGTGCTGATTCGAGAGCCCAACCTCGTAATACTAGACGAACCCACAGGAACGATGGATCCAATCACCAAGAAAGACGTGTCAAACTCAATTCTGACTGCGCGCGCGGAAATCGGCGAGACGTTTATGATCGTATCGCACGATCTCGATTTCGTTCGGGAGGTCTGCGACCGGGCCGCGCTCATGCGCGGAGGCAAGATCATCTCCATCGGACCGACCGCGCAAGTACTTGACGTTCTGACGGAGCACGAGAAAGCGGCCAGCTGACGGACGCATAATAGGCATGTGCGCCAAGTTCATCGTTCTTGATGGGAAACAGGTTGTGCTCGATCGTGCAACCCGCACGCTGCGCGATGCGTTTGAACTCACAAATACCCCCTACCGCGACGGCCTGCTTGTGGGCATCATAAAGGGGAGAAAAACGCAAAAACTGGACGTTATCAAGGAATATGCGGTTTTCACAAACAAAGGCGAGATCAGAATTGAGGTCGATGAACCGAGTCGGCGCCTTTGGCTGCGCACGTATAAACTATTTGTCGGGACCAAGGTCCACTGGTCTCAGCCCCAGATAGTATCAGCCGGCCCCGTTCCGAGCGACCTTGAGATCGATCGCGGTGAACGAGAATACGAGCGCTGGGATATTACCTACAGCCTTGGCGGGTTTGATCAGACAAATACGTACCTTTCGTTTATAAAAAAGAGGCATACCGCCTCGTATGGAACAAACGCCTTAGTTGGAAAAGCAGTCGCAGGCAGAAATGTCCTCGAAAAACTCGAGAATGGAGACGAAATTCAAAGAATCGAGCCGATTGAGCGACTCGAATATATCACCGACAAGTTCACGACCTCTGACTTTGACATCGACCTTGAAGATGGAATGGAAGTCTACACCTACTTCAAGGCAACGCTCTCGAGAGATGCGTCTGAGGGCGTCGAACACTTCTTGGCCCTTGCTAAGGACGGCTACTATCGAGTGGATGCAGTAACAAACACCTATGTCGTTTCCACGCGCTTGCGCGGTCGATCGTCCCCCTTTGAAATGCTCGACGCGAGGAGCGAAGGAGCAATCACCGTCCGTACGTCCGGAAACGACGCTGGCAACGTATTTATTTACAAGAGAGATACGCAGTCAAATTCTAGCCATTCGGTCATCGGCTATGTGAGCGAGGGGCTGGAGCTCGTCAAAATCGCGACGCCGGGGCAGAAGTTACGCGTGTATACCGACCCTACCCGCATCATGTTGTTGGGCTTGCGCGTCGCGGCGATAGAGGAGCAGGTCAATCGATTGGGTATCTCTCTTGAGCGCGAAGGGTACGATGGCGAAGACGCCGTCATTGTGCGTCAATCGCCGCTCAACACGGTCGACATTCTCAAAGCTAGAAACGTGAAAACCTTTGCAGTCCCACAAGATAAGCTTGTTAAAATTGAGCTTTATGACGATCGTGCTCCTAAAACGGTAGCGTTCGTGAGGACGGTTACGGGTTTGAGAGATAATCCCGTAGGCTCATTGCAAGCTTACGTGAAATACGGTAAGACTATCATGTTCCGTGCGCAGACGGCAGAGAAGTTTGACATTGTGCCGGAAAACACGCCCACGACAAGCGTGAGCGCCTACGAAATCGGTGTCTCAAATCGCTCCTCTAAGTACGCAGGACTTATCGGAGTACCGACTTGAAGATAACGAAAAGTACGGGCCAACCGGTGAGCGGTTCAACAGCACCAACATCGTTGGAAGGATACTGCACACAAGCCCGCTTCGAAACGTGCGCGAAAATGAGACTATATACGTCCACGAAGCTCTGTGATTTATATTGCTAGATAATTATAATATTAACCGCTGACATACTTACGTTATGAAACGAGTGGTGTAATGGTATCAGATGAGATTACAAAAATGGTCGTTCTTGCAGACTCAAGCCCTATTTTGCCCAGCGAGCTGGCACTACGGGCCTATGAATTGTCGACGGACGCAGTGGTGAAAGAGACGTGTTTCGGACTCATTGTTACGGGATCAGAGAAAGCGGTCAATGAAACCATCGAAGAGCTGAGGAGACTAGACCCATCTGGGATTTTCGTCAAGGACCGGGGGTTCCCCCCAGGCGATTCAAGAAGATGTCGCGCTGTTAGGGGGGGCGGTGCACGACCAGGCTTCCACCAGCTCGAGAAGGAATCTGCCATTCTTCCGAGCATATCGTATGGTTTAGAGACTATCGACGATCCAATGGACGCTAAAGAACGAAAAAAGCACGACAAGCTCAAGATCGACCGCTTCATCGAGATCATTGAAGAAGAGTCAAAAGAGGATGTCAATGGCTAAAATACTCATATTTCCGTCAAACAGTCTGATTCTATCTGATTTGGTCGCGCGATTCGGTCACGAGCCGCTTACGCTGATGCGCGTCATCCGACAGAAAATAAAAGAAGTCGGAATAGATAGCCCACCTATTAACGTCACGCCAGAAGACCCTAAGCGAGGACTCAAATATGCGGCGGTCGACGTGCCTTCTGGTGTGCGCGGGCGGATGGCGCTTCTTGACCCCCTGATAGAAGAGGCTGAAGCCGCTATCATCGTTCACGAGGCCGATTACTCATTTGGATGTATGGGATGCGCCCGAACGAATGAACTAGTCAAGTACATCGTTCGTAACAAGGATATTCCGCGCTTGGAGCTCACCTATCCGACGAATGACGATGAGGCGCGTGAGTTCGTGCGAAAGATACGCGACTTCTGCGAGTCCCTGACACACAAAGCGGAGGTACCCACGTGACACGAAAAATCAGGATAGCGCACCTCTCCTGTGGCTCCGAATACAGTGGGATCCAAAAAGAGATTGAACATGCTGTCGCGGCCGTGAATGCTGAGATAGTCTATCCCGAAGTAGATACGGACACCATCAAAGACGCTGTACGCGAGTGGGGACTAGAAGTCGCTAGCCCTGATTTGCAGCTTATGATAGCGCGGGCCAAATCTATAGTCGAAGGTGGCTTCCCCGTCGACGCGGTGTTTATAACTACGTGCTTTCGATGCGCTGAAGGTGCTATAACGCGAAGCGAATTGCGGCGTTATATCCATGAGCGTGCAAATTTGCCAGTTATTAGCTACTCGTTTACGGAACGGACTACTGCAGAAACGCTCCTTACTCGGATGGAAGCTCTCGTAACCACCGCGCTGAGACGAACCTTGCTCGCGCGCGAAAAACAGACAGGATTAACTGCCGGCATCGACTCAGGATCGACCACCACAAAAGCCGTGGTAATGCGAGATAACGAGATAATTGGAGTTGGCTGGGTGGACACCACCGAAGTATTGAAGAGTGCCGAACTTGCGTATACGACAGCGCTGAAGATGGCAGGAGTGAACAAATCTGAAATTCAAGCGCTTGGAACTACGGGTTACGGTCGCTTGCTCGTCGGAGAGGCGATGAAAGCTGCGCTCGTTCAAGAAGAGCTCACCGTAAACTCGAAGGGTGCGGTTTATCTCGCAGAGAAACAAAAAGGACCCGCGACGGTCATCGACATTGGCGGCATGGATAACAAGGCTATTTCGGTCATAGATGGCATTCCCGGCAGCTTCACCATGGGCGGAATTTGCGCCGGAGCTTCAGGTCGTTTTCTCGACATGACCGCACGTCGATTAGGGGTCGACATCAGTGAATTAGGCCCCTTGGCGTCCAAAGGAGACCATACCCGCGTGACTATGAACAGCTACTGCATCGTTTTCGGAACGCAAAGCCTTGTCAACGCACTCTCGCTCGGAGCCAGCAAAGAAGACGTCGCAAGTGCGGCCTGCTACAGTGTCGCAGAACAGGTCTTCGACCAGCAGCTTCAAGAGCTAGAAATTGTAGAACCCGTCATCATGGTCGGTGGAACCTCGCTCATCAGCGGTCTCGTAGAAGCGATGCAAGACTTGCTCAGAACTAACGTTGTGGTGCCTAAATATTCACAATACATCGGCGCAGTCGGATCTGCGCTACTCGCCAGCGGGTTTGTAGAATGAGGCCCCGATGAAGCAAAACTCAGCTGGGCGTCGCGCGAGCCACCTACAAAGAGATTGCATACGACATGATCGGTTCTGAAAAAGTGGCAGTAGAGTCTCCCGATAAGCAGGGGGCGCGTTTGATTGAAGAATTGACGTCTGACATCTTGTCTGACCTGGACGTCGCCCAATCGTTGTACAACATCAGAATCTTTATCGATCCCGACGAACCTGTGTTCATCTTATACGGTAAGCTTGCGATCTCACTTCCCGATATAAAGATTTCCGACGTCGCTACGATGACGCATACCGACGACGGATTGAAGCTGGATATCAAGAACGAACGGTACGTCAACGATCTGCTCGATAAGCTCGTTGCGCGATACGGCAAGGCCAACATTTTGCAGCTCGACCGGTACACCGTGCTTGTCGCCACCGACGACGATATTCCCGACGAAACCGTCTATGAACCCACGACGGAGCTGAAGCGCAAAGTCATTGATTCAATACGGCGCGTCGCGCCCGAAGGCTACAGAATCATAAAGCACGACATTACGGATGACTATATCCTGTTCATAGCGTCTGAGGAGCCGATCAAACAGGAATGGATAGACCAGGGACGCAGGTTGCTGAAAGGGGCGGAATTGTAGGATGTTAGAGCCGCTCATGTACACTGGTGGTGTGTACCGACACGACGAGTTGATGGAACTGGTTGAAGATCTCGGCGGCCACCTTCTGCAGAAGAACGTCATGCAGCTCGAAGTCGTGCTCTTGATACTCGTCCCAGCGGACGATATAAGCGCGGTAGAGCAAAAAGCGGCTGAGCTCTTGGGAACGATCACAAGAGCACCCCTTATCGGCACCGAAATCGCCGTTGTCGCACCGAGTCTCGCCTATCACCACATGCCCCATCCGACGTGCGATATCGCAGAGTATCTTCGAAGGAACGGCGCAAAGACGAATATCATTGGCCTAGCTCGAGGAGTGGGACGGCGCGCGGCACAGCTGACAAAGAGCGAGCGCGGGCTGATAAATGAGCACGATTTGGCGTTGTTTATTCTTGGGGATTTCCTAAGTTGCATAACAGACGTCAAATATCAGCTCTATGAGGATCTCGACGTGCCGATAATAGTAACTGGAGGCCCGGAATGCGAGGCAGTTCCCTACGCGTATGCATACATCGGGGGAATAGGACGACGCGCGAAAGGGTTTCACCGAGAATCTGAGTTCGCAATCCTGGATAGCATCGTCGGAATGATCAGCAAGGCTCTGGATGAGAGACGCGAAGAGCTTGAGAAGGACCCACTATCGGTGAGTCCCTTCCGCCTCATGGACGAGATTACACAACAAATTCCAGAAGTTGGCGAAAGCCTCTCTCCCACGCCGATTACGATGCATTTAGACGGTATGCGGATTAAGCTTCCTTACGACGAGTACTACGAAAAAATACGGAATGTGAAATTCATTGAAGGTCCGACCCTCTCAGACGTAGCGGAAGTTAGACCTTCGTTTATGCGTGAATATCTTGTCTTAAAGATCAAAACGAAATCGGTCGCGGGATTTGCTCTCTAGTTGAAGGCCGTCGGGTCGCACACACCCGGGGCAAGCAAATCGATTGCTGCTCGGCGATTTCTAGGCTGTCACGTCCCTATCGCATTGATCGTCCGAATTAGATCCTTGAAGCTTGCTACCTCACGTCTCAACACTTCTTCGCGCCTTAGGCCGATGCTCATCTCGCCATCGACTGTGAGTTCTTCGGGTCCTCGTCGCACGATTCGGTACACTCCATCGGCGCGCAGCGCCGCCGTAGCGGCCTTGTCGTGCACCATTGCCCGACCAGGGATGATGACCGTCTCATTCATATCCGCCAAATGCAGCTTCTGAATGTCGTCGAGCGTGATGAGACATGCGATCTCTTTTTCGGTGCTCACAACGTTGACGTTTGGCGCTATCCGCTGAAATATGGAACGAAGATACGGCCCGGCTACAGCTCCGGTGATTACAGTGGCGCGCTTCTCAGTCCTAGGAAGGTGCGCTTCGGGATTGCTTGCCACGTAGAAAGGTGACCCGATTTCAGGGTCCCACAGCGGGGTACCGGTCACTCGCAGCTTGTAACGGTCGTTGATACTGCTAACTAGTTCCTTGAAGCTCTCCATTGGCTGAGATTCAATGTCGCGCATGATGGGCCCATTCCCAAGAATTAACCCTTCCCTCGTGTGATTCGCGAACCGCATCAAAATCAAACCCCGTGCACCCATGCCCTCGAGATCGTCACACGTTTTTCTGAGAACGTCGCCGTCGTTGACCCCAGGTACGATTACTGCGGCGGCATAAACATCAGAGGATGCGCAAAAGGTCGAGAGGCATTGAAGTGAAGCTTCAGGGGTGGGGTCTGCCATATAGCGTTTGCGCAAGCCAGGATCGGTCGCAAAAACAGTAAATGACACTTCGCGCACGTTATTATTGATTAGCTTTTCAGCAGCTTGCGGGCTGTCGAAGCCTTTGCCACTTGTGTACCCGAGATGGATCGGGACTTGGAGGCTGGCGAGTAACTCAGCCAGCTCGAGTAAATCGGGGTAACAGCTGACGTCCCCCCCACCACTAATCGTGACCTTTTCCGGGTCTTTTGAACTCATCTTGAGGGTAGCGTGGACATCTTGCGCAACGCGCAAAAGTGGCTTAAACCCCGCGTACCTCTCTGCAATCGCTCTTCCGCAGTAGTCACAGCCCTGACTGAGGGGTGAACAGAAGCGGCACCCAAATGGCTTAAACTCTTTTACCTTTTTAAAGTAGCAGTAGCTGCAAAACCCGCGACAATCAACCCCGGGCTTCCCTCCCACGTCTGCGAGCAGCTCCATACGATCACCTATCAGCGCGGCAATTCCATTAACCAGTATTATAATTTAAAAAATATAAAAGTTTGCAAAAAATAAAAAAAGAGGGGGAGGGGGTTAGAACGGATTTGGAAGTCCAATTTCCGCTCTTTCCGCCCTGGTCTTCTCAGAGCGATCCCACTTGTTCTGCGCGAGCCTCGTCAGCATTTCCATGCCGAATTTGCCGGGATCTATTGGCTTGGTCTCAAACAGGCCCATATCGACCGCGCTTTGGAACAGATCCTTTCCGACTTTGGTCCGCGGCATGACGGTCGACCACCCGTCAGGCGAGCCGATCGATCCTGTCGAGATGTCCGCAGTTCGCGCGGTCAGGTCGGGACATATAAAGCAGCCCGGCTGAACGTAATTGTGGGTAAGTTTCACCGGGACTTCAACCCGCTCGCCCATATTTGACGTGACGATCATCTTGCCCTTTGAAACATCCATCTTTTGGACGTGTTCAATATTCACCTTGTGAAGCTCTTCGACGATCGCTTTAATTCCCGTGTAGCTAAAGTTCTCAGTGCAGAATATGCCGAGAAGCAGTGCCATTTTGTTAGGCAGATGACGCGCCCCAAACGGATAGAGCTGCATCTTTCGGACCGCATAGGTCAGGCAATGCATTCCCACCATCCCGATCTTATCGAGGCCGTTCTCACGTGCCGCAATCTTTAGCGCGTTGTTGAGTGGACACAGCACGTATTTTGTGCCGGCCGCCGCGATAATCTCCTCAGGCGTCGTGGCGACGTATGGCTCCGGATTCCAAGGTTCGTCGGTCGGCATAGCGACGATAGCGCCTTCAATCACGCCCGTTTCAAGGGCGTGGATCAAAAGGGCGCTGACTATACCGCCGTCTTGTGAATACTTCTGAAGAGTCTTGTCCGTCGTCTTAACCGTCATAATGTCGAGGTACTTACCTAGAACCATTCACTCCACCCCCATGACGCGCTTCTCTATCATTTCAAACGTCGGCTCGAAGCTCCTCGGACATTGCGCATAGCACGCTCCGCATTTTATGCAGAGCTCCTGGTTGACGTGCGGGCGCCCGTAGGCCATGTCAATCGCCCGCGTCGGGCACGACATGGCACAGGTTCCACACCCGATGCACAGTCCGTTTCCGATGATTTTTGTCAACAGGTCACAGCCGCACGCAAATCCCGCAAGATCGGCGAGGGGCTTCAAGTACTCTAGGTCCGCACCTACCGCCGCGAGTATCGTGTTAGCGATCACTTCTGGACCAGTAGGACATCCAGGAAGTGCGAAATCGACTTTAACGAGATTCGCGACGGGAACGAACGATTCCTGCGACGGCGTCGCCGCCTGTCCGCCTACACTATATCGAGTCACGCAGCCTGAGCTGGCACAACCGCCCATGGCGACTAAAAACGTCGAATTCTGTCGAATCTTGCGTATGTCATCAACCTGTCTCTTGTCTTGCAGACAAATAGAGCCGTGAACAATGGCAATATCCATTTGATCATCGGGAACCTCTCTTACATCTGCAAGCGTGGTCTCATAACGATAGTCTATTGCGTCGAGCAAATCAAGAAGAATGTCGTAGTTGTCGGTTAGCGATATTAGACATCCTGTACATCCACTCATCACTGCCGTTAGCACTTTCGGTTTTGCAGCAGCCATTTCTTTCACCTCCGCCTCCACTTCTGCGGGCTTTACTGTTATCTCCGGTTGAGCGGCCTCCGTTTTCTCTTCTACAGCCGGAGGGCTGGCCGTCTGCATCTCCGCGATGTTTTCGGCGTCAGATTTCTTCTCTTTCTTCCAAAACGGGCTCATAAATACTCCTCTACTTCCTTTTGGATTAGCTCCATAGCATCAGGAATCGATCCTTTGACTTCTTCTGTAAGTCCAAATTCGATTTGCGTATGACTTTTCGGCTGGCACGCAATGATGGTGACAACACATCGTTCTTTCAAGTCGTTAAGTGGTGTTGACGTCTGCCAGCATTGATGGTCGGCGTAACGGTTCTCGTCGACGTCGTCTATTGAAAGCTTCTTTAGCTCTCCTGGAGCGCCACCGAAGTCAATCGAATCAACCAGCACGAGCTTCTTGCATTCAAAAATTCCAAACAAGAAGTACCCTCTGCCGACGTCGACGACCTTCAGTCGAGTTGCGCCATTCAATTTCTGCTTTAGAACAGGAACCAAGGACGTCGCGAAGCCGTTGTCACCGTACAGTGGGTTTCCACAGCAGGCGATAACCGCCTCAGCTTCGCAAATCGATTCGCTCACTTTAGATCATCTTGTTCTGAATGATGGCTTTTTCTGGATCCAGCACGATCATATGCGTTGCACACGAGTTGCAGGGATCATACAGCCGTACTATGACTTCCGCGAACTTGTAGTGGTCCCCTTCCAGTGCTTTGCTAATCGTTGGATAATTCCACGTCGTCGGAACGATGCAGTTGTAGTAACTAATCCTCCCGTCCTTGACCCGCGCCATGTGAACGTTCGAGCCACGAGCTGCTTCGTTGATTCCGATTCCAAGTTCGTTGTCGCCGCGACCGGCACACCCTACCTTTGTTACGCCGCTCGTATTGAGCTCATCGAGGAGGTTCTCTGCTCGATGAACAAGCGTACCTTGTTCACGCTGCCGAGCCTTTTGGATGGCCAGTGCGCCTCTCTCAGCGAATCCCTTGAACCTGACCGCGCGCGCGCGAGGGCCGACTTCTACGGGTTCGCCGCCGACAAGGCATATGGTATTGTTTGCCTCTTGCCCGACTTCAAGCGAGCTGTACCAGTTGTTCGGCTGTTCCTCATTGAACGTGTCCCACGGGAAGGCTGTTCTGTCGCCGTAAGTCAAGTCCGAAGCAAACACGTCGAAGTCGTGCAGCCCCATGTCAGACGGATAGTCAGAGTCCTTGATCAGCCCCATCATGAAGTCGGTCTGTTCGTTTGAAAGCTGCTCGTAGGTTCGCAGACTACTCTGCAATTTCGTTCTTGCGAGATCGCTGATGTTATGTTCCATGCCGCCTATGACGATGTCAGGCGCGTGTAGGCCCTCTCCGCCGACCACATCTATGATGTTCTGGGCGATTTTTCTCATTCCCTGACAGCGCTTCATGGCGTCTGCGTAGACGTTTTTGTCAAAGCCGACTCCGCACCCGAAATCCGGGAAAATCAAAATGTTATGAAGCGGATGGCTGTGCATTTTGTTAGCAATAGCAGCCAGTTCTCGTAATAGCATGCCGTCCTTTGGGGGCTCAACGCCGATTGAGTCCTCGACAGCCTCTACTGAAGCGCACGAGTGAGCGATAGGGCAGATGCCACATATCCGCGACGTTGCCAGTGGGGCAAACTCCATCGGCTTGCCGATAAGAAACTTCTCAAAATTCCTGATCGGCGTAATGCTGAAGTAGTTTCCTTTTTCCACTATCCCGTCATCGTTTGTCTCTAGAACTAACTTGGAGTGCCCTTCGACACGAGTACACGGTGCAATTTCAACTACATTGGCCAAACTAGTAACCTCCTTTTGGTGCATTTAGAGAGATAAGATGAATTTTATTGACGCTAATAGTATAAAATCTAGACCTTTCTAAGGCCGTTTATGCAGGGAGTATGGCAGACAACTCCCGCTGCCCCCTACACGAATATTTCTAATTCACGGACGTACATGCACGAACAAAGCCGTTTTAACTATTTGAGGCATTTTTCGATTCATCGCGCTTGTTGCAGAGTTTGCTTCGATCATCGCTGCCACGATCTTCATTATTTAACGAACGCTTTCGTGCTTCACGCTACGATATCTCACGAGATTTAGCTGCCAGCTTGCAAGCAGGATTCATTTCTTGAGGCGCGACCGTAACAGAACGTCTACTCTTGACAGTGTGCTCATCACTAGAAGCGCGCTTGTCGCCGCCTTTCGATTCCTCCCTTGCACGACTAGACATCTTTGAAAAGTAAGACAGGATTCAGACGCAAATGCGCAGCGTGCGCAGAGCAGTCATCCTTATCACTACAGGTCATTTTTCGTACGAAGCATACTGCCAAACAACTCCTGTTTCATGCAAAAAATTCGTGACAATTTCGATAACCCGGGCCAAAGCATAGTCTCCGCCATCTAGCTCCCCGCTTCGCTCAAGCAAGAAGCCTATATCGTCGTCGCTCGCATTGCAAAGACGCAGAACAAGCGAACCCGCAACCTCATACGTGCCCGAGTAGAGTCCATCTCCGTCACCATCAGTGATACCAATGATGGGAACGCCAGCCCGCGACAAGATGTCGCCGCAGATTGAGGTAGTATCGTCTCCGACAGTAATGGCACAGATCGTTGTTTCATTGACAGATTCCAAGGTTTGGTCTGCGCGGTGGTTGACAAATGTCACCGAACCGCGTTGTAACAGGCGCGCAGGCACCATCGAGCGTTGAACGCACGCTTCATTACTCGCTCTGAGGTGTCCGGTCTTAACATAGGCGGTGCTCAAGTCAATATTGCCAATTTTCTCAAGCCCGTGGGCTTTCGTAGCAACGCCTACAATGTCGACAATTCTGCCTCGTTGCACGATGACCGCAACGTCCTCATCAACCACTGTCCCGACGACCATTCCCTGCACCAACAACGGTTCCCCTAGCCTGGCGCCGTAGATGCGCCGCGTAACAACTTCATCGGTCTGCTCCACGGACAACTCTCTTTTTTGCTTTTTGACGAGCTTAAGCGATAGACGATCCGACAAATGCCTAGCGACGTACTGAACGTCGCGGGACGTATCCCCGTCAGCGCCCCGCCAAAGGAGAACACTCCCGTCGATTGAACCTGGGCGTTCTACGTGGATAACAGACCGTCGCACGCGCGACGATACTATCTGGCCGAAGACGCGTCCTGTTTCAGAAGTTTTGCCGCAATTAGCAAGAACAAGTACCTCTCTATCTGAAACGTGGTTGAGTGCGTCGCTTGTGTGTATATTTTGAGAGGTATCAACGAACGTCAGATGCTTATCTAAGGCCGCGACGCGGGCCATTGTACCTCCAGCGAGCACACGCAATGGTCCAAGGGCGCGCAAAGCTTCTACGATATCAGCGATTTTTCCAGAGTCTATGAGTTCGGGCCCGTGAATTACGAGTCTGATACCAATAACAGGGTGATTTAGAGCCCGTCCAGGCACGGTCTTTTGCATAACTACAAACAGTCGTCCTCGGTGTGTGAAATTACGTTAATATGGCCATAATACGACCAATCGAAGACCCAGTGTGGTCAGACTTGCATACCAAACTCGATGCGTTAGCAGTTATTCAACCGTAACGCTCTTGGCGAGATTGCGCGGCTGATCGATCTCGGCGCCTAAGTATTTAGCTGCATAGTACGCGAGTAACTGGAGCGCGACTGCAGCGAGCATCGGCGAGAACAATTCGTCGACATCCGGTATCTTGATCACAGAGTCCACATATTTGACGATCTCGTCGTCAGATGCGTTCGCGATCGCAATGACGAAGGCGTTTCGCGCCTTTACCTCTTTTATATTGCCGAGCGTTTTGTAATATGTCTTGCCTTTCGGCACTATGGCGATGACGGGGGTGTCCGCGGTGATAAGAGCAAGTGGGCCGTGTTTTAGCTCTCCTGCCGGAAATCCCTCAGCTTTGATGTAGGAGATCTCTTTCATTTTAAGTGCGCCTTCAAGCGCGATGGGATAGCTAAGCCCACGCCCGATGAAATAGCAGCAATCCGCTTCGCAAATACGAGAGGAAGTTTTTTCGATGCTGCTAATGTTGTCAAGAAGTGACTCGATCAGGCCCGGCACCGACTTCATTGAAGTTATGATATTGCGTGACGTCTCAACGTCGATGAGCTTCTTCAATCGCGCCACGTAGACGCCGAACATGTAAAGCGTAAGTATCTGCGCCGTAAAAGTTTTTGTGGCCGCGACGCCAATCTCTATTCCCGATTTCGTAAGCAGAATTTCATCAGCTTTTCGCGTAATCGTGCTTCCGACCACGTTTGTTATCGCGAGCGTTAGGTAGCCTTGCGACTTTGCCTCGTTCATCGCGGCGAGCGTATCTGCGGTCTCACCTGACTGACTGATGCAGATTGCCAGGGATCTTTTGCCCGACAAGAAGTTATTATAGCGAAACTCAGAGCTGTACTCTACCTTGACCGGGATTCGCAGCAAATCCTCGAGCGCGTACTTTCCGAGGATCCCGGCGTGGTACGAAGTCCCACAGGCGATGATGGTAATGCTTTCTATATCTTTAATCTCATCTTCGAGCGAGCGAAGTTCCTTAAAATCGATGCTACCCTCGAGCTCGCACAAGCGATCTTCCATGGTCTCCCGTAACGCCTTAGGTTGCTCGTGGATCTCCTTGAGCATAAAGTGCTCGTAACCCCCCCGCTCCGCGTCTTGGATGCTTCCATCGGCGATTGTTACGGTCTTCTCAACATTCAAACCTTGTAATGTTGATACGGTCACGTTGTCTCTGGTAAGACGGACGATTTCGCCATCGTTAATGTATATGACCTTATTCGTGTATTTCCTGATTGCTGGAATATCACTCGCGAGGAAGTTCTCTCCATCTCCCAATCCCACGATCAGTGGACTATCCTTTCTCGCGGCAACGATGACCTCCGGTTCATTGTCTGATATGACTGCAATGGCATATGAGCCTTCGACGCGCAGCAGCGCCTGCCGCACGGCGCGTTCAAGGTCGCCATTGTAGCAGTCTTCACAGAGGTGTGCTAACACTTCAGTATCCGTGTCAGAGCTGAAAATGTGGCCTTTGCTCGTAAGTTCATCTTTCAGAGCTTGAAAGTTCTCGATGATGCCGTTGTGAACCACGGCGAAACTGCCACTGCAGTCGGCGTGTGGGTGCGCGTTGGTGGAAGATGGAATCCCGTGGGTAGCCCAGCGGGTGTGACCGATTCCAACACAGGCATTGTTCGTCAAACTTAAAATATTTTCAAGATCGGAGATCTTTCCTTCTGTTTTCGTTATATCAATTTCCGCGCCGTTCAGCGTGGCAATGCCTGCTGAGTCGTAACCTCGGTACTCGAGCCGTTTCAGTGACTCAACTATGAGTGGCGTAACACTTCGGTTGCCTATACATCCCACTATGCCGCACATTCAACCGTCTCGATAAAATTGTTTCGAGGGCCCCAAACATAGGCGGTCGTGATGATCTATAAAAGTTCCGATTTTTGCTTTTGATTAATTTATTCAGGATAAGCAGCTCATATAGCCGTTGCTGGCGAACAGCGCTGAACATTAATATGTTATTTGGCTAATATGTGTCTGTATCCCTAGTCTGCATAGCTTTTTATCGGAAAATGACTTACCCACCACAACATGAAGGTCCTGCTAGTAGGTTCAGGTGGTCGTGAACACGCCATGGCGATGGCCATTGCCCGGAGCGTCGAAGAGCCGACGCTCTACGCCGCAATGAAGTACAAAAACCCAGGCATCGCCCAATTATGCGACGATTACCTCCTCGTCAACGAAACTGACCTAGAGAAGGTGGCAGATTACGCCCGCCGCGCTGATCTGGTGGTGATTGGGCCTGAGGCACCCCTGGCAGAGGGGATCGTGGATGTACTCGACGACCGCGGTGTGCGCGCTTTTGGACCTACGCGAAAGGCAGCTTTAATCGAATCAGATAAGGGGTGGGCCCGCTCTTTCATGTCCGAAAAAGGCATCAAAGGATGCCCTAAATATGCGCTGTTCGACGATTTAAGTGCCGCAGATCGCTTCATCAAAGACAACATCGATGAAGAGGAGTTAGTGATCAAGCCAGTTGGTTTGACTGGCGGAAAAGGTGTTGTAGTAGTCAATAGCTATTCTGAGGGCAAAAACTACCTAAAGACGCTTCGAGGGCCTGTGGTCATTGAAGAGTGCCTTTCTGGGGAAGAATTCACGGTGCAAGCATTCGTTGACGGGAACGTGTTAGCACCCGCACCAGCGGTTCAAGATCACAAGCGCGCGTTTGAAGGCGACCTCGGACCGAACACGGGAGGTATGGGTTCTTACACAGACAAGTCTTATGTCCTGCCTTTCATGAACGAAGACGACTATCGCGCTGCTGTAACCATAATGCAAGATACGGTAAACGCTCTGAAACGTGAGGGTATTGCGTTCAAAGGTATCTTGTACGGCCAATTCATGCTTACACAAACGGGACCCATGGTCGTCGAGTTCAACTGTCGATTCGGGGATCCCGAGGCGATGAACATTCTTCCACTCCTTAGATCCGACTTCATCGAGCTCGCAGAATCGGCTATTGATGGCACGTTGACGCAGGCTGATTACGAACTTTGTGCCACGGTCTGCAAATATGTTGTGCCGGCCGGCTATCCAACGAACCCCAAGCCAACGGAGATCACCATCGATACGGACCGCATCGATGCCGCGCTGTTTTTTGCAAGCGTCGATGACCGCGACGGCACGATCGTCACCACCACATCTCGAGCTTTGGCAGTCCTCGGTGTAGCGGAGACGATAGAAAATGCCGAGCAACAAGCAGAGCGAGCACTTCAGTTTATAAAGGGTGATGTATTTGCGCGGCATGACATCGGGAAAAAAGAGCTGGTGCAGAGTCGCGTTGAGCACATGAAGCGCATCAGGGACGCGTAGCTAAGAACTGCCCCACGAAAGGATCCATAATGAAGAATCTTATTTCTATAGGCGATTTAACGAAAGATGAAATCTTTGAGATCCTCCAGCTTGCCATCCGCCTCAAAGGAGAACGATCAAAAGGGATATTCTCGAACGGTTTACAGCACAAGACTCTAGGGATGATATTTGAAAAACCCTCGACTCGAACGCGAACGGCGTTTGAGGTTGCGGTGGTCGAGTTGGGCGGATACCCTATCTACTTGAACTGGAATGATATTCAGTTGGGACGAGGGGAGACGACTGCGGATACGGCGCGCGTGCTCTCGAGGTATCTGAGCTGTATCATCATGCGGGCGAACAGCCATTCAACGGTCATTGACATGGCCAAAAACGCCTCAGTCCCTGTAATTAACGCCCTTTCGGATATCGAGCACCCTTGTCAGCTACTCGCAGACCTAATGACGATTTATGAAAAGAAGGGGGCGCTCAGCGGTATGAAACTCGCGTGGATTGGAGACGGAAATAATGTCTGCAATTCAGCAATACTGTCGTGCGCGCTGATGGGTATGAGCGTTGACGTCGCATGCCCACCTGGTTATGAACCGGACGGCGAGATTCTGCGCAGAGGTCAGCAGCTGTCCGCCGTGAGAATCCTACGCGATCCGCTCGAAGCAGCCTCCGCTGCAGATGTTCTATATACGGACGCCTGGGTTTCCATGGGAGACGAAGCAGCTTCTGCACTACGTGCGCGCGCGTTCTCTGAGTACCGCATTGACAGCACGGTGCTCGATGCGGCAAAGAGCGACGCTATCGTTCTCCACTGTCTTCCCGCTCACCGGGGGCAGGAGATCACTGACGAAGTGATGGATGGACCACATTCAGCCGTTTTTGATCAAGCGGAAAACCGATTGCACGCTCACAAGGCCTTGCTGTTAAAGCTGCTCCGTTAGTTACCACGGCTCCTTTTTCTTGCCAAGCTTGAACCCGATGAAGTTGACGGCGAGATGCAAGAGCGGACTTACGATCAGGACGACGACCATTACGGGGAGCGTAAAGTTGAGGGTGAACCAGCCGCTAAAAAAAACATACGTGAGCACCCACGCACCAATGACAAAGTCGAGCTGATCGACAATGGGTAGCGGATCCCCCCTTTCCATCCCCAGCCTTCTCTTGAAGAAGCTCTTGGTGAGGTCTCCGAGCATCGCCCCAAGTGCTAAAGTGACTACCACCAAAACAGGCTCAAATGAGGGGACGCCGACCTGCGTGCTGTTTTTGATGAGTTGTAAGAGCAGACCCACTGCGATTCCCGACAACGTCCCGCCGATTAGCCCCCTAAACGTCTTGCCCGGTCCAAAAACCCTTCTTCCGTCGACAAAGTTCCGACCAAGATCGAGAGGAGTTTTTCCCGCAAATAGGACGGCACTCGAGTTAGGCACGTATGCAGGGAGCATCAGCCACAGGGCATCAATAATGAGCGCAAGCATGCATTGCGAAAGGCGCATCATACATATTAAATCTGTCTCCGGCGGTCAAATTGGTCCGTAATCGCGAGGAGCACGGTGCAACTGCCGCTCTGCACCCGCACCTCAAAGGACAAAATAATAATAGTAACAAAATAGAAGCTTTATCAGGAAATAAGGAAACGCTGGAGAACTGCATGTCAATTTATGAAGCGCCCGTCACATTACCTAAGCGAACGACCTCCTTATGCCACGAATGCCTGAAGCCCATTGAAGCTACCATCTACGAGAAGGACGGCCAGGTGTGGATGGTCAAGAGATGTCCTGATCACGGCGTGTTCGACGAGTTGTACTGGTCCAGCGCAGAGATGTACCACAAAGCTGAGCGCTTTTCGTACGCTGGAAAAGGGGTACAGAACCCACAACTGACGCTTCACGACGCATGCCCACTCGAATGCGGCCTCTGCGATGTTCATCTGACGTCGACGTGTCTCGCAAACGTAGATGTCACCAACCGGTGCAACTTGCGCTGCGAATGGTGTTTTGCTAATGCACACGCACGGGGTTACGTCTATGAACCGACCTTCGAGCAACTTAGAGATATGCTTACAACACTGCGCGAGGAACGACCTGTTCCGACACTAGCCGTGCAGTTTTCGGGCGGCGAACCTACACTGAGGGACGATCTCCCAGAGATCATTAAAATGGCGGTTGATATGGGCTTTATTCAGACCCAAATTGCTACTAATGGTATCAGGCTAGCAAAAGATGAAACACTCGCAGGCAGGCTTAGACGCGCCGGGCTGAGCACAGTATATCTTCAATTCAACGGCGTATCTAAGCAGACCGACAGTTTCATCGAGCTTAAGAAGAAGGCTATCGAGAACTGTAGAGAGGCCGGCCAAGGCGTGGTGCTGGTTCCTACGATTGGTCGCGGGCTGAATGAACACGAAATCGGCAGCATAATCCTTTTTGCAGCTCAAAACGTGGACGTAATCAGAGGGGTCAACTTCCAACCAATGGCGTTCACCGGCGCTGCGAACGACTTGGCACCGGCCGTGCGCAACGCACAGAGGTTCACCTTACCTGATCTCGCACTTAACATAGAACAGCAGACTGGCGGACAAGTAAAGACTGACGACTTTTATCCCGTGCCGTGTGTCGTTTCGATCTCAAAACTCATTGAGGCGTACACAGGAGCCCCTCAGATCGAGTTTAGCACCCATCCGCACTGTGGCATCGCCACCTACTTGTTCATCGAGGACGGGAAGATTATCCCGATAAACAGATTCGTGGACGTTGACAAATTCTTTGAGGTTACCCAGAAGATTGCGCACAAACTGAACAATGGCGGTGTGCTGCGCAAGCCGGCAGCGCTTATGCGAGGACTGCTAGCACTGAATTCGGTCGTCACCGAGGAGAATCAGCCGAAGTCCATTCACTTTAAGGAATTGATCAAGACAGTCTTGCTGACGCACGACTACAAAGCGCTCGGAGACTTTCATAAGCATACCCTTTTTATCGGCGGCATGCATTTCATGGACGCCTACAACTACGACGTGGAACGGGTCAAGCGTTGCGGTATTCACTATGCAGTCCCTGGCGGACTAATCATCCCATTTTGTGCGTACAATAGTGGCCCCTGCTACCGAGATGCCATCGAAAATAAGTACAGCATCCCTCTCGAGGAGTGGGAGCGTACGCGTGGGAAGCTGCGACTCGAACCACTCACTTGAAAACAGATAGCCCGGCACGGATTCGAACCGTGGTCGTGAGATCCAGAGTCTCACATGATTGACCGCTACACTACCGGGCTATGGCTACCTTCTGTACGACGCAAAACTGCTCATCCGAGCAGCGCACGCTACTAAGTAAAGTCACGCACGACCATATATTTACTTAACGAAAGCTGCTAACAACGTGGTGTTGTGAAAGCCCTAACACACTCGATTTTCGCTTTCGCTTTCTGCATCGTCGTTAGCGAGATCGCACTCCCCCCGACCGCGACAAACAAGTTGTTCTTGCTGCTGTCTGCCACAGTTTCACTGTTGCTGGGGTCACTTCCTGACGTCGACGCGCGCCTGCCACTACGACTCATCGGTCACAGAAGTGGATTCTCGCACTCGATCTTCACCGCAGCGGTGTGCACATGTCTTTCCTACGTCCTGCTCTCGCCATACCAGCCACTCGATCTAATCGTCATACCGGCCGTCACAGCGGCCATTACGAGCCATATCCTTCTCGATTCGCTGACGGTGTCAGGTTGTCCGCTGCTTTGGCCGCTCAGCCGTCACCGTTTTTCGGCGCACCTGTGCAAGTACGACAGCCCTTTAGCCAATACATCAATCATCTTGTTCTCCTGTGCCGCAGTCATGGTCTTCGTGCTTTACGGGCAGTAAGGCTCCTTCTTCACGAGCTAATCCGCGAAAGTCGGACTTAGTGTGGCTACCATTAGGCTTGAATTATCAGCAACTGAAGTTTTGTGGAGAATTTACGTCGAACAAAGACGAACAAAATATTAAAGTATCCGAAGGCCAATTTTAAGTGAGGATTCAAATTGTTCCCGTCAAAAAAGGTTCAAAATCTGGTTGGTTCCAAGATCCAAGTCGAGATGAAGGGCGAAAAATGCGTGCTCGAAGGCCTATTGATGAGCGCAGATGACTATCTAAACTTGCATCTTACAAACACCACTGAAGTTATTGATGGACAAAAGTCCCGGGTTCTGGGATCGGTCGTGCTTCGCGGCAACAACATCATTCTTCTAAACCCTGTAAACGACTAGTTCGGAATTCACTGAACCTCTTTCAAGAGAACAACCGATACCGAAGTGGCATATTGTCTAACCTGCCCGGTGATCGCAGCTGGGTTGCTCGACACCCGAGAAAGGTGCTAAACCGTGAACGCAACACAAAGCGAAAAATGCAAGCACGATCTACTCTTAGCGCAAGGCAAGATAGCGCCGTGTATAGGATGCCACGAAGTATGTAATCCAGAGGACTGTTCGCTGCTCGATGAGTGGCTAGAACTACTCATGTAACACGCTCACCAGGCTTTGACGTCTTCCGTCCAATGACGCAAGAAGGGACAGGAGCCTCTATTTTTGGCACGTTCTCGCTAGGGGCCACGCACTCTCTGCTTGAGGGCAAACCGGCCTCTATTATGATGATCACCAACGTCAAAGCGTGGTTTATCCAAAAGTACGAACCAAACTGCGTTCGATTTCAATTCTCGATTAGCAGACACTTTTTTCTAGAAAAACGCGACTCACAGTTGTTAAACACGAAAAACTGGCGTCGGCTGCGACTTATTTCACAACGTTGAAATACTTTAATCGCAAATATTAATATGGGACTTATTTTTGGGAAAACGCGACCGAGAGCTGGCCAAAAACGTGGCGAAATGCTATTATAACTTAGATGACGGAGACTGTGAAGTAGAAGTCATTGAGAGTCTTGACAGCAAGATGCCGAATGTCAGCTTCTTAAACGACATAAGAAAAGAGCTGCAAGTGTGGTGGCCTCGCAACATCGGCATGAAATCTAAGGTCGCGCGCTTATCTGAGTCAGATTTTGTATACTGCATCAACGAGCTTCGCGCGAGAAACGGATCGCCCCCCATTTCCTCAGATGGGACGTTGCATAAGAAATGGATGGAATGTATGGCATCAAATGAGCCGCACGTCTATCTCGTCGCTATCCGAGGAGAGAGAACGAAGTTCGTTTTGGTGAACACGAACGTTCACTCGCGGAGCAAAGCCTAACTTTTTTAAAGATATACCACCTCCTCTCTGCATTCGCTGAAGACGTTGATGATTGGGACGATCAGGAGATCGTGTGAGTAGTATAGAAGAGCAAATCAGCGAAATAGAAACGGAGATACGCGAGACACCATACAACAAAGCGACACAACTCCACATCGGTCGTCTAAAAGCGAAACTTGCGCGGCTTAAGGAGAAGCGAGAGCCTAGAGGTTCGCATAAGGGAACTGGATTTGCTCCACGAAAGTCCGGTGACGCTACCTGTGTGTTAGTTGGATATCCGTCCGCAGGAAAGTCAACCCTGCTAAATGCGCTCACAAACGCAAAATCGCCAGTTGGAGCTTACGATTTCACGACACTGAATGTCATCCCCGGCTCTATGGTGCACAAAGGAGCGCACATACAAGTCTTGGACGTACCAGGCCTGATAGGCGGCGCAGCAGTCGGAAAAGGCAGAGGAAAAGAGATAATTTCAGTTGTGAGAAGCGCGGACCTAATATTGATCGTGGTCGACGTTTTCAGCGAATATCAAGTCGAAGTAGTCAAAAAAGAATTGCATGACGCAGGAATCAGGATAAATCAAAGCCCTCCAAACGTAGCGATAATCAAGAAACCCCGTGGGGGGGTTACGATTAGCGGGACTCCCAATGCTGCTGAAATCGACGAAGCTACGATAAAAGCGATTTTACATGACTTCAAGATCCATAACGCGGACGTCATTCTCAAAGAAGACATCGGTGTCGATCGATTTGTCGATGCCCTAATACCGGGCAGACTTTTCGTACCTGCAATAACGGTTGTAAACAAGACAGATCAGTCTTCTGGGTCAGCAAGTTTCGGGGACGTTCACATTTCCGCGGAGCACAGCATCAACATCGAAGGCCTAAAAGACCTGATCTTTGAAAAACTGAGATTCATACGGGTGTACCTAAAACCCCCGGGCAAGGCGGCAGATAGGGAAAACCCACTGATTTTGCGCCGCAACTCCACGGTCGAAGAGGTCTGTAACCTCATGCACGCACGTATCTCCAGACGATTTAGATACGCTCAAGTGTGGGGTGCGAGTGCGAGACACGCGGGGCAGCGCGTCGGGCTAACCCACGTGCTCTTGGATAACGATACTGTTACCTTGGTGGCCTCCCACAATTACTCGTAGGATCGGCTTTCCAAAACTCGATGGATAGATTTTGTCGCATTACACTAAGCTTATATCGGACAAATAAGCCATGTTTAAACCAATGGAGCTCCACATCGGAGAGACGTTCAGCATCGACCCAGGGTATCTAGTAACTGAACGAAGCGCTGTTATCGGCCAAAGCGGAAGCGGCAAAAGCTATCTCGTCAGTGTGATCTGCGAAGAACTTGCCGCGAGTAATCTCGGATTCGTCGTGATCGATACTGAAGGAGAATACGCTGGGCTCTCCGGTTACAAGAACATCGATGTAATTGATGAGATTGAAGGCATTTCGACCGACGAAGAGCGGGTCCGAAAAATCATCGAAGAGTCAAAAAGAATAGTCCTCGACGTTTCCGAGACTGATCCAAAGGTCATAGATAAGTTCTTAGGAATCGTCTATCAGGTTGCCACCGACATGTTCCGAGAGGGGCGCCATCGGCAGAACCCTTTCTTAGTCATCGTCGAAGAGGCTGACATTTACGTTCCGCAGAGAGGACGCGGACTCGATATCTTGCAGGTAATGAGCAGAAGAGGCAGAAAGCGGGGCCTTGGTATTCTTTTTGCCACGCAGAGGCCTGCTTTGGTCAACAAGAACGTTTTGAGCCAGTGCAACAACGTGTTCATCGGAAAACTGACGTTAAAAAACGATATCGATTCGGTACGTATATTTTTCTCCTCGATGGATGATGCACGCCAGCTGACAGCACTTGAACCGGGACAGTTTTACGTCCAAGGAGCTATCGCTGATCCTTCGTTCATCAAAGTGCGGCAGCGGAACACGCGCCACGGAGGGGCGACCCCCACCATTCAACGTCAGACCGATTACGCATCGGACCTCAAACCGCACGGTGGCGTTCGCGCAGCACAGGATTTGGACAAGACCGAGCACATGCGAGCACGACTTGCTCTTGATACGACGACGGGAAGTAAGAAGGTTGATTATATACCATTCGACGAAACCAAGGTCCTCAGCGCCTTAAACAGTAACAAGAAGCACAAGCACTTGAAGTTCTTCGGCAGGAATGAGAGAGTCAATGACTTCAACCTGCTGATGTTGCCAATATTCTCGGTTTCCGTTCGAGAGATGAAGAAACGACTCTTAGGCGTGAGGTTCAACGACTACACTATCTTGATTGATGCCATTACCGGGGATATCCTAAGCCATAACGGCGAGCGGCGGCAGTCTAAGAACCTACACCTTCTCGCAGACCTCAGCCCAGCTCAACTGAAAGTGATGGATTTCATATTGGACAGCAGCGGCACCACCTATGCGAAATTGCGCGAAGCTCTGCCCGATAAGAACGTCAAATCGAGCTTGAAGAAGCTGGAAGAACGGCGCCTGATTGGCATAAAGGATGGGCTCTATTTCTCCCTCTATGACATAAGCTATCCAAAAACCCTCGTTTCAGAGAGCACTGATGGTTTGAAGCTTAGAGAGGGTCGCGCAGAAGACGTCATAAAGCCCAGGCTGTCAAAGCAACAACTCAAAGGACTGATACGAGGACTGTATCCTGGCTGTGAGGTGACTGATGCAAATATCATATACTCGCCGGTTCTTGAGGTCTTGTACGCGGGGGAGTCTTCAAAAAGACGTGTGAAAATAGATGCGTTGACCGGAAAGATTTTGCATAGCGTGTAGAGCTACTTATTCTATGCTCTGCCCGATTATGCGAATAGAACTGTTCTTCAGGCGGTTTCGCGCTGATACGTTTATCAAAAGAGGCGTTATCGACTCGACCATAGATGATGCTTCAAGCGGTCCGGCATCTAAGGGAGTAAGCCCCTTTATGTCCTTTATCAGCTCCATAACGGTTTCTTTCGGTTGTTCAGAGCCACATACGAGAACGTCTAGGCCGAGCGCATCTTTGAGATCAATCAGGCGCGCCGCAGGCGTCGTGTGAAACGCTGAAACGACATCATTGTTCGAAAGAATAGCTTGTATCTCAACGGCAGCGCTTCCATACTTGTCGGCGGGCACGTAGCGCAAGAACCCATCTTTGGTCATTGGCACGACCGGAGATACTACTATTGCGTTGCCCTCTAGATGATCCTTGATCGCAACCGCCGTAGGTATTGCAAACTGATACTGCAGTGCGATCACTACTACGTCGCTACGTTTTATGGCTTGAGCGTTTTCTTCCCCGTTCAACTCACATGTAATGCCTTCATTCAATAATCGCGCTTCGCAGGAAATAGCCGCTTCCTCAGCTTTTTCAGCGCTTCGTGATCCTATGACAACGTCGTGTTTTGGAGCCCATCGAAGCGCCAGCCCCTCCCCTATGTTTCCCGTACCACCAAGCAAGGTTATACGCATTGAAAAACCTGTTTGGATAGATTAGCAAAGATGCGTTTATAAACCTTTGTCCATTGATCATCGCATCCGCAACGCCGCGCGGCGCCTCGAATACGCCAGGCGTGACAAAAACATCAAAACCGCAGCGATTCGATGCAAATGCCCCTGTAATGACGAGATTTTGAATCTCTGACGCCTTATCTTCAATAAGAAACAGAAGGATCCCGTATAGGGATCAATTACGCCTGGCGATCTTTGCCCCTTTCGAAACGGGCGCAGCGCTCTCGCAAAAAGCGTCAGTTTAATAAGCAACCATCACATGTATACGACCCGCAAACGGAGTCGTCACATGGCTGCTTTACCGATGTCGTACCTTCTGTTAGCCTTAATATTTACTCCCACGGTGCTTTCACTAGTGCCGCTGATTCTCGGCAGCTTCACGCGCTCGAAAGCAGTAGATTACATATCGACAATTATTGCACTCATTACGCTTGTTATCGCTTCAATCCTTACCATCTCATACACCAGACCCGTGACTGCAGCAGTGCCAACCGTGGTAGTTAACCAGGTACAGATTTTCTCATTTAACTTCGACGCGCTTGGTCTTTTGTTCTCACTCGTGGTTGCGCTCGTGGCATGCCTCGTCATGTGGTATTCAAACGGCTACATGCAGAATGAGACTGGAAGAGGGCGATTCTACTTCAGCATGTTGTTTTTCACTGGGGGCATGCTGATGTTGGTTAACGCCGCCAATCTGATCGTGCTCTACATCGGTTGGGAGATCGTTGGCCTTTGCTCGTTCCTCTTGGTCGGATTCTGGTATGCTGAGCCCGTAAGGAACGCGGGTGCAAAAAAGGTCTTTTTCTTCACCCACATACCAGGAGAGGCGTTATTGCTGTTTGCGGTCGGCGCCTACGCGTGGACGGGCAGCGTTAACATCAACGCTGTGATAACGTCGACGCCGGGTACTTGGCAGATGAACACGTTGCTCGTCCTTGCCCTCATAGCTATATTCGCCAAATCTGCACAAACCCCATTCTTCTCGTGGTTGCCTAGCGCCATGCAGGGTCCCACGCCCCACGCCGTGTTGCTCCACAGTGCAGCAATGGTAGCCGCCGGGGTGTGGCTCGCGGCACGACTCTTTCCTTTGTTTACCGGAGGCTGGCCATGGGTGCTCGCGATCGTCGGCGGATTCACTTTGATCCTCGCGTCCACCTTCGCCATACGCGCTAACTATTTCAAAGAGGTGCTCGTGTGGAGCACCGTTGCAGACCTCGGATTCATGTTCCTTGCTTTCAGCTTTGGACCGATAGGACTCGTCGCAGGATTAATGCAGTTCCTAGCGCACGCGTTCTTTAAGTCCTGCATGTTTATGGGAGCAGGGGCAGTTGAGCACGCGACGGGCACCCTGGATCTTAACAAGCTTGGCGGGCTATCAAGGAAAATGCCCTATACCGCTGCTGCATTCACCATTGCCGCTTTAGCACTTGCAGCCGTCCCGCCTCTCGTCGGCTTTGTGAGCAAGTGGCTCATTTACTCGAGCAGTCTCGCCCCGAAGACAGCGGGCTTACAAGTCTTCGTGATCGTCGCGCTAGCAGGGAGCGTGATCTCCGCAGGCTACATCTTGCGTGCGGCTATCAGTGTATTTTATGGTCAGCTGCCGGCCGACTTGGAGGGCGTGCACGAAGCGCCCCGTGCTATGTGGGTACCACAGGTGATCCTTGCAGCAGGGTGCGTCGCTTTGGGAGTCTTCGCGCAGTATCCTCTCGCGATCATAACAAAGGTCCCATACGCCGGCGCTGTAACGACGCAGTCTGCCTTTGTTCTCACCAATATTGAAATAGCAGGCGTATCCAGTTTCGCCCCCGCCCTGGCCGCCATCCTGCTCGTAACGGCCATACTAGCCGGTCTAATACTTAACGAATTCCTAACGCGGCGGCCTCGTGAAAGCGTGCCAACGTCCAAACAGCTTTTCGGATCGGGGTACGAACTTCCTGAAGGGTACGTATATTCATCTGGAAGGCACTTTCTCTACCAAGTGACGCAACCGTTCGAACGATTGCGATGGCTTAACTCTGACTATGTTTACGATGCAATCGGGCTTGGCGTGAATTCGCTATCGAGGAGGTTGCGCAGGGCACAGAACGGAAGTGTCATCAGGTATACAACGTGGATATTCATTTGGCTGCTCCTCGCAGGAGCTGTCTTTTTGGTTTTTAGGGGGTCGTAATGGAGACCGTACTGCTGTTTGGTATCCTATGGGTGGTATTTGCCGTTCTGATCGTGATCTTAAGCGACAAGCGTGCAACGCTCGCTCTCGTCGCTCTGAACTTAACCATCGCCGCATTCTTGCTGATCGAAAACGATTTGGCAGGGGCACTTGCAAAAGCGACGCTCGGGATCGCCTCGCCCATCATAATCCTACTCGCCGTAGCTCGCACGAAGCAGCCCCGACCCCGATTTGGCGTGCCCACACTCATTTTAGCAGCGCTGTTCACTTTGGCGCTTTCTTACGTGGTGGCTTTTTCATTGCGGTCCCAGTTTCCCGAAGGGCAAACTACTGAAGCCTACTTGCTCATAGCGCTCTTTGGCATCGCTTTCCTAACCATTGTCAGTCAAACAAGCATTGTGAAGCTTTTGCTCGGCATCCTCATACTCGAGAACATTGGAACGCTTCTTCTCGCTTGGGGAGAGAACACCGCCCTGCTCACTGTAGTTACCGAGGTGTTCGTGGTGCTCATCACGTTCACGATTGCCTTCATAGCGGTGATGGATTTCGTCGAATATGACACGATTGACAGCAGCAAGCTGAAACAACTGCGTGGATAGTGGAGAAGCTCGATGTATACCGTCTGTGTACTGATCATCCCATTGATCGCTGCGGCAATATGCGCGCTTTTCGGCCGTAACGCGAAAACGGCCGCATACGTTGCCGTCATTGGAATGACACTGAGCGCGATCCTTTTCACCGTGAGCTGGTTTATCCCGACGGGCGCAACTGCCGGCCTCGATTCATGTGCGGCCGCGATTGGGCTGTCAACAGTGGGCCTGGTGGTTGCTTACGTAGTGATCGTTGTAGGAACGTTCATCACGTGGTGCAGCCTTGGCTACATCGAAAACGCGCGGCGCATCTACTATCCCCTCCTCTTGATCGTCATAAGCACTACAGCGGCATCGGTCATCAGCACTAACCTCGCGACGCTCTACATTTTTTTTGAGATTGGCACGCTTTCAACGGCACTCCTTGTGACGTACCGTGGGGGACGCGCGTTTGAGGCAGCAACCAAGTTTATCGTTTTGAACAGCGTTGGAAGCTCATTCACGCTGATCGCGCTCATTTTGATGTTCATCAACTACGGTACGCTCGATATATCCAGCTTCGGAAGCATATCGAGCAATGCGATTCTTTTAATAAGCCTCTTCTTGTTCATAGGCTTGGGCACAAAAATTGGCGTCGTTCCGATGCATTCGTGGGTTCCCGACACGTATAGTGAAGCCCCGACGCCGGTGAGCGCGTTTCTGGCAGGCACCGTTAAAGCCGCCGCTGCTTTTATCTTGATTCGATTGTTGTTTTCACTGCACCCGGCTCTTAACGTTGTGCTGTTGTTCATCTCAGTCACGGGCGTGCTTACGGTGGGCGTCGGCGCCCTTATGGCGTACACACAGAAGGACTTAAAGCGGTTTCTTGCATATTCGTCGATCGAACAGGCCGGAGTCATACTGTTTGCTGTCGGCATAGGATCGGCGGCAGCGCTGACAGGGGGAATTTTTCAGATCATTAACAACATGGTCATGAAAACGCTCGTGTTCCTCTGCGTCGCGGCCGTTATTGCGGCTACCAAGCAACGAAATACTGATGGTCTCGCCGGCTTAGTTACGAAGATGCCCATTGTGGCAGCAGGGTTCCTCATAGGGGCATTGGCGCTTTCCGGGATCCCCCCGCTCAACGGCTTTATCAGCGAATATTTGATCCTCCAAGCAGGCTTCCAGAAGGGGGGGTTCTATCCCGCTTTGTCCGTCCTGTTGCTAGTGTTGACGTTTGCAATGTTCGCCGCCTACGTCAAGGTATTTCAACGGGTGTTCTTCAGGGTCGAGCAGGTGAAAGTATCTGAGGTGTCCTATCAATCTATTTATATAATAATTCCTATAATTATCTTGAGCGTCCTTTGCGTGCTGATGGGCGTCTTTCCGACCGCCATCGTCGATCAAATCAACAAGCTGTCGCTAACGATACTGGGAGGATGATGATGTTTCGGGCAAGATCACCGTGGGTCTACTTTATAAACACCGGATCATGCAATGGATGCGACATAGAGCTGCTCGCAATTCAGAGTCCGCGATATAGCGCGGAACGCTATGGCGTTCTGCGTGTGGGGTCTCCACGGCACGCCGATGTGCTCGTGGTAACCGGACCAGTTACCAAGCGTATGGCGGATCGCTTGACGATGATCTATGAGCAGATTCCCAATCCCAAAGCCGTTGTTGCGGTGGGGAGCTGTCCCACGTCAAACGGAATTTTTGACGGCGGGTATTCACTGACGGGGCCGCTTGACACCGTGATACCCGTCGACGTCTACGTCATGGGATGCCCTCCTCGGCCGCTGAACATATTGTCAGGCATTCGAACGGCGGCAAAAATGCTCGATTCAAAGCGAAAAGGCAAAGGCGCTCGACCTACGGCACGCTTTGACGAAGCGATGTCAAAGGAAACGGCCATGGATCCGAAGTTCCAGTCGTCAGATAACGTTCCCGAGGCAGGCAGATGAAGAGACCGCTTGAAGATGCAACACCAGTTTTCGACGTAAGTCATAAGGGTTTGAACTCGGTACTACCGTATCGCACTCGACGATCTCGAAACGGCACTCGCATTTCTCAAGGAAGAGGGGGCGCGATTAAGCACCATTACGGGCAAGGACGCGCGAGACCACCTCGAAGTGCTCTACCACTTTGCTATCTGGGGGGAGCTTCACACCATCATCGTGGACCTCCCCTATGACAAGCCAGACCTCCCGACGATTACGAAGCACTTTGTCGCCGCATTGCTCTACGAGCGAGAGCTCATCGGCTTACTTGACATCAACGTCACCGGGATTCCTGACGCAAGGCCGCTCGAACTGCCCCCGAAATATACCGACCCGACGCCACCGCTCAGGAGGGTATAAGCCACGGCAGACGTCAACGAGCGCGACTTTGCAAAGTTGAAGGTCCCGATCGGGCCGAGCCATCCCGCTTTGGAGGAGCCTGCGCGATTCATGTTTGAGGTAGAGGGGGAGAAGGTCGTCAACGTTGACTATGAAATCGGCTACAACCACCGCAGCATCGAACGGCTCTGCCAAGAGCGGCCATTTTCAAAGGTCGTGTATCTCGTTGAACGCATCTGCGGCATCTGTTCACACACACACCCCCTAAACCACGTCGAACGGGTTGAAGACATCGCTGATATCGAGGTACCGGAAAGGGCAAAATACATCAGAACCATTTACGCGGAACTCGAGCGGATTCACTCGCACATGCTGTGGGCGGGAATTGCGGGTGAAGAAATCGGATATCATACCTTATTCATGTACACCTGGCGCGAGCGGGAGAAGGTCATGGATCTCTTCGAAATGCTGAGCGGGAACAGGATAATGCACGGATGTAACACAATCGGCGGCGTTAAGTGGAATATCTCCGATGAACAAGCACGTTCCGCGCTAGGTGTCCTCGGCTATCTCGACACCGCCGCCGACAAGATCACCAAAGCAGTTCTAAAGGACAGCAGCATCGCAGAACGATGCAAGGGCGTCGGCTGCCTTAGCAAAGAGGATGCGATCCGTCTAGGGGCGGTGGGCCCGAACGCACGTGCGAGCGGCGTTCCCGAAGATACCCGAGTTATGTGCAAGTACGCTGCGTACGGCGATTTCGATCTCGAGCCACAGATAGCGAAAGACGGAGATGTCGTGGCTCAGGCACTGGTGCGCTTAGCGGAACTCAAACAATCCATCTGGCTCACAAAGGAGCTTTTTGCAAACCTGCCTGACGGGCCGATCAAAGTTGAGGACCATGAGATACCCCCAGGGCGGAGCGTCGGTCGAACTGAAGCCCCCCGCGGTGAACTGATCCACTACACGGAGACGAATGGCACGAGATTCTTCGAGCGAATAAAAATCAGGTCCCCGACGTTGGCAAATATCCCCTCCTACGTACCGAAGTTCCTCGGCTGTCAAATTGCCGATATCCCCATCATCGCCGCGTCAATCGATCCCTGCTTCAGCTGTACCGATCGGGTGACCGTGATAAAAGACGGGAAGCGCAAGATCGTCAGCGCACGGGAATTGAAGACAGGGAAGATCTGATGATCGCTTCAATAGTCGTCGCGCTGGTCTATGCCTTTGTTGCTGCCTTGCTGCTGCAGGGGATTCGCCGCATCGTCGTGGCGCACAGTCAGTTTCGCAAAGGGCCAAGCATCTTCCAGACGTTCTACGACTTCTTCAAACTGATGGGCAAAGAGAGCCTGACGCCAAATGTGACAAGCCCACTGCTGTTCAACCTCGCGCCGATCCTCAGCGTCGCCTCTATGCTCTTCGCGGCACTGGTTATACCTTTGGCCGCCTCTGCGTCGGCTGTCGGCGCTGGCGATCTCATATTGGTGATTTACCTTCTAACAATACCGCCAATTGCACTGATCCTCGGCGGTTCGGCCAGCGGAAGCCCGTACGGCGCCATTGGCGCTGCACGCGAGGTCGCGCTCCTCATCGCCTACGAAACTCCATTCATCGTCGCCATGGTAACCGTCGCTCTTGCGGCAGGATCATTCCAGCTAAATACGATATCGTCGACCGCGTGGATCACCGTCTTGCCGCTCGCAGCGATCGCGGCGATCTGGACGTTGCCTGCCGCAGCGGCAGTTCAACCGTTTGACATCGCCGAAGCCGAGACGGAGATCGTTTCTGGCCCATATGTCGAGTACTCGGGACCAAATCTCGCCCTTTTGCAACTTGGGCAGTGGCTTAAGACATTTCTGTACGCGTCGCTCATAGTCACAGTGTTTTTTGGAACGGCGATCTACCACTTCGGATCCGCCATAAACCTTATCATTCAATTCGCGATCATAACATTGCTCGTCAGCACCTTCATTGCGTTTTGGCAGGCGACTACCGGGAGAACCCGTGTTACCCGCGTGCTCAGGTATTATTGGACCGTTCCTACGATACTCGCAGTCACAGATCTCATCTTATATGTTGCTGACGTGAGGTACATGCACTTCCTGTTCGGATGGGCGGGGCTCTAGAATGGCTTCAGGATTTTTCAAAGATTTGATACGCTCGTTTACGGTTGGCATAGTGGGCAAAACGGCGACCGTAAGGAGCGCGTCAGAGGTTGAAGTACCGGCAGCCTACCGTGGCACGCCGATCATTGACCCCGAAAAATGTATCTTGTGTGGTCGCTGTGGAAAAGTCTGCCCTGCCGGAGCCATCGCACTGCGGACAAGTGCCGCCGAAAAAAGTGTGCGCATCTTCGTTGGACACTGTGTATTTTGTAGTGAATGCGCGATGATTTGCCCGGTTTCCGCCATCACCATGAGCAAGGTTTGGGACACCGTGGTGACGGATAGGCTTTCTCGAGATACGATGAGCGAGCGCGAAATAAAGCGTCGATCAAAACCGAAGGAGAAACAGGTATCGAGCAGCGTAGCAAGCGAGAGTCGGGAATCAACGCCTCAAGCCGCAGATCCCGAGCAAGTGCCGCCTGCAGGTAACGACCCTACCACGAGTAGGTGAGAGGTCCGAACGCCACACCTTACTTTTTCTCAATGCAGCGACGCCAACTCGTTTCATTCTGTGATGACCGACGGTAACAAGCAATATTCTTAAAAACTCTCGTGCGAATCTCACGTACTGAATGCACCATGAAAAAGAGTGCTGCACGATATGATGTGATAATCGTCGGTGGCGGGCCGGCAGGATTAACCGCGGCCGTGTACGCAGCCAGAAAGATGTTGAACGTGCTGCTCATTACTCAAAACATCGGCGGCCAAGCGCTTTACAGCCTCGATGTCGAAAACTACATGGGTTATCAGTTTATATCGGGCCAAGACCTGATGGACCGCTTTCAAACCCAGGTCGAAAAGTACCACGTGCAAAAGACTTTCGCCGTAGTGACTGCTGTTGACAAAGAGGAAGAGGCGTTCGTAGCGCGGACCGAAACGGGCGACGAGTACCGCGCAAAGACGATCATCATTGCTACGGGAAAAAAGTCCCGAACGCTCAACGCTAAGGGTGTGGACAGATTCCTCGGTCGTGGAGTTAGCTACTGTGCGACGTGTGACGCGCCGCTCTTTGCAGACGTGGACGTCGCGGTTCTCGGCGGCGGAAACTCGGCGATCACCGCTGCATATGAGTTAATGAGCATCGCACGAAAAGTGTATCTTATCAACAGAAGCTCGTTGAGGGCAGATGAGGTATACCTCGAAAAAATTCAGGATGCCCCAAACATAGAACAGCTCCTCGGGTACGAGCTCATCGAAGTCAAAGGAGACGACGTAGTGACCGCCGTAGTCCTGCGTAGAGTCTCCGACGGCTCGTTCATCACGCTTCCCACGGCGGGCATATTCATCGAGATCGGCCTGATTCCAAATTCGGACGTCGTGAGAGACTTAGTGTTGCTTAACAAGGATAACGAGATTATCGTGAGCTACGACTGTTCGACCAGCATTCCTGGCATATACGCAGCAGGCGACGTCACCACCGTTCCGGAAAAACAAATCATCGTCGCAGCTGGCGAGGGTGCAAAGGCTGCGATAAGCGCCTACAAGTACTTATTGAAAGCGGGGCAACATCCTGTTGTCGGCTATTAAACGCCGCTCGAAGAGCAGAGTGACTCTATGACTGAAGTAGTGACCGTCAATCTGAAAAGATGCGAAAACTGTGGCGTCTGCGAAATAGCGTGCGCGGAACGGCACGGCGGAAAAGCCCGCCTGAAAGTGAAAGACGTGCTACAGTCGAGAGGGCTCATATTCAACGACGAAGCGCTCCCTATCGTATGCAAACAATGTGAAAACGCGGCGTGTATCGAGGTGTGCAAGCCGAAGGCCATTGTGCGGGAGAACGACGTCATATCCATCGATGAAGACAAATGCATCGGCTGCGGACGGTGCGCGAAGAGCTGCCCGTTCAATGCGATCTTTATCGAAGAGGGTCCAGCTACGCCGGCGCCTGAACCGCACGAGCTAAGCGTTTTTCACATGCTGTTTGACAGGAGGGCGACGAGTGCCGAGACCGAACGTACGCGAACGCGCAAAACTACACGAAGGGCATACAAGTGCGATAGGTGCAAAGGGTATGACAATATGGCGTGCGTCGACGCGTGCTATTTCAGAGCGCTCTCTAAGCGAGAGTTAAGCGCCCTGAGAAACGGCAAACGTGAGCACTTGGCGCTCCTCGAACAACGGCTCACGAAGAAAGAAGCCGTCAGCGAGACTTGATGGCACGGCGTTGCACGCGCACACCAAATGAGACGTATGCACGGTATCCACGCTGCCCCCTTCCGCGGTTAACCTTATATTTTCGGCACCCTACCTATTGAGAGATCGCGATGGAAGTCCTCCTTGTTAATCCCCCCGAAATCACATCTAAGTATAAAGACGTGCTGGGCCTCACCGCGCCCCCCCTAGGTCTCGCGTATATCGGCGCTGTACTGGAAGAAAACGACGTCAAGGTCACCATTTTAGATGCGCCGGCGCTCGAAATGGATTTCCAGGGCTACGAGCGAGAGCTTGCAAATAAGCACGTCGATCTGCTCGGGGTGCAGACGACGACGCCGACGATCAAGCAAGCCCTCGCAGTGGGCAAAATTACAAAAGAGCTCTACCCTGAGTGCATGGTCACAATGGGGGGCTATCACGCCACCTTCATGCCAGAGCAGGTCTTGCGCGAAAACGATTTTGTCGACGTTGTGGTCAGAAATGAGGGGGAATACGCTACCCTCGAGCTCGTTGACGCCACAGAGAACGAAAAACCCCTGCGCAACATTGATGGCATCAATTACCGCGACGGCGACCGCATCGTTGAAACGCCCAAACGAAGGCCTATCGAAGATCTCGATGCCCTACCCTTCCCCGCGCGTCACCTCCTTCCGATGAGCGAATACACGCTCTTTGGACGCAAACAGGTCTTAGCCACCATGATCTGCAGCAGAGGATGCCCGATGGGCTGTTCATTCTGCGCGTCAAGTGCGATGCACGGACGACGAGTCCGTTTCAGATCGCCAGAGAACGCTGTCGACGAGATGGAACGCGTAGTCGATGAGTACAAAGTCAGAATGGTCGGCTTTATGGACGATACCTTCACACTGTTTCCAAAGTGGGTGCACAGCTTCTGTAAAGGGATAATCAGCCGCGGAATTGACGCCGTGTGGGGATGCACAGCGCGGGTCGATCGGTTCAATAAAGAGCTGCTCTCGCAGATGTGGAAGGCAGGCTGCCGAACGCTGCTTTTTGGCGTTGAGAGCGGGAATCAGAAGATCCTGGACAATGTGCAGAAGGGTACCAAAGTAGGACAGGCCAAGCGCGCCTTCAAAACCGCAAAAGACATCGGCATGCATACGATCGCTTCAATGACTCTGGGAATGCCCGGCGAGAACAAAACTACTATCGATGAAACAATTGGCTTCGCAAAACGGGTGAACCCTGACTACGCACTCTTCTCGCTCGCTACACCGTACCCGGGCACGAAGTTCTACGAACTCGCGAGCAAGATGGGCCTTATTAGAATAAAAGACTGGACGCACTTTACCCTGCTCACGCCGGTCATTGAAACCGTTGATCTCACGCTCAGAGAGCTTCAGGACACTCAAAGAGAGGCATTCAAAGAGTTCTACTTGAGGCCAAACTATTTCTTCAAGCAATTAAGCCGAGACAAGCTTCTGTTCGCCCTCGTAATGTACAAAGTGTTCAAAGGGGCGCTCAAGATGAAGTCAACGCCTATTCTCGGCACGTCGGTTGACCCGCACGCAGAAGATCGGTAATGCGCCTCGCAATCTGAATGGAGCGTTCAACAGCTTAATGCGGCGACCTCTGTTGCCTCGACCGCAGCGCTTGATGCACGCAGTTTATCCTTGAGCGCGTTATACGCGCGCAGGTTGTAAATGCATCCAATGTCGGGGGCTTTGATGTCGTTGAAATACGCATATGCACGGGCGCGGCAACCGCCACAAACGTTCTTGTAATCACACGAGCCGCAGTGTTCCTTAAGATCGTGCCGTTCCCTGAGTGACTGCATGACCTCGGCGTTTTTCCAGATATCGACGAACGATTCTGATCGCAAGTCGCCGACAGGTATCGGCATAAACACGCACGGTGTCACGATTCCGTTGGGCTGAATAGCGCAGTACATGCGGCCGGCCCCACACCCCCCGATGAACTCGGCGAGTAACCCCACCTTGTCGCTGAAACCCGCTGCCCCGAAGTGCGCGAGTGAGATAATCCCATTTTGTGTGTTCATCATGCACACGCGTGAGAATTGCGGGGCCGTTGTCAGAATTTCAAAGCTTTCATCTTGCCCACTCAAGTACCCGTACATCTGCTGCAAAACGTGCTCGCGCGCTTCCGGGGGCAAATCCATATCGATGATCTCTGTGCCCCTCCCAACGGGTATGAAATTGAAGATCAAGGTCCTGTTGACGCCCAGCTTTTTACTAAATGCGACGAGGTCATCTAATTCGCGAAAGTTCTCATTCGTGACCGTGTTGGCGATGCACGAGTACGCGCCTTCTTGGGCGACGACGTTTTGGATTCCTGCTACGGTGCGTTCCCAAGCGCCTATAACACCCCGAAATGCGTCGTGTTTTGCAGGATCGACGGAGTCAAGGCTTATCTCGAAGTACTCAACGCCGACGTCCCTGAGCCGGCGAACTACGTCTTTCGTTAGCAAAGTGCCATTCGTCGCGAGTGAGAGGTACAGCCCCTTGCTCGAGGCGTAACGAGCGACTTCCCAGAAGTCGTCCCGCAGGAGCGCCTCGCCCCCAGAGAACGCAATGGCGACGACGTCGTTGTCAGCGAGCTGATCGACAATGTTGAGCCTCTCGTCGAGGCTGAGCTCATCCTTTGACATTTTGCCTGCACCTTGGTAGCAGTGCTTGCATCGCAGATTGCACGCATCCGTGTAGTTCCAAACGACCAAAAAGGGCGCTTGAAGTTTGAGTGGCTTGCTTATGCCGTACTCTGCTATGCTCTTGACGATATTCGATAGGCCGCGCCGCGTCACCTGCTGACTGAAGTAATCTTGCATCTTGGACCTCTCCACGTGGAAGGACATTCGTCCGAGTTCGACGAACGCACAGATCGGCAGCAGTTTGAGCTTCTTTAAAATATGGAGGTCGTTTTGGCCACTGTACAAGCTTAAAGCTTCGTAGATCGCCTGCCTATCGTCGACACAGAGGCCACGAATGACCTTCCGAATGATGGCATTGCCCAAAAAGAAGTTCACCGAGTTCAGGGCCGAATATAGCGGTTCTGACTCGTTTGAGCTGTTTTGTCGACTCCTTGCAGACCGCACGCTACGCGCTCTCGACATCGTAAGTTATTCTGCCACTGAAGCTTAATAAGACTTGTTCCCGAATAAAGGAAAGATCCGGGCGCAGACGAGAGAAAAAACCCGATTTTACAAACGTGCTGAATCGGAACGTCACCTCGACAAGGGCAACGAGAGGCGGTGAAACCAGGCGAAACGAAGATAAGCCGTTCTTAGAAATACTGTGATCGTTGGCGTTTATCGTGGATTTGTCGGAACGCGAAAATGATTTTATCCTCTGCCTGTTAAACCACGCAGAAGAAGACCCCACCAGACTCATCGAACGCGGTGAGCTTTATGCGCTTGCTAAGGCCAACGGCTTCAGTGAACGAGAAGTGTACCGCTACGCGATGGATTTTGACCTGTTGGGATACCTGAAAGCACAGCCCATTCTTGGCGGAAAGATAGCATCTTTGAGTCTCACAGCTCGGGGAGTTGACTACGTTCGAGGGTTGAGAGATCAACACAAATCGCTATGAACGCCTATTTGGCTCACGTTTGAAACGTTTATGTAAGAGTTTATCTAAAGTGCAGCGATGTTCCCGAAGAGCTAACCATGACCACCGACAAAGCGAAGGCAGAACTCTCCGACGTAGGCTCCAAACCGCGAATTGCTGCTGACTACGTCCTCAAATGGGAAAAAATCGCTACAGTTTTCAGCCATTACTTGCTAATTGCAACTGTTACGTATTCCTACGTTGACACAGGGGGGCAGAGTCGGACGGCAACTCTTGTCCTGGGTAAAGTAATCGAAGAGTGCGTAGAGGATCCGTTTAGTCGTTTCATCTTTTGGCTCACCGCAGACTTGAACATCGAGAGTGCTCGTTTGGGGGCAGAAACACGCCGCGCGCTACGTGCGGAACTTGCAAAGACAGTAAAGCCGCCGACGGAGTTGCAGGTCAAAGACATGAATGTGCGCGTGAATTCATTGCCTGACTACCTCCGCGTATTTTATCTAGAGGACTATTTTGACAGCATGATAAAAAACAAGAAGGAGCGCCACTGAACTGCTGGCCAAGCGACTGCAAGACCCGCCCTTGTGCTCACGTCGTTTGCAACTGAAGGCCTAGCGCGGTCTCTGCCGCAATCTGAAATGTTTGGCAATGAAGTCGCCTTATTTTATTGATGATTACGATGCCGGCTCCCGTCACACTCCCCGCTCTAGGCTGCACCGTCGGCTCACACTCAGCGACCTCCTTACCGATCTGAACCTGAATAGACCGGGACTTCTCCGCCGCAAGCACCTGCGTACGGATAGATGCTTCGATGACCGGACATCACGTAGCTGACAACACACGCTACTGCAGCGTACGGCGCGACTGCCGGCCCAAAGAGCTCAACTGATATGATACTCGCGGCGATGGGGGTGTTGGTGGTTCCCGCAAGGACTGCTACGAGACCAATTGCCGCAAACGTCGCCGAATTCAAGCCAAATACCTGCGCAAAAAGAGAGCCGGCCGTGGAACCGATAAAGAAGATAGGGGTGATAATGCCGCCGGTTCCCCCAAAGCCCAGCGTTATGCTCGTGAACACGATCTTCAAGAGGAAGGCGTACCAGACGGCGTGCTGCCCCTGCAGCGTTGCCTGAGTCGTTTCCAATCCGAGCCCAAGGTACTGCGTGGAGAATGCGAG
The DNA here is from genome assembly GCA_963805115.1 of Methanobacteriota archaeon. Classification (GTDB taxonomy): domain Archaea; phylum Halobacteriota; class Bog-38; order Methanoflorentales; family Methanoflorentaceae; genus Methanoflorens. Next base: position 46,885 of record CAWDSY010000013.1, read on the forward strand.
CGTCAACAATATGAGCGCCACCCCGCCGATGACGCCTTTAGCGGGTGCCCATAGAGGCAGACGTTCTGCCGCCTTTTTGAAGAGATTGAAGAGCTCTATGAAGGAGGAGCGCGACGATCCCAAAGAAGATGCCTGCAAAAATCACTTGCGCCAGGAAGAACCCGCTGAACACAGGCACGAACTGGAGAGGGCCGTAGAAATAGGTGTTGCCAAGGGCAGCCGACACCTGATAGCTGACAATCCCCGCGATAAACGCGGGGAGGAGCACGTCGTTACATGAGGCCTCCTACAAAGAGGACTTCGACCCCGAAGATAGCGCCGCCTAGGGGCGTGCCAAAAACGGAGGCAAATCCGGCGCTGACTCCACAGATGACCAATTTCCGACGGTCACGGTCATCAAACTTCAGGAGATCGGCAAACAGTGAAGAGAGCCCCGCCCCTATCTGAGCGCCCGGCTCTTCCTTGCCTGCCGAGCCGCCCGACGCGATAGTGATGAGCGTGGCAGCGAGCTTTACCAAAACCGTTGACGGCTTTATTTTACCGGATCGTTTGTGAAGGGCATTAATTATCAACGCCGTGCCGTGCCCTTCAGCCATCTGAGGCAAGGTATTTCGTCATCGCGCCGCTGATAAGGAGCGCTATGGGAAGAAGGAGAAAGTAGTAGGGAAACTGGCCGGTCAGGGCAATGCTGTAGTCCAACGCCTTTAAGAAGACTGCTACGGCTACTCCGACGGCGATTCCAACGAGTGTGCCGAGCACGCACCACTTGCAAACGCTGATGAATAAGACGATTTGCCTAGCGAGGATATGCCTTGCAAGGATATTGGACGCATTCGACACACGTAAGAAAGATCGAGTGGGGCTTTAATGGTTACCCTTAAGATGCTTGTTGCGGTGAACCATCGTTTTTCCCGCGTTGAATCGCGCGCTGCGCGATCTCGCTGCCGACCTTTAGCCCCTGATCGCAATCAAATGGGTAGTGGATACCTGCGTAAACGCGAGACAGAGACGCTTGTTGCGCCTGGGCTTCTAACTGGCTCTGTTCCTTCGGGAAGATGTAACTCAAGACCCCGGCCGCCGCGCCGGAAAAGTCGGAGTGACCCGAAGTATATGAGGGAAAGTTCGGAGTGGCGAAGGCCGTTTTGATAGTCGGATCGGCCGTAATGGGCCTGAGCTCCCAATACTGGTACTTAGCTTTCCAACAGCAGATCCCCGCGTCCTCTGTCGCGGTGTTCATTAGCGCGAGCGTCCGTGCGGCGCGTAGCTCGTCAAGCGAATAGTTTTGAATCAGGCCGCACGCGAATTAGTCTCCAAAAACCCGACAACGTGTCGATTTGCCAACGTTGCTAGTGCGTAACTAGAGCGATTGCTGAAACACCCACTCGTCAACGAAATATCGTCAAATCCAGCACCTAGTTTGGAACACGTGCCGGGGATGGCATTTTTCGCTGTGCAAATGCTCAATAGCCCAAAGATTCGTCGATGAGAATTAGGGTCACTCTGCCCTCAATTTCCTCATTCGCGAGAATTACACATTTTCCGATCTGACTCGGTACCCCGTATGCCCTCTTTGCGCGGACGTTTTCTAGAGGGTAAGCGTACTCCCAGACGCGGCGCAAGGCGTCGTCAAGCGTGGGGGCGAGCTTGTTAGTGCCGCTCACGAGTATGAGGTGCGCTGCAGCATAGGGCCACGCGCCGACACGGCTCCCTGACCTGTCGCACGCGACAATTTCGCCTGACTGCGCGATGGCATTGACTCCCGAAACGAAATAATCAGCCGTCACAGATTTCCTTCTTAGCGCACGTCTCTTTTCTTCGTCATTTTCGGCAATGATAGCGCGATGAAGATCTTTCCATCGCGATTGATCACTATTCACGTACGCTTCGTAGCCAATCTCGACCAAAGTAGTTGACGAGCCGTGCATCACTTCTGCCTCTGGCGGAATCAAGTCTTTTAGTATTTCTAGGGCGATTTTTCCATTTTTTGCGCGAACTACCGCTATCCCGCGCCGCGCTATTCCTTCGACCGTCTGAGCCACTTCGTTGTCGGGCGGCAGCTGATTCCACTTTTCCGAGTCAACGTGAGCTTCGGCGAGGAGGTATGCTGCGCTATATTGGGTGTGCTTAACCATTCGTTCACCGCGTAGACGTTCTTCTTCCACCTATATACAGCATGCTAGCCCAGCTCGGCTTCCCTCCCGAGCCATTCTTCAAAGCACACGACCGTCCCTGAAATTGACGCTCGCGACGCTGGGGCGATTGCGATACATCTTCGTGACCTTGCGAGTGGCCTCTTGGAGTTCTGGATTCTTACTGCCTTTTTGCAGCGCGAACTTACGCAAGTGCCGGCGTCAGGTCCGCGGCGGTTTCGGCGCGTGCATCTCGCGAGGACTTCCAGCGAAAAGAAACAGCTTATGGAGTCAGCTCATCGTCTTACTCTCTTCGCCGCAACAAGATCGTCGCTAGTACAAGAAAGACACCAGCGAAGATGAGTAATGCGACAATGTCGGGGTATATCTTATCGAGTCCCCACCCACGCAAAATCACCGAACGCACGGCTTCCACCGCATAGGTTGTGGGAAGGATGTACGACACTGGTCGCAGCCACGTTGGAATTGCTTGTATAGGCCAAAAAACGCCAGAGAGGAGAAATGCGGGCAACACAATAACAGGCAAAAACTGAATTGCCTGCGCCTCCCGGCGGGCAAAGCTCGAGAGCAGTATACCCAACCCTTCCGACACGATTGCAAGCAGGGCAATGACCCCGAACGTGAGAAGTACGTCGCCAACGATGGCAACATTAAACAGGATTACGGCCACTGAGAGCAACACGGCTGACTGCGTGGTCCCGATGACGCCGAACGCAACTGCGTACCCGGCAACCAGTTCACTTTCCTTCAGTGGCGAGGCAAGCAGCCGAAACAGCGTTCCAGACGTTCGTTCACCCACAAACGAAATGAGCGTGAGAAGCGTTGTGAGCTGCCACACGGCTATGCAGATAATACCAGGCGCAAAGAAGTCGATGAACTGCGCGTTGGCACCGTAAATGGCGTTGCTTGAGTCCACGGAGACAGACGCTTGACGACCGAGGCCCTGTATCGTTTGCGCGACCGCGCGGTTGACCGCTGCAATGATGGGGTCCGAAACGTTTGGGTTGCTTTTGTCCGCGAGAATTTGAACCGTGGTATTTTCTTGCGGGATAGATGTCTGACCCGACGCCCGCGCGGCTACGGATTGGGTAAAGTGTGAAGGGAAGACTATCACGGCAGATGCACTGCCGTTTTGCACCTGGCCGACAGCATCTGCCTCAGTATTCGCGTAAGCTACATTAAGCACGCTCGTGTCAAAATTGGAGATGATCTTGTCTGAGAGCGAGCTGTTTCCGACTGCCGTATCATTGTTGACCACAACCACGCGCACGTCCTTCACGTTCCCGGTAAATGCAACACCAAAGAGGCTTATAACGAGCAGAGGGGCTATAAAAATCAGCGCGAGCTGCCGGCGATCGTTCTTGAGGTCTCGCAAGACGCGCTTCGTCACCGCGAACGCTCGCGAAGCTTTCATTGTAGTCCCTCGGTTTGGGAATAGACCAAAAAAGCATCCTCGAGCGAATCAGTGTGCGTCAATTCGAGAAGCTCACGTGGTGAGCCTTCGGCGATGAGCGACCCTCCTCGCATGAAGCCGATGCGATCACAGTGGCGCGCCTCATCCATATAGTGCGTCGTGATGAGCATCGTGATTCCGGCATCGCGCAGCTCCTCAAAGTAGCGCCAAAACGAGGCACGTAGATCGGGATCCACGCCGACGGTCGGTTCATCGAGAAACAGGACTTGCGGTTGGTGCAGCAGCGTGCAGGCGAGCGAGATGCGATGCTGCATGCCCCCACTCAGTTCATCGATAAGCAGATTCTTCGAAGTCTCGAGATCGACAAGCTTGAGAAGCGCCTGTTCGCGCGTCTCTATTTGCCGTTTGCTGAGACCAAACACCTCGCCATAAAACGCGAGGTTTTCGTGCACCGTCAAATTCCGGTATAGGGCGAGCTCCTGCGGCATATAGCCGACATTCGACGCCACGCCGGGATCAGGAACCTTCGCCCCAAGGACGTACGCTTCTCCCGATGATGGGCGCAGCAGTCCGCAGAGGATCCTGATGGCTGTCGTCTTCCCAGCCCCGTTTGGACCGAGCAATCCGTAGATTTCACCGTGTTTTACGCGAAGCGACAGATTGTTGACAGCTTTGAATCCGTCAAAGTCCTTTTCGAGGTTACGAACGCAGACATCATCCTTTATATCAACTTCCTTTATATCAACTTCCGCCTGAACCAGCCCATTTTTCAGCTTAACCCGCTGCGATAGCTTGTTTACGGCTTTGGAGCCACCAAAGTCTTTTTCGAGGTCGCGAATGCTGGCATCATCCTTCATACGAACTTCCGCCTGAACCAACCCATTTTGTCGGCAATCGCTGAGGTTTGTCTAACCCACGATGCTTCTCGCAGCCGCACCGTGCCGACTAATTAACTTCCCTCTGTGAGGCTTATTTTATATATCTACCTTCGTCGGATAAGCCGTTCAACGTAAGAGACGTAAGAGCATCAGTAAGATGACTTTGCGCTTGACGGCGAAGATCATCTCGAGTTAGGCGCTATTGCTGGCGCTACGTTCGCCGGCCTTTGCCTTTATCAGGTGGAGGTCATACGACTGAGCTATCTTGGGCCTAAAACAGCTTCCATCCTATCTGTCCTATCTTCGGAATGTCTGAATTTGGCCGAGCATCGAGTGTGAGATTATGCACATCCCGCTAACCGACGCGACTTTTACAGAACTGAAGGGCGCTTTCAGAGTTAGTCGATCCATTTGGTTACTTCGCGAGCATCGGGGCGTTCGGCAGGCGGGAGACGCTTCATTGGATAGCCGGTTGCACAGCCGTTGGTTCCGAATTCGCCGTGAGGTATGCCTGGTCCTGAACAGAACTCCCTATCCTGTCCCATCTGAGCTGTCACTGAAACGAGCTGAAATCCCAGCCCCAGGGCGGTTGCCTTTAGCCACATGTTCTCGAGACAGTGAGCGAGTGATTGCTGCTCGGCAGGCGGGATCCCTCTCCGTTCTGCCACGACGATGTAGTAGGGGGCGCTGCCGATGCCTGGTACGCCCCACTCTGCCAGTTGATCCAGTCTTTTTACAAACCCCTTGGCTTGGTCTTCCAATGATGGATTAGCCGCCATTTCGTCGCGCAGCTGTTCCGCCATGCGCTTCGCCTGACGCTTCCCAAGCGCCGCGACGTGTGCAAGTTTAGGTGTCCCCTCTTGGAACACAAAAAATCGACGGAAGTCCTGTCCAGCAACAGCCTGCGCCGCATAGGGAGCGAGCAATCCCGCCCGTATAATTCTAATGACATCCTCTTTTGGCGGAATATCTGGCGCGAACGACCTCACTGAACGCCGTGATTCGAGGATTTGGTCAAGGATCGCATTATCCTGCGGGGTGAAGGGTGAAACGTGCGTCATGGATGACCGTCTTCATTCACGAGTATTAATACTGTATTATATCTCGTCACTCGCGTGCGCGTGCCGCGATTCAACTCGGATAGAAGCTGACCCCCATCCACGCTGAGCTTCTCCGCTTGATATACGATGCGTCGACCCTCCAGACGGCGTCGCCGCGGCGCCCGAATTTCGTCGGGGCCACGTGTGCGTCCATTCAATAACAGAATAACGAACCGGCGCCCTTGTACAACGACTACAAGCTTCTCATCACGAGCTGTAGCGAGCGCAACTACGACAGTTGGATCGAGAAGTGAGCCGTTCACATAGCTATCATGTGAATATTACGCGTTGCGAACCGGATGGTTGATTGCGTGCTGGACCTCCTTTCCGATCGCTAGTGGGTGCAAATAAGGATATATAGGGAGCAATCATCTCACAGATTCGTGCAAGAACGACCGGAAATGGGGGATTGGTAGCGGTGTGGATAGCAGATAACGTGTATGAAGTCAAATCGAGGGCGGTCAGCATGTTCGTCTACACAGCAGGGGAATCACCAATCTGCTTCGACACCGGCATTAGTGAGGCCCCTATCAAGCAAGGCTTTGATGCGTTAGGTCTCAAGCCTGAGCACGTCAAGTACGTGTTTCTCACGCATACCGACCGCGACCACGTGGGCGGCCTGAATCTTTTCAAAAATGCCGACGTGTACTTGTCGATCGATGAAGAGCAGATGGTTAATAAAACAACGCCGCGGTTCTTAGGGTTCGTGCATAATCCACCACTGAAGAGAACCTATAGACTGCTTAACAACGGGGACATTGTCCAGGCGGGACAGACGAAGATCCAGGCGCTAGCAACCCCAGGCCATACTCCCGGCTCCATGTCCTACTTGGTCAATGAATCCATTCTGTTTGCTGGCGATACGCTGACGCTAAGAGAAGGGAAGGTACGTCCCTTCTCAAAGCTGCATCTCAGAGATATGATCCACATGGACATAGCGACACAAACCGAATCAGTAAAAAAGTTGGCAAAATTGGAGAACATATCTCTGCTGGTCACTGCGCACACTGGTTTCACAACGGATTTTCAGTCCGCGATGAGCGACTGGGTATAGCCCCCTATCTTCTAAGCTGCGTCTTGATCAAGTTGTCCATCGCCGCGAACCGCATCTCGTTTTGCTTGGCATACTCAGCCAGGTTCGGTAGCCACGGCGTCGTCTGCGACGGGCGTCACAGCCTTCTTCACATTAAACTCGCAGGTGGACGATATTCGACACCGCGCTCTCGTCGCTGTAGTCCATGAACCGTCGCATGTCCGCGTCCACGGAATCCCGGGGGATGTCTTTAAACATCGGAACCTGCTCTATCACGGTGATACGGGGATCCCACTTTTCGATTTCACGGGCGTCTTCTAACGCCCACGCGTCGGCGTCGCCGCGGAAGGATCTCCCGAAGCCGCGCATCATCTCCGCCAGCTCTTCATCGCTGAGCTGATGCCACCACGCTTCGAGGTCGGGCCACGTAGCTCCTTTCGGCTTTTTCGGCAGGTCAAGCGTGGCGATCATGTCGCTCAGCTGCCTTCTCTGGTCTTGTGGCGCTTTTTTCCACCACTCCTTTATCGTGTCCAGCAGCGCGGCTTTTACCGCGTTCCGTTGCTCCGGAGACAGGAGGTCCGCCCACCCGCCAAAGTGACTTGGTCGTGATATGACGTTGAACACGATCTCTCCGCCGTCGAAGTTGTCAGCCAGCATCAAAAAGAACTGCTTCACCTGAGGCTCGTCAAACCAGTGGAGGACTCCCCCGGCTATCATGAATACCCCCTCCTCGGTGTGCGTGACGTCCTCGCACCAGCTCGGGTCGAAGATGGATTTAGCGATGTACGTCACCTTGTCGGGTTCCGGCAGCAGCTCCCTCCTGACGTCAATGACGGCGGGCAGGTCAAGGTCGTACCAGTGAATGAGCCCGTTGTCGACGCGGTAAAAGGTCGTGTCCAGTCCCGCTCCGAGGTTCACGACGGACGCACGCGGGTGCTCTGCGATGTACTTCTTTGCCATTTCGTCAAACTGCCGTGCTCGTAGCGTAAAGAGACCAAATTCTGGCAGATCGAGCTGATGAGCAGTGTGAAAGAAACTCAGCTCAATACCCTGTAACGGCTGTTCATCACCTGCCGCAAGGTCGTCGTAGTCAATTTTTTCAACGAGCTCAATCGCTTTCTCGTCGTAAAATAGTGAGCTGTACTTCCTGCTCAGCTGTGCCCGGCCCCATAAACAACCGAGCATCGACCGCGATATGCCGCTTAACCTAACCTTTACTTTATCCTGTTGCATTCGTATCCTCTCCTTGTTTAACCGCTCGATGCGTCGTACGGAGGTGCACCACCACAACGGCCACATCCTTGAGATATGCCACATTCATGAGATATCGCACCAGTAGTACGTACGTTTTAACGTGTGTTTAGCGTCGGAAGCAGAGGGCGGTATTTATTCCGTTCGACGAGGTGCGTCCTGAACTTTGCTTCAAATGCCGTGAGGGTTTCGGGTTGCGCCTGACCGATGGAGACGAGGTCCGCCCCCAGCTCTTCCGCCATCACCTCCGCTATTTTTTCCGTGTTTTTGTGGTGAACTGAGATATAGACAATCACAGTTTTCATGGTGAGTGCCCTTGATGGTGCTTATGGTTCATATGCGTCTTCCTGCGACCACCCCCACGATCACGATCGTGCCGATCAACCAGAAAGTGACAGCCCATACCATTCCATACCTTGTCACGATCAGGACCTGAAACTCAGACTGTGAAGATGGGCTATAAGCGAACTTGGCTTAACAATGCCGATTGCCTGTCCAAAATTTACAGTCGGCGGAAGCACACACTCAAAACGAAATAATTTTGCGATAATAAAATGCGTTTCCCACTTGACTAAACTGCCAAAACTTGTTTTTGCACATCTACTGTAGCTTCTGATCGATGTAAACTATGTATAACATAAGGAGCCCGAGGATGATGATAAGCACTGGAAAGAGTAGCGCAAATGGGACGAGACCTATCAGACTAGGGAGGAGAACTGGTGCGAGCATGTTGAGACCAAACACAATTGATACGATCATGAGTACCGTTACAGTAAGGCCCAGTCTTTTCATAAGGGGGGGAAGCGTAACCGGTTCGGCCGGAGGGCTTCTCGTACCGTGCACTGCCGGGACTACTAGCTGTAGTGCTAAAAACAGAACTCCCGTGATGATGTTTTGAACTCCGAGGAGTGGTTGGATCACACCGGCCAAAATTCCCGGAACGATACATGAGACAATCCCCATTCCGGCAAACACAATTCCAATGGTCATCAGCCACCACGAGCGCCTATACTGTCCGTGTAAGAACTTTCCTACGGCCAGCACTTGAAGGGACGTGAGTACCAGCAGCAGACCAAGCTGACCGCTCGAGTTTAATGGGATTCCGCCAAACTCTACGCCATAAACCAGGAGTCCTAAAAGTATCAAGAGCGCTCCTTGGAAGAGGCTGAATGCGTCTGCGAGGGGGAGGGAGGCCTCCCTGAACACGCTGAAGCCGTCTTGTGAAGGGGGGTTTTCTGAGGTCATTTACTCACGTGCAGGATTTTTTGTCTCTTCAGGAGGATACAATCTGGTAGCCTTCTGGATGCACCATGTGAGGTAGAAGAAACTGATGCCAAAGATCAGGAGCAGCACTGCTACGAGTGGTCCGGTCGGGTTACCGGGAACGAGCACGCGGTTGCCCACGACGACGCCCGAGAGTGAGAAGATGCCCACGAGTATCTCTAAAACGTACACAACGCCACAGGCGATGGTCAGTTGCTGCAATATTCCAGGGACCTTCATCCACGTTTTTGCCTTCTCTTCAGAGATGAACAATTGTACAAGAAGCAAGATCCCTCCGACCACAAGGATGACGGTAGTCAGTATACTAACAAGCACTGTCAGAGATCCGGGAATGAAAATGGCCAAAGACCCGAGCATTGCAAAGGCTATGCCAACGATCACCAGTATCCACGAACGACGAAGATCACCAAACGGGGTCTTGCCCATCGTGATAACTTGCAAAGAGACAATTACCAGGAAAAGACCGTCCGCGCTGTCCAGGCTATATCGAAGCGCTCCTGTAAGAACTGGGAATAGAAGCAGGCCATAGAGGACGAAGAACACTCCGAAGACGAGTAAGAGGACCTCCTCAATGGAAAGGTCAACCTCCCCCCTCTGTTTTACAAAGGCTTGCTGTTCCTGCTGACCCGCAGGGTCCTGCTGCGTGTTCTCGTTGTTCACGGTGTCGGCAGTTCTTGCGATCGATTATTCCGCCCTTAATGGGCGATCTCACGTCTTAGGTGATGGTTTGTGACGTTATATGATATCAGAAATAAGTGCCCTTCGTTTCATATGATACCCTGCGGTCGTGTGCCATCTGTAACAATATGTCTTCAAAAGTCTTCGTTCCGAGGACGTATCCCTTCCAAAAATCGGTATTAGGATCTTCAGGCACGATGATAATCCCTTTACGTTCTGCAACCCGGTCAAGGATGTAGGATGCTGCTTTGTCAGCAGGGTAGGCATCATCGGGGATTGGCACTTCATCGTGGACCTCGCCGTCCCTTCCTCTTTTAAAGATCGGTGTTGCAATATTGGCAGGACAGATAGTTGAAAAATTGAGCCCTTTTTCCGCATACTCGTATCTCAGGGATTCGGTAAGCCCGGTGACACCGTATTTGGTAAGACTATAGAGCGCCTGAAACGGGATGGGAAGAATGCCGGAAATAGATGAAGTGTTCACGATATGGCCAAATCCCTGTTTGAGCATGATCGGCACGGCGGCATGCACACCGTAAATGACACTCCACACGTTAGTATCAATAATGTTTTTCCAGTCCTCAAGGGTAGCAGTCTCATACGGCAAGGTGCCGCCGATGCCGGCATTGTTAAACAACATATCCAGCCTGCCGGCCTCTGCTGCCGTGCCTTCGATCGCGTGTTGCACCTGCTCCTGTTTTGTCACGTCCACGACGAGGGTATGTACCCGCGGTTGGTGTGCCGAGAGTTGTTCGGCAGCTTTCGCAACCTTCTCCGGGTTGCGTCCTGCCATGTAGACCGTTGCCCCTCTGTTGAGGAGGTCTTCGCTCAGTGCATAGCCGATGCCGGAGTTGGCACCGGTGACGATGCAGATCTTATCCTCGAAATAATCAGCTGTTCCCATTTTTCTTTCTCCTTTTCTCTCATTAATTCGGGCGCGTTCCCCGCTCGTGCCCGCACAGGCCCTCGCTTTCCAGACCCGCACCGAGCACAATATTCGAGCGGGCAGGGATCTTCCCTCAACCCCCTGAGCACCACGGTGACGAGTCGTTACGCGCACGCTTTTTTAGTGTATATTCAGACCTACCACACCTCTGCTCCGTTGTTAAAATGGGCGGTGAAGATCTTTTTTGGATCGCCTGTCTCCTCCACGTTTGGTACCGGAACCGACTCAAGGCTCCCGTACCCCTCCGGCACGTAAAGCGTGAAATCAAGGGGCGTTGCACCCTTCAGGACGGCCTGGAAATATGCGTTGAGAGAGTTCGGGTCGCTTGTCGCGTCCGTGCTCCCCGTGTACGATCCACCATTGAGCGTTTTGTCTGCATACTGGAATGCTGTACCGTACAGAGACTGGAGACTGATATTCACGAGCGACTTAGCACCATACGTAGTGCCGGTGACATACATATAGGTGGCTAACTGCCAGCTCGGCCATCTGCCCCCGCCCCAAGTCATCCCCGACACGAAGGGATCGGCACTCACCGCTTCAGATCGAGACATATCAAAGGCCTGGTTTGCCACCCACATGAGTGCGTACTCCTTTGCGAAGTCGTGTCCCTGCGGGTTCCAGTCTTTGTTGGTGTGTCTGAGTGAGTAATTGGCAGCGAGATTGAACTGCCCACTGAGCGTACCATATTCCTCGGTCGATTGGAGATGATAGGTATAGTTTAGTATCCTGAGACCCGCCGTCCAGAACCCTTTACGAGCATTCTCGTCGTAATCTATTACACCATCGCCGTTTTCATCAAAGCCGTCCATGAACTCCTTTACAAGCGACGAGCCGGTGAGCTTATCGTGAGCTTCCGCATAGCTTAGGACGGTTTTCTGCATATCCCAGAGCATGCAGGTAGGATTATAATACATCGTCGTGGTCATCAGCTCTTTAAGTTCCCCATTTTCTATCCTGCCTAGATGACCAGCAAGGGATGCCATGGGCGTCTCTGTTACACTATCCCAGCCAACGACGTAGTAGTTCTGCCGCCCTACCCCCCTTTCTTCGGCATAACGATAGAGAGAATACCTAAACAGCGGGGAATCCAGCCCTTTTCCGGTTGTAATATGATTTCCCTCGACTTGTGCTACCGGAACGTGATGGACAAACTCGGTTGGCCAACCTTGCTCCTCCTTGAGCCTGAGTCCTTCACGCATGCCAACTGTCTTAAAGCAGTACCGGGCGCAGAACAAATCGAGGGCAACGCAGTCCAAAGATGACCAGACATAGCCTTCCGGAATCCTGACCGCTAACCCCTCAGGGTTATGGTTGATATTGATCATATCAATCCCATCAACAACGTGGACCATATACACGTTCTGAGCTTGCACCGCTCTTATAACATCGGCCTGGGTCCCTTTCATTCCTGCAGTTTTGGTGGCGATATACGCGCCGCTCTCGTCTTTTACGGGCAGGTCGGTTTCATCGTCCAACTTCACCACCCAGGGCATATGGGGCAGTTCTGCTTTGAGAACGGGAACGGGGAAAGGAGACGTATACTTCCATCGCGTACTGCTGCCTCCATCTCCCGCAGGGGCCTGTAGGGGGTAAAGGCCGATACCCAGGTTCTTGGTAGCGTTGGTAATCATATCTTGGGCATGCAGTTTCAGCTTGGGGACATTTATCAAGACGCACCCCGGGTAAGCTCGTACGTCATCCGGGTTATCCGGATCACCCCCTATGACTGCTTTGTGCAGCGTAATCTCCTTGTAATTTGCTCCCTCGGGAACGGCTATGGTTCTTCCCTTCGACGTATCATCGTAAAGTTTGTTCAGGTCGTAAACCATGAGCCTGTCTTCGGCCGTTCCCGGAGGCAGAAACCTGCCGGCAACGCTGTCCTCGTACCCCTTCGTGGGATCGTCCGTATGTGAGGGAGGGTGGCGATCGGAGAGGTACCTTCGAACAAAGAAGAATCCCCAGCCGCCGTAAAAATCATCATGTTTCCCTTCAAGAACTGCTTCGGTGGGTATGGTTTTTCCTGCGCTGCTGCTAAAGCCGACTGACATTAATGAAGTGCTCGATGAAGCCTCCCCGAGTGACATCTGGTGATAACTAATAGCAAGCGTGTCGTGGAACCACCGCATCAACGCTGCCATCAACGGCCATTCGGTACATACAGGCGCGCCTAGGCCTTCGCCGTGGGTCACGGGGTCAATGACAATCGGACCGACCAGGTTCGGCTTGAATAACAGTTTTTTCCCGGACCGTATCTGCGCTTGCACTTCGCTGGCAAAACCGGTCTCCCGGTCCAGCCCCCCCAAGGAAGCGTCGAGGTTGGCATAAATATAGTCAATTTTGCCTAGTATCTCGGTCCACGCCGCTGTATCGTCCTCGTTTATGACCTTCTGGAGCAGTGCTGGGACGCCGGCATACGCCCGGGAGACATCCATCCTGCTGCCAGAGACGGGCGACCCCTCAAAATCGATCTTTCTTTTCCCGAGATCGGAACTGACAACGTCATCCTTCAGATGCTCTTTATCTAGGGCACTCATCTTTTCCTTCCATGCATTCTTTCGGAATCTTCAGACACGGCAATATCGTATAGCTCTCAAAAACCACGGATTCGAGGGCCATGGTTCATCACGGTCACGGCAAGAGTGGGAACACGAAGGTAATAAAGCTTTGTTAGAAAATATCGGTAAAATTGCCTTATTTTGGCAATATAGCCTTATTTTAACACTATTTCCAAAAACCGAATAACAACCTTGAAGTAGCCGGAGCCACCCTAAAACGGATGTGATTACCATGTTCAAGTTTGAAGACAACAAGGTCTACAAAATGCCGGCTCACTTTGGCGGTTCTGAGCCCCCCGCTCCCGATTTTGCAGTTTACAATCGTGATGTGGTTTCGTTATCCTACAGCTGTACCACGGACGGAGACCAGCTCGCCAACTATGTTCCTGAAGGCTTTGAGCTCATAAGGCCAGAAGTAGTTGTCGGCTTTGGTCAGCTGAGGGCGATCGACTGGCTGGCGGGAGGACACTATAATGTCATCACGGTAGACGTGCCTGCCCGCTTTACGGGCAAGCGTGATCGGCTGGAAGGGAACTTTAACCTCGTGACCTGGGAGAATAATGCCACCCCCATCATCGGAGGGAGGGAAGAAAACGGCGTACCAAAAATCTATGCTGACATCGAGGACCTGCACGTAAACCCCGCGGACTACTTAACCAATGCCCCGGACTACTTCACCAATGCCAGTTACGATGGAAATACCTTTATCCGCTTGGAGATGTCCGACGCGAAGCCGGTGGAGGGCGAGCAGCTCGCAGCAACACGAGCAGCCTCTGCCAATATCAACCTCTTCGGGTGGCGCTATATTCCCAAAGTCGGTAGTCCGGGAGCCGAGTTAAGTCAGCCAATACTATATCCCCAGAGCGCCGAGATCAACAGTGCCTGGACGGGCAGCGGCACAGTCCAGTGGACAAAACTGCGACCGGAGCAGAATCCATCTCAATTCCATATCATCAACGCGCTCGCTGAGTTACCCATAATCGAAATGGCTCCAGTCCTAATGACAAGAGGCGCCGCCATCTTGAAACCTAGCCAGGGACGTGTTCTTGAGTAGTTCAGCCGTCCGCCCCGCCGTGATACAGGGTTGTCTAATTCAGCAAGCCAGACTGGATAACCCTTTTTTATTATTCACCAATCGCCGTTTAGTTAGAAGGCAGTTTTCGTCTCAGGAATTCGTGACCGTAGCTTTTTTTAGTATAGTTTACATTCCGGGTCTACGCCTGTTATTCGGATTCCAGCGTCTTTGCAGGTTTTCTTGATGTTTAGTCCGATGAGTAGCGGTGTGATTTTTTCTATTATTTGAGCTCTTTCTAGCGGGCCACAGTCCAATACTTTTACTCCCGGTATTCGTTCGATCAGTTTGGCGACAGTCACTTTGGATTCTTGGTCGTCACCGGATATGAGACAATCACAGTCGATGGGTTCTGTGAAATTCATCAGGGCTCCGCTGCTGATGTTGTTGAATGCACAAATAACGGTGGTGTCGGGTAAGATTTTTTGTGCTCTTTCAGCGGCTGCCCCTTCAGGCAGGTATAAACACCTGGTAGGCGGCCCGCCAATAGCTGATTCAAGGGTTCCTGTTGCATCCATCAATATTTTTCCGGCCGCCCCCTCCTTGATAGACAAGAGCGTTGGTTGTTGCGCCGCTAAGGGTACGGTTAGGACGAGTATGTCTGCTTCATTCGCGGCATCAGGATTTTCTGCCGCCTTGAGGTTGGGTATATCGTCTTTGTCGAGAAGCTCTTTGATTTTATTCACAGCTTCTTGCGCTTTTTCAACTGCCCTGGAGCCAATGATAAGATCTTCACCAATCTGCACAAAGCGTATGGCGATTCCTAGACCTTGGCCTCCAGTGCCACCAATAATTCCAATCTTCATTTGATTTTGACCTCCGCGGGGGTTCTAATCATCCATTTTTTTAGTTGACGCATTCTCCATCAGACCACGTGATCTGCTTTGCGGCTACGCTTTCGGTCTCCCTTGTTTTGGCGATCTACTGCAGCTTCTGATTGAGGTATGTCATGTATAAATTCAGGAGCCCCACAGTAATGATGAGTACTGGAAAGAATAGTTGATATCCGAAGATCCCTAACAGGCTTGGGAGGAGAACGGGTGCGAGCGCGTCGAGACCAAACGCAATTAATACGATATTGAGTACCGTTCTACCATGGCCCAGTCTTTTCATAAGGGGGGGAAGCGTAACCGGTTCGGCCGGAGGGCTTCTCGTACCGTGCACTGCCGGGACTACTCGCTCTAGTGCTAAAAACAGAACTCCCGTGATGATGTTTTGAAGTCCGAGGAGTGGTCGGATCACATCGGTCAAAATTCCCGGAACGATACATGAGACAATTCCCATTCCGACAAACACAATTCCGATGGTCATCAGCCACGACGAGCGCCTATACTGTCTGCCTAGGAACGATCCTTCCCACAACAATATAAGGGACGTGAGTATCAGCAGCAGACCAAGCCGACCGCTCTGGTTTAATGGCATTCCGCCAAAATATACGCCATAATATAGGAGTCCAAGGAATGTTATGAGACCTCCTCGGAAGAGGCCGAATGCGTCTGCGAGGGGGAGGGAGGCCTCCCTGAACACGCTGAAGCCGTCTTGTGAAGGGGGGTTTTCTGAGGTCATTTACTCACGTGCAGGATTTTTCGTCTCTTGAGGACGATACAATCTGGTAGCCTTCTGGATGCACCATGTGAGGTAGAAGAAACTGATGCCAATGATCAGGAGCAGCACTGCTACGAGTGGTCCGGTCGGGTTACCGGGAACGTTCACTCAGATCACCGCGTCTTCTTGAGCGCTGTAAACAATTATTATTTCCCCTTCCGAGCGTGACCGGTTGTCGGATTCATCAAGCTGTACAAATAGAGATCGCAGCGCGCCTCTTTGCTGGGGCAGTTTCCTGGAGAGCGTGCACCGCTGCTGGAGCAAACTCGCAACGTCCTTTCAAGCATCCCTAGGTTCACGATCGACCGGCAAGGATTAGATCCGCTATCTCGTCTTGTGATCGTTGGTGTCGACTAGCTGTCGATCATAGCGATCAAACCGTTGACGGGTGCTAATCGCCCCCGTCGTGCCCGAGCAGAGAGGCTCGTGGGAAAGGTTCGCACTTTTCATGCGTCACAGTGGACCACCGAGAGCTCGGCGAGTAGACGGGAGACCTCATAAGCCATAGACGCCTTATCCATCCTGAGGAGCTAAAGCATGCAAACATTAACCCCTAATCAGGGCGGCGCACTCGCTGCACCAATGATCTATAGCCTCGTAACGTCGCTCGACACAAACGGAAGACCGAACGCACTTGGCGTATCGTGGGTGACCCGCACGTCACTTGACCCGTTCTTATTGATGATCTCCATTGATCATTCGCGCTATTCGCACGCGGGAATTGACTTTCACAAGGAGTTCGTGGTCCACTATCCAAGTGCAGAACAGGCGGAAGCCGCGTGGTTTTGCGGCACGAGATCGGGACGAGATATCGACAAGATCAAAGAGGCAGGCCTCTCGCTGATCGACTCTGTCGCGGTACGGGTGCCGACGATTGAAGGAGCGACCGTGGCGTTTGAGTGTAAAGTAGTCGGGCAGTTCGAAACAGGGGACCATACGGTATTTGTCGGAGAAGTCGTTGCGACACGCGGTGAGCCCCAGAAGGCTGAGCACTTGTATGTTACGTCGAATTACGAATTCTTTAGCCTTGAAGGTTTGCGTGTCCCTGTCGATAAGCCATACTTCGCGGCACAGAATTGAAAAAACGGAAGCGACTCGACTTTGATCAGTCGTTTGCGTCTGTGTCTTGTTCTGCTTAGTATCACTAGACTTGCCGTCGCCTGTTAACCCTTTCTTGACCAAGAGCTATACACGCAGATTCAGAGAATTTGCTTGCGGGGTTGCGTGCGACGAACTTATAGCTCAGCAAGACAAGGATTGTACAAGTATTGTGTAAAGTCAACTACCGTGAGTTTCGGCGTATCGAAAAAAACGCTCCGAGGACAGAAGGTCGAACAAACACCGGATAGGTGAGCTACACGTCAGTTGAACTGCTCGCTTTTGGTTTCACAGCTTTTCTGGTGGGTTTTTCTGGCGCTATCGTGCCAGGCCCAATGCTTACGGTTTCAATAACCGAATCATTCAAAAAGGGTTACAAGGCCGGAACGAGCGTGGTTTTCGGTCACGTCGCAGCTGAGACTGGTATGGTCGTGCTTCTCGGTCTAGGCCTGAGCCAGATCTTAGGACTAAAAGCGCCATTTATTGCAATTTGCGTTATTGGTGGGGCATTTCTTGTGTTCATGGGCATCAATTTGATAAAGAGTGGCCAAGGGAGGACCCCCATCCAGACGACTCCCGAAAAACGGACGCTTGCATACGGGCCTATCTACGGCGGCATAATAACCAGCTTGTCGAATCCATTCTTCTTCTTGTGGTGGTTAACGGTCGGAGCGGCGTTTGTGTTCGAGGGTCTGAGACTCGCCGGATTAGTTGGGCTGGCTGCGTTCCTTATTGGTCACTGGGCCTCAGATTTCTCGTGGTACGGATTCGTTTCCATCTGTACCGACAGAGGAGCCGCTATTGCTGGTGACAGAGCCTATCGAATCGTTCTCATAAGTTGTGGCGTTTTCTTGTCCATACTTGGGCTAGGTTTTGTTTACAGTGGTTTCATGAACATTTAATTGCTGGGGGATATCCAACGCAAGTGTTCGCTGGGCAACTCTCGGCGTCAACGTGCGAGGGGACGGGTGTCAATACACAGCTTTGCGTAAGAACTAGCGGTAGCGTTCGGTCTGCCTCGATTCCCTCGTGCCTAGATAACAATCTGCTTCCAATCTAATGCCAGTTCATCTTTAAACCAAAAAGCCGAAATCGAAAACTATTTCTCAGTGACTGGGTAAGATGGCCTGATGGACGTCACTACTGCGATAGGATTGCTCGTGGTAGCTATTCTGGTCCTGATCGTGCTGTATATTCTGGTCAAGCTAGGAGCCAGATATGGAAAGTACTTGGCAGTAAATTCGATACTCGGTATCATAGTTCTGGCTTTGGCGAACTTCATTGGACTTCCGGTGCCCATAAACCTGGTTACCATAATTATTTGTGCGTTGGCGGGGATACCCGGAGCTTTGCTTGTAATACTATTGTTCGTGCTCGGGATTTTGCCTAAGCTGACGGCTTCGCTACTAATTTTTGTTAAGCTCCGGGCGTTTTTTTGGTTTACCTAAATTTGTGCGTTGGGCGCCCGACTAATTGTTCAGCTAGACTCAGAATCACGGCTCGTAAAAAAGCAGACCCAGACCGTTTGAGCTCTTCTCGGTGAACGAGTGGACGATCGAGCATCGATAGACCAACGCACTCGTATCGTCACGGCGGCACTCGTCAATGTTTTTTTACCAGGTGTCGCCAGCTTGGCGTTGTAGGGGCGCGTGCCGGCTCGCGTCCACTTCTGTGTGAACGTACTCTTGCCGCTAGCGTCGGTAAATATCGTCGTGTCGTTGTAGCGGACGCCGCCGAGGAAGCGATAGACGGGCTTACCCATGGTCGTGGTGCCGCTCTTGATGTTGGCGGTGAGGGTGCCTAACGGGCCGACGGTCGCACACGGGAGCGGACAGCTCGATACGCTTACCTTACCGATGGGGACACCAGCAGCCCAGACGACGTCCTTGCTGCTGGCGGAGCGTCGTTCTCGGTGCCGGCGGCTCATACGCCTGTTAGTGTGCTACCCAGAACGGACACGTTGTGGCGGCGTTATATGCCGCCAGCGGACTGCCAGCCGGACCACCCACCGTTATAGGTGTTCCGCCAGAGGCCGTTGTCGCTGCCGAACACAAAGACGTCGATCGTACTAGAAGACCGCGATGTGGCTGCGGGTGACGACGTCAGCGTCCCGCCGAGGGACGTCGACGCCGACCACTTCGTGCCATCCCAGTGCGAATACCAGAGGGCGTGGTCGGTGCCCTGTACAAAGACGTCGAGGCTATTTGGACCCCGCGCGTCCGCGGCAGCGCCGGTGCCTGAGGCGAGCTGCCCGCCGATCGGGTACCAGTTGGACCAGGATGTCCCATTATTCGTGGTAGTCTTCTCATAGAGGGCGCCGTCGGTGCCGCGCGCAAAGACATCCATGTACCCAGCGGCGGGTGACGTCGCAGCGGGGTCTGACGTCACATTCCCGCTGAGAGACGTTAACGCCGTCCAGGTCGTGCCCGTCCAGTACTTATACCAGACGGCGTTGTCGCTGCCGCGCATAAAGAGGTCGAGGCTGTTTGCATTCTGCGCGGACACAGCAGGTGCTCCGGCGAAGCCGACCTAAGCGGCGGTCTTTGCAAACGCCTTTATGCAAATACTCATATTCGTTTCGACCTGCGTTGCATCGGTCCACGAGGTCCCAGTTGCACTCAAATAGCCCTGTCCCGGTTGCCCCGTTGCCGAGCTGTAGTTTGCCAGAGTAGATTCCACGGGGATGGGGTCGTTGTTTCCCGGGGTGGTAATCTCGATGACAACGGAAAACTGGTGGCCAGCCTTGAGCGGGACGGTCGTACTGAGCGGGATGGTATGGTAGCCAGGCATGGCTATCGTGCCGTTAGGGCCGATATACTCGGTGCCGCCAATGGGACCCGAGGTCGGATCGGTGTACACGTATACCTGATACTGCGTGTTCAACGAACCAGCGTAGAAACTGACGGCGGACAGTTGCTGGTTAGACGTCGCGGTAAATACGTTCGCGCCCCACGCCGTATTGGAGGGGAAAATGGTATTAGGACGACCGACACTAGTCACCCACCCTAACGGATCATACTGGTAATTGACGTCGTAGTTCGTCGTTGGTTCAGCGGTGAAGACCGTGGGCGGTTGAGAACCCGTGGCGAACTGAGTGTCATAGTACGAAACGTAGAAGAAACCCTGTTGCCCCCAGCCCGTGCCCCAGCTGTTTTTTACGATAAAAGCGCCCGGCCCTGGCGGGCGGCTGGCGAAGTTACTCGCGGGGTAGGAATCATTCCAACCGACGATAGTCACGGCGTGATTGGGGGCGACGCTGCCATTGTAGTAGTAAGCCGCCCTACTTGAGTTATAGTAGCTCGGGCTCTGATCGGCGTACATCACGGCATAAACGCCGCCGTAAGTCTGCAGTGCCGATTTTATGTTGTTGTTATCGGTCGAACTAGCTCTGTATGGCAGAAAGAGCACGTTTTGGACGTGCTGTTGAACGGAGCACAACGACGTATCGGTGCACGAATACTGGTTGAACGGGTCGCACGCGGCATTAACCGGGCCGCTCTGCATACTGCCACCCCACCGCGCAAGGTACGCTGTTGCCATCTGCTGATTGCCTCCTTGGCTGCACGTCACATCGAATCCGTCCAAGTTCTTCATGTTATTCTCTGAAAAGTTCCACAGCGTTCCCGGGAGTAGATACGACTCGAGCGAGCCGTACGCCGCAAACGCCCAGCACGAAGGTGAAGCGCCTTGATTCCGCACGGGGCTGACTTTGCCGAGCGCACGCAGATCGTAGGACGATGGATTCCCAGCGAGGGGAACGGCCGCCGCGCGCACGCTCTGTCCTGTAAGAGTAGAGAAATTAACAGTCGACGGGACGAGGCTTACCTCGTGCCCGTTCACGGTGGTCGTCGCTTTTCCTGCCGCTCGATTCTTTAGATACTGAATGAATGCGGAATTTATCGGCGCTTTGCTCCATGCATTTGGCGCGCTTGTCGCATTTATCGGGGAAGCGGCCACGGAGCTACTTTGGTGGATGACAGCTCCGCACACCGAAAGCGCTATTAAAGCAGTGAGCAACATCGCGGCAAGCTTTCTGTGAGTCATGTGGGTAACCTTTCTTGTTCGTCGGAACATCGGATTCAGGGTTCGGACCCAGCGTTCGGCATACACGAAACGACAAGGGGTCGTGCACGCGCTCAAGCACAATTGCCTTGGTTATTCTACACTAAGATCGATAAACTATGGTTTATAAGCATTCCGGCGCGCAACCATTTTACCTGCACAGCCAAATCGCTTTGGGTCAACCTCGATCGTTGACCACGAAGGCCGGTGAGTAAGCATGTGATACCCGGCTAAGGCTCAAAACTTAACCCGCTACGTCGCATCAACAGGCAATTCGAGGTCCCAACCTTTAAGTACGTGCAAAAAACTCATAGGCATATTGTCCCGGTTATGGTGCCGTGTGCCCGCCAAATGAAGATTATTGCCTGCGCGCTTATCGCGATTGCTTTTGTAATGCCGCTCCAAGGATTCGGAGACGCCCTGATTTGCCAAGGCACCATGGCGAGCACCGTGCATTATACCACAACGCGCGACATCGTCGTTCCTGAAGGAACTCAAAAGGTAGCGGTCCAGATTCCAACGGCGCTGAACGCGAGTCTCTTCGCATACGTACAGAGAGTGCCGTCATTCAGCATTTCATACAGCAGAAAGCCCGACGAGGTAGCGGCCACGAACGGAGGGATCACAGCGACGTGGCTAAACCCGCCGCCACGATTGAGCTACACGATAGCGGCGAATTTGACCATCGATGTACAGGTTGCAGGGCTGAATTCAGAGTCACAGCTACCGATCAGGCTCAATTCTTCTGATCAGAGCGCTAGCGAATACCTCGCCCCTTCGAACTACGTGCAATCAAACGATTCAGCCATAAAAAAAACCGCGGAAGCCCTTATCAGCAACGCTCATTACGAGAGTGCCGCAGTGACGTCCATAATGTTGTGGGTGCGTGACAATCTCAAATACGATTCTAGCGCGACGAGCCACGACGCGGCTTGGACCTTTTACAATAAACGGGGAACGTGCGAGAACTACGCGCAGCTGTCACTGGCACTGCTGCGGAGCGTCGGAATTCCAGCGCGCTTCGTGAGCGGCTATCTCGTGGGCGGGGACATCACCGTAAGTAACTACCTATCGACGTACGGCTATAGTTGGAACGCCGGGCCGCACGCTTGGATCGAAGTGTACTATCCTGACATAGGATGGGTGCCCTACGAACCACAACAAACGCTGGCCTTTGTTGACGATCATCATGTGCGAGTGTCTGTAGGCACGGACTCAAGCGACGTTCCAGATACGCTGATTCAAACGTACGCCACAAGTGACACCGGGCGCATAGTAATCAACGAATCCTCAGATGCAACCCTCACGCACGATGCTTCGACATTGCGCGTGGTCAACACGTCAGCTGCCTCGAGCCAGGGAGTCATGTCTCAGGAGATGGCACACGGCGGCGTGATTAACGATCAAATGAATACATTTGACAGCGAGACGCTCGTAAGTCAGCTGGCCGTGCCGATCATAGTCGCTGTCGGAGTGGTAGCGAGTTTCGGATTCTTGCTCGCCAGCAGGCGACGCCGTTAGAGACGGCGCCTGTTTCGGGTTATGCTCGCGCTGATTCGAGAGCCCATGCGATGAATCGCCTTGCTGGAAACTCGTGAATCGTCGACAATATGACGCGCCCTTTATCTGACGACGTCACGGTCAAAACGGCTCCGCCTCCTGCGTCTAGGATCACGTCGTGTTCACTGGCGCCGGTCAAGTAACCATCTGTGTGGGCTTCAAGGACATCGACGATCTGTGCAGCTGGATGTTCCCTCCTGACAGCTATTTTCACGATCTCATCTCGCACGAGCAGCCTGAACCTGCACGTAAGACCAAGCCAGCTGAAGTCGTAGTCGTCCACGTAAGGGCTGAACGCGACCAATGAGCCTCCCTTTCGTACGAACTGGCGGAGCGGGGTTCCGAGGCTTTTCACTGATTTTGCAACGGTGCTGTAAGCGGGATTGCCAAAGCCTACAGGGAGTATCGCCACGTCGAACTTGGGCGCATACGGGCTGCCAATCTGCAATGGAGAGACCCGCTCGCACGCGAAACCGTATTCGACAAAGAGCTTCTCAAAAAGAAGCGGCCGATCCCAGACGAGCGCTATTTCAGTCATTACCTCAACGTGACTGGGCGGCTACTTAAGAGTTATTGCCGCATGGAAGGCCCCCGCAGATCGTAGAAGTGACCGCCAGCGAAAATTAAACACGCCCTTCGTTCGGCCTCACACACGAGGCACCGCTGCGCCGAAGCACCCACTATGAGATCCGGCAGCGCACGTCGCTCACAGACCTCTCACGACTGTCTTGGCACGGGTTCGATTGAAGCAAACCCAGACGGCCTCGTGTTCTCACCTCGGCGATTGAGCGTGCTTCCAGCTCTCGACCAGTTCCGATAGTTCTCCCGCGTCAGTTATTTCCTCGATCCAAATCTCGTTGAACCTGGTACGCAGCGCGGGAGAGAGCACGTTTCGCGACGGGTGGATCTTAGGAGGATTGATCGAAAAGAACAACCTAAAATTGGGATGTAGTTTAAAGAGGGTTCCTTCTTCGTCGGCAACGTAGCCGAAATCTAATAACGTGTTGAGATACTCAGAGAGAGGATTAAGGTTTGCCTCGTCAATCAAAAGCCACGCGCCCTTCTTAACAGCCTTAAAAAGCAATCCTCGCTTGTAATGCCATTTGCCGCTGCGGCCTTGCGTATAGCCACCCAAGAGCTCCTCAAGACCTGAGTCTGATGACAGGTTAACGTAGTAGAGGTCCGTTTTCTTTTCCCGTGCAAGGTAGCGTATCAGCGTCGTTTTACCTGAAGCAGGGTAGCCCACCAAAAGAATTGGCTCATTGAAAAAGAGCGCTTTGACGACACTCGCCAGAGTCTGTCTTTGCGTTTTGGTCGGGACAATGTGCGCCTCTTGACCAGGAATGAGGTAACGGCCGCGAGTAACTGGCAGGTCGGCTAAGACCTGCTCCAACTGCCCAGCGTGGACAACAAGAACGTCCTCAATGCTCATGTTCTCAGTTTTAAGGCCAAAGAGCGTGTCGATAAGCATTATGAGAGCTTCCCGTTCGTCGCCGTTTCGCACGCGTGCCACGTAAACATCTGATAGTTCTCTCGCGAGGACCTGCAAAAACGCGGGTTCGGGCACATTCGCCTTTATAGTGGGCGTTAATCGCCTCCCGAGCCGTATCAAGTCGCGCAAACTGAATATGTACGGCTCTTTTTCCTCCTTGCCGATGACTTTCGAGTCGGCTTGTTCCTGTAGCGTAACGTGGAAAAACGCGACAGAGTACGCCAAATGAGCGGGAATGTCGAACAGCCCGCTCAAAATCTCAATGAGGTCTTCTTCGCTCAGCTCGGGTTGATAGTGCACTTTGAACCGCGACACAAACACCCGCGAAAGCCGTTCCCTTTGTGCGTAACTCAATGGGTTCGCCGTGGCAAACAGTCGGAATTCGTTTGACGGCTCGACAACGCGTTGATCGCCATTCTCTGAATAAACAAACTTACCGGTGATCAGGTAGTCATTCAATATCTCAAGGACTTCAGAGGTCGCGAGGTTAAGCTCTTCGAGAACGAGGCACATGCCGCGCTTGGCTGCCGTGAGTATGATCCCGTCCTGCCAGACAAAGGTGCCTTGTTTGTTTGGCTTTATCCCGCCGATGAGTTCTGACTTAGAGATGTACGGGTTGAGGGTGTACGAGACGTGTTGGTTGCCCAGCGCCTCAGCTAGCCACTTGACCAAGAAGCTCTTGCCCGTAGACGTCGGTCCCATCAACAACAGCGGGTGGTGCAGAAGGTACGCTGAAGCGATAGCGTAAAGCATCTCATACGAGGCCTTAGTTACGATGCACGGCGGTGTGCTGGTGCGTAGCCTCTTTTTCTTTAGGGTGAGACGGCCTATGTGGAGGGCGTCTTTTCCCAAGAGAACAAAAGACGAGTAGGCACCCGAAAGGGGGGCCGATAATGGCTCGCTCAGCTCATTGCCCAGCTCTCGGATGGCCTCCGCAAACCCAACTTCCTCATTGTCCGATAACACTGCGCGCGCAACGCTCGCGAAGAGGTCTTGCGCGGCAGCGCGAACTTCGGCCGCCTCGTCGTCCAGCGCGCGCTCCAACTCGTGCAGCGGCACAGCCACCCCATCACGGACTTGTCGCGGGTAAACTCGCTGAAGCGCTTCCATCGTGACCCGGCGCACCTCCACGTCGTGATCGGTGAGCAGCTGCTCGAGAGGCGCTATGTTGACGGCGTTCCCGCCTTCGATGAGTGCTGAGTAGACCCTGCCCAGAGCTTCGGCTGCTGCCACACGAACTCCTGTGTGTTTGCTGTGTATCGATTTCTCTAATGCTTTGACCTCGATGGCCGTTTCCCTTTGAAGCAGCGCGGGATATATCGCGCCAAGCGCTTCCACGGTGGCCCTGCGCACCTCCGGGTCGTGATCAGCGAGCAGCTGCTCGAGAGGCTCTGTGTTTACGGCGTTCCCGTGTTCGATGAGGGCCAGGTACACACGGCCCAGCGCGTTGACTGCGCTCCGACGCACCTCGTCATTTGATTGTGAGAGAAGGCGCTCGAGCAACGCGCTGTCGACCGCGTTTCCGTGTTCGATGAGGGCTGGGTAGACGGTGCCGAGTGCTTCGGCGGTGGTTTTGCGTACAACCAAGGATCGATCGCCGAGAGCCGCTTCAAGAGCGTTGAGATCGACATCCGTGCCTCGTTGGATGAGGGCTGGGTAGACGGTGCCGAGTGCTTCGGCGGTCGCTTGCCGCACGGCCCAATATTCATCAGTAAGCCCAGTCTTGAAGCGTGACACATCTACCGCTACGCCAGCCTCAATCAGGGCCGGATAGATGATGCCGAGGGCTTCTATCGTCTTTTGCCGTATATAATCGATCAGTCCGTCCAGGCCCAGTTCAATTTGTGCTAAGTGTATCTGCCTGTCGTGTTTTATGAAAGCTGGATAAACAGCGCTCAGAACCTGCGCTGCCATCTTACGCACTCCGAGGAACTCGCTATCAAGCGCATGTTCAAGCTTTGATAACGAGGGCACCAGTCCGTGATCGAGCTGTGAAACATAAATGCGACCGAGGGCATCTATGAGCGCCATTTGGAATTTTTCGTCTCGATCTCCGAGATCGGCCTCGAGCGCGTCGATCTCAACGCTCTCGCCCCGTTTGATGAGTTCTGAATAAGCGATGCCTAAAGCCCGCACCGTGGCTTGGCGCACCTCTGTGTCGTGATCAGTGAGCAGGCGTTGCAGAGGGGGCAGTTCAACGGCGTACCCATGTTCGATGAGGGCTGGGTAGACGGTGCCGAGTGCTTCGGTGGTGGTTTTGCGTACAACCCAGGATCGATCGCCGAGAGCCGCTTCAAGAACGTTGAGATCGACATCCGTGCCTCGTTGGATGAGGGCTGGGTAGACGGTGCCGAGTGCTTCGGCGGTCGCTTGCCGCACAGCCCACGATTCATCGCGAAGCAACAGCTCGAGAAGAACCGTATCGACGGCTTTCCCATCTCTGATGCGCTCGTTATACAAATAGGCAAGAACGGCGACCGCTGCTTGGCGTGCAGTCCACGCTGTATCGGTTAACCCGTCTTCTAATTCCTCCACGATAATATCGCGCAAAAAATCGGCGACAAGGACGTCATATGCGATCTTGCGTCCGACGATCTGGGTCCGCTTGTCCGACGCACTCACTAACGCATAGAGCAAGCTTAACAGCGTTTTAGTGCGGGGACTTGCAGTAAAGGTGATGAGAAGCTCAACAAAAGAGCTCACGCCTGCCGAAAGAGATGCGGCTAGCGCGGGCAGTTGAGGGGCTTGCGAAGTGAGATCCAGCGGTTCAAAATCCGTTAGGACTGCTTTGATGTTTTGTTTCTCTTCGACTATCGAACGGATGATCGGTTCATTCTCTGGTCGTATCCGCGTAAACCCGTAGTGACACGCTTCAACAAACGCGTCTTTCTCGCTTAAGCCAGCCTCCAAGAACAGCGCCACTGCTTCAGTTGCCCGTTTCAAATCTCGAATTGTGAAAAAGTCGGGAAAGTCGCGCTTAAGTTTGAGGTAAACGCCGGCGATCAACGCTCCGAGCGCGGCCGTGAACCTATCGTCAGTGGCTTGAGAAGGCCCGTCGCTTCGAGTGTCGCGTCTTGACGACTCATTAGGATGAATCACTCGTCACCTCTTGCTGGAGCACTTCGCCCAGCGTCAACGGCAATTCGTCAACAGTAGCGACTTGTATCGGACGGTGATACCGCGTGCTTATCGTTTTTGCCTGTTCGCCGATACCGATGCCGACCACGCTTATGGCTTTTGTTTCCGCTGCGTCTTGCAGTTCCTCGAACGTTATGCCGGTCGTGTTGACGTTTCCTTCGCCATCGGATATGACGATTATGAGGCGATAAACATCTTCTGGCTCTCGATCGAATAGGTCGATCCCTAACGCGAGCGCGTCGGCATCTGCCGTTGCCCCGAGTGGAATAAACTGAGACACGTCCTCAAACACATCCTCACGAGCGCGCTGAGTCAGCGTCTCCCCAAACGGCTTGTGGATGATTGGCGCGTCCGCGAAGCCGATGATCGCGTAGTCGACTCCCAGATAATCGAATGCTTCCATGAAGAGTAAAAGTGCTTGCAGTGCAGCAGTTCGCTTTGGTTCCTGCATCGAGCCTGATTCGTCTAAGAGCAACATTATCCGGTGGTCCAAGCGGGTCGGCCGCCTGCGCTTGAGGAATACGTCGAAATCTTTCTTGGTCGTGGGCAAGCCTTGTTGCATCTTGCGCGTAACGTCCATCACCCGACGCAAATCTGGTTTTTGCCCAGAAGCATAGTAGCCTTCGTACTTTGGCTTGCGATTCTTTGCAAGCACGTTTTCAAGCGTTCCGACGAGCACATGCAGCAATCCCGACACCGCAGCGTACGCCCCCTGGTATTCGTTCATACGGCCGCCGCGTTCGAACTCGAGGTGCCGGCGCTGAGCGATAAGGTCTTTGCGGGTGAGTTGAGAGTGCGGCTTTTCTGCTGAGATTCGCACGTGCTCACGGCTATCCCTCTTCTCCCCAATTTTTTGTTCGAAGACATCCGCGTCCACCGATTCGGGCACATTTCGCTTAGCAGAAAGCCGATCGGCGAGTTCCTTGGCTTGCTCTTCGAGGATTTCCTGCGCCTCTCGCTCCAAGAGTTGCGGATTAATTTCAGAGGGGTTTTCACCTTCGCCGAGAGGGTGCTGCCCACGCTCCATGCCTAGCGTAAGGTTGTTGGCGGCTTGCTTGAGCAGCTGCTCGTACGGCTCTAGAATATAGTCCTGTATCAGTTCGGCCGCTTCCCGTGCGTACCGAAGCTTGTCGTACTCTGCCGCGCGGCCAAGGGGGTAGTGGTTGAAGATTGATGGAAAAAACTGAACTGTCCTTTCGAGAGCGGCGGCCACTTGTGGGCTTATCACGTGCGAAGGAAGCCTATCAAACCGCCAGAAGTAAAGAACGCACAACAGGTACTCGAGATGCGGGAACAGCTGGTATTCCTGAATCGCTGAATCGGAGTATTTTTGCACCTCCTTCTGCAATTTATGGCTGTAAGCCGTTGCGCTGAGGTCTTCTGACAACAGATCGTCGTAAATAAGATCAAGATAGGGGGAAGTTCCCTTAAACGTGGCTTTCATCCAGTTGCTTGCGCGCGGATCTTCAAACGTGTTGAGCAATAAGCGCAACGATTCGCTCGAAAGAAGACGCTTGAAGACCGGGTGTTTCACGTCGACACGCGTTACTTGGTAGTGGCCGATCTCGTGCAATAAGTAACCAATAATTTTGTCGGGCGGTGCTGTGACGAGCTCGACAAGGGGGAAGGTGATGGCGTTCCTCTCATAGTCAAAAGCCCACCATTCGCCAGGAACGACGCTGATGTCAACGTCCTCACCTAATCCCGTTGAGATAATGGTCACGAGCGTGCGCATCTTCTTGAGGAGGATGGCCTGGTCCATTCTATTTCTCGCGGCTAACTCGGCTACCCGTTGACGTTGTTCTTCCGAAAGCTCAGTGTCGGGCTCGCGCGAAGGCGTTTCTAAGGTGTCGAGCGAGGCTGCTTGCACATCCAAACGCGGGAGCATCTGAGCCAGATGCGCGAACAATGCGTCCAACCAGTCTTTGTTAGCGAACATCGCGTAGCGCTCGGGCGCGCCCAACACGTTGACTTGGTCTTTGAGAAGCGGCAGTGAGAGTTCATCGAGCAGCTCGTCACAGTTTCTGTCGTTTCCGTTTCGCGCGAGGCAGTCAAACACATAGGCAAACACTCCGAGTCTAAAGCCCACGGGCACGCCTTCTCGCATTAATGCGTAGCTCAAGTAAACGACACGGTCGTCCCTGCTCGCTAGCGCCGTGCCCTTTGTGTCAACGTCGAGAGCGCGCGAGCGGGCCGCAAGGACTACGCCCGCCGGAAGAGTTTTCGCTGGCTGCTTGTGACTCAAGGAGAACCACGTAGCAAAATCACGTTCAAACTGACCCAGCATCTGCGTCACTCGTGCCTGAATCGCTGGTGGCAAGTTAGCGACCGGGTTTTGATCGACGGCGAAGCGCACGTGCGAGTCAATGATGCGTATCGAGACAGTCAGCTCGGGAAGATTCTTCTCTTCTTCTGTCGGCGTAGAAAACGCCGGATAATGAGCCAGGGACACGTCGGTGGTTCTCCTGTGTGACATTCTCTAATCAGAAAAACGTGTCGGTCGAGGGAGACCACTCCCTCTGCAACACTTATTCAACGTCACCGTTCGTATATGTATTTGCAAGAGGGAATATAATGATGATGATGTCGTATTGCTAATTAAACGCGCGGATTCTATTGGCCTTGGATATTCGCGTCAAACTATAGGATGGTTCAACCAAGAGAGTCCCGTGTGTGCGCAAACTATTCGGCCAGCTCATCTAATAGCAAAAAACTTGATGCCTGTGAACCGCGCCGAGCTCTCTAAAGTGAAACTACTTCACGATCGCAGCGATCTTCCACAGCGCCGTGCACTTTGGTATCCGCGGGGCGTCTTTCCGAGTTCTAAACCTTTTCACCCGTGTTTGTGATATTTACTTTGACGCCTGTAACCTTTTCGACAGGCTCTTTGCGAGGCATTGTGACCTCTAAGACCCCGTTGTTGAATCGCGCTTTGGCTTTGTCAGGAATTACTAGAGCTGGCAAATGCATCGTTCGCTTGTACGCCATGTAGCCCCTCTCTCGACGAGCGTAGGGTTGCTGTTCACTGGCTATTTCAGCTTTTGATTCGGCACTGATCTCTATGGTGCCCGGCGTTAGGTTGATGTCAATGTCCTCTTTCTTGACCCCTGGCAGATCAGCCACCAAGTGAATTTCCGTTCCGACGTCTATAATATCTACGTCTGGGGCCCTAACCGGCCCTCGAGGCCTTGGTATTATTTCAGGGACGTACGTTTTGTACAAGTGCTCAGCACGCGAGCGCTGCGGCTCTGGAACAAGCCTCTTGTAGAGGTCCTCGGCGCTCGCAAACACAGCGTCAAGTGCGAGTCTGACATCAGCAAGGGTATCAAGGATCCAGTCTTCTCTCGTCGTCATTTTTTTGTCTTTCATTCGTTTCTCGGCCATCTAATCACCTGCCAGTCGTTCGGCGGAGAATAATCACTTCCCAAGCATTCTGCTTTGTTCCTATTTATATCCTCACCTCTGAATTCAAGCGGTTTTTTCGAGCGCTCTTGGCACATCGGCGCGGCTTGCGATGGATCGCTTAGGCGGCATCCACGTAGCAGCACAAATTGACACTGCATCGAACGCCTGGGACAGCTTCGCTGCTTGACGCACGGCGCCCAGCACAGAAAACTCAATTTTAGACTCTTTTATTCGTTGAGGAGCGACAAAGAGCTAAATAATTGCGTGGCTATAAAGATAGCTAGTCCTTTGGAAAGAGCAGAAAAAGACTAGGTCGAATACGTAGATAGCTAGGCCATTGAGTTTTCGCTAGAACAGTTCTGAGTTATCTAGGTCAGATCGGCATGGGGATCGACGTTGCGCTTATTCATCCGCCGTTTGGCAGGGGAGACGTCAGAAAGCTGAATATCTGCTCGCCGCCAATGGGGCTCGCTTATATAGGTGCTTTTCTCAGACAGCACGGTCATCGCGTCGCCATCATAGATGCCGAAGTTGAGCGACTGACCAACGCGCAGATTATGGAGCGCGTGCAGACGGCGGATCTCGTTGGCATCACAACGACCGCACCTACGTACGGCTCAGCCCTTGCGCTTACGAACCTCATTAAGCAATCAAACAACGGCGCGAAGGTAGTTCTCGGCGGTCCACAGGCAACGTTTTTGGACCGCGAGTGTCTCGAGACATCAGCGGCTGACGCCGTCGTTAGGGGAGAAGGGGAAGCCACAATGCTCGACGTAGCGGATTCCATCGAGTCGGGCAGCTTGCCTGACGTTGAGGGCATTACCCTGCGAGACGGGGACGCGATAGTTCGAAACCCCGATCGAAAGCTGATCGCCGATTTGGACGAGATTCCGTTTCCCGCCAGGGACTTGCTGCCGATGGCAAAGTACGTGCCACCTAAGAGTACCGGCATCATATCGAGTAGGGGGTGCCCATTCAGGTGTATTTTCTGCGCCTCGTCAAACCTGTACCACAAGACGTTTCGGTCGCGGAGCGCCCACAACGTCTTTGAGGAGGTGAAACAGCTCGTTGGTCAAGGCTACGAGAACGTCACCATGCTCGATGATAATTTCATTCTCAACAAAGATCGCGCGTTCGAGTTTGCCGATCTGGTAGAAGAGCATCACCTTAAATTTGATTGGTCGTGCACAGGCCGCGTCGACTCTATTGATGATGACTTGCTCGGCAGGCTGCGCGAAGTCGGCTGCAACGGGCTCTTTTTTGGCGTTGAGTCTGCCTCGGACGACACGCTGAAGCTCATCAAGAAAGGGTTTTCGACCGATCAGGTGATTAACGCCTTTGACGTGCTTAGAGACTACGATTATGCAACAACGGCGTCCTTTATGATCGGATTGCCCGGAGATGACCGCCAGAAGGTCGCCGACACGATCAACCTCGCAAAACAGGTCATGCCGGATTTCGCCATGTTTTCGGTCACCACGCCGTATCCGGGAACTGAGCTGTACGACAACATCGACAACTACGATCTTGAGATTACCTTGGATGACTGGAGTAAGTTCACCCTCACAAAGCCCGTGGTTCGTACACGTGCTCTTTCGACAGCAGAATTGCACCGGTGGTTTTTGAAAGCATACTTTGGTTTTTACGTGCGTGCGTCCTACTTACGACGGGCCATCGCAAAAAAGCAGCTCGGCTTCGTTCTGGGCCCTGTACAGCACGCCATTGTCGACACACTCAGTGGCGCATTCTCGCGTCACAGTTTGTGAGTTGACGCTACTCGAGACGCGACATTGATTTTGGCGGAAAGCCTTGGTTTGAGAGGATTAAGCGTAAATATCTTGCCCACAGAGGTTAAAGCCTGATTGCAATCAGAAGGAGATGAGACGTATGGAAGCGAACAAAGTTTATGTCTTGCCAGACTTGCCCTATAGCTATAACGACTTAGAGCCCTATATCTCTGAGCAACAGCTCAGGATTCACCACGACAAACACCACCTCGCGTACGTAAACGGCGCGAACGCGACTTTTGAGAAGCTCGATGCTGCACGAAAGAGCAACGCAGACGTAGACGTTAAGGCTACGCTGAAGGAGTTGTCGTTCAACATCGGTGGCCACGTGCTCCATAAGCTTTTTTGGCCCACGATGGCGCCTGCCGGCAAAGGCGGCGGCGGGGCCCCTAAAGGGAAGTTGGCGGACGCTATAAACAGCGAGTTTGGCAGCTTCGACCGGTTCAAGGCGGAGTTTAGCAAAGCTGCGGCAACCACCGAAGGGTCAGGATGGGCTGCGTTGGTGCTCGATATGCAAACAAAACGGCCTATAATAATGCAAATAGAGAAGCACAATGTCAACGTCTATCCAAACTCCCGCATCGTTATGGTTCTTGACGTCTGGGAGCACGCCTACTATCTCGACTATAAGAACGAGCGGCCGAAATTCGTCGATGCATTTTGGAACATCGTGAGCTGGGAGATGGTGAACGAGCGGTTTGAAGAAGTGCTCGAGTGCACGTGCGGGATCATCTAGTCTTGTTTGTTAATGAAATTGCTGGGTGCTGGACGGGGGGTTTTTGCGCAATACCTTCCTTTAGTTCGCCAACAATCTTCAGCCGTGGCCAAATCATCCGTGGAGTATCTACGAAGAAAGTGGCTAGAGGTAGATCTAAGATCTGTCCATAAGTAGCGCTTAGCGTGAGGTGGCGAAGGGGCCAGGTCCAAATTGCTCGAGCAAGGTGCAAAAGAGAGTCGCTCAAAACAACAGTGCCGAGAAGCGCATCAAGTAGGCAGGCAAAAGATATAGGTAAGGAGTCAATAAAGCGAGATTAACAGAGGGCAGGAAAAATGGTTTTTGAAAAAGTCGCTGAAACCGGGGAAATATCTCCTGGACAGATGAAAACGGTTAAACTGGGAGCAGAAGAGGTTTTGCTTGTAAACGTAGACGGCAAATTTTACGCTATCGGAAATGTCTGCACTCATGAAGGCGGAAAACTATCACAGGGAACTTTGCAGGGAACCATCGTTACCTGCTCCAGGCATAAAGCACAGTTTGACGTGACAAGCGGCAAAGTGGTTTCTGCCCCAAAAATACTTTTCATGCATCCCAAAATCAACAACGACCCGCTTACGCAGTCAAAGTTGAAGGAACAGCCATTCTGCTTGAATACAAATAGCACCATCCAACCGCTCACTGTTGTCGCTTTCTGTAGCTGAAAACGATTGATTTGAGTGAGATTATAGTTGGTAGCCCGGGAGAGATTCGAACTCTCGTCGGAGGGTCCAAAGCCCTCTATGCTTGACCACTACACCACCGGGCTGCCGATGCTTTCTTGTTTGGCGCTACCGTCTAAGGACGATTTTTTTCCTAATAAGCGTTCTTGCAAATCCACGCGATACCTGCATCGAATCAGCTAGACGGACTTTCAGCCGCCCGACGCTTTGGTAAATGGTTACGGTGTTCCATCGGGTTTATTTCAAACCAGTTCACCTGCTGTTTGTCAAGTTGTTTGCGAAGTAAGGGTTAAGTTGGGAAGGGTTGATTTTGGCGTGTTAAAGGGTGATGTGTTTTTTGGGGAAAACTTATATTCACGGCTGGATAATCCAACCAGCTAAAGGAGACGGGAGAATCAACAACAAAAAACTAACAATCCTTCTTGGAATTATGTGTTTATCGATGCTTTTTGCTTTTGCATCCAACAGCCAAGCCCAACAGTCATCCGTGGACTGGTCAACCCAATTCCACCATGACCTAGCCCACACCGGATACTCCACCTCAACTGCGCCTCTCACAAATCAGACCCTGTGGACCTACCCAACCGACAACTCAATAGAATATCTTTCTCCAGCCGTCCTGAACGGCGTAGTCTACGTCGGCTCCGACGACCACTATATTTACGCCTTAAACGCAGCGACTGGGGGCAAAATTTGGAGTTACGGAACTGACGGCGCCGTGGAGTCTTCTCCTTCGGTTGCGGACGGCGCGGTTTACGTTGGCTCGGACGACCACTATGTTTATGCCTTAAATGCTTCAACGGGCAGCAAAATCTGGAGTTACGGGACTGGCGGTGAGGTTTATTCTTCTCCCACAGTCGTTAACGGCGTGGTTTACGTGGGCTCCAACGATTTCAACATTTACGCCTTGAACGCAGCATCCGGCAGCAAAATCTGGAGTTACGGGACTGGAAACTACGTGTATTCTTCACCTGCCGTTGTAGACGGCGTGGTTTACGTTGACTCTTATCTCGATGTCTACGCCTTGAACGCTTCAACCGGCGGCAAGATTTGGAGCTACCCAGCTGGCGCACCCATGTATTCTTCTCCATCGGTTGCTAACGGCATGGTCTACGTTGCGTCAAACAATTCTGTTTACGCTTTGGCCGCTGCAAATGGCGCTAAAATATGGAGCCACCCGACGGGCGGCGTCGTTGAATCTTCTCCTGCGGTAGCCAACGGCTTAGTCTATGTAGGCTCCGACGACCAAAAAGTCTATGCTTTGAATGCCCTATCCGGAGAAAAAATGTGGAGCTTCACAACCGGCAACGTCGTGGATTCTTCTCCCTTTGTCGCCAACGGCGTGGTTTACTTCGGTTCAGAAGACGCTAACGCTTATGCTTTGAACGCTGCCACGGGAGTCAAAATTTGGAGTTACTTGACGGGTAGCACTGTGGAATCTTCCCCTTCGGTTGCCAACGGTGTAGTCTACATCGGCTCAGACGACAACAACGTGTACGCTTTCGGCTCAATCGCTGTTCCGCAACCCTCCCCACAAATACCTTCTCCATCCTCTTCGCCCTCTCCCTCGGAATCTTCAACTTCAGCACTCAATAATGGCTCCCTCTTGGTTATCGCAGGTGTCATCTTAATTGTAATCGTTATTTTGGATTTATTTGTTGGGTTTCGTTTGAAAAGAAGCCGCATCGAAAACAAATGATTCATATCCGCTTGGGTTGCTAATGTGTCGTTCATGTAGAATTGATTAGAAAACGCCGCCGCATTAAACAATATTTTTATATTTTTCCCCATAGCGTATATGGTTCTTGGTTAAATAATCTAAATTATTATGTGCAATAAATTTATTAAGACCACAAAGCTTAAATAGGTAAACGTTGACTTTGCTTGTTTGCGCGGGCCGAATGTACTATTTCTACCCCAATATTGGAAACTATATAGTGACGGTTCTACGCATATTGAAAGTGAGGTAGAGAAGATTGAGTAAAAAAGAAGTCCGAACACAACAACGCTTGGCTGATAAATGTCCAGAATGCGGAAGCGAAAATCTAGTTCACGATTACGACACGGGTGAAACCGTATGCGGCGATTGTGGTTTGGTCCTGTACGAACAAATGATGGATAAAGGGCCGGAATGGCGCGCTTTCACACAAGAAGAAAAAGCTTCAAGAAGCCGCGTTGGAGTCCCCACATCTTACTCTGTTCATGACAAAGGATTATCCACTGCCATTAGCCAGGTAGACCGAGATGCGTTTGGAAGAAAACTGCCACTTTCCACAAGGCTGCAAATGTGGCGTTTGAGGAAATGGCAAATACGAAGCCGAGTGCACTCATCTATTGACCGAAACCTTGCTCAAGCCATGGCAGAACTCGACAGGCTTTCAGACAAAGTCTACATTCCACCGCCAATCAAAGA
The DNA here is from genome assembly GCA_963805115.1 of Methanobacteriota archaeon. Taxonomy (GTDB): domain Archaea; phylum Halobacteriota; class Bog-38; order Methanoflorentales; family Methanoflorentaceae; genus Methanoflorens. The sequence continues at coordinate 83,246 of CAWDSY010000013.1, forward strand.
AAAAGCCGCTGTGGTTTACCGAAAAGCCTTAGACAAAGGCTTGGTCCGAGGAAGATCAATTGCTGCTATCGCTGCTGCTGCGCTTTATGCTGCTTGCCGTGGAAGTGGAACACCTCGTACACTGCGGGAAATTGCTGAAGCAAGCCTTGTTGACAAGAAGGACGTTGCAAGATGCTACAGGCTGCTGCTTCGTGAGCTTGAAGTTCACATGCCTATCGCTGACCCATTGACTTACGTGTCAAAAATTGCTGAGAAAACTGGGATTTCAGGAAAAACTCAGGGTGCAGCCATCCAAATTCTTAGGGATGCAAGGCGAAAGCGTGCTGCTGCTGGAAAAGACCCGATGGGTTTAGCTGCTGCTGCTTTGTATATTGCTTGTTTGCAGAATAACGAGAAGAAGACTCAGAAAGACATTGCTGAAGCTGCTGGCGTAACAGAAGTTACCGTGCGTAACCGCTACAAGACACTTAAGAAACAGCTAAATCTTGAGTTGCCTGACTAAGCGCTTTCTTTTAGTTAAGCGTCAGTTTCTTCTTTTTCTTTTTCGCCTTTGAGTCTTTGTCTTTTTCAAGTTCCATAACTACGGTTCCCACGTAGCCGCATTCTTCGCAGTAATATTGTTTAGGCGTTAACCACCAATAGTTAGGCTGTTGCCAGCTTTATTTTTGGGCTGCCGCATCATGGGCAAAAAATCATGCGTTGGTCTTCGATGTTTTATGGATTTGAATACTTCGCGAACGTCATCTAGTTTTTTCATTAACTTGCGTCTTACGTTTTGACTTCGCGTTTACTGTACTTCAATGTTTTCCTGTGGATAACCCAATTTCAACAAGAAATCACGTATTCTGTCTCGGTGGTCGCCTTGCAACATGATTTGGCCATTTTTGCTTGTTCCTCCGCAAGCGCAATAAGTTTTGAGTTTTTGAGCAATGCTTGCCAAGTTTATGTTTTTATCTTCCATGCCGTCGATTACGGTGGTTGGTCTGCCAAATTTCCGTGTTTCAAGTCGGACGCGAATTCTTTGTTGCTCTTTCTCTATTTCTCCACAAACGCATAAGTCCTTAGGAAGCCCGCATGTTGTACAAACTTCAGCCATGTACACTCAAAAGGAATTACATCCTTGAAATATATAAGAGTTTCAAGAAAAAAAAAATAAGTTGAGACTTTTGTTTTTTGGTAAGTTGCGACTTTCCGCAGTGGTCTTTGTGTTTTGGGTTGCTTTTTTGGTTTAGGCTTGGTTTCTGCTTGAACGTTGCGACTTTGGGATGGGCGGAATGCGACTTTCCATGTAGACTCCATGTTGAAGTTATTGTCGGATACGGGCGGTTTTCTTGCCGGCTGGTTCAGTTTTGCTTTGGTTTTGGTTTTCCAATTTGGTAGGCTTGATTGTTTTTGCAGGTTGCGATTTTGGGATTGGGGGTCGTGTTATTCCCATTTGAAGTAGCGGGTGGCGATGAAGGGCGAAGAAGACTGTGTAGGCAGCCATCACAAGCAGCGGCACAGGCGAAGGGAATCTTCCCTGAATGGAACTGTCAAGAGCCTCCCCAACCTTGAGGCGTGGCGGAAGTGAGCTCTCCTGAAGTTGTACTCCGACGAGTTTGCGCAGTTCGTCGCGATCAGTCTTGGGGCTGAGACCGTAAACAGATATAGAACCCGCGTCTGGAACACGGAGTCCTGAAATGCATTCGACCGTGGTGGTTGTGCCTGCTCCGTTGGGTCCTATGATGCCGAAAACCTCGCCTTCAGCGATAGAGGACGAAACGTCGTCAACCGCGATTATTGACCCATACATCTTGCGGAGATGGTTCACGGTCACAACGTTCTTTCCACTCATGGGCTCGCTGGCTGTTTTGAGTTAGCTTGTTTTTGCGGTCATGTTATCGCTGTTTTTCATTTTTTAAACACTATGGTACGCTGCCAATGGTTTTCCAGTGGCACGTTCTCATATTTAAGCCTAAATTCATTTGGAGTTTTAGCAGCAGAGCGATAGATAGCAAAAAAGCCTTAATTCCAATTCCAGTAGTTTCTCACATTTCTAAACAGTTTGCCCAGTATTCCGTATTCAAAAAGGACCTTGTCATGGGAGCATTTTTTCTCGTCTAATAAGCCTGCTCGATAGCAAAAGCAACCCGGCTGACAGGGCGCCTGCCAAGGTGCAAAGTGACAGGACAACTATGAGCTCTGGGATAAATCCAATGAAAGAAAGATAAAAGATTGGAAAAATAAAAGGGACGCCAATCACCATCCCGAGAGGAGTGTTAGCACCTACTCGTTGCTTCTGTAACGAGCTAAAAGCCATCATAGCCATAGTAACCAAAGAAACCACTGAAAAACCCAAAAACGCCGTAAGAAAAAGCATCAACAAATCCAAGAGAAAGACGCCCATTGACATCGAAATTGCGCCCGCGATCAAAATTGCGACACCTTCGCCTGTGAAGAGGATTAGTGCAAGGAAGAGAGCGGCTTTCAAATATTGCTTGAAGACGTCGCTTTGGTTCCAACCGAGCGAAAGCAAATACTCCAAGACTC
>CAWDSY010000014.1:0-130616 GCA_963805115.1 Methanobacteriota archaeon
CTTTGGGGTCGGTGCGCCCTGATCGACGCTAGGCTCTTCGGCTAAAGCGGCTCCGCATTCTCTGCAGAAACGCGCGGAAGGGCTTACGATCATTCCACAAGACTTACACAACTTTGTATCAGTCATAAACTCTGTTTAAAATATCGCAACCAAGCAATAAAACTTGTGATTGGGTTTAACCCAAAAAAGTGAATCAGCACACTCCACGTCAAATCAGAAAGATGGAAATTGAGTTGTGATTCCCGCAGCTTCTTCGATCCGCTAGTCGAACAAGGCTGGCGAAAGTCTAGAAATGCTAAATGGAGGCTGCAGCGATTTTTCAGCGGCAGAGTGATTGGCCTGGCACGGCATTTTTGCGCGAGATTTCCAACGCATTGACGATTTCAATGTGAGATCCGATGATAGTGGCGCGGATGCCTACCGCTTTGGTGATCGCACAAGGTTTTTAGGGGTCGGGCGGCCTCTAGAAGTCCATTGCATTCAATACCCGCTTGTTAAGCCGTGCGCATTGGGCTTTCAAGTAGTACTTACTTTGTGCAATCTGCTGCCTGAGTAGCGCCTCCATCTCTTCGGCGGTCCTGTACGTAAACGGATCGAGTTCCTTTAAGCGCTCTTGTGGCAGCCCTTCTATCCGTGCTGGCACAAGCATTTTGTCGCCCCACAGCGGGTGCGGCTCATAGTCAACTGCACCGCGCGTGGCTTGGATCAAGAACAATTGCGTCTCTTCGATGGTAGGCCCGGTCCCGCCCACCGGCTTTTTTTTGCCGTCCACTTCTTCAAAAAGCGTCTTTGCGAGCCAGATGGGTTCATCGCCAAGGTGTGTATCGACCCAAACATACCTGGCGCCGACGCGTCCAGTCGTGTTGATGAGATACAATTCGATGGGATTGTCGGTTCTAGCCCTCTGCTTCATAAACGTATAGAATCGGTGGATATGGGCGGCGTTCCCGACGCCCATCGTGAACGGCAAACAATACCTCGATTCATACTTTTCGCCGCCGACGCCTTCTCGACCTTGCGCGGGGTGGCCGATCGTTCTGCCGTCTGCAAGCACCTTCGCGGCGAGCGCAGGATCGTTCAGCTTCACCCAAGCATAGTCCGAGATATATCCAGGGCTGATGAACACGGCCATGTTGAGCGGTCCGGATGAGTCGACATTTCCGTCGAAGTAGCCGGTGTCCTCCAAGAAGATGATGCTCCGCGCGTTTTGATTCAATTTTCCGTGATACTGCAGTATTTCTCCACGGAAACTCACGTCCCCGTGCTCGTCCCATTCCGTGTTTTCATGAAGCGCGTTCGGTGACGTTCCGGCGTTGTAGATGGCGTGCTGCGTAACGTCAACGTCCTCAGTTTTTGTCCAGCAGCCGCGCTCTGGACTGACGACACAGTCTTCGAAAACCGCGACAACGTCATCATTTCGAATGAGTTGATTCGAAATAAACTCGAGTGGATTGATTCCAAACTTGTCGATGTAGATCTGCGCTATCTTCTCATCATAGACGTAGTGACCGTGAGTGGATTTTCCGCTGCCCGTCAGTCCCCACACCGACATCACTATGTTCTTACTTGTGCCGTCAACGCGCTTGACCGTAAACTCCTTGAGCGAAGCGTGTTCGCCTGTCCCCCCTCTCTTGTAGATTTCATAAATCCAGTGCGAAAGGAATCCCTTCTTCGCTTCTCCCATGTACGACGATCCAGCGACGATGGTGTAGTTGTGGAAGGGAAAGCGGATGACCTTCAGCATCTCATTTTTCCCGGGCACGTTCGGATTCTCAAGGTAGTGAGGGATCATAAAAAGCTGCGCGTCAGGCTGTGCGTCCGGATCACCTGGGAAATTAACCGCTTGCCAGCGGTACGCGACGTCTGGGAATTGCGCGTCGCAGTAGAGCCGACATTTCATTTCTCCTTTTGAGCCCTTTTGCCCGAGCGTTCCATCTGCCTGAATCAGCGGCTGATCAAGAATGTGCTCCAGCACGCGAAGCATCAACATTTGGTGCTCGACCCGCATGTCCTCTTCACGCTCGACTACGACGCTGCCCGCAGCGCTTCGGTTCCAGATGTTTGATGCCCAGTTCCACGATCCATTTCTAAACTGCGTTCCGTAGAGCTTAGCTCGCTCTAGCAGATCTGCTGGATTGTTCTGGATAGGCTTCAAACCGACCTTTTGTTTGGCTTCTATTATCTGGCCAAACAGCTTAGGAAAACTCGTTATCGTTATATCATCAAGGGAAATTGGCATAAAACCTCAGCGCGTTAGGTTCGGCGGCGATTACGGCTTAATACAGTACTAACAAGTATATATCTTTCGTCAGCCCGCGCGAAAGAGCTGCTACTGGGTTTTAGGCCTGCATCGACTGTTTCTCCTTCTTCGCGCCGCCAGGCTCAAGATCAACGGCCCTAGCCGCGACTTACGTCAAGTCCTGATGCAGGAGTGACTTTCATTCTTTCTTTCTGCATAGCAATTTCGTACAGAAGGATGTGTTTTTTTGCGACGATAGACCAGCCTATCTTTTTTTGAACGTACTCAAGCGCCCGCGTGGAGAAAAGCTCTCTCAATTCGTTATTTCGGAGAAGTAAGAGTAAAGCAGCCTTTAGATCCTCAAGCGATCCGAGCGGTACGGTCGCACCCGCTTGACTCGCTTCGACTTCCGCCTTAAGGCCTTCAACCGCAGTCACCACCGCAGGCTTTCCTAAGGCAAACGCGTGAGCAAGATTCCCGCTTTGCGATGCCCGATCATAAGGCAGGACCACAAGATCGGCTAGGCTGAGTATTGAGTCATATTCTCTCGGCGTAAAGGCACCGGTGATGACCCGTATGTGATCTTTAGCAGGGGATTCTCGAATAGCCTCGAGCAGCTTGGGCTTGTAGTAGAGGCCGCTTGGCGACCCCGGACGGGCATCTCCAGCGATGATCAGGACGGCATTTTTGGCCCGTGCGAGCACGTCGGGCCATACGGCTACCACGTCTTCAAACCGCTTGTTTGGTTCCCACCACCCGATGCACAGGACGACTTTTTTGCCTTCGTATCCGGACTGCCGCTTGGCTTCGCGTGCGTCGGGAACCGCTTCCGCGACCACAGTCTTTGCCCCGTGTGGGATGACGAAGACGTTGTTCGGGATCCTACCGAGGTTCGCGGGCAAGAAAATCTTCTGAAACTCTTCGTGCACGATGCCCGCATCAACGGTATCGAGGCTCAAGCTGGTAAAAATTGCCTCTTCGCGACTCATCGTGCTGTAGACCGAATGATACGTGATGACGGTCGGAACTCGCGCGACGAAAAGCAGGAAGAGCAAATCGATGATGCTTATCCCGTAGTCTCCTGCATTGGCGTATAGCCCGTATTCGTGTTGAATGTGTACAACGTCTGGTTTCAAATCCATTATCTGCTTAAAAATGACGCGTTCCCAGTCGGGCTTTGAAATATCGATAATCCCAAACACGTTTGGCTGCGCTTCGTGCCCGCCCACGTTCTCATCAGTATGACTGATCACGTAGACCGTGTGACCAAAACTTTCCATCGCGTTAATCAGCTCAGATGAGTATGTTGCGATTCCGTCGGGGCGCGGCGGAAATGGAGTCACCATGCACACCCGCAGCGGCGCGGCATCGCTCGCGCTTAGATCTGTCGTAGAATTCATACTATATCAACCCCATGTTCACGCAGAGATTCCGTCCTGTTCGTGTCGCACCCCATGACTGCGATAAGCTTGGGAGTATATTATACGTGCGCTTTGCCCTTTCATCAAATCTCGTATGCTGCGCCAAGTGTCTGATGGAGGGGGCACGCGATAGACCGCAATACCGCGCGCCAGACCTCAGAGTCGCGCAAACGCGCTTGCGAGAGCTCGTGCTGGCAAGCAAAAGAACGAACAGCGTCAGTAGATGCTATAGAAAGGGTGCACTAAAGCAACTGACACAGGAGATAAAATAAGCGAATCGGTTCTGTCCGGCGACTTCAGCAAGGAGAACAATCTGGCCTGTCGCCTTATTGCGTGGGGCTGGGAAGCGCAACTCTTCGCCTATCCAACGCGCTCGCAGAACGATCAGCTGAATAAGTCTCCTTCGTATTTTGTAGCGCCTTGGCTCAGCGCCATTTCAACTGCTTCCTTATCCTTCATTAGGAAGATCTTGTCGTCCCCGACTTCCTCAACCTCAACGCTGTTTTTCAGAATCTCCTTGTGCTTCTGGAATCGCCCTATCGTCACGCGGAACTCGGTGAGGTCTTCCACCACGTTAACGTCATAACCCGCTGCCTGCAAGATGTCCTGAACCTTCTCGAGATCTGATGGGGGGATCTCAAACCGATAGTTGGGACCGTTGTAGTAATCGCCCAACTGCTTAAAAAGCCCAGGATCGCCGAGGTACTGCTTAAAAATGCACATATCGTGGAGCTTAAATATGTTAATACTCGCCATTTGAACCACCAAAAGATACGTCTAAAAGTATTTAGCTCTATTTCTAATCGCCGCGAGACCGCACCGATGCTGCGCGCGCAGTGCTTTTCTTGCGCGATTTCAGCAGATGCGCGAACAAGAGAAAGGTTAACTTGGAGCAACAACAACATCTCTGACAGACAGTTGCCGTCGCTCCGCGCGAAGCGCCAAGATGATTCGATGATCAAGGATATTAATCACTACTTTGAACAGCTAGAATCTGAGCTTGAGACCTGTTTCACTATCGCGTCTGAAGCGCGGAAAAACGGCGAGGACCCTTCGCTTTCTCCCGAAATCCTGCCTGCTCGTGACCTTGCTGAGCGCGTTGAGAACCTCATCGGCATCCCGGGACTGGCGCAGCGGATACGGCAGCTTGACAAAACAATGTCCCGCGAAGAGGCGGCACTCGCGATTGGTCTAGGCTTTGCAAATAACGAATTCGGCTCGTACGAGAGCAAAGTCCAAGTGGTGGAAAAGGCAGTGAGAACCGCAGTCGCGATGTTGACTGAGGGGGTCGTCGCCGCTCCCATCGAGGGCATCGCACGGGTGGAACTAGGCAGGAACGACGATCGGACCGATTACCTGCAAGTTTTTTATTCCGGCCCCATCAGAAGCGCTGGCGGGACGGCTCAAGCGCTTTCCGTGTTAGTCGCCGACTACGTGCGGCGCGCCGTCGGCATCGGCCGATACGTGCCGCGGGACGAGGAGGTTGAGCGATATGTAGAAGAGATCCCGCTGTACAAAACGCTCGTAAACCTGCAATATACGCCCTCGGCCAGTGAGATCAGAACGATCGTGACGAATTGTCCCATCTGTGTCAACGGTGAAGGAACGGAACAGGAGGAGATTTCAGGCTATCGAAACCTTGACAGGGTAAAGACGAACGCGGTTCGCGGCGGCATGGCACTCGTTTTGGCGGAGGGGCTGGCTCAGAAAGCGCCAAAGCTGAAGAAGTACGTGTCGCAGCTCGGACTCGACGGGTGGGAGTGGTTAGACGAAATTATTCACGCTAAGGTGGCCGAAGAAGAAGGAGAGGAGGGGGAAAGAAGCTTAAAAGTCACTAAAAAGCGCGTCGGCGAGACCAAAATTGCCCCAAGCTGGACGTACATGGAAGATATCATCGCCGGCCGACCGGTGTTCTCGTATCCTTCGCGCAAGGGGGGCTTTCGCCTTCGATACGGACGAGCGCGCAACACGGGCTTTGCTTCTGCAGGAATCAACCCCGCGACGATGGTAGTGCTCGGCGAATTCTTGGCTCCAGGAACGCAACTGAAGATGGAGCGGCCGGGTAAGGCTGCCGGGATTTCCTCAGTCGATTCAATCGAAGGACCGACCGTAAAACTCTATAACGGAACCGTCGTCCGCATCGACTCTTACGAAGCGGCGCTTGAGCATAAAAACGACATCGACGAGATACTCGACGTCGGAGAGATTCTCGTAAACTATGGAGACTTCCTCGGCAATAACCACCCACTGATTCCTTCACCCTACGTGCACGAATGGTGGACACAAGATCTTGAGAAGGCAGCAAAGCGCTTGAACGAGGCCGTGCCCCGCATTAATACGAGTGGGCTCACCGCGTCCCGCGCGCTGCAGCTTTCGCGGCACTTCGGCATCCCGCTGCACCCCAAGTTTACCTATTTGTGGCACGACGTAACGCTCAATGAGCTCGCGCAGCTTGCCGAGGTCGTCAGCCAAACGGGCAGAATAGCGGAGGGCACCCCGTCAGTCGATGCCGCTGACGGATCTGACACACCGGTCGAACTCGTCGTGCCGGACGACCCCACGACAAAGAAGCTGCTAGAAGCGCTCCTCGTCCCTCACGTCGTTGCTGACGGCAACCTGGTGATTGACGACGCAGCGGCATTCATCACGAGTCTCGGGCTCAGTGAGTCGCTTAGCAAGGACTGGTTTTCACTGAAAAGCCCGCGCATCAAATCTACGATTGACGCGGTAACGCTCCTGAGCGGGATCGAAATCCGAAAACGGGCGCCTTCAAGGATCGGAGGGCGGATGGGGCGACCCGAGAAATCAAAAGCCCGGGAGATGAAACCTCCCCCGCACGTGCTCTTCCCAATCGGTAATGCGGGCGGGCGCGACCGCTCCCTTCGAAGGGCGGTGGGTTCTTCAAAAGCGGCAGCCGAAAGCGCGTCGGAGATCGACGTGCAGTACCTCGGCATAATCGACGTTGACGTGGGCGTCCGCCGCTGTCCGACGTGCTTGAACGCAACCTACCAAACGCGCTGCGAATGCGGAGCTTTCACAGAGCCTGTCACGTTCTGTCCGTCGTGTTCGCGCGATCTGCGGAACGGGACCACGTGCCCAAAGTGTAACAGACAAGGAGTGAGTCATCGGATCCAGTCCATCGACCTGCGAAAAGTCTACCAGCAGGCGCTTATTCGACTTGACGAAACGGCACGATTTGACAGATTTAAAGGTGTATTGGGCCTGATATCTAAGAATAAGACGCCTGAGCCCATCGAAAAAGGCGTGTTGCGCGCAAAACACGAAATCTTTGTGTTCAAGGACGGGACCTGCAGATACGATTTGACCGATCTGCCCACGACACACTTCACGCCACGGGAGATCTCAGTTCCGACGAGCAAGCTTCGCGACTTGGGATATGACGTGACGGACGATGACGACGTCGTCGAACTTGCGCCACAAGACATCATCCTCTCCCACGACTGCGGGGAGTGGCTTGTCCGCGTGTCTAACTTCATCGACGATCTGCTCGTGAAGTACGACAGACAGCCCCCGTACTATGAAGCAAAAACGAAAGAGGATCTCATCGGCTCATTGGTAATCGGACTAGCGCCGCATACAAGCGCCGGCGTACTAGGTCGCGTCATTGGTTTTACCCCTGCTTCGGCAGGCTTCGCTCACCCGTTCTTCCACGCGTCAAAGCGACGAAACTGTGACGGCGATGAAGACTGCGTCATCCTTCTTCTCGACGGGCTCTTGAACTTCTCGTTGTCGTATCTTCCTGATCGCCGCGGGGGCAAAATGGACGCCCCGCTGGTATTGACCACACGGATCGACCCGAAGGAGATCGACGCCGAGGCGCACAACCTCGACATAATCGACCGGTACCCGCTCGAGTTCTACCGCGCAACGCTGGTCTTTGAAGACCCGAAGCGCGTTCGCATTGCAACCGTGGCGTCTCGGTTGGGCACCGACGCCGAGTACACCGGCTTTGGGTTTACCCATCAATCCTCGTCGATCTCGCTCGGTCCCCTGAACAGCACCTACAAGGTGCTCGAATCGATGATGGATAAGATGGAGACCCAGCTTGAGCTCGCCCGTCGCATACGGGCGGTAGACCAGCGCGACGTCGCAGAGCGCGTTATCAAGACGCATTTCCTTCCCGACCTGATTGGCAATCTCCGCGCATTCTCACGCCAGAAGGTGCGATGCGTGAAATGCAATTACAAGGTGCGGCGACCCCCCATTAGCGGCAACTGCCCAAAATGCGGTGGGAAGATTGTGCTCACCGTTCACGAAGGCACAGTGACAAAGTATATGGCACGCTCCATCCAGATTGCCAACGAATACGGCGTCTCCAGGTACACGCGTCAACGGCTTATGCTCCTTGAGATGTCGGTCAACTCTCTGTTTGAGAGCGATGCCTCAAAACAGATGGGTCTGGTCGACTTCATGTAGAGGTGCCCCGCTCGTGTCACGGTGTGTATCCTCACAACGCGACGGCGTTTTTGACGCACAATGCCGCCTCATAAACCGCTTTCCGTAACACGTCTCGGATCACAATGAGGAGATAAGTATGGTGGACATTCCCAAACTGGTGCTAAACACCGGTCTCCAGTTCTTGCGCTCGCCCGCAGGCCCCATTGACTGGAGGCAGGTCGCACAAAACGCTGCAAACGTCGGCGACGCTGAAAGGCGGACCTACGAGGAGAAACGACGGCTTCTGCCGACCTACGAAACCTTCGTGAGCGAGCCAACGCCTCAAATCATCGAGCTAACAGGGCTTCACGCCCCGAGCGTCCGCGAAGTACGGGTCTTTGACCGATATGACTGGATCAATACGAACATCACGGCGTTTGAAGACCAGCTCGCCCCGCTGGAAAAAGCGCTCGAGATGCAAGAAAGGGGTTCGCTCATAAGCAAAGGCGTATACAAGTCGAATCAGGTCATCTCGACGGTCGGTCTCGGGCTTCTCCTCGGGTACCTTGCAAAGAAAGTGCTCGGTCAGTACGACCCGAGCCTTTTCGGCCGCGAAATTGTGAGTGGGCAGATCTATTTTGTGGAGCCTAACATCGAAATGGTCGAGCGCCAACTGTCGTTTTCAAGAGATGACTTTAGACGGTGGATCGCCATCCACGAAGTCACCCACGCCGTCGTCTTCGAGTCAGTGCCGTGGCTCAAGGAGCATCTAAACCAGCTTCTCAAACGGTACTTAGAGGCGACCAACGACGGGCTCACATCAGAAGGGCTTCAGTCGCGGGCCCGCGCCGTCGCGAGCCATTACGCGCAGCGGAGACAACTCTCGCTTATGCACGCGGCCCTCTCCCGCGAACAGATAGGACTCATCAATCAGATACAAGCTTTGATGAGCGTCATCGAGGGCTATTCGGATTTTGTCATGGACAGGATCGGCAAAGAGATGCTCGCCACGTACGATTACATGAAGCGTGAGTTTGAACTCCGTAGAAGGCGCAAAAGCGGGAGAGAAATGCTCTTTGAGCGCGCAACGGGGCTCGGCTTGAAGATGGAGCAGTACGTTCTTGGAGAGCGATTCGTTTCGCACATCGCAGCGAGTCGGGGCATCGACTTCGTTAACAGGGTGTGGCGCTCTCCGCATGATGTGCCGACGCTTGATGAGGTAGCCCAGCCTGAGAAGTGGATCACGCGGGAAGAAAACGCGACGTAGGAGATTAACGGTCGAAACCGAAACGCGATGGCGGCTATGGATGAATGAGTACGGGGCGTTCGGTCCCTTCCAGATCGCCGCAGCGTTCGTCACGTGAGCGGAACTTCTCCCGCTTTGCATAGAAATTCGCACGTTCGATAAGCCCGCGAAAAGTCTCACTTACCATGGATCTTCACCGAATAGGCCGACGTAGCTATAATGGATAAGCGCATGGCAAGAGCGCCGTGAAAGTAATGACCCTCACGTCTGTGATGGTCCTTGGCCTGACTCGATGAAGGCCAGAGGGGGACATTCTGTCCTTTTCGTCCGCTCACACTCTCACAAAGCCGATGAAAGGAATTTTTACGTCTTTGGAGCTTCTTAATTAGCGCCATTCGCCCGGAACGGAGAATACCTCCACGTTGAGCAGGATAACGTTAAATAGCATGCAACGTGACCATTTAACGAGTGGCGTGCCTCAGAAACTACCGTCAAAAGATTTGCTGCAGTGGGATCAGACGCTCTTCAAAGATGAGCGCTATTTTGAATTAGACTACATTCCAGAGCACTTCTCTCATCGAGACACGCAGATGCGCGCGCTCAAGATCGCCGCCCGACCAGCGCTGCGGGGTGCGCGGCCAATCAACTGTTTGTGTTCTGGGCCTCACGGCACCGGAAAGACCACGGCGGTACTGAAGGTGTTCGAAGAGATCGAAAACTACACCGACAGCGTCGTGCCGGTCTACGTAAACTGCCAGATCGATGCGACTCGGTTTGCGATATTCTCAGAGATCTACAAAAAGCTCTTCAAGTATACGCCGCCCGACTCGGGGGTTTCATTCAAGCGCGTCTTCAAGAAGATTACCAAATACCTCATCGATCAGGAGAAGGTGCTCATTGTTGCGCTTGACGATATCAACTATCTGTTCTATGAGAACACGGTAAACAAAGTTCTGTATGCGCTCCTGCGGGCTCACGAGGTGTCAGCGGAGGTTAAGGTGGGGGTCATCGCAATATCAAGCGACCTGTCCGTTGAGATGTCGAAGGCGCTCGATCCACGCGTGATGTCGGTCTTTCTTCCCGAGGAGATATACTTCCCGCTGTACACCCGTGACGAGGTGCGCGACATACTGGAAGACCGCGTGCGGCACGGATTCTATGCAAACGTCGTGCCGGAAGACGTGCTCAACATGGTCATTGATCTTGTGGAGGAGTCAAGTGACTTGCGGGTCGGGATCGACCTCTTAAGAAAAACAGGACTGCGGGCGGAGATAAGCGCTCGGAAATATATCGCCGCAGATGATGTTGTGCACTCACACGAAAAATCGCGCCTCGTGCACCTCACGTACTCCATACACTCGTTGCGCGAGGAAGAGCGAGACCTCCTCAAACTGATCGCAGAGCAGGAGGCAAAGATAAAGGCCGGGGACCTTTACAAGAAGTTCAACGAAGAGACGCATCTCGGCTACACGCGATTTTATGACATTATCTCAAAGCTTGATTCAATTCGACTCATTAATACTGATTTTACAGGGAGAGGAACACGCGGGCGAACGCGGGAGATTCAGCTCAGGTACGAGCCAGAGGATGTCTTCAGCGTGCTTGCCGGGACGGATACGTAATGCCCGCTGCAAACGACGAGAGAATCGACACGCTCATCCAAGAGGTTCGTGAGCTCAAGAGCGATATCAAAGAGCTGCGCATGCTCGTCACATATGAACTCCTGCAGAAAGAGGGACAGCGATCACGCGGCACGTTTAACGATACGCTCCTCTCGTTCAACAAACAAGCACTCAAGGCGGCCGTCGAACAGCTTGCTGACCTAGAGGGCAAAACCGACACCCGCGCCCAAGACAGGCCACGACCGACCAAAGTGCCGGTCAAATCGCGCAAGGACGTGCGAAAGCCAATGGTAGACGTCGACAGGGAGATCGCAATTCTGAAAAATGAGATGGCCACGAGCTTGCGGAACGCCGCGAAAGACATTGAAGACGAGCACGCCGAAGAAGAGAGCAAGGAAACCGAAGACGAGAGGGAGGATACGGAGTAAACCCATGGTGCTTGCGCTCTTCGGCGAGCACGAAGCGAATGATGAAGCGGATAAGGAGCCTACCTGGCAGGAATTTGAGGAACAAATTCGCGACGTACTCGAGTGCGCCGGCTTCTCAACGGATTTCAGGAAAGTCTTCGTGGCAGCCGGAAGGCGCCACGAAATCGACGTAGTCGCTCACCGCTTCGATACCACCGTGCTCATCGATGCCAAGCGATACGGCAAAGCTCGGCTCCGAAGCTCATCCATCAGGGCACAAGCGCGAAAACACCTCGCGCGTTGCAGCGAGTTTGACCGGGCGTTTTCCGTCAGCAGTGTGCCCGTCATCGTGAGCTGGATAGACGACGCGCTTCTTAGTGAGGGTGGGTGCTTCATCGTTCCGTTCGACAGGCTTGAGGATTTTGTCGTTAACCTCGAACGCTACGTCGATTCGATCGCCGAGCTCAACGCGCGCGATTCCAAAATCGATAATATCAATGAAAACGGCATCTTTTAGTCGATGCCATTCATAAAGGCAATATTTTAAGACCTCACAAACACATCTCTATGGTGAAACTGACGACGCCGAGGGTGAATTCTCGAACTCGAGTGACAAAGCGAAGAAAGTGAGGGACATCGATGAAAGCGTGCATTATGTGCGGTGGCGCCGGGACGAGGCTCAGACCGTTGACCTTCGAACGACCGAAGCCGAGCATCCCCCTTCTTAACAAACCGTCCGTCGGCCACCTCGTCGACCATCTTTCAGCAAACGGCTTCAATGACATCGTCATCACACTCGGGTACCTGGGCCGTACTATTGAGGAGTACCTCGAAGACGGTGCAAAATTTGGGGTGGAGATACGCTATATTCGTGAGAGAAAGAAGCTCGGCACGGCAGGGAGCGTCAAGAACGCTGAGAACGCTCTTGACGGCGGACCGTTTCTCGTCGTCGGGGGGGATCACGTGATGGACTTCAACCTTCGCGAGTTTTATCAATTTCACCGAAAGAACGATAGCATGCTCACGGTAGGGGTGATGTCCATCGATGACCCACGGGAATACGGCATCCTCGACATCGACGTTAACAATCGCGTCCATCGGTTCAGGGAAAAGCCGAGCTCAGGCGAGATATTCAGCAACCTCGCAAGCACGGGGATCTACATGTGCGATCCGGAACTCTTCAGCCATATCCCCAAGGAGCGATTTGACTTTGCCAAGGATCTCTTCCCGAAGCTGTTGAGCTCACCCGAACCCATGTCGGCGTGGATGGCACGCGGCCACTGGAACGACATCGGGAACGCGACGGCGTACCGACAAGCGTCGAGGTGGCTGCTCGACAATCTGCGCGGAACAGAGATCGCTGGGCGCTTCAATATCAAAGACGCGCGCCTGAACGGCCCCGCGACAATCGGAACCGACGTTTCGATTGGCTCAAACTCCGCCATCGTTGGTCCCGTGGTGATCGGTGCGAACACTACCATTGGCGACAACGTACTGATCAGCCCCTACACGACCATCGGCTCCGACTGCGACATCGCCGATGATACGTCAGTGCTCTCTGGTATCATCTACGATGATGTGAAGATCGGCTCCCACACGTCCGTCTCGGGTTCTGTCGTCGACAACGGTACGAGGATAGGAGATCACTGTGTTCTTGAGAACAACACCGTTATCGGTCCGCGCGTCGCCGTGAACGATTTCGTTACGGTGCACTCAGGCGTCTCTATCTGGCCTGAGGTCGTCATAGACGGTGGCGACGTGTACAAAGACGCGTTGAACCCCGCCTACGACACGCACAAGGGCGGATCGTGACGAGAGACTGCGCGTCTGCCGAACGAAGCAAAGGTGGAATGAAAAATGCTCGATATACAAAACTTGCACGTAGACGTTGATGGCAAGAGCATACTGAAGGGATTGGACCTCAGCATCAACGAAGGAGAGACCCACGCGCTCTTCGGTCAAAACGGCTCAGGGAAGACCACGCTTGTGCTTACTATTATGGGATTCCCCGGCTACCGGGTAACCGAGGGGCGGATCCTGTTTAAGAAGAAAGACATTACCCATTTGCCCATTAACGAGCGAGCACGCCTCGGGATCGGGCTCTCGTTTCAACACCCGCCGGCCATCCACGGGGTGAAGCTGAAGGACTTGATCGAGATTGCCGCGCAACACGGTAACCGCGCCTTTAAGATCGAAAAAGTCGCCGAGACCATCCATATCCCTCTGGATTTTCTCACGCGTGACGTCAATCTCGGGTTCTCGGGCGGAGAGGTCAAGCGCACGGAGTTGTTGCAGCTCCTCGCGCAAAACCCCGACCTCGTGCTGCTCGATGAGCCAGATTCTGGCGTCGATCTCGAGAATATAGAGCTCGTTGGAGAGACGATCAACAAGCTGCTCGACAGAGACAAGCGCTCGCGCGAGCGACATAAGGCGGGGCTCATCATCACACACGCCGGAGGCATCTTGAAGATCGTGCAGGCTGACAAGGCGCACGTTCTCGTTGACGGTCAGATCGCGTGTTCCGGCAACCCGGGTGAACTCCTCAACGATATCTGCGAGCTCGGTTATGAGGAGTGTGTAAAATGTCCAAGGTAGATGAACTGACTGAACGCGCCGAAAAGGCTCGCGAGAAGAAGGCAGCTTACGGTCCCGACATACCGCTTGAGAGTTACACGTCGAAGGCCCCGGCCCACGAGAAAGTGCAGACGCTTAAGATGCTCCCCACAAATTACCAGAACCAGTCGCTCGGCGTCGGAGTCGATGCGAGTGAGGATGAGCGATCGGGCTCGTTTTTTCAGCTCGATACGAGCGTCGTCTACTCCAAGACATCGGCACCGAACGTCGAAGTGCTCAGTGTGACTGAAGCGCTCGACAAGTACGACTGGCTCAAGGACTACTGGTGGAAAGCCGTGGCGGTTGACGCTGACAAGTACACCGCTCAGGCGGCTCTTGAGTTCAGCAACGGATACTTCATCAGGGCAAAGGCGGGCGCGAAGACTATCCTGCCAATTCAGGCGTGCATGTTTCTGGCCCAAGAGAGCCTGTCACAAAACGTGCACAACATCATCATTGCTGAGAAGGGCTCGGAACTGCACATAATAACAGGCTGCAGAACCGCAGACGAACTCTCCCATGGCATTCACGTCGGAGTTTCCGAGTTCTTCATCAAGGAGGGCGCCACTTGCTCCTTCACGATGATACATAACTGGGGCCCTGAAGTGGCCGTTCGCCCGAGGAGCGGCTCCATCATCGAGAGAGATGCTACGTTTATCAGCAACTACGTCTGCCTGAAGCCCGTTAAAAGCCTGCAGATGTACCCCGTGTTCCGCTGCGTCGGCGCGAACGCCACCGCATTATCGTATTCACTGCTGTACGCGACAGAGGGCTCCCATATGGACGTCGGGGCGCGAGTGATCATGGAAGCGGAGCAATGCAAGTCAGATGTCATATCACGGGCCATCACGAACGGCGGTGAGATCATCTCGCGCGGAAACCTGACCGCGCTCCACCGTGACGTCAAAGGACATCTCGAATGCCGCGGACTGATACTGGGTGACCACGGGAGGATTTTTGCCGTCCCTGAACTCGACGGAGCCGTTCCAGATGTCGATATGTCCCACGAAGCCGCAGTTGGAAAAATCGCTGAAGAGGAGATCACCTACCTCATGACGCGTGGGCTCAGCGAAGATGAGGCCACCTCTGCCATCGTTCGCGGCTTCTTGGACATCGAGATCAAAGGCGTGCCGCCGGCGTTGCAAGAAGAGATGCGCCGCGCGGTGCACACGACTGAGGGCATCGGCCTCTAGCGTGCCTGCAAAACGCGCAAAAAGAGCAAGGACGCCGTCGACAGCGGCTTCGTGGCAGCTGCACGGCTATTCCTTCAGATTTACGTAATAAAGCATACGCCGGTCGATCCGTTTGATCCAGCGCGCCTGATAGATAGAGACGTAGAGCGTGTTGTTGCCGACGCGGATGGAGATATCAGTCTCTTTAGGCGGGCTTATAGACGTAGGAAGAATAAGGGCACCCGAACACGTCGTCGTGACTCTAAAATCCTTTCGTTGCTCTTTGACATACGTGGCAACGACTTCGTCAACTTCGATATCTTCTAGACTCATCCTTAGTTCAGTCTAGGATGTTGATCCGAATATGGATATATATGCATCGACCGGTTGCCGCAGTTCTACGTGCTACCGTTCCCCGGCCGCCGCATCGCTTGGCCACGAGTCCGGCTCGTGTGAGGCCATTTGAGTAACTTAATAAACCTCTTCTGACTCACTGTAAATGATGATTGGCAGCTACGTGACCAGTTGCTTGGCGTGCACGATACGGAGCAACCTCGTGCTGATGGTAGAGCAAGAAGGCGGGTACTGGGCCGGTCGATGGATACTCCCGGGGGGCAAGCTGGAACTCGGCGAGGGCCTGGAAGACTGCGCCGCACGTGAATGTTACGAGGAAACGCACGTGAAAGTCGCCATCTCTCGGCAGGTAAAGGCGTACGCATCGTATGACCCCAACACCGAGTGGGACAAACAGGTGCTGCTTATTTGTTTCGAAGCTGAGTATTTGAGCGGATTTCCACACGTGGGGCACGGCGTAACCGGCGCGAAATGGATCCAAATCGACAAAATCAAGGAGATGAACTGGCGCAACCGCACCGTCCCCGATATCATCCTCCGGATGATTGCTGACACGTTAGGGTCCAGCGACGTCTAACACGTCTAGCCGCATCACGGAGCGATTTTGTGTCTCTAATTCGCGCTTAGTCAGGAGCTATTGCCATCGCCGCACGAGGGTGGGGCGGGGACGGGTTTTCGATTCGACAGGTCGCGCCAGCTCTAATCAAGCTTGCGACGAAGAGCTCTCGAGGCTACAAATCAACTGAATCTTACTACTTCTTTATTGCTTTAATGAAGTCTTCAATGGGTATCGCAGGCATGCTGATTATCTGGACGGTTCCGCGGGCTCCGAGCTCGACTGAGGCCTTTATTATGGTCTCGTTATCAGGCGCTTCCACAAGGTTCACAAAGTCGTACGGCCCTACGACAGCGTGCTGAGATATAACCTTGACTTGCATCGCTTCCATCTCTCGATCGACTTCCTGGATGCGATTGGGTCGCTCCCTTACCGTCTTCCTGCCTTCAGTAGTGAGCTTGGATAAAAGGATGTACTTCGGCATCAAACCACCTCCCTATACAAGTTTCGTGTGAAAGGACTTCTGTCTTTCCCACAAATAGTTTGAAGCGTGATCGTTCTCAGCTAATGCACGGAGATCGCGTTCCCGAGCAGGCAAAAACAGGCTCCAGACTCGCTTCTTCGAGAATCTAGGCACAATGTCCGTGTGGCTGATGCGGCTGGATCTACACGTTTGAGGACAGACGGCTGTTTCTCAAATTATCGGCTATCACAGTTCCACGAGCTCATACGAGCGTGTTCCAAGTCCGATCTCTTCCCCATACGTGATTTGTATCGATCCCTGTGTCTCGCCCCATACGCCTTTGAACTTGTCCTGCCCAGGCTGCAGATTGTTGATAAGGCGAGTGCCTTGCAAGCCCTGCTGCTGATTGACCAAATCCAAGCTCGCAGCGTCAATGGCCACGGGATCGGTGGAGGCGAGAATCCCGACGTCGGGCACTATCGGCGCGTCACTCCAAGGAACACAATCGCAATCAGGCGTAATCTGCAATAGGAAATTAAGGTACCCCACGCCCCGCTTGCCCACGGTCGCGCCAAAGGCGTATTCGGTGAGCATCTCCATAAACTGTGGGAGATCATTCTTCCAGTCGAATCCGATGGATGAGGTTGTGCACGCCATCATGCACTCGCCGCAGCCCACGCACAGATCGCGATTGATGCGCGACACGCCTTCTTCAATCGTGATTGCAGAGCGCGGGCATATCTCCACGCATACTCCGCACGCTGAGCACCCCTCCTCATTGATGATCGGACCCATGCCCTTGTGTATGTCCATCTTTCCCGCGCTCGGAGCACATCCCATCGCCAGATTCTTTATCGCGCCGCCGAATCCGGCTAGTGCGTGTGCCTTGAAGTGCGTCATTACGATCATGCTCTGGGCCGAGACAGCGTCACCTGCAATTTTGACCGT
Organism: Methanobacteriota archaeon; assembly: GCA_963805115.1. Lineage (GTDB taxonomy): Archaea > Halobacteriota > Bog-38 > Methanoflorentales > Methanoflorentaceae > Methanoflorens. The sequence continues at coordinate 17,440 of CAWDSY010000014.1, forward strand.
TTCGAAGTGCTTCTTGTCGATTCGAACGTCCCGGTAATGGTCGCTGACGAGACCGTCAGAGATGATAACGGGTGCTCCTAACACCGCGTAGTCGAACCCGTGCTCGAGCGCGGTGGCGAGGTGGTCAACCGCGTTGTGCCGACTTCCAGAATAGAGCGTGTTTGTGTCGGTAACAAACGGCTTTCCGCCGCTCGCTTTGACCCGCTCAACGACTTGCCGGACGAACTCTGGCCGAAGGTGTGAATCGTTGCCGCGCTCGCCGACGTGAAGCTTTATAGCAGTTAGCGCGTCAGCTTCGATCAGCGTGCCAAATTGCGCTTCATCGAAGAGCTTTCCCACTCGAGTGACCGCGCTTTCATCGACGCTCCCAGCCTTCAGGCGCGCAAAATATACCGTGCTTGTCATTCTTCTCCCTCGGTTGCTTACGTACTCCCACGATATAACGTCTCGCCGTGATCTGCAACGGTGCTAACGTTTGCACTCGGCCTCGTCTTTGTGGCACACTCCGGAGGTGAAAACGAATCGGCTGCCGCACTATTTGAAGTGTGGCTATTCAGCCCTGATCTCGCACGAGCGCGGTCCATTCGCCTATCTTGTCCAGCTTCTTCTTAAGTGGGAGCGGGTTATGGACGGCCGTCGCCCACACGATGTGTACTCCGTCCAGCGATTCACCAACCTCTTTGCTGAGCGGCTCTGCCTCTCGTCCAAAAACAACGGCCACGGGGGTGCTGCGTGACAGCGCAGCAATCGTCGCTAGATATTGCAGGCCCGAGTCCTTGTGAATGAAGCCAAACGTGAGGTCGACGTCGAGTGTTCCCTCGGCGATCTGGTCGATGCACTTGTCGATGTTCATGTACGACTCGATGTACGTTTTCTTGGGATCGGCGACTTTCATCAAGTTGACAGCGCTCGGCGTTCCCGCACATATCACCTCAAACCCCTGCGCTTTCAACGTGTTCCCAATGTATAGCGCGAGGCCGGTTTGCACCGGAACCTCGGGACACCCCAGTAGGAGTAACGCCTTCATCACTATTGCTCCATGAGTGTCGACCTGGTGTATTATTCTTTTGCAGCGCAAAAAAGCGTTTACCGGTTTTCCCCCTCAACTGCGTTCCGCAGGAGTTCATTGAAGGGAGACACGATTAGAAACATTGAAGGGTAATAGCGTTCCTGTGACGACGTAATGGATGCTGAGCCGCCCCAACGAAAAGCGCACGAGAGGATGGTGCAGGTTTTTGAGAGCGTCGAACTGATACTTTACGCCGCAGTCGGGGTATTGCTCGTTGTGATCGCTCTTGTCGCACTCGCCGGAGAGTCGGCCACATCGTCAGCTACTTCCTCACCGATACCCCGATAATCGGACTAAACCTTCTAATCGCCGCGATAATCGCGCTCGAGCTGCTGATGACGGTCGTCGACTATATGAAGACCCAATCCATTAATTTGGGGCTGCTTCTCGGCGCCGGTCTCACGGCGATGATACGGGACATCATCGTCTTCGGCTATCAGCCCACCGACTTACGAGACTTTGCCATAATCTTGGTTGCGACTGCCGTTCTAGTTGCGGCGCTGTACTTTGTGGGTGACAGAACCATCCACACATAGTTGCGTCCTCGTTGTGTCTACACTTTTCTAGGCTTTTTTTGCTGTTCGTTTGCGACGTCGATAGTTAGCCGCCCCATCCTTCACGCACTTCGGGCGACGATATCAAAAGCTTTTCTGGATCGTGTTTGCTGTCTCTTGTTTTAACATCTATGGCTTTGCTGGCACCTGTCGGATCTTCTTTGGATGACGTTTCGTGGCGAAAGTGCGCGTAAGCGAACTTGCAAGCCGGGGATACCAGCAGGGAGAAACATTCATGCCGTCTCTCGCTTTTTTACTTCCACAGCGCCACGAACGTTTCTCCTTGCGGGCAGTGGTGTATAAACTGCCAGGGTCATTTCTGTGGCTCCGGCCCCCTTTTGATACTATGGCAGGCGCGGGATGTATCATCGGCGCGGATGTCTAGTATCGAGCATAGGGTTTGACGGAAAAAAGGGCGTCTCTCACTGCGTCTGAAGCATTCAACGGCCGTTTTTTGTTGTCACACAATAGAGCAATAGGGTTATCACTGCTCCCGCGTGACTGGTGGCTATGACAAAGGCAGAAGACGCAGTTGCGCTTTTTCAGCTAGGTTTCAACTGCACGCAATCTATTCTCTCGGTCTTTGCACTGGACTTCGGGCTTGACCGGGATATGGCACGCAGGATCTCACAGGGTTTTGGTGCCGGGATGGGTCGCACAGATAATATGTGCGGCTCTATCTCTGCGGCGATCATGGTGATCGGACTACGTTACGGCGGCATACGACCGGATGATACTGCAGCGAAAGAAAAGACCTACGCAGTGGTCCGTGAATTTCTACAAGAGTTTAAGACGCTCCGTGGCTCGGTAGCATGTACGGATCTGCTTGGGTACAACTTGTCGGACCCGAAACAGTTTGCTGATGCGAAAACGCATCAAGTCGCGATGGAGCGGTGCCCGGTCTTCATCCGAGCTGCGGTTGAACTCGTTGAAAAAGTAGTATTTTGATTTTCGCGGGCGGGCGAGGGTAATACCCGCGACCTTTATGGTCCGCTTTGACTCCGGGAAGAGTTACTGAGCGGCGCCGTACACGCAAAAAAATACACCATTCAGCTTACATTCGGCCCAAACCGGACAAGAGGGGCACACACATCCCTTTTTTTCGACGGTCTTGTCGCTTCGACCTCGTGCGCAGAACAGTCCGCCAGTAAGACTGCTTCGATTGTACGTCGGACAGCGTTCTGTGTAGCACAAGCACTTGGTGTAGTTCTCATTCGTGTTTTCTACCCTCGGACGGTTCCTTTTCAGCATCGATCTCTATCAGCTCTTGTATTCACAAACTTAACTATTTAACCGTGATCGACGCGAAAGACTGAAGCCAGCTCTGCATCATGACTCATGAGTTTGCGAATGAGGCAGCCTGTTGACACCCAGCAGGACAGAATGGCAGCCCGGGGTGTGGAAAATAAAGCTGATATGTTAGGCGCTTAAGTCGTGCCCGTCATCAGCAGAAAAGGTGAGTGCAGCTAATTTGAGGTGAGCGATGGAAGATAATCGTGGGGGGCTCAAGACACTTATCGCGGTTCTTGCGGGTTACGATAGCATCAAGAAGAACAACGATCTCGTTCGCGTATTCCACGAACTTTATGATAACGGCGAAGATCGCGAAACGTTGAAAGAGTTTCATTTTCTTTTCACGGGCGGCACATTCAACCGCGTCGTGATGGGAAAAGCTGATCCAGAGGCGTCGCAGCCTGAACGGTTGCATGCGATGCGGGACGACGTTCGAGAGTTCCTATTGCAGGAGTGCGGCGTCACCGTTCTCCCCGATCGAAAGAATTGCGGCGTCACAATTCTAGCAAACGCGATTGTGGAGCGCCAGTGCAGCATCGTATGGTCATTCTTGAGCTCAGTTACCACTCACTGGCTGAGCCCTGAGTATCGTGCGCTAAATCGACTCAGTGACCTTTGGGACGTTAAGCGCCTCGTGAACGCTGGTTCGGTGACAGACTGGTTCAGGAACGAAGCTGCACGAGATGCCAAAAGAAACCCGCAAAAGGCGCCAAAATCTCCGCTCAAGTTACGACTGGGCTCACGCGAACGCGATGGTGCGTGGCCTGTCGCGGCACGAAGAGACGGATACGCATATGACGAAGTGAGCTTGCCCCACCGCGCCCGCGACGCGGCGTTTTACACTCGGTTCGAAGACCAGACTATCGCACTTATCGCCCTCGACGAGATGAAACAGCGCATGACCGACTTTGCTATTCAGTACCAGGATGAACTTTGTAGGTTTAATCGTGTCTTGACAACTGGCCGTACGGGTGAAGAAGTCGAAGACGCCTGCAGAACGCTGCGAGACGGGGGGGCCATCAGGCGATACCTTACAGGGCCTAAGGGCGGCGATATTGAGATCGCAACTGAGATCCTTTTCGATCGCTGCCACATCGTGGTCTTCTTTGTCGATCCCCCTGCACCCGCACGCGCACATTGACGACATAATGGTGGTTTTCGGGGCCTGCATGGCCGAGATTGAGGGCAATGACGTGAGGCTCCTCACCAATGAATTGACGCGCGAGACTGGATGGAGGAAGCCGTGCGACGTCAGAGATGATCGGGCGGTTCTAGCGACGTTCGCGCGGAACCGCTGGCGGACGACTCGTGACTCAACGCCCGGACTCACGAGAATACGTGTGAGGTATGTGGGAAGCGCGGGCGGGCAGCCGTGGGAGAGAGCTACTACTGCGCATGGCGATTCAATGCAAAACCTCGAACTGCAGCCTGAGAAGCAGTATTTAAATAAGATACGCCAAACTTCGATCGCGCTTTGTACAAATCAGAGTCAAAAACATAATGCCCGGCCCAGTTATTCACATTGGAGTCGCCCTCGTGGCGTTGTTGGTTTATTTTGATGACCGCCACCGGAAGTACGTTCTTCTCTTGCTGCCTTTCGCCATGCTTCCCGACCTCGATCATTTCGCACCATTTTACGCGGGCCGGGATATCTTACATAACGTGTTTTTGCTCGTGCCTCCACTCGCCATCGCGCTCTACGGGGTGAAGACAAAAAATAATCTGCTATACAGCGTCGCGTTGATGGCAGGCTTTTTGCTGTTTTCACACCTCGTGCTTGACTTCTTTAATGGCGGAGAAGCACTTTTTTATCCGCTACGAACACCGTGGTATGGTTTCACGAACACGTGGCAAGTAGCTCACGGCGCTGTCGCTCTCCTTCCCGAACCACTGAGGGGCGTGACAAGCGTGGTCTTCGGTGGTTTCGCTAGGCCGGAGGTAGCTCACCCTGCTGTCGCTCTCCTTCCGGAGCCACTGAGGGGGATGCCAAGCGAGGCGTACGGCATTACGCTGACCTTTGTTGCCTTGGCCGTAATTCTCTTCGTTGAAAGGCAGCTTCAATTCGATACAGATGTTCGTGGACGTGCGGAACGGACCTGAGTCTGATTTTTCTGCAGCTTGCTGTTGTTGCCGGGGTCGATCGCATGCCCTGCAGCGAAGCGAAACGGCGCCACGAGGTGACCCGACAATAAGACATTTCGAGGCCGGCACCCCTTCGCCGCCGCGCAGCCCACGAGGAAGTATTTAAACCGGCAGTGTCAAACGAATAGCTGCGTCCCAGTGAAACCGCTGTGAGAAGCAGCGTCAAAAGATACAATGCCGGACCCGATTACTCACCTCATCGTTGCCACTTCGCTAGTATGGCTGTTTTGGGACAAGAAGTACCGAAACTACGTCCTTCTGATGGCTCCGCTCGCTGTGTTGCCAGATCTAGATCATTTGCTGCCGCCCTTCCACCGTTTGCTTTTGCACAACGTCTTCATCCTTGTGCCCACCATCGGCCTTGCTTTGTACGCGCGCTTCCGGGCAAAAAATGACGTTTTATTTAACGTGGCACTGATCGCGACCTTCTTCCTGCTTTCACACCTGTTGCTCGACCTGTTCACGGGCGCCGGCGTGCCTCTGTACTATCCGTTTTCGGCGACCACATTTGGATTCACGTACGAGTTGATCATTGCCCACGGCTCTGTGGTACTACTTCCTGAGCCGTCTGCCGCGTTCGTACAAAGCGAATTGCTCGGCATCGCGCTGACATCCCTAGCGCTCGCTGTGATTGTATTCGTCAAGAACCGGCTGTCATTCGAAAGAGACGTTCTGACGCCACTAAAAGCGAGGGCTCATTAGCCGCGCGTGGCGAGTTCCGGCCAGCTCGCGCTCCGCCCGGCTGTGAGCGTGAACGGCCGCTGAGCTACTTAGTGCAAAAGTGATGTCATATCGTCAAGGCAGCAGCTTAAGCTTGTGACTCGATCTACGCTCCGCGCTGCGGGTGCTTGAATTGAAAGCGCATCATCTCTGCGCTCGTGTGCGACAAAGGAGATGGCTGCGGCATTGGCTGTGGAAATGGCTGCGGCATTGGCTGTGGAATTGGCTGTGGCATTGGCTGTGGCTGTGGCAAAGGAATAAACCTCTTCAATCCGCTTGATTTTCGAAGATGATGTCGCCGACGCGTTTTCGCGTCTCGTCAAGCAGGTCCTCAATTTGCTTAGTCTTCGCGTCGTCGAGGTAGGTGCAGTTTGAAAAAATGGTGCCGGCGAGCGAAGCGACGCGTTTGCCGATTCCAGGAAGTGAATTCCACTTGGGTTGCCCCACGCTTGTGACGAGCTGATCGATCCGCTCACGGTTTTCTTCAAGGCATTTTTTGCCCTCATCGGTAAGCGCGTACACCTTCTTGTTTTCGTGTTCGCTCGAATTCACGTAGCCCTGATCCACGAGTAACTGCAGTATCGGGTAGACCATTGCGGGGCCCGGAGCGCGGCCGTACTTATTTTCGATAGCTTTGATGATTTCATAGCCGTTGAGAGGCTGATCTTGTAGGGCGAGCAGGACGAGATATTTCAAGTGTCCGTGTTCTCGTCTCGGGTGGTGGGACCAAGCTTTGTGGAAATGCTGCATGTGGTGCCAAGGTCCGCACAGATTCTGATACGTTTTGTAATTCATTTAATCCTCCGATATATCTTTAGATATATTATGAGATATTATCATATATAATAGTTTCGCTGATTAACTCGCACCGACCGTCACTCCTAGCACAGAGCTTCAAGTGCGCCGCTTCCGCAGCTTTTAACCCGATACGGTCATCTGTCCGCTACTATGTCGTGACGGATCACGCCCTGAATCATCGGACAAGCCTAACGCGGATCTCACGCGATTACCCCAGACTGTGCAAGACTAGATATTCGAATTGCGACTACTTGCGTTGCCGCGCAGTTTTGGACGGAGAGAGGGACTGAGTGAAACTGCACCCATACGATCGATGAGGGTGATGCGCAGATCGCAGCACAGGGAGCGTGCGAAAAGCCGGTGAGCGGCAACTGTGACGGCACGGCGTTGTATACGGTTAACTTGCCTGACGGCGTTATGACTGTTCCGTGCCGCGGCCGTGCAGAGACGAGCACGTTAATCGCGCAAACGCCGAGGGCGTGTCTGTAACAGTTTACCCTAACAGTCCTTTCGAGACACGCCCGACGGCGCCGCAAAGGCAGCGGAGCGTCAGGGAATGCCTCGCGCGTGGAGCGGGCGACGGTGGTTGGGCTCTGGGTTGTGGGGTTTCGGCTACTCATCGCTGCGGCCGTGGTTCTCTTAAGGCTGGCCTCTGGTTAAAAAAACGATACTATTGCCATGCCATCTTGACCATAACATGAACCTTGATGGAGCGGATATGATGCGACCTTCACGTGAGCAGTCTAGAATCTCCTGCCGGCGTGCAGTCACGATCGAGGCGCAGTGCGACCCTAGAGACGGCCGACAATTCCAAATAGAACAAGGAGATTCTGCATAGCGGCATTTTAAGCATTTCTCACTCATCGGTTCCAGTGGAGGCGTTTACGGCGCGATGGCTCCTCGTAAATAGCTTCAGAATGCTGCGCTCAAGTAAAAATAACCGTTTTATCGCAATAAAGAACCTCTATCTCGGCTCCAATTTCCAAAAGAAGTAAAAAATCGAATCGGAACTGTTTTAATCTAATGCCGACATTGCATTATACGCCGAGTCTGGCTACATATTAGCAGGAGCAGGGCGTCGCCTGTCTGGCCTACCTCAAACCGTCTCGTTGTTTGGCGAACCCGTGCTCCACGCTAATCACTGCATTTTGTGATTTGATCCTCCGTTGGCTTGTCGAACACCCTGAATCGTTTTTCTTCATTGCTGTTTGGCCTGTCCGGTTTTTTGTGTCCGTCCCGCACTCAACAAAGCTCATAGCAGGGCGTACAGAAGTTCAGGAACAGCAAAATCGCGTCGCGAGAGCCAAAAGCCTGGAGGCCGCCCGTATGGGGCCATACCAATCTCCTGCTGTCAGGTGCTTCGCGGGAGTGCTACAGCCCTGACGCGCTGCCCGCGGTTTTGCTTCGTTCAGCGTAGCGGTGCACAGATCGCCGTGGTCGCAATAGCGCAAGCGATGATCCAAGAGGCACTATAAACCTTCGGTCAGCCGATGCTACGGCGCTGAAACCCGATGAGTCCGGCGATGATGAGGGTCAACGCCACGAGGGCGAGCGAGACCAGCGGCATTACCGACACACCGCTGACGAGGACTGCCGGCACGTGGGCGAATGGGGAGATGTCCAGTATCGACTGGCTCACCTGCAAGGTCTCTCCGACGATCTCGAGGCCTATGAACGCTCCCAGTACACCCCAGCTCAGGAGCGCAAAACGGGGGATGATGCCGTAAAACGCCATCGCAATTCCCGCCATCACCCAGACGGCGGGCAGGTACGCAAGCGTAGCGACCAGCATGCGCGGCAGTTCGTAGCCGACGTTTCCGGCGCTGAGCCCGTAGGCCAACCCGGCCGAAAGGCCGAATGCCGCGAGCACGACCGCCGAACCGATGACCATGAGGGCGAGGTCGCTCGTCGCCCACCGCAGCCGGCTGACCGCGGTGGCGAGCACGTGATCGACACGCCTCTCTATCTCCTCGGACTGTAGCCGCAGCGTGGCCGTGATAGCGTATGCTGCTGCGATCCAGCCGAGGAACGTGAGGGAGAGGGTAAAAAGGGCGTCAGTGTATGCCGAGGCGCCGCCAAAATGGGCAAACAAGTTTGCAAGCTGCGGGTTGGCAGCCAGCAGGTCCGCAGTGGTTTTTGCAAGATAGCCAACCATGACGCCGTATATCGCAAACATCGCAGCCCATGCAAGCATCGTGCGCCGGTGCAGCCTCCGCGCTAGGGCAAGTGGGCTGCGGAGCCGGGGCGACGCCCTGGCCGGACCAAGCCGCGGCCTAAGAATGCCGGCACCGACGTCCCTCCGTGACGAGAGCGCATAGGCCATCGCGATCAGCACGATGACCGCACCGAAGAAGAGCGCAAATACCCCCCAGCGTTCACTGGCGAATGGTTCGACAAGGCGCATCCACCCGAGCGGCGACATCCACGACGGCCAGGACTGCCCGCTATGCTCGTTCGCATCGCCAACGGCGCGCAACACGTAGAACAAAACGAAGATCGCCGCTGCGATGCCCCTCGCGACCCCGGCGCTCTCGGCCAGCTGCGCGGCCACGCCAGCGATCGCCGCAAACGTCCACCCGACTGCCGCGAACGATAGTCCCAGTGCGACTGACCCAGCGACGGGAAGCCCAAAAGCGACCAGTCCCGCAGTGACGAGAGCGGCGATTGCCAGGTCGGCCCCCAACGTCACGACCAAGCTCGCCGACAAGGACGCGCGTCTGCCCACTGCACCGGAGCCCAGCAGCTCGTACCGCCCGGTCTCCTCGTCGGTACGGGTGTGCCGGATGACGGTAAGCGCGTTCGCCCCCGCAACGATCACCGCAGCGAAGATGCCCGACCGCCACGCGGTCAATCCGCCTATGGTCGGGGCAGACACGGGACCGAGCAGTGCGACGAGTCCCGGACCGTTCACGATCTGCGCGGCGATCGTCTGTTGCGACGCTGCGGTCGGATAGAGACTCACGAACGCAGCGGCTACGAGAATCACGAAGAGGGGCGGCACTGCGATCCAGATCGGCAGCAGGAGTCGATCCCGCCGCAGGATCAGACGAATGAGTGCGCCAGTACCACTAAACTCGCTCACCGTCATTGCGCGCTTTCCCCTGTCTGGAGTTCGTAGTGGCGCAGGAACAGATCCTCAAGCGTAGGCAGAGTGCTCGTAAGTGCCCTGATGTCGAATTTTGTTAGGTACTGCATGACGGGGTTGATCGCATCAGCGTCCACGCTAAATCTGGTGCTGGCGCCGTCGACAGTAAGGTTGTGTACTCCCGGAAACGTGCTGAGTCCGGTGAACCGTCGACGGGTCTTGACCGATACCGAGGTGCGGGTGAGGTGGCGCAGTTCGGTGAGCGTCCCGGTCTCGACGATCTTGCCTTCCTTGATGATGCTAATCCGGTCACACAGCGCCTCGACTTCGGCGAGGATGTGGCTCGATAACAGGACGGTCTTGCCGGCCCGCTTGATTTCCGCGACGCACTCGCGGAAAGTCGCCTCCATCAAGGGGTCCAAGCCGGACGTCGGCTCATCCAGGATGAAGAGTTCAACGTCAGAGACGAGGGCGGCGATCAGGGCAACCTTCTGTCGGTTGCCCTTCGAATAGGTGCGGCACTGCCTGGTTGGGTCAAGCGCGAAGCGTTTCACAAGTTCATCGCGCCGCGATTGGTCGAAGCCCCCGCGCAACCTGGCCAAGAGGTCAATAACCTCGCCACCAGAAAGACCCGGCCACAGGTTCACATCACCAGGCACATAGGCCAGTCGGCGGTGGAGCGCCACAGCGTCGCGCCACGGATCTCCCCCGAGCACACTGACCTTCCCAGCGTTCTTGCGGAGCAACCCGAGCAGGATCCGCAAGGTCGTGGTCTTTCCGGCGCCATTCGGACCGATAAAACCGAACACTTCACCTTGTTCAACCTCGAGATCCACGCTATCGAGAGCCAATGTTTTCCCGTAATACTTTGTCAAGTTTTGAATTTGAATTACAGACAACCCGCGCACCTCCGATGGTTTCAGTTCCTCCTGTGTTTTGGCGCATTAATCACGTCACTGCCAGCGATCTGTCTAAGGACGGGCCGTTAGACTAAATAGCTCTTATGATGACGCTATGACGTACGTCAAATCCAACACCCATTGCTTTCTATTTTACTGTCTTCATCCCTCTGCCTGGCCTGCAACGTGCACATCGTCGCTGCGGCCTTTGATCAGAAAAGTGACACACCCAAATAATGGAAGCGCCAAGTCCAAGACGGCACGATAGCCTTCAATTTAGGAAATACGCACACGATCGCGAACGTGAAATTGCAGTGGAAGGCCATAGCCACCGACGCTGCGAAAGAAAGATCCATACTACTAAATTTGCGGCCTAACTCACTAGCTGTCTCTTAACTGAAAAATCATAAGCCAAAGCGAAATGCTTAAAAACCCACGCGAGCGCTAGGCTCCACTCTGAGGGAAATGGTTATACCGCTTCGTGCGTCCTTACTCCTGCAACACCACAACGGCTTCTCCTTACGGGCAGTGGTGTAGCAAACTGCCGGGGTCGTGTCTATGGCTCCGGCCATAATTTCTAGCCGCACGCAAATGAGTTTTTTGCCGGTTCGTCTAATGATTTTCTGTAGCGCTGCTCCGCCACCGCGGGCGGCTCTGCTGGCTGATCTCGAAATGGTGGGGGCTGGTTCATCATACTGCGGGCATTGACACGGCGATCACCCTGATTGTGGTCCAGTTCTCACTTTTTCCCCGTTCGTGGTACAGCCACGACCGGGTGGGCCCCTCTCATATCGGGATAGCGTGAAAAAACCATGAGTCGTTAGCACGGCGATTGCTCACCGAGGGCACCTAAAAAGAGCACGTGGGATCAGATGCGTGGCCGTTAGCCTTTGTCTAAACGCGAACATTTAAGGGTTCACGCGCGTCTCTACGACCTAACGGTTTTGTGCAATAGGGCGGCACAGAGCTATAGAATCCTGGGGGTGCACGTGGGCAACGCATTTTGGCTTGGGATCATTGGAGGGATCTCCGGTATCCTTGCCGTCATACTGGTCGTTCTGCTCGGAGGAATGGGCGAGGCGTTTAACGCAATTGGAGGGGCACAGCCCTACACGAACGCAGCAGGGGCAGCGCTCATCTTCTCACTAGCCGGAATCGCCGGCGGCGTACTTGAAAACCAGAAAATCCTCGGCGCAGCTCTAATGATTATTGGAGCGCTCGGGGCTCTGATATCGATCAGTCTTTTAAGCGCTCTTAGCTTTGCACAGTTCCTAGCAGGAGTCGTCCTCATTCCGCTCGAGGTTCTGATATCGGTCAGTCTTTTCGGCTTTCTTACCTGCGTACTGTTCCTACTGGGGGGCATCCTCATTCTGACACAAGCGCCCAGTGCGCATTAGGCATTGAAATGCCTTGCATCTATTAAAGCTACGATCGGTATGTGATATGAACACGGAAACCATTCGGCAAGCTCCTAGCTGGTCACTTCTTTTTTCGATTTCCTTTGATTATTGAACCGCAACAAAGGCGTGATGCAATATCAGCCCCCTATTTCAAGTCAAATAGGGGCCTGCAAGCAATTTGCATTTCGCGAGGGGCACGAATATGAAAAAGTGCATGTTGCTCTACAACTTATTTTTCCGGCGTACTTGTGATTCGGCTGCCGGCGCGCTAGGCGAAAACATGTAACGGCGCGTATAGGTGAGGACTGTTTTGTTTACAAAATCATCATTTTGAGAAGTGACTAATGCCGCCACGAGCACGCTAAGGTAGTTTTGATAACTCCCTTGATTTTTCATGTATCTTATTTTTCGGGCTACCGGTGGCCGAAAACACGCGTAAGAGCTCCATTATCTTCAGCGAAGTAGCTAAAGGATCCCCCAGGACGGTAAGTGAGCTACCAGCGTCCCCAATTCAAAGAAGAATTATAAGTATGCCCGCGTGGTTGTACTGGGCGACTAACATGGGATTATTTGACAGGTTCAAGTCGAACACTGCACCAATGCAGAAGGGGCTGACAGCGAAGGAATGGTGTGACAGAGGAGACACACTTGCAAAGTCAGGCCGCGACCAAGAGGCGCTTCAGTGCTTCGACAGGGCGCTCGCGATCGATCCGAAGAATACAACCGCACAACAAGGGAAACCGGTGGCAGTTGAGAGCATTCGTAAAACCGGGCCCAAGCAGTGAGCAAAAAGAACTTGCGCCGACGCTCTCCTTTAGATAAGTAGCTTAGTTTTTTCGGGTTTTTCAAGCCATCATACGATCGGGCTGCACTAAATGACAAAGCTTTAGTAAATGATTTCAGAGCACCACCATCAGCGCAAGGGTTGAACCCTTCTGCCAAGCATTCGTACACATACAGGATTAAATAATCGCCCTGCTGATCGCCGGGATCGTGCGTCTGCCGGCGGAACTGGTAGAATGGAGGTAAACTGCTATGTTGGAACTCGAAAATTTCAAGCCGATGCGAACGATCACGCTTGAAGAGCATTACGCGACCCCGGCATTCTTGGAGGGTCCAGGCCGGCAACTCAAGGACACAGCACAAGCGGCTCACGCTCATCCCCAGGAGGCGTGGGGCATTGCTCAGGTTATCGATAAATTGTGCGATCTCGACGACCAACGAATCGCAGACATGGATGCTGCCCGGATCGACATGCAGGTCCTCTCGCTAACCTCTCCCGGCGTGGAACAGCTCGAGGCGGCCGAAGCCGTGGCGCTCGCCCGTGAGACAAACGACCGCCTCGCGGATGCGGTGCGGCGACATCCGAGCCGGTTTGCCGGGTTTGCCGCACTGCCGACCGCAGCTCCGGACACCGCCGCCGACGAGCTGGAGCGCACAGTCCGTGAATACGGCTTCAAAGGAGCGTGTATTAACGGCCACGTCCGGGGCCGCTACCTCGACGACCCGTTCTTCTGGCCGATCCTGGAGCGCGCTGAAGCCCTCTGGGTTCCGCTCAACCTTCACCCGACGTTCCCTCCGCAGTCCGTGATTGCGGCCTCTTACACGGGGAACTTCGCGCCGGAGGTGACGCGCGGGCTTGCGATGGCGGCCTGGGGCTGGCACATCGAAACCGCGATCCACGTGCTGCGCCTCATCCTCGGCGGGGCGTTTGACCGGTACCCGGGCTTACAGCTTGTCATCGGTCACTTGGGCGAAGCGCTTCCGTTCATGCTGCCCCGACTCGATCGCGGGTTGCCTCCGCAAGTGACGAAACTCGATCGCCCGATTAGCGCCTACCTCCGCGAGAACGTCCACTACACGTTCAGTGGCCTTAACTACACCGCAACGTTCCTCGACCTGTTGCTTGAGGTGGGAGTCGACCGGATCATGTTCTCAGCCGACTATCCCTATAGCTCGATGGTGGAGGCACGCACTTTCCTGGACCAGCTCCCGGTGAGCCCCGCCGACAAGGAGCGGATCGCGCACGGCAACGCGGAGCGCCTTCTGCGACTGTGACGGGCGGATGGGCACCCATGGCCCCGCCTGCCAGGCGAACCGCACCCGCATCAACGCGGCTTTGAATCTGGCGCGGACCGACGATTCCTGAGGAGGAAGAAAAAGAACATCCCGGGCAAAGCAATTGGATGACAAAAAGATAATGAAACAACACTAGTGGGTTGTAAAATGGTCACCATCGTGCAAGTATCCCCATTCGCGCCTGAACTTTTCCCGTCAAGCGCTGCGGCTTTCGTATTCAGCATCGTGTTTCTTTTGTGGCCCCTCAGCGAGATTATTGGCGGGGGGATAATACCGCTTATACGACGCGGCGGGGTCCGAACGAGGAGGAGAGACCGAGGCTCGGTCTTGCTGATATTCATTGGCATTGTCGTATCCCTCACCGTTGCCTTTTCGTTCGCTACCGCCGGCATCGCCTTGCTGCCGAGCTGGGCGTTCTACCCGGGGATCGTCGTCATGGTCGTGGGCATCGCGTTTCGGCAATGGGCCATCGCCGTGTTGGGTCGGTTTTTTTCTATGGCGGTCAAGGTCCAAAAGGACCAAACGGTCGTGGACACCGGTCCGTATCGATACGTGCGTCAGCCCTCGTACACCGGCCTGCTCATCATCTTCGTCGGATTGGGACTAGCGCTGCAGTCGTGGGGGGCGGTCCTTGTGCTCGCGCTGATATTCGCGATCGTGTGGGGGTACCGGATACACGTCGAGGAGAGAGCTTTGATCTCGCAGCTTGGCGAGGCATACCTCGCGTATTCGCGCAGGACAAAAAGGCTCATTCCCTACGTGCTCTGACGTCTTGTGGAGCAGCGGAAAAGTGATCGACCAATAAAAAAAGCCCAGGTTCGACTGGGCGCATTAAGACGGCACTCGCTAAAAACGTCTACGCCGTCTACCTCATTCAGATTCCGATCATACTTTCCTTCAGGGGCGGTTCGTTCAGGGGGGCGTCCTCATTCCCGGGGGGTTGCCGCCGCTCCTGCAGTTTGCCTCGTTGGGGTGCTCGCCACCGCATTCTGTTTCTTGATCAGCAACTACATCGTCCGCAAGATTCCCTATGCGGAAAGACTCATCTTCTGATTGGATCATAGCTCAAGTATTGTCGTTGAGCTGCGTTTCGACGTCGTTGCATCACTTTGTGGGCTAATAACGGGTCAACACGGAACCCGGCTCGTTTACGGCCACCGAGAGAGATGAAAGCGTTGTAGGCAACCTTATCAATTTCCGTTATTGGTGTGTGCGGCGCCACAAGAAAAGACGTCATCTTCCTCTTTGACCAGTGCGTCAGAGACCGGCTTTGTTCTATAAGTGTCGTTTGCTGCAACAGTTCAACCAGCACGACAGAGAGAATAACGCACAAACAGTAGTCATAATCAGCTTTATATATGCCACAATCGTCATAACAACCGTAACAACAGGAGGCATAGTGAACACCCTTATCGTCTACAAGTCCTACCACCGCCTGAACACCGAGAAGATCGCAAAGGCCATGGCGGGGGCCGTAAACGCGCAGCTCACAAAGGTCGAGGATGTGCGGCCGGAAGAGCTGGCAGGATGCGACCTCATCGGCTTTGGTTCGGGCATCTATGGGTTAAAGCACCACAAGGCACTAATCGACCTGATCGAAGCCATGCCTGCGATGGACAAGAGCGTCTTCGTTTTTTCGACCTGCGGCAACGTTCGAGAGGTCAACCACAAGCTCATTAAGGAAAAGCTAACGGAGAAAGGCTGTCACATCGTCGGCGAGTTCACCTGCTTTGGCGAGTTCGCGGGCGCGCTGCGATTGAACAGAGACTGGAAAGGGGCGCTCGCGTTTATTGGCGGTAAAAACAAGGGACATCCGGACGAAAAGGATCTGCAGAACGCCCATGCGTTTGCGAAGGGCCTTTTGGGTGCATAGAACACACTGTTGCTATAGGCGCCCGTTCTCATTAACAATGCTCGTCGCCTGTGACAGAGTCCTTGCAATTCTCAAATGGGTTGATTTCAGTGTGCCGCACTAGCTTAATTTTGAGAAGAAGAGCAATTCGTTTATCGTTTTCCAATTCCTCGTTTTTGCTACGGTTTTTAGCTTCGTTTCGAACATAGCGTTGTTCAGCGTTGTCCTGGCATACCCGTTCGGGCAATAGAGATACACTTCTGTGCCAACAATTACGAACTTCTCACCTTGGTCTAGTTGTATGTTTATGGTTGACGCGACCGTTTCGTCGGGCCTATCTGACAAAAAGGTGACGTACAGCTTTTCAGGCTCTGTATCTGCGCTACCGATAAGCGGATTATTTTCGATGATTTTTTCGAGTTCGCGCTACGTCCTGATGAGCACGTTTGTCGAAAACCCAAAGGTTTCGCGCAATTTCTCTTCAACAGCTGGGGCCATTTTTGCAGTTTCCGCACGCCCGCAGTCGAAAATGACGTTGCCACTCTGAGCGTACGTTCTCACGTTTTCAAAACTCAGCGATTCAAGAGCCCTTTTTACATCCGTCATAGGTGCGGTTTTTCGACCGCTGACGTTGATTCCGCGCAACAAAGCAATGCATCTCACTGCTTCGCGCCCTCCTCTGTTTATTTGGCTGCGCGGCCAACACGCCTGACGGCCAGTCGTGAACTAGTGGGACAGAGCCGCGCTCGTGCTGCTTTCGTTGATTTTTCGCGCTAGTGCTAACCCTGATCGGCGCGTTTCATGGCCCACGGAATCCACACGATGACCTCTATTACCCCCGCAACGGCGAACGATAGCAGAAAGATACCAATGTTTTGCAGAATGCTGAAGCTGCTTGCATAATAGAATAGCCATAGCGCGAGGAAAATGAGCCACACGACAGGCACGGCGATAGACTCGTATATCCTCCTCGGCTCTGGTTGTTGGTTGCTCATTTCAGAATCCCCCAGTGTTTTTTAACCCTGAATAGTTGCACGATATTGGTCCTCATTACTGTTTCTTTTTGACGGTCGAATTGTTTCTGCTAGGGCACACGTTTCCGTTCGATACCGAAGCTCAGAGGGGCACATGGCAAGACGTATTCGGGTACGTCTCACCTATATGGTCGCTATGAAGGCACTACTGCTGCGCGTCGGTATCGATAAGGGGTGCGGAGGGACGCTCGCTCCCATATTTGACGACGGATCGTTCGAGTTTGTCCCAATTCCTGAGAGCGTTCCCGCGCCGGACGCCGCGACGTATAACGACAGGATTGGGAGGAAAGGGAAGCGCCTCTCAGCCTACGTTCCGTCGAGCATGAAGAACGCGCCGAAAGTGAAAGGAAAGAGGAAGAAGGGTGGCAAGACCCCTTCACGACGCCTGCACCGTGCACCGTCTCCTTGACGCGTTCGGCACGATCGTTCCCGTGTGCCCGTCGCTTCCCCGAAAGACCTTCCTCAAGGTAATGAAACCATTCCGTGAGTAGTGAAGCGGCTAAAAAAGAACACGACGTCCCGTTGTCAACATCGGAGAAGCTTTTGTCGCTATAAACTCAGGGACGCTGTCTACCGCAGCGACGATGGCACCCATCAACGAGCACAAGCGTTCTCAGGCCGCGTCGATCCGGGGAGTTCGAGATGATTGGCAAGGCAGCGGCATCCTGATATATCGTCGTGTTAAGATATGATATTAGAGGTGTGATATTCGTGGTCTTCGGGTTCGGCACGCCAAACGTGCAAAAAATGAAGGAGAAGCGAGACGTCAAAAAGCTCATTAAGGCATTAGGGTATAAGCAGAGTAGTGATGTTCGCAGGGCCGCTGCGGAGGCCCTTGGTAAGATCGGCGACAGCACAGCCGTTGAGGCGCTGGTAAAGGCGCTCAACGACTCGGATTTGCTTGTGCGCAGGAAAGCTGCGGAGGCCCTTGGTAAGATCGGCGATGGCAGAGCCGTTGAGCCGCTGGTAAAGGCGCTGAACGACGCGAACGGTGATGTGCGCGTGAGCGTGGCTGAGGCCCTTGGTGAGATCGGTGAACCGGCCGTTGAGCCGTTAATAAGAGCACTCAACAACACAAGTGAGTATGTGCGCGTGAGCGCGGCGGAGGCCCTTGGTAAGATCGGGTGGACTCCGGGCAGCGATGAGGCAGCGGCCGCCTACTGGACAGTGAAAAGACGATGGGATAAGTGCGTTGAGATCGGTGAAGCGGCCGTTGAGCCGTTGATAAAGGCGCTCGGAGACTCGGATTATCGAGTGCGCGAGGGCGCGGCGGAGGCCCTTGGTACGATCCGCGATGGAAGAGCCGTTGAGCCGTTGACGAAGGCGCTCAACGACGCTGACAGTGATGTGCGCAGGAAAGCTGCGGAGGCCCTTGGTGAGATCGGTGAACCGGCCGTTGAGCCGTTGACGAAGGCGCTCAACGACGCTGACAGTGATGTGCGCAGGAAAGCTGCGGAGGCCCTTGGTAAGATCGGCGATGGCAGAGCCGTTGAGCCGCTGGTAAAGGCGCTGAACGACGCGAACGGTGATGTGCGCGTGAGCGTGGCTGAGGCCCTTGGTGAGATCGGTGAACCGGCCGTTGAGCCGTTAATAAGAGCACTCAACAACACAAGTGAGTATGTGCGCGTGAGCGCGGCGGAGGCCCTTGGTAAGATCGGGTGGACTCCGGGCAGCGATGAGGCAGCGGCCGCCTACTGGACAGTGAAAAGACGATGGGATAAGTGCGTTGAGATCGGTGAAGCGGCCGTTGAGCCGTTGATAAGAGCGCTCAACGACGCGAACAGCGCTGCGCGCGCGGCGGAGGCCCTTGGTAAGATCGGCGATGGCAGAGCCGTTGAGCCGCTGGTAAAGGCGCTCGGGGACGCGAACAGTGATGTGCGCAAGAGCGCTGCGGGGGCCCTTGGTGAGATCGGTGAACCTGCCGTTGAGCCGTTGATAAGAGCGCTGAACGACACGAACGGTGATGTGCGCGAGGGCGCGGCGGAGGCCCTTGGTAAGATCGGCGATGGCAGAGCCGTTGAGCCGCTGGTAAAGGCGCTCGGGGACGCGAACAGTGATGTGCGCAAGAGCGCTGCGGGGGCCCTTGGTGAGATCGGCGATGACCGAGCCGTGGAGCCGTTGATACGCCTGCTCAACGACAAGCACGGTGATGTGCGCAAGAGTGGGGCGGAGGCCCTTGGTGAGATCGGTGAACCGGCCGTTGAGCCGTTGATAAAGGCGCTCAACGACGCGAACGGTGATGTGCGCAGGAAAGCGGCGGAGGCCCTTGGTGAGATCGGCGATGGCAGAGCCGTTGAGCCGCTGGTAAAGGCGCTCGGGGACGGGAGCAATGATGTGCGCGTGAGCGCTGCAGAGGCCCTTGGTGAGATCGGCGATGACCGAGCAGTGGAGCCGTTGATACGCCTGCTCAACGACAAGCACGTTGATGTGCGCGAGGGCGCGGCGGAGGCCCTTGGTAAGATCGGTGAACCGGCCGTTGAGCCGTTGATAACGGCGCTAAACGACACAAGTGAGTATGTGCGCGTGAGCGCAGCGGAGGCCCTTGGTAAGATCGGGTGGACTCCGGGCAGCGATGAGGCAGCGGCCGCCTACTGGACAGTGAAAAGACGATGGGATAAGTGCGTTGAGATCGGTGAAGCGGCCGTTGAGCCGTTGATAAGAGCGCTTAACGACGCGGATTGGCGTGCGCGCAGGGCAGCTTCGGATGCCCTTGGTAAGATCGCCGATAGCGGGGCCGTTGAGCCGTTGATGAAGGCGCTCGTCGACTCGGATTATGTTGTGCGCGGGAACGCTGCGGGGGCCCTTGGTAAGATCGGTGATGACCGAGCCGTGGAGCCGCTGGTAAAAAGAGCGCTCGTCGACTTGGACTTGCGTGTGCGCGAGAGCGCTACGAAAGCCCTTGAGAAGATCGGCGATGGCAGAGCCGTTGAGCCGCTGGTAAAGGCGCTCGACGACTCGGATTATCGTGTGCGCTGGAATGCAGCGAAAGCCCTTCGTAATATCGGCGACGGCACAGCCGTTGAGCCGTTGATACGACTGCTCAACGACAAGCACGGTGATGTGCGCAAGAGCGCTGCCGAAGCCCTTGGTAACTTCGGCGATGGCAGCGCCGTGGAGCCCTTGACACGAGCGCTCGGCGACTCGGATGCTCGCGTGCGCTGGAACGCTGCGGAAGCTCTTAAGAAGATCGGTTATCGGTCACACTGATGAAGGTGTAGGTACATCGTTTCCAGTTTGCGTTGAGTGCGAGTTCGTCATAACGCGCCCGGAGATTGTGCCTGTGACCCCGCACCTGATGCTCGTGCCTTCGCTTGCCTGTCGAGCGGTTGTGCTGTACAATTGGACAAGCCAGACACGTCAAATGACCATTTGTTCACCTGTTCTAAACGCGCATTCACGTTCCGGCAAATACGTTATGATGCTTTGATCGATACTTTTGCAAGCGAAGACCCCGCTCCGCGGAAAAAAAGAAAGTGGTTTTATGTGACCTCGTCCGTTTGAAACGTTCTAATTGCTTCGTTCTCCGCACCGACAGAGTCCTGCGCGCGGTTCTCAGCGTCGTTTCGCAAGGGCCATCCTTTTGCCTTTCTGTGCAAGGGCGTTCGACGGATCGATCTCGAGGGCCTCGTTGTAGCACTCTAACGCCTCTTCGTACCGGCCTAAGTGGTGAAGGCTCACTCCTTTGCCAACCCATGCCCTTACGAACCGCGGATCGATCTCGAGGGCTTTATCGTAACACACTATCGCCTCTTGGTAGCGGCCTACGCTGTTAAGATTCAGTCCTTTGTTATCCCATGCATTTACGTGCCGAGGATCGATCTCGAGGGCATTGTCGTAGCACTGGAGGGCCTCGGCGTTGCGGCCTAAACGGCTAAGTGCTACCCCTTTGTTAGCCCACGCATTTACGTGCCGCGGATCGATCTCGAGGGCATTGTCGTAGCACTCTATTGCCTCTTGGTAGCGGCCTAAGCGGCTAAGTGCTACTCCTTTATTATTCCACTCCCAGGCGTTCGGCTCGCTCCCTTCACGGGGCTGCGCTTCAGAGTCAGTGGTGTGCTCTTCGGGGGCGAGAGCCATGCCACACCACGGGCAGAACCGTGCTGCTGGAAAGACTTGCCCTCCGCAGCGCGTGCAGCGTTCTTGGTCAGTCATGATCTATCCTCTTCGCTATGACAGCAGTGCATTTTCGTCCAGTGTATTAAAAGCAACTCATCTGATCCGCGGCGAGGTTCATTTTTTGGGTTCGCGGTGTTCACGCTGGGGCACACGTTTCCGCTCGATACCGCGGCTCAGAAGGGGGCACATGGCAAGACTTATTCGGGTACGTCTCACCTATATGGTCGCTATGAAGGCACTACTGCTGCGCGTCGGTATCGATAAGGGGTGCGGAGGGACGCTCGCTCCCATATTTGACGACGGATCGTTCGAGTTTGTCCCAATTCCTGAGAGCATTCCCGCGCCGGACGCCGCGACGTATAACGACAGGATTGGGAGGAAGGGGAAGCGCCTCTCAGCCTACGTTCCGTCGAGCATGAAGAACGCGCCGATGCACGAAGACCCCGAGTTTGTCACCTGCACGTACGGCGATCCGACACTGAAGCGCTATTCCCTGCTGAAGCTCGTTCACGGAGACCTGCTCGTATTCTACGCCGGCTTGCAGCCATTTGCGACTACCAAATACAACGAAGCTCTGTACATCATCGGATATTTCGACGTGGACAACGTCACGGAGTTTAACAAGTTATCAGAAGCTGAGCTCGCAGAACGCCTTCAGCGGTACCGTCACAACGCACACGTGAAGCGCCGAAATTCCTTGCGCGATCTCGTGGTGGTGGCAGGTGCCGGGGACAGCAGACTTTTAGACAAAGCGATACTTATCAGCCAAAAGAGACCAGATAGGAGAGGACGACCAATGCACGCGCTTTCTTCTGAAATGGAAGCATTGCTTGGAATATCGGGTTTCATTCAACGCAGCATTCCGCCGCGATTTGTCGTCGAACAGCAAAACGTGCGCAATTTGGTGGCTCTGCTTGCGTCAACGAGGCTATAAAGAAACGAGGCCACCATTCTTTTGTGAATTTCTACAGCTCTTTTGACCACGGTTTCATCAGGATTGAGCAATATATCGATAGCAGCCAGTGTTGTTTTTATCTGAAAATCTCGTTCCAGTCGTTTTTCATACTTACGGTCGTGTACTAGGCTCATTGTTCGTGATCCTTGCCGGGTGTTTCTGCTACTTGTGGGGGCTCGACGCCCTAACCTTCCTGCTTTTAGCGAGCATCTTTCGGCGCGGCGACCGCGCCCACAAAGCGGACTATGATCGGCGAGTGCTACGAACGTACGGCTTGTGGGCGATTGGTCTGATTCCAGTTCCTCTCATCTTTCTCCTCTCACTATGCATCAACGCGCGTAACTGTGTTCCTCCTCGAGTATGGACGCGTTGGCAAGATGAGGACTTGCTAATTCGCTGCGCACCGTGCTGGCTTTGCTCCTGTATGGTGCCCTTTTGTCCACCGCTGAAACCGTTCGCTATGATGAACGATAAGTCGATAGATGAATGGTGGCAATCTGCTCCTATGAAATATCAAACCAAACCCAAAGGTTAAGTCGCTGTGGCATGAACAAGACGGCCGTGCACGAAGGTGACGCCACAGAGGAAGACCGTGAAAAACGTACGTGGGCCACCGCGATCTCAAACGTTACCATGCCGCCGATCGTTGCGCTGCTCATGTTCGCGCTCATCAACTACACTGTGTCGACGGGACGGTCCTTTGTCGCGCTAATGCTCCTCACTATATTTTTTGCGGTGCTCATGCCTCTGAGCATCTTGATCTTTTGGGCACAGAGGACACATTCACACGACTTGGACATATCCGGGATGACGGAACGCAGTCAGCCACTGCTCGTGGCGACCGTTTCGTTTTTTATTGGCACCGTAGTCCTGCTGCTCATCCAAGCGCCCGCTCTCACCACCACCATTATGCTCGGCTATAGCGTGGGCACGCTTTTCATCTTCTTCGTTAATCTACGATGGAAAATCAGCGCCCACGCGATGGGCATCGCAGGACCGACTGTCGTGCTCCTCTTTGTCTTTGGCCCGTGGGGCGTGCTGCTTGGATTGCTTTTACCGCTCGTCATCTGGAGCAGGGTGTACTTGAAGAAACATACGCTCGCTCAGGCGCTCGCCGGGAGCGTGGCTGGTTTTGTGCTCGCGGCCTTTGGATTGTGGCTGGTGTTCGTGTATAGTGCGCCATTTGCAGCGCACTGAGTCCTCTTTTGAGAGCTCGGCAACCACGGTAATAACGTTCTTTGTGTTCACTGTTGAACATACCTGCGTCACGCACCGCTTTAGGATTTGTCAAATGCACAGCATAACGGAAATCTTTTTGAGTTAAAGCCATTCATTTTTTTGTCGCGCGCGCCGCGCTTTTGTAGCAGTCAGATCTTGACAGCACGGAAGATCCAAGTAAATCTCCACTCTGCTTAGGCATGCTGATTGGGTACTTTCAAGTCGTGGGAATGGGCGGTCAAAATTCTGAAAGAATAGCCCGTGATTTTGCACATTGTGATGGAGCGGACACCGCTGCCGTGTTGATTTTGAAATTAGCGGAAAAAAAACCGCATCTTCGTCCTGATGGGTTAGGGCCTATGGTATATTCACATGATCTTTAACAAATAGTAAGTATGCTATGACGTAGTGTAGTAGAAAAAAGCATTTGGGATCTTGGTCGTCACCCTTTCATTCATTTATCACGTGCAAGCGATCTGCTTCAGGCAACACTTTAGCTTAAATAACCTTCTAAATTCGTTTAACGGAATGTATTCCAATAGCATCAGCCAGCTTGATAAGAAGGTTCCTTGCTTCGCTCGATTTCAACTCCTGAAGCCGCTGCTTTGCCTCTCCGACATAGATGTGGATAACGCTTAAAGGTATTTTCCGTATTTAGATTTCCCATCTAAAAAGCTCAATAGGCTGCGCGACCGAATTAGTGATCGTTTCTCAATACGTGCAGATAGTAGCAAGAATCCCTCCTGCGCAAAGTTGGAGCAATGAGCAAAGGTGCGAGAAGGATTCTTGCTACACTAGGCGGCAGAATTTTGTTCACCGTTTTGGCAAAGACAGGATGTTCGAAGTAGAAACGCACTACAGCTTCTGCGCGGTCATCGACGAGGTCACCGCGCACGGCGGCACGGCGAACGGGACGCTCCGGAGCACGGCCCCGTGACGTAAATCAGCGGGCAATCCGAGCCCGGAAGTTGACGCTTTCTCTTCTGGTCGGTATCTATGCGAAAGACCTTTATTCGGAAAAGGGTATTTTTTTGAACTATGGGGGCATACGTCTATGGTTCGCACCACCTCTACGAGGTGTAACGCATCTGCGACCACGTGATGGTGCCCATCTCGGTGATGCCCGGGCGGATGCACACGCCGTCGTCGGCAAGCCCGGTGGATTGGGGGATCATGGCGCTCGACGGCGCAACGTTCCGCGGCCTGCCCACGCGCGCGCTGATGCCCGCGTGCGTGTTCCCGCTCGCGTTCGGGGTGGCCTCGCTCGCCCGGGGGCGGTTCTGGCGTCGCGCGCGAGCGCGCACTGAACGGAGGACGGCGTGAAGAAGAAGATCCTGTTCATCGTCGATGCCGCCTCCTGGTCGCAGGTGGTCCGGCTGGCGGTCCTCGCGCGCGGACTCGACCCGCGCAGGTACGAGGTCCACTTCGCCTCCGCGCGGTTCGACGAGCGCATTTTCCACGGCACGAGCTTCACGCGATGGCCGATCACCTCGCTCTCCCCCGAGAAGGTCGTTGGCGCCCTCGCCTCCCTCTCAATAAAGCGCGTGTACAACAAGGCGGTCCTCGCGAAGTACGTCGCCGAGGAGCTGCGCCTCTACGAAGCGATCCGCCCCGACCTGGTGGTCTCGGATCTGCGTTGGTCGACCACGATTTCCGCGCCGGTGTTCGGCGTCCCGTGCGCGACTCTCATCAACGCGTACTGGAGTCATCGCACCACGCGCGAGGGGTTCCCGATGCCCGACCACCCGATCGTCCGACTGCTCGGCTTGCCGGTGGTCGAGAAGTACGTGGTTCCCATCGCAGCGCCCTTGTGGCTCCGTTACTTCGCCGCCCCGGTGAACGAGCTGCGCGGGGAGCACGGGCTGCCCGAGTTCGGCGACTTCATCGACGTGGTCACCTGGGGCGATCGCGTGCTGTTCCCCGACGATCCGCTGATCGTCCCGCTCACGCATCAGGCCCCGCACGAGACCTTCCTCGGCCCGGTTCTGTGGTCGCCGCAGATCCCCCTGCCCGCGTTCTGGGACGAGCTCGGTCGCGATCGACCGATGATCTACGCCACCTTGGGCTCATCGGGCGCGGTCGATGGGGTGCCGCCGGTGCTCGAGGCGCTCGGCGGCATGGACGTCGACGTGGTGTTCTCCACCGCCGCGCGCTTCACGCCGAAGAACGTTCCGCGCAACGTGCGGGTGATCGAGATGATCCCGGGCGACCTCGCCGCGCGGAAGGCGGCGGTGGTGGTGTGCAACGGCGGCGCGGGCACCGGGTACCAGGCGCTCGCCGAGGGGACGCCGATCGTCGCCATCCCGTCGAACGCCGACCAGCTCTTCGCGGCCACCGCGATGTGCGATGTCGGTGTCGGGGTGCTCCTGCGCGCCTCGACGGTCACCCCGTCGAAGGTCCGCACCGCTGTGGAGCGCGTGATGCGCGAGGAGAGCTTCACGCAGACGGCGCAGCGTGTCACCGCCTCGTTCGCCGGCTTCGATCCGCACGCCCGCTTCCGCGCGGTCATCGACGAGGTCACCGCGCACGGCGGCACGGCGAACGGGACGATCCGGAGCACGGCCCCGTGACGCAAATCAGCGGGTGATCCGAGCCCGTTTGATATTGAAAATCGTTTTCGCTAGAGTGTGAGCCACGGAGTCCACCGCCGCGTGCGCCGCCCAAGACCCCCACACGCTCGATGCACTGGCCGTCGACAGCCGCGCTTGACGGGACCGCCTCGCAGGTTAGAGCCCGAAACTTTCACCCAAGTTCCTTAGTAAAACAAGTCGTATGTAACGCTGCGCGGACGGCGGTATAGATTGCAATAGAACGGAACGCGATCTTGGTCGCCGCGTCGCTTACTCTTGACATAAAGCTCGCATCGTGCGCAGTAAGTCATATAATAATAACAAGATAGTGACCGTGCTAAGTGCCTAAGCAACGCGTATAGCGAAAGTAATGGCGCTGCTTTTAGCCGCCTCGTCTCTCAATAAATGGCGGCGCGATAGCCAAACCCTCCAAAAGTTTTCGCGGTTTCTGGTTGTCGCCTTGCTGGAAGGCCTCGCTTTCCGTGCGCCTATCGTGACCGCCAAGGTTAGCGGTAAGCTGGAGCACGAGCCACGACCACCATGTCGGTTCTTCGCGAGGAGAACGAGCCAAACAAGCCCCAGAAAATCAGACTCGGGTTGGCCAGAAAGGCCAGAATGTGGTTTAGTTGTGAACTCACGGGGTCGAAGCTGACGTCGATGAATCCTCCGCGGCTTCTGCAATATCGCCAGATAAACGCCGTATTGAGGAACGGCACCCGCGTATCCGCGTACCAGTCCTTGCGGAATTCAACTAGCTGCCAGCCCCCCTCCGAAGCCATCCTCTGCAGTTCGGCAGCCGACGGAATATGGCGGTGGTACGGCTGGTGCAGAGGCCCGACGTGGTCAAGCGGGTTGTGGAGGTCAAGCACGTCCGCGTTGGGCGTGCCGATAGCCATACAGCCACCGGGGGCCGCATAGCTCTTCAGGTCATCGACGAGGGCGCGGGGGTCGTCTACGTGCTCGAGGACGTCCTGGGCAGTCACGAAATCATAGCTGCGGTCGAGCACTGAGGCGTCTCCGAACTCCTGCGAGTACGGGTCATAGCCCTCGGCCCGCACGCCCTGCTCTCGCGCATAGCGCACGAAATGCCCGCTGCCGCAACCATAGTCTATAAGCGTCTTGCCGCTTTCCAGCCCGGCACGCTTAAGGATTCCCATCCGTTTTCGTAGGATGACTTTGATGATGAGGTCATACTTCTGCGCATTATCGAGTAATCCTGATAGTAACGGTCAGCGTCGATCGGCTCGTGCGCGTGCAGCGACCCGCACCGAGCGCACCCCTAGACGGTAAACGTCTCGGCACCGAACTTCCTGACATTACAACGAACTGGGCCGACTCAACGGCAGGTAGCTCTGCCATGTTCGTGCCGCAAAATACACATTTGATGCCGCCGCTCGTCAATGGACTTCCCCGATAACGCTGCACAATAGCAGATCATATATAGGTTAGCTTGAAAAAAGAAGCCAGACCATTTTTATATCAACTCGAACTAACACACAAAGAACCAAACTGAAGAGAGCTACACTTTAAAGCTTCGCACGCAGGGCTCCGAAATGGTTCTTTCTTCTAGAAGACTCATGCGGATGGAAGTGCGCGAAGCACAGCCCCATGTGATCAGACAGCTAAGTCAGGGTATCCACAACCTACAAAGATCCTGCCCACAGAACTTGAGCAAATTATGCCACATCGTTCTCTTCGGCTATTAAACGGTGCTTAAGCAATGTTTAGCGTCTTTCAAATCCCTGTGTGTCATTGTGAAGAGGCGAAGCGGGGATAGCATGAAGAAGATTCTGTTCATTGTGCCGGCCGCTACGTGGTCACAGGTGGTTCGACTGTTAGTCCTTGCGCGCGGGCTCGACCCGCGCGGGTATGAGGTTCACTTCGCCTCCGCGCGTTTCGACGAGCGCTTGTTCCGCGGCACGAACTTCACGCGCTAGCAAATCACATCGCTGTGCCCCGAGGAGGCCATTGCCGCTGCCACTTCCGGCATTAGTCCGTACGGGGAGGCGGTCCTCACCTTTGTTATGATTCAGGGTGTGGTGCAGTCGTTCCTTGTAAGACTTCCGTTTTCTTATCTCATGTGGATTCACATGAGCCATTCGCTCGTTTATATGGGCCTTGCCTATCCGGCGGCAACCGTTATCGGCATTACAATCTGCATTATTTATGACTGCCATTTCAAAAAGACATTGAGCTAAAAGAAAGCACCTCAGGAAGAATATTCTCCCGGAGGTGCTTTGTATTTTCAGCAGTATTCGCCGTACTCACAGCCAATGTGGTCGGCAATGATATTATCTATAAGCACTACCTTGCCGTGCTTTTTTTCGTAGAGTTTTATCGTGCCTTCTCCGTTTCCGCCGTTCCATAGACGGTTGTGGCGCTTCACGCCGTCAGGTGCCTCATAGCACAAAAGCAGCATATCTTTCTTTTTGCAATGCACTTCGGTTTCCATGATTGCACGCAAGGTTTCCTGACGCACATTCCAGATAATTTCATCATCGGTTTCGCGGCAGTCAAACTTTGTTTTTGTAAACGTCCAAAACTTGGAAAGATTGAACTCATAGTCTCTGCCCTCATACCAGAAATTTGCGAGCAGCTTTCTGTTGAGAGCGATACCGAACGCTTTCGGTCTGCCGCCTCCTATATCAAAAACGCTATCGCCAAGTTCTTCTCCGGAGAGCCTGCTTGTCATGCGGTTTGATGAAAGCCACACCCATGGAGACGTAAAATCGGAGCCCCAGTTTTTGTCTGCATAACCGTAAGACGTTTCAGGTGTGACAACATATTGCACGCTATTGGCAATAATTTCGCCCTCATACGCACTTTTCATGCCCTCGGCGTGCCAGTACATTTCTAATGAATTGAGATCATGAAACAGCTTTCCCGCGCCATATCCGACGTTAAACGCAACTTTCTTGCTTACCCGCAGATTCCAGGACATTTCACCGTCATCGCACATCCATTCCGGATGATTTGCGGAATCCGAAATTTTTACACTGCCCTTCAATTCCGTTTCGGAACAAATGCAGTCTCCGGCTGAAATGCAGAATGGAACGCCCCCTGATACGGTCATTTCATTTATACCGAAAAATCTGTGCAGCTGCGCTTTGTCTTCTCCCCACCAGCCGCATTTTACCATAAGGTAAGACGGAATGTTCTTTTCTGGTGTCTGACCGAAAACCGGCTTATCTCCGCCGATGGCAGGATTGATAACAAAGAACTCAATAAAAAACGGTTTTTCTTCTCGTGTTTCGGCGTTTCTGGCCGTCAGGGAATGCCACCACCAGTCATAGCCTTTGTTTTTCAGCTTCCCGCGAAGCATATAGTCATCGCGGCGGATATCATGTTTGTTCATAATCTGAGCCTCTTTTAACACTTTTGCTAAGATTATTTTCTAATTTGGATTATATCCCAAACTTTCCCTGATTGCGTGAAAAAAGTGAACCGGACATTCATTCCGGTTCACTTTTTGATTAATCATCATTCAGTCCATTGTCTACTCATCAGAGTACGGCAGCTGCTGTGCATCTGCGACGCTAAATGTGCAACCGATTCCTTGGTGTTCTGAAACGTCGTGCCCTTCCGATTTCGGTTGCTGACGAATCAACCCCGTAAATATCACGACCCTTGAGAGCGATCTTGACGGTGAGTTGTCCTTGACCGCAAGCAACGTCGAGTATTCGCTCGTTTTTCTGTGGACGCAGCCAGTCGGGTATGAGGGGCCACTCTACTGGTCGGGAAAAACGGTCGTGCCGATTGTCTTGAAGATAATCATATTGCTCTTGTGCCCATTCTTTGATCGACACACCACTTCTCAAAGGGTTGTCGCCCTTATGCGCGATACTATGTCTTGATTCAAAACATATAGCCTTTAACTCGAACGCACGCCTTGCTGTTTATGTGGAGACAAATTGATGCTTGAATACCTCTTGAAATATATAAGAATTTGTATGTCAGAAAAAAGTTGGTGAGCAAGTTTACAACGAGATCAAAATGGTTCTATCCAATCTGGAACAAGCTGTCGCCAAACGGCGTGATAGCTTTTCACCACTATGAGTTTGACCCCGAAGTGGTCTTATGCGAATAGCAATTCTTGGCGGTGGATTAACGGGATTGACGTTGGGTTACTTGCTGAAACAGAAGGAGGCAGAAATCGAAATTCTTGAAAGAGAGAATGCCTGCATTTAAATTAGTAGTTCTTTAACCTTAATCTCAAATTGGTCAGTAGTGAACTGTCGACTTGTTTCAATGGCTGCCTTAGCCAATTTTGCCCTTTTTTCCGGATCGTTTACCAGGTTAAGCGTGCTACCTTTCAATTCCTCTATAGTATTCCAGAGCAGTCCATTCAGCCCGTGGTGGACAATTTCTGGTTGTCCACCTTTGCCTACGACGATCGGAATGCACCCGTACGACATTGCCTCCGCCGTCACTAAGCCAAAGTGCTCCATTTTTTCGGGATGTTTATTTTCATCCTCATTAAAGCCTGTAGCGTGCCAAAACAGCGTGGATCTGCTATATAAATCTTTTACAGTTTTGTACGGAGCGTTAAAATGGAAGAAAATAGGGTACCCCTCTGCTTCTTTCTCGCAGATTCTTTTATATAGCTGGCTGCTCTGCTTGCTCAACACAACGCCAACCAAATGATATTCCCAATGACCTTCATCCAGCTCACCGTCTTTGCATAGTTGTTTGAAAGCTTGGATCATTTCCAGCTGTTTTTTACTGTGTTCCCCCACACCAAATCGTCCAACGCTTAATATATAATGTTCCTTCAAGATACAGTGATCGGGCTGACTTTCAATCGGCGGGTAGAGCACTTCAGCTTTCCTCGTGTATTTTTGCTCAACCGTTGTTTTTACAAAATTTGAATAGACGACTATTCTATCATAAGTTGAGAGATTAGAGTCAACGAACAATTTCAGGCCGGTGCAGCCAAACGGGAAGGGAATTTTTTCGTTGGTTGGCGGAACTTGAATTATCATGATGTTTTTGTTCGCATAGGCAGGCCCTTGAAGAAAGAGCCCTCCTCCCGATTGATTTATAAATAGATCGTAGTGCTTGCTGCATTTTGATACCACTACGCTTTTTGTTAATAGATCGACAAAAGAAAACAGATTGTAGTGCTTGCTGCATTTTGATACCACTGTGCTTTGTATTAGTCGATCAATAAAAGAATTCTTCATGGCTATGCCGACTATGCCGGGAGTTGCAAGAACCTTCAAGTTTACATCCCGTAGATTGACGTTTAATCGATTTTCTAACGTCTTTAGCACTCCCGCGACCTCTCGCTCCGGTATATCAAAAGCAATGAGATCCACATCGTGCTCTCTGCTGAATATTTCTGCGATTTTACATACATACTTCTCTCCACCACCATATACTGACAAATTTGCAGCAAGGATTCCGACCCTCATTAGAAGCCCCTGAAGCAATAAATCAAGTCTTTGACCGACTGAGTGTGTGCAGTTGATTGTCTCATAATACCTGCAATTGCTATAAGTAACCATTCACAGATTCCGAATGGTTATGGCTTAAATTAGTTAATATGGAGTGTGAGCGCATATCATTAATCTTATTTTGCCTGCACGGCAGACACTATGTAGAAGCGATGGGTCCCAACATGTCGACAGGTTAGCGGTAAGCTGGAGCACGAGCCACGACCACCATGTCGGTTCTTCGCGAGGAGAACGAGCCAAACAAGCCCCAGAAAATCAGACTCGGGTTGGCCAGAAAGGCCAGAATGTGGTTTAGTTGTGAACTCACGGGGTCGAAGCTGACGTCGATGAATCCTCCGCGGCTTCTGCAATATCGCCAGATAAACGCCGTATTGAGGAACGGCACCCGCGTATCCGCGTACCAGTCCTTGCGGAATTCAACTAGCTGCCAGCCCCCCTCCGAAGCCATCCTCTGCAGTTCGGCAGCCGACGGAATATGGCGGTGGTACGGCTGGTGCAGAGGCCCGACGTGGTCAAGCGGGTTGTGGAGGTCAAGCACGTCCGCGTTGGGCGTGCCGATAGCCATACAGCCACCGGGGGCCGCATAGCTCTTCAGGTCATCGACGAGGGCGCGGGGGTCGTCTACGTGCTCGAGGACGTCCTGGGCAGTCACGAAATCATAGCTGCGGTCGAGCACTGAGGCGTCTCCGAACTCCTGCGAGTACGGGTCATAGCCCTCGGCCCGCACGCCCTGCTCTCGCGCATAGCGCACGAAATGCCCGCTGCCGCAACCATAGTCTATAAGCGTCTTGCCGCTTTCCAGCCCGGCACGCTTAAGGATTCCCATCCGTTTTCGTAGGATGACTTTGATGATGAGGTCATACTGCTGGCGCTTCGCCGGGTAGTCCCGATAGTAACGGTCGTAGTCAATCGGCTCCTGCGCGTGCAGCGATCCGCACTTAGCACACCGCCAGACGGTAAAAGTCTCGGCACCGAACTCCCTGACATCGCAGCGTACCGGGGCCGACTCGGCGGCGGGTAGTTCGGCCGTGCTCGTGCCGCAAAATACGCATTTGATACCGCTGTTCATCAATGGTCATCACCGATCACAATGTTTGTGAGCCAGATGATAGATATAGGTTAGCTTCAAAAGAGAAGAGGTCAAATACGCTGTGTCGAGCGTTACGGCGCTACAATTCAAGCTTTAGTAGTTTAGTAGTATAGAGCTTATTTCCTGACGCACAGTATGCTGGAGTTGACTGGTGATTTGCAGGCATCCGCCGCCTGGGCAGGTGAATGATGTGTACGCAGTATTGGGGAGACGTGTGCTTTGGGATCTCGATCTGCGTTGTTTCACGGGTGAAATGTTCAGATTCTTTGAGCACGATGCCTCGAGAATCTAACAGCAGGTGCATCCAGCGGCCAGACGTCGCCATTTCACTACGGGGGAGATATCGTAGGACCAATACGACCCTGGCTAGGGACCATGGGTCTTACCGGTACTACGCGACACTCCCTGGCGATGCGCCGTTACAAGCTATTGTCGCCGACGTCAGCACTTCAGGGCGCGAAGAGACCTGACATGGAAACTCTAAGGTGGAAGGTTATCGCCGACAAAAATGTTAGCTCGGGAAAAGATCGGGCCTCAGGATCGGCCCGTCAGCCGAAATTCATCAGGGAGCGGACGAAACGACAAGTTGACGCCTTTTCTTCTAGTCGGTCTCCATGCGAAAGACCTTTATGCGGAAAAGGATATTTTTTTTGAACTATGTGGGCAGATGCGTGCGTCTATGCTTCGCACCACCTCGACAAGGTGCAGCGCATCTGCGACCGCGATCGTGCTCTCGGCCGGTCGGGTGATCGCCGACGCGAAGGTGGAGACCCGCATGATGGATCTCGAGCTGCTGCTCCGCAGAAAGGGGGACGCATGAGCCCCACGTTGGCGATCGCGCAGAAGGACCTGCTCGCGCGCGACAAGGGCGCGCTGTTCTGGGCGTGCCTGGCGCTACTCGCGTTCGGGGTGGCCTCGCTCGCCTCGGGGCGGTTCTGGCGTCGCGCGCGAGCGCGCACTGAACGGAGGCTTGCATGAAGAAGATCCTGTTCATCGTCGAGGCCCTCACCTGGTCGCAGGTGGTCCGGCTGGTGGTCCTCGCGCGCGGGCTCGACCCGCGCAGGTACGAGATTCACTTCGCCTCCGCGCGGTTCGACGAGCGCCTGTTCCACGGCACGAGCTTCACGCGCTGGCCGATCACCCCGCTCTCCCCCGAGAAGATCGATGCCGCCGTCGCCTCCGGCTCACTAATGCGCACGTGGACGAAGGCGGTCCTCACGAAGTACGTCGCCGAGGAGCTGCGCCTCTACGAAGCGATCCGCCCCGACCTAGTGGTCTTCGATCTGCGTATGTCGACCACGATTTCCGCACCGGTGTTCGGCGTCCCCTGCGCGAACCTCATCAACGCGTACTGGGCAGACTGGAGTCATAGTCATGGCGGCATGCACGAGGGGTTCCCGGTGGACTACTGGCTCTTCCGACTGCCCGGTGGGTCGATTGCCAAGAAGTACTTGATTTCCATCGGGCTGCCCGTGCTGCTCCGTTACTTCGCCGCGCCGGTGAACGAGCTGCGCAGGGAGCACGGGCTGCCCGAGTTCGGCGACTTCATCGACGTGACCAGCTGGGGCGATCGCGTGCTGTTCCCCGACGATCCGCTGATCGCCCCGCTCACGCATCAAGCCCCGCACGAGACCTTCCTCGGCCCGGTTATTTGGTCGCCGCAGATCCCCCTGCCCGCGTTCTGGGACGAGCTCGGTCGCGATCGACCGATGATCTACGCCACCCTCGGATCGTCGGGCGCGGTTAAGGCGGTGCCGCCGGTGCTCGAGGCGCTCGGCGGCATGGACGTCGACGTGGTGTTCTCCACCGCCGCGCGCGTCACGCCGAAGGACATTCCGCGCAACGTGCGGGTGGTCGAGATGATCCCGGGCGACCTCGCCGCGCGAAAGGCGGCGGTGGTGGTGTGCAGCGGCGGCGCGAGCACCGGGTACCAGGCGCTCGCCGAGGGGACGCCGATCGTCGCCATCCCGTCGAACCCCGACCAGTTCCTCGCGGCCACCGCGATACGCGACGCGGGCGCCGGGGTGTTCCTGCGCGCAGCGACAGTCACCCCGTCGAAGGTCCGCGCCGCCGTGGAGCGCGTGATGCGCGAGGAGAGGTTCAAGCAGACGGCGCAGCGCGTGGCCGCCTCGTTCGCCGGCTTCGATCCCCACGCCCGCTTCCGTGCGGTCATCGACGAGGTCACCGCGCACGGCGGCGCGGCGAACGGGACGATCCGGAGCACGGCCCCGTGACCCAAATCAGCGGGCGATCCGTGATGACAATCGCGACAACCACAATCATGCAGTTCTTGTCGTGTGGGTTGCGTGCACTAAGGTGGCAAACGCCCCTCCTTTCTGTCGCGGGGTTGTAAACGGAGTGCCGTGCGGACGACGAGTCGCCACTGCTAAAGCCTGACGCATTACAGCCGCAATGAGACCGGAGCTCCCCACTTCTCAGCCTAGAGACACACGAAGCGCGCTGCTCGGAGGCTGGCGCTGACCGATCCTGAGAACGTGTATACAATGGCTCGGCCAAAGGGGTGCATCAAAGGACTTTTCAGCGGTTGCCGCAGGATGTATTTGACGCGATTGAGCGCGAGCATTGGGCATTTGGGGTAGTCGTGGGCAGATTTCCCGTTCTGCTAAATAGAGGTTGCGAATGCGACTTAAGAAAGCTTAACGATAAGCTATTTTTTTCGATTTTCTTTGACTCACGGGCCCCGTTCACGGCCTGACAGTAGAAGGATGGAGTGACGAGGCATTTAGCAGCTAATTGGCTGTGAAATCCACCAGCTATTTAACGACGTGTGCTTCTAGCATGAGTGGGTTCTGCCGTGAAGTGTAGCAAACTAATCAACGAACTATCCTCTAACCGACTTACTTACCTACTTAGTCTGTTGAAGGCTTACCGACTTAGTCCGTTGAAGGCTTACGGACTCAGACTCTGCCTATCAAAAAAGTATATACGTGGTAGCGGATTGGAGATAGGGGCCCTACATAACCCGCTGAGACTTTTTAACGGTGCGAAGGTACATATACGCCGATCGAAAAACTGTCGATGAGCTCCGTAGTGAATTCCCAGACATCAAAGATTTCAGCTTAGTTGATATCGATATCATAGATGATGGCGAGCGCCTCAACACAATCGAGGACAGTTCCGTAGATTTTGTTATTGCTAACCATTTTTTGGAGCACTGCGAAGATCCCATAATGACTTTAGAGACGCTTATCCGAGTCCTGCGACCGGGCGGTATATTATTTCTCGCCATTCCGGATAAAAGGTATACGTTCGACAAGGATAGAAGTCTTACAAACCTTGAACACCTGATAGCAGACCATCGCTTTGGGCCGATGATCTCGAGAGAGGACCATTTCAAAGAGTTTGAAGAATGTGTGGCCCATGGATCAGTAAAGAGAGATTGTACCATCCACTATCATGTATGGACTGAAAAAGAAATAGCGGAGCTGCTGTCGTACATGGAGGGCGAGAAGGGGCTAGGAATCTCAACGAAAGAGGTTGCTAAGACTAGGCTTGAGAATATATTTGTGGTGAAAAAGAATTGATTCTTCTTTAGTAAACTGCCTAAAATACGTTCGATTACCGAGAAAAAAGATTGACACTACTGTGGCAAGAACTACTACGCCGACTTTGATTCCTGCGATTATGCCCCTTTTGAGACCTTGGTCATAGCCCCTCTTATCCCGCGTAGAACCGCCGAAAAATGGTGCACAAAAACCGACTTTAGACGCAGGCATTCGCAAGGTCAAGATGGTATCGCGTGTCGATCGGTCAGTTTCCCACGGCCTCTTGGGCTGCTTTTCATGCAATGCAAATATGATGAACTGCCAAAGGTGCGAGAAGTACGCCCATCGCTGGCCGCGTCGTGGTTGAGAGCGCGTTGCGTATTGTGAGGAATACCGGCGTCAGCGCATTATCCCAGACTAGTTAAGGCGACCATTTACCTATTGAAGCTTGTTTAACGCTCGCCGCTACGACGCTCCCGACAATGAGCAGCGCGGACACGGTTGTCGTGACTCCCCCTTAACGTCTAACGTTCTGTATCGTTAACTCCGAACTTTCGCCTTGTTATTGTGGATTCCAGAGGGGAAGGCCTTGTAACGCTTATAGATTGCGTCTCTCTCGCTCGAGTGTACGTGTGTGGCTGGATAGGCTTTAAAAATGGTATTTGGCCAATTCCGGCAAAGTAATGTTAAGTTTTAAGATTTCGTCGTCATGTCACAAGAAAGAAATGAGGATAGAGCAACGAGCAGCCGAAAGCGATAAGCGCGAGCTTATGCGAGTTGTTGAAAGAAAAAGTAACCGATCTCCACTTTGGACGGGCGCTGGTTACATTTCGGGTCTCAGCCTCACCCGCGAGTAGCACACCACGGCCACAACAAACAGTATTGCCGTTAAGACGATCAACCACGTGATCTGAAAGACGATATCTGCGCTCAAGCCGGTTCCGTAGGTAAGAACGGATCGAAGGGCAGAGATAGCGTGGGTCCACGGGAGCACGTCATACACGCTGAAGGTCATTCCCCAAAAATCGATGACCTGTGGTGGTAGGGGGAAGAACGCCCCGCCCAGGAAGGCCACCGGCAAAGTGACTATCGCGCCCAGTTCCAGCGCTTGCATTTCGCTCTTTGCAACAGACGCGATCAGCAGCGCGAGCGCGATCGAAGCCATTCCTGCTATCACCCCGATCACCATTGCAAGCCCTAGCGAACTGAGACTACCCCCCGAATACCGGTATCCTAACCCGGTAGCGGCGGCGATGAGTATAGGCACTTGTCCAATGGTGACTAACGTCCACGCGAGGAACGTCCCGAATAGGAGCTCAAATGCCCTGGCCATCGAGAGCTTTAGCCTGTCCAACGTCCCTCTCTCGATATCCCGGACAAGGGAAGCGGAGACAAGGCTTACCTGCGCTAAGATGGAGACGATGATGAGCCCTGGCACCATATAGTCGAACGGCGAGAACGACAGTGTCCCAGCGATGGGCTGCGTCCCAGTGGGAATGTAGTCAGCGAGCGGTCTGTAGTCCCCGCCGGACGCGGCGTTTGCTACCGCTGTTGCCGTTACGTCGTTTTTGTATTGAGCAAAGATTGTTGTGACGAGGCCTTGCGCCGTATCAAAATTTATGTAACTGGCATCCCCTTGGACGGAAAGCATTGAAGTGACGTTACTCGCCTCGGGGAGCGTAACGTTTTTCGGGAGCTGGTTTTGGCCAACCGTGCCGCTCGCTATAGCCTGCGCGCCAACCTCTGACGTAATCGCATTTCTGGCCGAATCGTTCACCATCGAGGTAAACGCGCCTGAAAAATTCTTGGGAATGACGATGAGCGCATCTATGCTCCTGCTCCGCAGCAGCTCATTCGCCTGCTCCTCGCTGACGTTATGCAGACGAAACAACTTCGTGCTGCTGTTCTCAAGCGTCGCGTTCTCGAGCACCTGGGTGAAGCTCTGGCCGTAGTTAACGAGTCGTGTCGTGTTATTGGAGATCACCGTCGTCCCTACGTCGTAGTTTACGACCGCGATGTCGTGGGGGAGGCTGCCCCCGAACTGAAACGTGCCGCTTCCGAACGCAAAGGAAAAGACAGCGATGAAGCATACGGGGAAAACGAGCAAAAAAAAGAACCCCCTTCGGTCTCTAAATGTCTCTCGCATCCCCTTAGACGTGATCTTGACGAACTTCATGTTCATTCCCTGAGGGCCCTGCCGGTCAGGGAGACGAACACATCTTCAAGCGAATTCCTTCGCACGGATATATCTGAAATGCCCCCTCCTGCACGCTCGATACGACTGATTATGTTTGGAAGCTTGCTGGTGGCGTCCAACGCCCGCACGGCAATTTTCCCTTTCAACTCAAAGGCCTCTTCGATTCCGTCCAGCGATTTCGTGAGCGCGAGCACCTTCTCGTTCATCGCCGGATTTACGAGTTGCAACTCGACAATGTCTCCTTTCCCAAGCGTCTGCTTCAACCCCTCTGGTGTGTCGAGGCGGAGCAACTTTCCGTGATCAATGATAGCAATTCGATCGCTCAGTGCATCTGCTTCTTCCATAGCGTGCGTGGTCAGCACAATGGTTTTATCCTCCTCATCCCGCAAGGATCGAATGAACTCCCATAGAAGGAGGCGGGACTGCGGGTCCAAGCCCGCAGAGGGCTCATCGAGGAAAACGATTTCTGGATCGTGCACGAGTGATAGAGCGATATTGAGCCGCCGCTTCACACCGCCAGAAAGCGCCGCGGCCGTCTGATCAGCCTTCTCGGTGAGGGAGAGAAGATCCAATAACTTGTTCACCCTTGCCTCTAACAGGGGTGGCGGAATTCCGTACATGTCCCCCATGAAAGTCAGGTTCTCCCTGCACGTCAGCGCGTCCCACATTGCTAGGTTCTGCGGACACACCCCAATCCTTCTTTTGACCGCAGACCCCGATTTGGCGCCGTCGAAGAGCACCC
The DNA here is from genome assembly GCA_963805115.1 of Methanobacteriota archaeon. Lineage (GTDB taxonomy): Archaea > Halobacteriota > Bog-38 > Methanoflorentales > Methanoflorentaceae > Methanoflorens. Next base: position 56,215 of record CAWDSY010000014.1, read on the forward strand.
GCCCGCTTGTGGGCTTCAAGAGGCCGACCATCATTTTGATAGATGTCGTCTTTCCCGCACCGTTTGGTCCCAGAAAGCCAAATACCTCCCTCCGCCTTATTTCCAAATTTAGATTATCAACAACCAGAAGATTACCGATTGTCTTCGTTAAGTTCTCAGTCTTCAACGCGTATGTGTCCGCAGCACCCCGTACTCTAAGCATGGCCCCGAGCCGTCACTCTCCGTTCACTGTAAAAGTCGAGACGCGTCTGCATTCGTTACTTCACTTTATATATATGTGGTTTTATATGTGGTCGTTCTTTAACTATGTTCTTTTTTCTGGTGACGAACCACTTCTATTGAGTAACGGCGCTGCTCCAACGAAGGGTGAATAGGACCCAAAATTCGTGCCACGAACCGGCAAGGTGTTTTAACGCTTATTCCCGTGGGTCCGTACGAGGCCCGCCCGGGCCGTGGGTATTCCGCAAAGATTAGTTTGTCGTCCTTAAGCTCTATTGCAGGAGAGGAGAACTTTAACTTCGCCCATAGCTTCGGGTCGCCGCCCGCTTCATCGATTACCTTATGTCCATATCCTGATGGAGAACGCCAACTCGCTCTAATGACGCGGGTATCTCCACGCGAGGGCCTTTAGGGATCTCGTGGTCGATGATGAAGTCGACTCATGACAGACATTGTCTCTGGAACTGCTTCATCAAATGGCTTATTCAGTTTCCCCAACTTCGTTGTGGGCAGATCTCTAGACCCCTGCAAGCCGGCGCTCACTACTGGGTGCGCTACGACCCCAAACAAGAAGACTTATAGCGCTATAATCCGTTTCCGCCAAGCGTATGTCGGCAGACGAAACCCGGGACTCTCCAGTGAAGGATCAAGATGCGCGAAGAGCTAAGCGACCATTTAGCAAGCTGAGATGGTTGTTAATAGGGCTTTTCTTTGTTAATGTCGTGCTTTTAGTTGCGTCTGCGAATCTGATTAGGAGCGGGTTCATAGCTCCTGGTGCTAATTGCGGGATGCTTCTGTTGGTTCTCGCAGGTCTCCACAGCACAGAACGATATGGCTTTAAGAACACAGCGATATTCTTTGCGATCACGGAGGTGGTAACCCTTTTTTTCGAAGCGTTGAGCATACAAACAGGATATCCTTTTGGACTGTATCATTACACTATACCGTCTGTAATAACGAGTCAGAGCATACTCTTTCAGGAGCTCTTTCAGGTGCCTTTCGTCATTATCCTCGCCTACTTTATCTTCGGATACTTCTCGTGGATGCTATCACACGTGCTCACAGGACAATACAGCAAGAAACTCAAAGGGAAATGGACTGTCGTCGTTCCCTTTATCGCCGCATTCCTCATGCTGATGTGTGATCTCAGCTTAGATCCCTTCTGGTCGACTGGCCTGTCCTTATGGGTATGGGCAAGTCCCGGAGCCTTCTTTGGGGTGCCGATCCAGAACTTTGGCGGATGGTTTCTGGTCGTTTTTATCTTTTACCAGCTCTTCGCCCTGTACCTCTCAAAGTATGATCGGATTAAGCCTCAAAAGGTGAACACGCTTACTAGCAAGCCTTTCTGGTATGAAGCAGCTGTTGTGTACGGGCTTATCGGGTTAGGGATTACACTGATCCCCATCACCATCTATAACGATATTACAGTGTCAATGGCACTCGTTGCCGTTTTCACAGTAATCTTTGTAGCGATCATCTCGTTTATCACGATCACGAACAACTATGAGCTAAGGTAATAGAGACTGCTTTTTCATCGTATCGGCATCAGCTGGTGACATGAGTCTGCTTAAGGCTCCGACTCAATAAGCATTCTAAGTTCGCGAGAAGCGACTAAAACAGGCTTAATTGCGAATTTCTAATGACTCTAGCGTCTCCACATTATACACCGAATGAGACGTTACAAGGCTCACCCACTCAAGTCGATTTTCTTATTACGTGGGGTAAAAACGTTCTCCACGTGGCGCTTTTGACGGATTCACGACAAGTGTTTTCGTCGCGCATATCTGGTAGGGCTGATCCGTATCGGATCGATTTACTCCCACAGTTCGATGTAGTCCCACGTCAAGCTACCATAATCGTTTTGTCGAGTTCAACGCTTACGACTGGGTAAAAATCCTCAAAGCTAACATTTTTTCGACAGTCAAATTTCGCAATAACGTGATATTTGATTCTGACTCCTCGCGGTATCTGCAATTTGGCTATCGCCTTTTTTCGCAAGCCGCGATATATGCTTCAAAGATCGGGCTGGCGTCGACGCTCGAAAAAATGCGTGCTGACCGTTCCGTCCGGAGCGTAGTCTGACTGCCACCGCGTAAACCCGTTCTACCGCGTAAACGTTTTTAAGGAAATCGTCCGTTACTACTCTGACTCGTTTTAGCATCTGACTTGGCGCGGGGCCGGACAAAGAGGGGAATTGCGGCGTCAAGCGCTTCGCGAATGATGTGTGCGTTTTCGACAGCTTCGATCGAATCAGCAATGCTCTGCGACGAGTATAAAGCGTAGTGTGATGATCGCCGTCTTGTTCCACTGAAGCGTCTATAGTTCGGGCAGCGTCTGAAAGAGTACAGTTGCGTATCAGATAAGGAAGACAAAGACGGGAAACAGAGGCGCGTCTGGCGCGGCATCGCATTGAGCAACGATATAACGACAGTCGAGGACGGTTTCGATCAAAGAAGGTGGCGTATCATCAGCATGAGCTTTGGATCCTTTTTCATTATACGCGTTATGATCCCTTTCAGGGTCATCTCCTCAGCCTGTATGCCGTGAACTGCTCGCGCCATCCGGTTAAGTTCCTCATCCGACCGCTCGACTAAGAACTGTTTGGCTTTGTACAAGCGCTTCTGCTGTTTGCCAAGCGGGTTGTTATTCCACTCGGTCTCGTACTCGCGTAGCACTCTCACTGACGCATCGTTCTGGCGCACGGCCTTGCGAGCAACTTCGCCCGCTGTGTGTCCGCTGCCGATCGCTTGCCGCATCCCGGCGCCGGTCGTCGGGTCTGTGTGGTGCGCTGCGTCGCCAACAAGCATCAGTCCGTCATGTATTGTGGTCTTGAACGCATCGCTTGCGGGGATGCCCCCCCACCATTAGTTCGACGGGTTGACCATCCGGAAACTTGTCTGCTACAAACTCGTTGAGGTAGTCGATAGGGCGTTTCGCGTTTAATTTACTTCCGAGCACGCCAAGCCCTACATTGGCCGCCCGTTCGCCTTTGGGAAAGATCCACGTGTAACCACCTGGAGAGTACCGTTTCCTGCAGTAGAAGTCAAGCGTCTTCGCCAGTATATCCACGTTTTCCATGTGATACTGCGCACAGCTACCAATGTCCTTGAGCTTAAGGGTGGTGTTTATCCCGCCCCACCGTCCGACCTGCGATTCGACGCCGTCTGCGCCGATCACCACCTTCGAGCGGACCTCAAAGTCATCTCCCAACCTGTTCATCTTAACGCCCTTCACTGCGCCGTCTTCCACGATGAGCCCCGTGGCACGAGTGCGCACCATAACGTGTGCCCCCGCCCGTGCCGCGTCCCTGGCGAGGTCCCGATCGAAGATCTTGCGCTCAACGATATATGTAAACGGCTCTTCCGTTCGGAGCATCTCTGCGGTGATGTCAACCGTCGTGCCATCAGGCGCGTTAATGCGAGCTCCGTTTATCTCGCTTGAGATCCACTTCTTCTCGGGCGATATGTATTCTGACAGCTGCCGAATATCGAGGCCTTCCCCACAGCGCACCGGATCCCCGATCTCCTGTCGCTTCTCTATGAGGAGCACGTCGCACTCCTCAGCAGCGGCCCGTGCCGCGGTAGAGCCTCCGGGTCCCGCTCCCACCACGATGACGTCATACTCGTCTCTCATGCTTCTTCCTCCGGCGCGGTGAGGGCCCCCACAGGACAGATCGATACGCACGTTGAGCAGGTCGTGCACGCATCGCCTATTTTGAGACAGGACTCTACGAGCTCAATTGAATTTGTCGGACAGACCGCTACACACGCACCACAGTGCCCGCATTTGTCAATGTTTACCTTGATCATTCGCAGTCACCTCAGGCGGGAGGGTTGGACGTACACACAGAAAACAGCACGTATAAATAAAGATTTCCAACCTTGCACCCACGGTATCGATCTTGGCCATTCGAAATGAGTTTAAGTAAATAAGCGGTTGCATCAGGTCCGACCTGCAGCTAGATATCAAACGACACGTAAGCATTCCGCTGACGGCTATATTGGTGGATCTTCACTTGATCCACAGAAAGACGCTACGATTGACCAATAAATGGTCATACACCGAACTGTGGAAGTAAAAGCTTTTTGACACTTCTGGATGCCTCTATTCTCTTAGATACTACAGAGATCAGAGCTATGTTGTTGGTGGTATCAGTGTCCGTTGGCGTTAATGTGGTCTTATGTATAACGGACAATGTATCCGGGCACCTCAGCGTCGAGAGTGAAGGAGAAGCTTTTCCACGTTGCTATTTTATTTATTTTTAGCGTTTCTTTTGCATTTTTCTTGAAAGAAGGCAAATCTTTGGCCGTTAGCGCACATTGAATTAATTTTTAATATAAATTGTATTTTTTTACATAAATTTAAACTATTAATAAAATTTAGTAATCTATAAATACTTTAACAATTATTAAGTCTTGGCGCACCATCGGGAGAGATCCTAAGCACACAGCAAACAACTCTAAACGAAAAATCCCCTACCAGCATCCTCGGAAAACGAGGGCAAATATATGTACAACTTAAATCGAGACAAAGCAAAAGCTACTTATAAATCATTCGTACAAAACGAAGCACGGATTTAGGACTATTTCTTCGATTGTAACACTTAATGACGACCAAATACGATTCACAACAACAACAAGATAGGAGTATAGATGGAGGAAAGTGCAGAGATTACATTCTCGGATGTTTTTTCTAATAAGATGGACGATTATCGTGTAATCGTCGACGACGCTATTTCGGGTGAATTGCATCGGATGAGGGACTCTCCATTTTTCGAGCCCCTCACTTACGCGTTAACAGGTGGGAAGCGCCTTCGACCAACACTGCTACTTCTCGCATTTCAAAGTGTCAGGCGTTCGGAAAGTGACCCACTTCCGGCTGCGGTCGCGGTCGAGATCATACACTCGACCTCTCTCTTAAGTGACCCACTTCCGGCTGCGGTCGCGGTCGAGATCATACACTCGACCTCTCTCTTGATAGACGATATTATCGACGAAGATTTAACAAGGAGAGACGTTGAAGCGTTTCATGCTTCATATGGTCTTAAAATGAGTCTGTTAAATGCGGAAATGCTTCTGTCATTATTAATGGATATATCGGCGAGGTGCTTCGATCATCGAATTATGCAAGTGCTCGCACAAGCGGCATCAAGCATGGGTACTGGGACATTTGAGGAACTTGCAGTTTATGCAGGAAAGCAGCCTATAGGTACACGTGAGTACCTCAATATTTTGAAGAAGAAGACCGCGTTTCTATTCGAAGCGTCAGCAAGGATGGGAGCTTTAGTCGCCCTAGCACAGGAAAATGAAATAAACGCATTATCCGACTATGGTAGACTATTAGGCCTAGCATATCAAATTCAGGATGATATCGCAGACCGGGGAGATGATCCATCGCGCAGCCTACTGAGTTATTTACACGGGAAATCTAAAGACGAACAATACCTTCAAGAGTTACCCACATTATATATCGCAGAGGCAAAGCAGCGGCTTCAGGAATTGAAGTCAAGCGAAGCAAAGAACCTTCTTATCAAGCTGGCTGACGTTATTGGAATGCGTTCTAGTAATAGACTCTAGAAGATTATTCAAGTGGTAAATTTGTTACCTGACTCAGATCGGAAGCACGTGATAGATAAATGAAAGGGTGACGACCAAGGTCCCAAATACTTTTTTTCGCCGTTTCCTGAGACGGGCGCTCCATTGTCAAGGTCCGGGCCGGCATAAGTGCGGACTGTTCACACCGAGGTTAAAGCCGACTACGCCCAGGCCCTGGCACACCACGCGACCGAGAACGTTACAAAGAGGCTCCTTTTGAGCCACGGCAATGCCTTCTGACAAGCGGCATTGTGGACATCGCAAATGTTTACATAGAGCGACTAGGCTTGACGAGAGCTGAAACGAAAGCCCTGTTTCGTAAACACAATAGCAGACATCTCAGTGGCGTACACGTGCCTCTGTCGATAGATGAAGGCTGGAGTCAGGTGGAGCCCAACCTGGTTTTCAAACGCGAATGATTGTCAAAAAATCGCCCGCGGTGATGCGACACGCCCACTCGACTTTGCCGACGTTGCGGTGCTCGCTTCTCAGCAGAGGCGAACTTCTGCACGCACTGTGGAACCCTGATGGGCTCAACAGGTCTTTCAATGGTGCCAGAATGGAATACTTACCATCCCAGCCCATCCAGTAGCGGGACCCACGCACTGCTAGCTTAGCGTTGAGCGACTTCTGGCGATTTGATGTTCCCACCCAAATAGGTCGATCTTTTCAATTTTTCAACCCGTCATCGGCATCCCCACCTGGAGAAGCCGCGCTATTGTGCTTTGCCCTTGTCTCTTCGCCCTCTTCTGTTGCTCCGTCGACCTTCTCCTTCGTCTGGTGAGTGCCGGAAGCAACATCGCGAGCTTGTTCGCCGCCTTCCCTTATTGTTTTGACGACTTTCTCTGCGGCCGGCTGAGCAGGCTCTGCGACTTCGGCAGTCTTCTCTGTGACGGCTTCCACTGTCTCCCCTTGTCGCTCTCTCATTTGCCGCTGTTCCTCTGAGATCTTTTCTTTCCCCGTTTCGAGGGTTTCCGATTGGGCTTGAGCGACGTGCTCTCCGGCGTCCTTGGCCTCTTCAGCCACGGGATGTAACCGGTGCCCGACCGCGCTCGCGGCGTCTCTCACCCATTCACCAAACGGCTTCTCCCGCTGCGCCTCTGCCACCTTCATTTTCGCTGAGTCGATGGCCTCCGACGCTTTTTCTGCGGTCTGCCCGCCAACGTCCTTCGCTTTTTCAGCCACGGGCTGGAGTTTCTCGCCGACTACCTCTCCGGTGGTGCTCAAGGTCTCCCTAAGGCTTTCACCGAACCCTTCGAGTGCAGGGGTTGCGAGATCGCCGAGCTCAATAGCCGCCTCACGGCGCACCCTGGGACTAGGATGTTGGAGGAGCTGCACGAGGGGATCGACCGCGTTCTCTTCGGAGGCCTTGATGGTGTCGTGGAAGGCAAGTCGAGCCACTTCACCGGTATTAGTATCCCCCTCGCTCATTAGATCGGCGAGGGGGATGACGGCGCGCGCATCGCCGATCTTGCTGAGGGCTTCGGCAGCTGCTTTTCTCACGCCTTCGTCGGAATCTTGGAGCGCGCCGATAAGCGGGGTCACCGCTTTGTCGTGGAGTGCGCGCTTCTTACGGCCGAATATGTCTACCATGCTGTTTCTCCTTAATTGATATGAACGAATGATTTGAGTTGAATAAAAGACTTTTCACGCGTTTTTCCCCCCTTATGAGTCATAAAAAGCAGCGCAGGGCTGAATAGGTAGATACGTAAAGACTGGCTTCAACTACTAGACTTGACACCAAGGTCAAATCGGCGAGAGGGTGGTGGTTGCGGACGCCGAATCACAATGATCATGCACGCAGCGCCGCTATGCGCGTAATACGTTACACGCCAATCTTTACCCAGATCTCCATCCTGATGCTGCGATGCCAAACGACGAACTGTTAGAAGTCTCGTGTCCACATCGATGAGAAGGTATCCGCCCTGGTCTTCACAGACAATCGACTCGGTGAAGCTTGCCCACGCTCCTGAAGCGACATGCACTGTACCGCTGCGCGCACGGTACTCGAGGGTTGCAAGAAAGAACTGCTGGCACTGCTGCCGTTGCTGGGGCCGGCGTTCATAGCCAGCGTGGCCTACATAGATCGGGGCAACTATACGACTAACGTCACGAGCGGGAGTGCGTTCCAGTGCCTATTACTTGTGACGAAAACTACGTTCAGAATCGCAGGAGAAGGTGCAGCGGTGCTAAACGAGGACTAAAAAACCCAGCTTGAGGGCAACGTGAAGAGGCACATTCAACGCCACACCACAATCCCTTGAAAGCATAGCGTATTCGGGGTTGCCTTTCATCTAAAAATTTCCTTCCAGTCATTTTTCATACTGACAATGGTGTAATTCTTTTCCTTGGCGATGGCGAATATCTTCTCCGCCTCATTTTCATAGGTAACGTCACAAAAACATTAAGAACGCAACGCACAATACGCATTTGCTACTTTCGATAGGTCACATGAACAAGGTACCAAAACACATTGGCATTATACCTGACGGAAATAGACGGTGGGCAGTGAAGGAAGGGCTGCCGAAGCAAGCGGGCTATGTCGCTGGTTTGCCTCCAGGCTTGGCGCTTTTGAGGCTTTGTATCAAAGAGGGTGTAAAGGAGGTCACCGGTTTCGGTTTCACCAAGGATAACACCAAGAGACCAGCAGATCAAAGAAATGCCTTCCAGAAAGCCTGCGTAGACGCTGTGGAGATCTTCAAGGGTGAAGATGCTCGCGTTCTCATTGTCGGAGATACGGAATCCCTTGTGTTTCCAAAGGAGCTTCTTCCATACACCACCCGTACGATATTCGGCAAAGGATCGATAAAGGTGAACGTCTTGGTCAATTATGGATGGCAGTGGGACCTGCAAGCGCTCACACGCTCGCCACATAACGGGAAGAAAACTATGCCGAGCGTTATAAAGATGCTTCGGTCGTCCGATATTTCTCGCATTGACCTCATAATGCGTTGGGGGGGCAGGGCCCGATTGAGTGGCTTTTTACCGGTACAATCTGTGTATGCCGACGTCTACGTGATCGATGCATTGTGGCCAGATTTCAAGCCAGAGCAGTTTTATGCTGCGCTCGACTGGTACAAGAAGCTAGAGATCACGCTTGGAGGCTGAGACGCCGGCGAATCAAAACAGATTTGACCCACGTAGGATTCACGCAAACGTGTGGTGAATGACACGACGGCTTTAACGTGTAATCTAAATAGCGCTGCAATAAGCACCACCGAACTCACAAAGGCTTCGGCATAACGGATAATTGTCTTTAAGATAAAGGGGGGCTATATCTGCTTCTTTGATAAAGGGGGGCTATATCTGCTTCTTTTTTTCCTTTTATCTGTCGCCAATATAAGGTCGAATGATTACAAGGCACGTGCATCAGGGAGGGGCAGGTTTGCTCAATACAAGCACACAATCTCTCACGTTGTGGAGTTTTAAAAAAGAGTACAGCGCCTGCATTACAGAACAACTAAGTAGCACGTGCAGACGCCGATCTAAGTGGGCATATTTTTTACTTAAAAAGCTCGAGAAATAGCTTTCGCAGCTTGCCAGTCAATTATTTCCTGTGACCTCTTTTAGGGGTATTTTCGGATTCCAGCCTCAATCATACAAAATGAAATCATCGCTCAAACCGACCGCGCTGAACGTCAGCCCGTCGCGAAACTGCTGCGGATCATAAATCCTTCGAGCGTCGATCAGCACTGGCTCAGCCATGTGTTTCACGAAGTCGTCTGGCTTTAGGGCCTTGAACTGCTCCCACTCGGTTACTATGATGCAACAATGAGCTCCAGCCAAACAGGTAGGGATCGAGCTTGCGCATTCGAGCGCTTCAAGTCCGGGGACTGTGATCTTCTTGACAACTGGATCGTAGGCACTAACGTAGGTTCCCGCTTCTATAAGCGCCTTGGCGATTTTCAAAGATGGAGCATCCCTTACATCGTTAGTATTTGGCTTAAACGCGAGACCAAGGAGCGCTACTTTTTTGCCTTGAGGCTGGCCGAGCTTCGAGAGTGCGCGTTCTGCCACGTGAAGTGCTTGCGCGTCGTTTATTGCGAGGGCTGCGCGCAAAAGAGGGGTCTGGTAACCGCGATGTTCTGCAAACTTGCGTAGTGCTTTTGCATCCTTCGATAGGCAGGAGCCGCCAAAACCCGCTCCTGCGTTAAGGAACTTGGGATTAATCCTGGGGTCGAGCCCGACCCCAGTCATTACCTGTGAGACGTCGACACTAGAAACCCTTTCGCAGATATTTGCCATCTCATTTGCGTACGATATCTTGGCGGCTAGAAACGCGTTGCTTGCGTATTTCACCATTTCTGCCGATTCAAGGGTCATCCTGAGCCTCAAAACGCTCTGCGTGTAGAAATTGGCAAACAAGTCGCTGAGCATTTGGCCGGAGGGCGCATCGTATTGACCTATCACGACGCGATCCGGGAATAAAGTATCGTCGATTGCTGAGCCTTGACGCAAAAATTCGGGATTCATGCATAGCCCGAAGTCGGATCCGGCATGCAAATCCGAAGTTCTCTCAAGAATAGGTTTCACCATATCGCGCGTCGTTCCGGGTAAGACGGTGCTCTTGACTACGACGAGATGGTAGGCGTTTTTCTTTTTGAGTGCACGCCCGATATCCTCGCTGGCACTTACGACGTAACGCATGTCTATTCGCCCGTCTGCTTGCTCCGGAGTGCCAACTGTAATAAAAGTCGCGTCCGTATGGAGCACTGCTTCGTCACTGCTATCTATAGCTTCTAGCGTTCCTGATTCGATGCCTTTTTCGAGCAGTTGATTGAGTCCGGGTTCGTAAAATGGCGCCCTTTTGGCATTAATCATCTGCGCCTTCTCAATGTCGTGGGTCGCCGCAGTGACGTGATAACCCCGCGAAGCAAAACAGACTGCAGTACTTAATCCCACATATCCGGTGCCTACGATTGATATGGAGGGCATCCATTTGAGGTATGTACTGACTGATTTAAAGGTTACGCGCGATCATACCCAAGGTCGACGATCTGTTGTTCATTTGCTAGCCGATTAACTCGTTTATCAAAGAATCCCTAGTAATTCGCTGCCGCATATCGATAAAGGAGGGTGGACTGGCAGACATTGAATGTGCAGAGCAGTGCGCGTGAGTTAATCTGACCGGCAAGATGTCAATGCAGTCTTAACTTGCACCAATCATTCATAGCGAACGTGACGCGCTCTTGTATTTGCTGCTTGGAGCGTCGAAACGTAGCCGAAATATTGAGCAGGAGATTGTTCGATTGCTCCGAACACTGCGCGATCAGAACGTTGTTGTCCGTTCTGGCAGCGAGGCCCTGGTGTTGTATTGAGGCAAAAGGTTTTCCTCGCAAAAAAGGACGTTCTACATTTTTAGCAAAGAATCTCTCTGGGTGTATACTTTGTTGTAGCCGTCGTAAGAAGCGTCAGTTGGGTCAATACGCGTTGAATGCTCTATTTCTTGATAAGACTCACAGAGTGGGGAAACCAAAAGTCTTGCTCCGATGCTGCGGGTAGCAAAGGAAGTCACGGTCCGCGGCAGCTTGTTCGTACGAGCGTCAAGATCGTCTATTTGATGTCGCCCTTTGCGAATAGGCCGATCAACATCCGACACGCCCTCTCGTGAATACGCCACATTTCGCTTCGTGCCTCTCCTCTACACTTTTGTGGGACTCAGTTGAAATCAACAGCGAGAAATAGCATTAAGGCTACTCAGTTTTGTTATGATTCATCGGGGGGTCATACCTGCAGCAGGACGAGGCTCTAGGTTTTTGCCTGCGACAAAAGCGCAGCCAAAAGAGATGCTTCCGGTAGTAGATAAGCCAGTAATACAGTACGTCGTCGAGGAGGCCATATCTGCAGGTATTGAAGATATACTTATTATCTCAGGAAAGGAAAAAAGGGCGATCGAGGATCATTTTGAAAGAAATGGAGCCAATAGCGAGAGTTTACGAGAACTTGAAGAATTGGCTAACTCAGCAAACCTGTTTTATGTGCGACAACGGGAACAGAAAGGTTTGGGAGACGCTGTCTCGTACGCCAAGAGCTTTACAGGCGACGATCCGTTTGTGCTTCTTTTAGGCGATACAATTACTGCGCCAAACTGCACGCAGCAGCTCCTGCAGCTTTATGAAAGGCATAAGGAAACGATGATTGCAGTTGAGGAAGTTTCGAAGGCCGACGTGAATATGTACGGGATAGTTGCGGGCGAACGAATCGAGGGCGACGTATTGCACGTTGACACTCTCGTAGAAAAACCTGCTCAAAAAGATGCGCCTTCGAATATGGCGATAATTGGCAGATACGTACTCACCCCTGCGATATTTGAAGCAATAGCCCGGACGCCACCTGGAATCGGGGGGGAGATCCAGCTTACCGATGCGTTGCGAAACCTGCGAGAAGACGTCCTGGCAGTGATTTATCACGGAAAAAGGTACGATATCGGGACTAAGATGGACTGGATAAAAGCAAATGTCCAAATGTTCCTGCAAGATGCACGATACAGTGACGATTTAAGATCTTTTTTGCGTAAACTGGAATGACGACGATCAAGACGATATTGGGAGACGATATTGACGAGATAACAAATAATCTTCACGATGTACGTGACAATGTGACGGACAAAAGCGTCCTCGTGACCGGCGGTGCTGGATTCTTAGGTTCGTGGCTTTGCGACGTTCTCACCATTTTCGGCGCCAACGTGCTCTGTATAGATAACCTTGTGAGTGGCTTAGAATCCAACATATCAGATCTACTTCACAAGGACAACTTCACGTTCATCAAGCACGACATCACACATCCGATATTCTTCGAGGAGGATTTGGACGTCGTGCTGCATCTGGCGAGCAGGGCTTCGCCGTTTGAGTTTCAGAAATACCCTATCCAAATCCTGAAGGCAAACACACTGGGAGTTTGGGTTGCATTGGGTATTGCGAAGAGCCATAAGGCGCGCCTTCTCTATACTTCTACGTCCGAAATATACGGAAACGCAACGGATATACCGACGTCAGAAGAGTACAACGGAAATGTGAATCCGATTGGAGCAAGAAGTTGTTATGATGAGGCAAAGCGGTGTGGGGAATCCTTTGTTATGGCGTACCGGTTAGAGCACGGGATAGACACAAGGATAGCACGACTGTTCAACACGTATGGCCCAAAAATGCGGGCAGATGACGTCTATGGAAGAGTTGTGCCGCGCTTCATCGAACAAGCGCTAAAGAATGCGCCAATAACCGTTTTTGGTGATGGAACACAGACAAGAAGTTTTTGCTACGTCACCGATCAAATAACGGGGCTGCTGAAGCTTGCGTTTCTCGACGATCTCTCAGGGGCCGTAATCAATCTAGGAAACGAAGAAGAGTTGACGATTGGTGCATTTGCGGACTTAGTTAGGCGACTTGCCGGTTCCGACTCCAATATCGTGCACCATGATCTTCCAGAAGGGGATCCTGTACGTCGAAGGCCAGACATCGGCAAAGCTCGCAAGCTCTTGCAGTGGGAGCCAAAGGTGGGCACAGAAGAAGGAGTAAAAAGAACAATAGAGTGGTTTCGTGCCAGACTGCTCGAAGAAGCGGCGAACAGAGGCGCATTTCGATCTAAAAATGTCTAGAAATCCTCGTTTCGAGCAGCCGCCGGCGCACGTGACCCTCGCCGCGGACGGCGTGCACGCGCGAGCGGCCGCCGATGGCCAACGCATCGAGCTGAAGCCATTTAACGGGCGGTCCAGTGGGAACCTACATGAAGTTTAAATGCGAAATGGGGCCAAAGCGTCTTGTATAAGATGCTGGTTCCTGATCGATGGACCCATAAAATGAAAACAGGTTGGAAAGCAACGTGCTTAAGATCTTTCAGGTACGGTTCATCTCGACTCATATCAATGCGGTTACTCACAATGTAATATGTTGAAGTTCTTTTAATAAATCCAACACCTTTTTTATATGCTCAGGTAGGGGTCAATCTTGCATTAAGATGCATAAACCCGGAAGGTAAATGTCTAAAAACCAGCGAAGGATGCAAAGGATTGTTGAACCTATATGATTCTTGAATTTTTCGTTGTCCTGGGAAGCATCGGCGTCATTGGTGAATGCTGTATCATGAGCCTCTGGATCATCGCGTATACGAGAACAAAAAAAAGAATATTTCCTTCCTATACTCCGGTAGTATCAATCATTGTCCCCTGCAAAGGAACGGACTACGGTTTTCATGAGAACATATCTGCGTTTCTCACACAAGAGTATCCAAGATATCAAGCCCTATTCGTCGTTGAGTCAAAGGATGATCCTGCCTATAGCGCCTTAGATCAACTCACCAAAAATAAACCGAATGCTCACCTAGCCCTCACAAATCCTTTTTCGGGATGTAGTGCTAAAGTTGCTTCACTGCTCACAGGACTTGCGTCAACGGCAGATGCAGAGGTTCTTGTGTTTGCAGATAGCGACATGAAACCAGACACACACTGGCTTCAGAACCTCGTCGCGCCACTCCAAGATGAAACCATTGGGGCAACGACAGGATACCTATGGTATTTCCCGACAAACTGGAAAACATTGCTTGTCTCTACATGGATGATGATCTCGATTGTCTTTAATTTTTTTCCAAGGCTTACGTGGGCGTGGGGTGGGTCCACCGCTATCCAAAAGAACATCTTCGAAAAACTTCATATCAAAGAAAAATGGAAAACCGCGATTGTTGATGATGTAGTCCTGACCACAGCTGTGAAAAAAGCAGGATATGCGATCTATTTTCAACCGAAATGTATCATGGAAAGCCCGCCAGAAACAAGCATTAGAAGTTTTATGCGATGGGGGACGAAGCAATGCACATGGCTACGCTGGTACCGCCCTGTGTTTTGGCTTGTCGCGTTCGTTGGTTTTGTAGGGGCCCCAATCATCGCACTTGGTCTACTCTTCCTCCTCCTTTTTGGATATTACATCCCTGGTATCTTGTTAGGTTCGCTTATTCTAGGCGAGATACTCTCTGGTTGGTTAGTGATTCACATACTACCGAAAACCATGGTATATCCAAAAGAACGCTACTCTAAAAAAATAGGCTATGCCTTAATGACCCCCTTGGCGTTTCTCTTAAACGCACAAAATATCTTTGCATCAGCAATAACCCAGGAGGTACAATGGGCGGGACGAAGCTACCGAAAACCAAAGAACTTATAATAGATCCAGTCTGGATAACATCGGTATTCGGATCCTGTGCCCTGTATTCTACTTCAATATTTTTGGAAATAGCTATTCAAGGATTTTAAAATATCAGAGTTTTTTGCCGTGCTGCACGTAGTATGGCCACCACTGCTTGGTCCTTGTCGTGACCATAAAGACAACTTTTAACCGGGGTGAGCTTGTTTTTACATGTTTAGTTAATTCTTTCCAAAAGCCCACTGATTGCGCTAAATCGCGTCAATGACGTCTTGTTTAACGCTGAAAAGTTCGCTCGTGCATACCCTTTGGTCGATCCATTGCGTGAACGTCGTTGGTGAGAGGCTGTTCTCTCTTTATCAACCATTTCGTCTGCATCAACAACGTTATGAAGGAGTGCTTAAAAATGTTCATAAAGTGGACGCGCTCTTGACTCGTCGTAGCCTAGTGCGAGACCGGGGGTCTCCTTAGCGGTTATATATCGTGTTTTATAATTAACGGGGCAGTGCGTTTTAACCGTGCATATGGGAAAACAGACGATTCTGAAGGGATTTTCAGAGTGTCAGAAGCTGACGTGTTATTTGGCCAAGCCGCGCCCACCAAAGCCTCATTCCGAAATGAAATTATCGGGCCATTACCTTACTAAGGGTAGCGATGAGCACAACATTTTGCCCGTTGTACTGTGGGGTAGAGTTGGCGGGAGGACGACTTGATGACCCTCGACTCCCCTTCATACTTTTAGTGGCGTGGCTCATCTCAGCAACTAGAAACGTGATAAATGACATCGTAGATCGAGAAAGTGACAAGAGAAAATGGGCGCTGCGGCCGTTACCAAGTGGGTTAATGTCGAGATCCGCGGCAGCGCTTTTTGCTAGTGTAATCGCGGGCATAGCGTTCATTATCACAAGCATATTCTTCAACTGGCCCTTCGCCGCGCTGACTATTAAAACGAATCTGTATGGCTCTCGCCCAGCAACAAGCTCCGTCAGTGTTTTCTCGATCGATTGAGCGGTGAACCCCCGTTATTTGAGCCAAACAAACACTGCCAGGCAGAAGGTAGAGATGGCATGACTTGAAGATACGGCCTTAAACACTTTTTTCAGCGTTTGTTCCGACCGTTTGCTCCCCAGATATTTCACTGCAGTAAGGGTCCAGGCCGTCACGACGACAAGCGCTACCAAATAAACCCAAGATACCTGTGCATACACGATGACTGTCGTACCTAAGACTAATACGATGATGCCGCATGCAACATAGAGCGCCATCTCTATAACGGGTTTGAACTGGACGAAGAGGGCTTTAACAATTACTTTATAAGTTGCTTAACCAGCGATCTGTACCTCCGCTCCGATGGCGGAACCAATAGCGGCCATCAGCCACGGCAGCGGAGTGAAGATAGTTTGCGGAGAAACAGCGAACCAGACGGTAACCGGAATTAAGGTCCCGGGAACGATCCCGGTAAGGTAGCCAACATTGTCGCGCGTATACCGCGTGCAAACGTAACCCGACGTCAGTATCAAGAGCACCATCACTGCGAAGAGCCAGTTAAAGACGAGGCCTGCTGTCAAAGGTCCTGTCCCTGCTAAGAGAGCGGCATAGAGCATGCCGCAGGTTTCGAAATTAACCCGGTCGCTAACGGCCGCAACGGCCATTTCCGCTTATCCCGCTCTGTATCAACGGGGTCATTTGCGAGGTGCGATGCTGCCCCTATAAGCAACGTCACTACAAGAAAGATGAAAAGCCGCGGGTCATTAAATCGTGCACCTGCCGTAGCAGCTGCAGCTGTTACTATCGGCAAGAAATAAGCAATTACCACCACCCGCTGTAAGGTTATAAGCCCGATAATCTTGTTTCTTAATGAACGTTCTGTAGGCGGGCAAAACCAAATGCCGCGTCAGCTGCTAAGACAGTGGACTCCGTATACCTTCCCCTTACAAATTACACGTGCTCCTTCAGCTGATGCCGAGTAATAAGAAGTGGTCATTATTACCTTAGCTCATCATTATTCGTGATCGCGATAAACGAGATGATGGCTACAAATATCATCGTGAAAACGGTCACTAACGCCGTAGACACTGTAATATCGTTGTAGATAGGACAGAGATCAGTATGGTCTCTAGCCCGATAAGCCCATACACAACAGCTGCTTCAATCCAGTAAGGCTTGCTTGCAAGCACATTCACTTTTTGAGGTCTAATCCAATCATACTTAGCGAGGCATAGGGAGAAGAGTTGGTAAAAGATAAAACCGACCAGAAACCATCCGACGTAGTTCTGGATCGGCACCCCAAAATAAGGTCCTGGGCGTTGCCACACCCACCTCGACAGCACAGTAGATGAGATGGGATCAACACCGAGATCCCACATCAACATGATAAACGTGGCAATGAAGGGGACGATAAAGACCCATTTCCCCGCAAGTTTTGCGCTGTATCGGCCCGTGAGCACGTGTGATAACACCCACGAGAAGTACCCGGTGCCAGAGTAGGCAAAGATAACGATGACAGGCACGTGAAAGATTATGAGAGACGGGATATTGTAGTGATATAATCCGAAAGGAAACCCTGTTTGGATGCTTAAAGCCTCGAAAAATAGGCTTACCACCCACGTGATTACGAAGAAAATCGCCGTACTCTTAAAGCCATACCGTTCTACGCCATGGAGGCCCGCGAAAACATTTAGACCCGCGATAACAAATACTGAAAAAGCATATATAATGGGATTGACTGCAAGCACAAGGGGATTTGTAGATACATCTGGAAGCCTCGTAGCGACAAAAAACGCTATTGAAGACCAAACGACAAAAAGTGCTATTAAAGACCATCTAAGCTTGGTAAATGGTCGCTTACCTTTTTGTGTCTCTTTTATCTCTTACCAAGGAGCCCTGTGTTTCCTGTGGGAGCATGCAGGCAAGCGGTAGTCGATTATAAATAGATAAGTCTTTTTATCTGAGATAATGCCCGTTTCAGTGCTTAAATTCCCTCAAATAGCTGGTTATGAGCTTTTTCATGTCTCATATGTGAGAGCGACGCTCCCCCAGCATTTTATATGCGCATCATACACGTGCTCAGGCAGCGGGTGACGATAATTACTCCACTCGATACCTTGTACACCATGGGTCAGAATATATGCGCGATTGGATTCATTCCATCCGATCACATCGCCGTGCGGTTCAGCAAACTTCCGCAGGTCTGAGGCGGTGAAGTGAGCGTTGCATCGCGCCAGTTACCGCGTTAAAGATCGGATCTTATAAGTGGTTTCCGTTCAGATTTGCTCGACGTTACGTGCTGCGTAATTGCTACAAATCCACAAATAGTCATAAGGCACATATATCCAATACCAGCAGCGAGCAGCTTAACGAATTCGAGCGGACCGTCACTCAACTTCAGTATTTTATCTACGCGCAACAAGACAGCAGGGAAAAAAAGGAATAGATCGGTTGAAAATACTATAATAGAGAGCCAGGACATTTTTCTCATAAAGGGTATCGGTGCGTTGATCATCGGTATTAGATATCTACTGAAGCTTTCCGCCATTCCTCTAGACCACCTCACTCTCTGATGGTAGAGACCTCTGAGTGTCGTGGGGGCCTGTTCACCCATAGCGGTGTTGGCGAGAACTGCGACCTTTCCCTTAATGTACATCCGTACGAGCATGTCAAAGACCTCATCCGTCACACCCTCGTTGAATGTTTCACCCTCTAAAAATGATCCCTTCACTACCATTGATCCCATAAACGCGAAAAAATTATGCGATCGGGAGAGAGATTGATTCAACTCGTAGAGAAAATTAGACTCAAGTGACGCAGTTTTCGTCAATACGTTGCTCATATTGTTAATAACCCGGTACCCTTGGGAAAGAACCGCAGAGTCGTCCTCCTCAAGCGCAGCGACACATTTAACAATATAATCCTTAGCAGGCCTACAGTCGACGTCAAAAATTGCCACGTAATCAGCGTCTGTTATCTCCTTTAGAAAGTCATTTATCGCGCCTGCTCTCCGACCCCTGTTCGTATTTCTTAGCAGTATCTTGAAGTTATCTGGTAACTCCCAGTGTAAATCCCTCTTATCGCCCGGAAGACTGTCTATAACGTAGTATACCTCGAATGTGAAGTTATCACACTCTAATTCTTTAAAACACTCAATTGATTTTGTAATCACGGCCTCTGGCTCGAATGGTGCTACTGGGATGATAGTATAAATGTGCATTTGACAAAAGACTCACAATATTCAATAAACAGTTAACTCCAAGTTTATAGCCCTGTTTGCTGCGTTAAAGATCGGATCTGGTAGGTGGTCTCCATTCAAATTTGCTCGACGTTGCGTGCTGTGTAATGGCTACAAATCCACAAATAGTCATAAGGCAGCTATATCCAATACCACCAGCGAGCAGCTTAACGAATTCGAGCGGACCGTCACTCAACTTCAGTATTTTATCTACGCGCAACAAGACGGGACTTAAAAGGAATTGACAGAAAAAAAAGACTATAACGGAGAGCCAAGACAGTTTCCTTATAAATGGTATCGGTGCGTTGATCATCGGTATGACGTGCCTATTGAAGCTTTCTACCACCCCCCTAGACCACCTCACTCTCTGATGGTAGAGATCTCTGAGTGTCGTGGGGGCCTGTTCACCTACAGTGGTGTTTGCAAGAACTGCAACCTCTCCCTTAACGTAAATCAGTGCGAGCATGTCAGCGGTCTCATCCATTACCTCCTCGTTGAATGTTTGACTCTCTAAAAATGATCCTTTCACTACCATTGATCCCATAAACGCGAAAAAATTATGCGATCGGGAGAGAGATTGATTTACCTCGCACATGAAATTAGACTCAAGTGACGCAGTTTTCGTCAATACGTTGCTCATATTGTTTATGAACTTACACCCTTGGGAAAGAACCGCGGAGTCGTCTTCCTCAAGCGCAGCGACACATTTAACAATATAATCCTTAGCAGGCCTACAGTCGACGTCAAAAATTGCCACGTAATCAGCGTCTGTTATCTCCTTTAGAAAGTCATTTATCGCGCCTGCTTTCCGACCCCTGCTCGTATTTCTTAGCAGTATTTTGAAGTTATCCGGTAACTCCCAGTGTAAATCCCTCTTATCGCCCGGAAGACTGTCTATAACGTAGTATACCTCGAATGTGAAGTTATCACACTCTAATTCTTTAAAACACTCAATTGATTTTGTAATCACGGCCTCTGGCTCGAATGGTGCTACTGGAACGACTGCATAAACGCGCATAGAATAACATATCGTCAAAGCTGATCAATAGCTAATGTATTTTTGTATAAGAATGATGAGCTGCTTTTTTAATCATATCTAATAGCTATAAAGAAACTTTGTAATAATGGGAATGGGAACCATTCCAACTGTTTGACTAACTAAGAAGATATGATCTTGCGCAAGATCGTTTTAAAACGGAGTCGTAAAATTATACTAAAGTCAAATTATACAAAATTCTCTTTCAAACTGTTAAATGATCTCCCCTCGTTATTCCGGCATTTTCACGTGATTTATTTATTGGCTACATAATTCATAGCACTCCGCACGCACATATCCATATTGAGATATTTAAACTCTGAAAATCTCCCTACCAAATCAATTCCTTCATTTTTGAAATAATCCTCTACTATCTTTTTATTCTCTTGATAGTTTAGATTGTTTATAACATATGCATATTTCAGCCTTTTCACCTTTGTAAAGCAGACTTTTGTTTTGTCGATGATTTTCAGTTTTTCCAAATCAGTTATCACTCGCCGTACTATCTCCTCATCCCTGAGTTTCCAGACCGCGTCACCAACTTTGCATGTTATCTCTCCCAATATTGAGGATTTACCTTCTGGTACCACATGTGGGCTAAAATTTGAGGGAAAACTAATCCTGTGTGTTAAAATGGCTTTAGATGGAACATATATCCAAGAGTAATCGTTAATGCTTGACACATCTAAGCCAATCAATACTGTTATGAGGGAGTTAAAGTTGAGGTTTCTTGCTGCCTTTTTCACTTCACGTGAAGCATTTGTTGCTTCCACTAGTTCCATGACTGGAATTGTGGATATTATATCATCGTAGACTCTTTCGTCTTTCCCGTCCGAAATGTGCCACTTCTCACATTTTTTATCGATTTTTTTCACTTTAAAATTTTTTATGATACGATCTTCTATCTTTACTTCTAACGATCTTATCAATGCCTGTATCCCCCCATCTCTGGGATAATAGAAATACAGTTGATGGATGTGTCCTTCTGTCTCTATTCCCAACGACGATTTTATGACGTCTTCTACAGGGGGGTTCGGGATTCTTTCTACCCACTCCAAGCTAATATTGTCCAATGGACATTTCCAGATTTTTTCGTTGTAGGGGATCAAGTATTTTCCGGCAATGCCCTCGCCAAAGGTGAAGTAACACCATTCTCTGAGATTGTTAGGTTTTTTTATTTCGCCTTTTTCCTTTTGAATGAGATTTTTTATGAAAGAAATCACACACTCAAAATTGTCATTTTTTGGTAAATCGGACAAGCCATTTTCAAAAGGATATTTCACGTAATGACCTTTGTAAAGGACTTTTGTGTCTCTTCTATTCTTTGACTTATTGTCACCTAATCGTTTGAGCATGAAATCAAAAGCGTCTTTATCCTTCGAGAAAATTACGTGTGACCCGCCGTAATCAAAGGTGAATCCCCCCTCATGCAGGCTTCTCAGTAGGCCACCGCATTCTGTTTCTTTCTCCAAAATTTCGAAAGCAATCCCTTTGTCATGTAATAAATAGCCCAACGTTAAGCCTGTTAGACCACCACCAAGGATTGCAGTTATCATAGTTTTATCATCGGCCCTTCAAGAACAATTCCGAATTATCAACTCCTGTAAAAAAGTGAGTATAACAAGAGCGTCAGCTTCTATAAAAGATGCATATTTATTCAATTATAAGCCGTTTAATTTGAAGTATTGTGAATCGACCTAGAACTAAAGTTCATAGCTTTAACTGTTCCTATGAACCAAATCTACTGAAGTTGTCGCAAGCAAGGCACGGACATCACTCAGTTGAAGTTCGACCTATAGTATGAATGAAACCTACGAGAATAGCTGATAGGTATAGAAACCTTTGTAGTAGCATAAAGCAGGAAAGACTTACGCAATATTGACGAAAGCGGTCAGAAAATTCTTCTCCGGCTTTAGTTATTTTACGTGGGGAGGTTCGATTAGAAATATGCAAAATATCGAAATCTCAACAGCTCTTCTTTTTTAACAAAAACTCTCTAAAAAAATTATGTAATGGTCGTCCGTAAAATTATGCAAAAACTCCCTCGAAGCGAAACCTATTTTAATTAATTAGTCATTACAAACGATTCTAAGGTTCGTTTAAGCCCCTGTTTTAATTTAATTTGTGGTTCCCAGCCCAAGAGCTTTTAAGCCTTATGAATGTCGGCCCCCCTTCTCAAAGGATCACTTCTGGCAATTTTTTTGAATGCTATTGTAGAAGTAGACTTGGTTCTTTTTTTATCAGTTTGACAAGAGCAATAATTGTTATCTCTTTATCACTTCCTATGTTTATGATTGTTCCTTCCAGACCTTCTAAGAACGCAAGTCGTAATAACGCCTCTATTTGATCGGTGACGTAACAGAGACTTCTCGTCTGTGTTCCATCTCCAAAAACTGTTATTGGAATATTAGCTAGCGCCTGTTCTATGAAACGAGGCACTACCCACGAGCTTTAAAAAAGATTTAGACCGTCTAGACGGATTACTTTCACTCTTGCCTGAACATCGTTTTGCTTTTGAATTTCGTCACGATTCATGGTTTGGTGACGATGTTTTTGACCGTTTCAGAGATCAAAGCAATCTGGCTTTGGTTATGCTCGGTGCACAATTCGACGACAACATCAACTGTTTTAAGAATTTTTGTTACATCAGAAGGCACGCGCGTGGTAGAGATCTAGACTTATACTCGTCAGAAGAGCTAGACTACTGGGCGCGTCGAATCAGAGAGATTTCAAACGAAGCTGACGTTTTTGGCTACTGGAACCACGATGCATCTGGACCTAAGAATTGTTTGGATTTAGCGTCTAGGCTGGAACTGCGATAACCGTTACCGCCAGCAGATTGAGCGCATAAAGGCGTACTCGCTATGCGGACGCCCGGGCGTCTCGATACTTAGGAGACGCTTATATGCGGTTAGGCGAGCGTGATAAGGCTATAGCAGCATATCACGCTGCTCTCAAGACTGATCCGAGCTATGAAGTTGCGCAAATGGCTTTGCTTAAGGCTTCAGAATCAAAGTAGCCAGTTACCGTGCGCACGCCGAATGAAGTCGAAACGAGGCTGCCGCAACACGTCAATGATCTCGCGGAGTGGTGGCTTCGCAGCACGTTCTGCGTCTGGGCGCCCACGCAGTTGAGTCAGAATCGATACGACAAATACAGCGAGGGGTCGGGCAAGCTGTTCTTTTAACGATGGTTTCGTGAGGATTGAGCAATATATCGATGGCAGTTAACTCGGTGGTGCCTTTCATCTAAAAATTTCCTTCCAGTCATTTTTCATACTGACAATGGTGTAATTCTTTTCCTTGGCGATGGCGAATATCTTCTCCGCCCCATCTTCATAGGCGTATTCGCGTTCATCATCGTCGTGGTGTATGAATAACCTGAATTTGGCAGATTCCAACATTTCTATATCTACGTCACCATTACCCGCTGCAAGAACAGGCAAGTGCCCAGTTTGGGCGAATATATGCTCGACTTTTCCAGGACCTATAGCAATTGCTCCACGAAGTTTACTAACCCTCTTTAACGTGCCTTTATTGTATTCATACTCGGAATCTGTGCCTATTACGTTCTCTTTGAAGAGTCCCCATGTTTCCTCAGAGATTGCACGCATGAAATCACGAGTACCACCGGAGCACACAAACACCCGGTATTCGTAATTCTTCAACAAGTCAAAAAGCTCTAGCATAGGCTTGTAAACCAGTTCGGTGAAAATCGCCGCGAATTTCTGCTGTTTTACCGTAGCAAAAAACTCTTTCACCTCAGCTTCAAACTCATCGGGCGTTTTCCCAGACCACTCCCGTGCAAAAGCATTTTCAAGAGCCACCATAGCCTCAGGTTTTTGTTCAACTGCTTTTTGGAGAAAGGTCTTGTCTCTCTCGAGAATGGCTTTGTAAGGCTGCTGGCTCCTCAAAGAGGGGTCATTCTGAGCTGTAACAGTAAAAACTCTGGACAGGAAATCCAGTTGGGCCGGCATCGGCTTCTCTACCCACAGTGTCCCGTCGTTATCGAAGGTGGCGATCCGAGCTTCAGGTTTGACATAGTTCGGGCCTTCTTCTATGGACGATTCTAGAAAATCAAGGATGGATTGTTTTGCTGGCCCTTCATTCCAGCTTTTAAGCGTATCTTCCTTCGAAATCAACATCATTCCCCCAGCTTTTCAATCTAAGCATTTTTTTTCTCAATTATTGAATATAGATTTTATTTCTTGAAAATCAGATTCTGCTTGTAAGCTTATTTTAAACTTACATTAAAATTTCTTTGTATTGTCCTCAGTGCCTTTCGATGATTTTTTGACATATTACGGTCCTATGCCTGCCCCGGGGTATTCTTCTTGCGCGTGTAACCCTCTGAATACTTCGAAGATTGGTTCTTGATGCTTGGAGTTACCCCTACACCATTATCAGCCACGGCAAATGTCCATTCTTTGTCGCCTTGCTATGCTTGTGCAAAATAATAACTATGGTATAACACTGAAAAAAGAGCCCCAAGCGAAAAAGTGTGTGCGCAAGCTGCAAAAAACCTATCTTCAAGTCTCGCCCTAGAGATAGAAGAGAAGTACGCGTGACACAAGAACAAGCTGAGGAAAGTGAGCACGAACGGGCGATTAAACGAGAACTTGAAGAATTGCCCGAAGCGGCGAGAGAACGCTTTGAGCGGATCAGAGCGGCACAGAGAGAGAAACACGGAAAAGAGGCGCCCGAGCAGCTGCATAGCGCATTACACACGATTCGGCGCAACGTATACGAAAGGGAGGGATTGGAAGGCATCAAAGAGGGAAACTTCGCACGTTTCCGCAACGCTCGTCTAGGTATGGCGTTGCTGCTGGAAGAAGAAGCCGAGAAAGACGAAGAAAAACTGAGAAAGGCGCTGGCGACGCATCTCGAAGTATGCTATATAGACCTAAATGGTCCACAATACCGCACACCACGCGAACGAGAACGTTACAAAGAGGCTCCGTTTGAGCCACGGCAATGCCTTCTTGTACGCGGCATTGTGAATATCACAAATGTCTACATAGAGCGGCTGGGCTTGACGAGAGCTGAGACGAAAGCCCTGTTTCGTAAACACAATAGCAGACGTCTCAGTGGTGTAAACATGCCTCTGTCGATAGATGAAGGCTGGAGTCAGTTGGAACCCAACCTGGTTTTCAAACGCGAATGATTGTCAAGAGATCGCCCGCGGTGATGCGACACGCCCACTCGACTTTGCCGACGTTGCGGTGCTCGCTTCTCAGCAGAGGTGAACTTCTGCGCGGACTGTGGTACCACTCTAGCGCGCTCACCACGACTTTCAGAGGTGGCAGAATGGAGTACGTACTATGCCAGCTTATCCAGTGCCTAAACAGCAAAAAAATTTACGCTTTTAGAAAAAGTAATCTTGAAAAATGGATTGCGCTAGACATTGAGAGAGTCGTTGCTGCCTGTTCGTCTATGCGTATGATGCCCTCTATCGTTTCATCGAGAGGAGCTGCATTGGCCAGCTCAAATGCGATCAAGGCTGGCTGTTCGACAGGCCAGCGCTTCTAGCCTATAGGACACAAGGCCACGTTCAGAAATAGAGACGGCAGGAGCGGCGGATTAACGCCTTGTCTACTCTTTTTTCGCTCCTCCGAACTGCTTCAGGCAGTATTCATATCTCTCAGGGTTTTTTTTGGAAGGGTGGTAGCGGAACTTTGAACACGGCTCAATAATACGTTTGAGAAGACCGCCTGTTCCTGGGTCTAATATAGGTTCTGCACCTGTTATTCTTCCTCCTGTCGGGCAACCAGGGCAGATTTTGGGTTCGCTCATTAGTTTCTCACCTCCCGTGCATTATTGGTTAGGTGTTCTTTGGGTGATCCTTTAGCCATTCGTGAGCCACGTGAACCTCCTGACCGCCCAACGTCTTCTTTTAGAACCTTCTCTACTAATCTCTTTAGATTATTGGGACTCATTGTCCCGCGGAGTTCTTTGCAACATAATTCAAGCTGCTCCGCGCGCCTCTGAAGATCCAAGAAAACAAGGATAGCATTCTTGATTCCATGCACAAGAAAAGGGAAATACCAGCAGACGAAGGATCAAGTTTCATTTAAATCAGCTCTGAATATCCTAGATTTTTATTGGGCATATTTTCAATCTATTGTTTCAGGAGCTCTACGTCTTGAAACGGTATGAAGTCTGGATATGACGGGCACGATGCAGCGACACTTCGATCAATGGGGACGTTGCGGATTGTCGGCAAAAGTTTTTTGATTACGTTCGGCCGAGCGCGAGAACAAATCGCCGACCTCGCTACTGCGTTTCTAACAGATTCTCATCGAAAAAATGAGGATGTAGTGAGCCCCCACGGCCAAAATAAGTATAAGTGCTGTGCACGACCCCCTCGCTGTTGATCGTCAGCGGGCGAGCCAGAGGGCTATCCCGGTCACGGCGGCAACAAAGACGGCAAGGATGAGCCACCCCTGCCAGGTCTTGGGACTGATCCCGTAGCCGATCCGCTTGGGTCCGAACCACGGCCGCTTGGGCTTTAACGTCGTGCCACAGTTTGCACAAGACGTGGCACTGGTCGGATTGGCCGATCCACAGTTTGCACAATACTCTTGTTCGTTCATAGTCACAACGCCGGATTGGTTATTTTCTAGCTCACCACGTCAAACGCTGACTCCAAAAACTCCACGTTGCCGTGGCTGCCGCCTCCGTGGCCGTTGTTGGAAGACCAGCGGTGGTCAATGCCGAGCCGGCATCACTATAACCAGAAACAATGCTACAAGTTTTTTGGTTCATCTTATATCACCAATCAAAACGGCGAAACGGCGGCGTGACAGCTTAAGCGTTGTCATTTAGCGGCGCCCGTAATTATGGCCGGTGGCCTCAGTCGATCAGGCCCACCTAAAAAAAGTCCCCGGTAAACGAAGGAAGCTTCTGGGCTTTATGATGCCGCGCAGTGCCGGCAGTTGACGATTCCACAGTAGCAAAAGCTTAATTGTTCGCGGCAACTATGGGGGCAGCGGAGGAATGCTATGAACGCCGTTTTTGAGGACATCTATTTGAGGAGGTCTGTGAGGGATTACAAGCCGAATGACGTGCCCGATGACATTATTCGAGAACTGATCAAAGCGGGCACGTATGCGCCCTATGCGCCGTATCCCACGAGGGACCAACCGCGGAGGTTCGTGGTCATCAAGGACAGGGAGATGATTGACAGGCTTTCCGAGCGAGCGAAAAAATTGTGGCTAGACATGGGCACGAGTTCTGACCCCGCGATTAAGCGGCCAGAGAACGTTATGAAAGCGCTGAAAATGCCGGAATTTAACATCTTCTACAATGCTCCAGTACTCATCCTCATGTTCGCGATGCCGCATCCGTATACTTCGCATGAGTACGACTGCGCGGCCGCGGCCGAGAACATGCTGATCGCCGCCCGGTCACTTGGCATCGGCAGCTGTTGGATAGGATTGGGCATGCCGCTGGGTTCTGATCAGAACACGCTGGCAGAGCTGAACGTGCCGGAAGGGTACCGTTTAATGGTGCCGCTCATTTTCGGCTATCCGGCGAAAGATACCGAGACGCCGCCGCCACGCGATGGCGAGGTCATATTTAAGTGGATACCGTGAATCGCGCGCAAAAGCAGAGAAATCATACAGAAGAGGTGATTTTGACGCTCAGTAGTGCAGAGACGATGGTGCCGAAGAAAAAGAAGTGCTTGTCTAGTTGGGAGGCGTACCGGTATCTCTGCAGAAACCGGATGCTGCGCCCTCTTGCGAAGCAATATTTAGATGCAGCACAGTATACGTGCGTATTGCTCTTCGATCGTCGTCTGACTTCCTCTTTTAGAGAAACACAAGCGCGTTAAAAACTTCCGTAAATACGTGCTTCAGCAATTGAACGTGCGAAATGTATATATTAGGCTGGCCTAAAATATTATATACCATTAATTCTACCAACTAATGGGCTTGCCATTTTTGGGAAGAGCGATCACCATTCACGGTCGATCTTCAACGCGAACCATTGATAGGCGAGAGTACGCCAAGTCTCTTGGTACTAACAACGCCTCCGAGTGTGCCAGTGCCGCAAGACAAGTTAAAGGAAATCAAACGCAATGCAAGAGTCAGACCGAAAATCGTCCTCGTCTGCTCTCTCGTTTCAATACTTCTATTCTCGATGCTCTTCACGGGCGCAGGCAGTGGGGCGACGGGTTCTGCGCAAACGACTAAGTATGTGATATTTAGAGATGATGACGTCGCGCCTAACGCCGACTTCGCCGAGCTTCAGGCTGTCAACCAAGTGCACATCGACAAGAATGTGCCGGTGACGCTGGGCATCATTCCGCATCCGTACCCTGCGCCTTCGGGCAACCAGCTGATTGAAGTAAATCAAACGTTTTTCGATTACATGCAATCGCTCACCTCAAACCATCTTTTTCAATTCGCACAGCACGGCTATACGCACCTGGATATTGGGCCGTCACCGGGGGGGCCCAGTGAATTTTATGGGAGGCCGTATGCCGCGCAATACGACGCAATCAAGCAGGGGCGCGACGACATCACCCAGGCGTTCGGGGTCACGCCCACTTCGTTTCTCCCTCCATTTGACAAGAGCGACAACAACACGCTAAAGGCGGCAGAAGCGCTGGGGTTTACGGAATATAGCACCGCCTTTGCAGATTTCATCCAGAATGGGGGAAACCTGGATGGCATGAGATTGGATACGATCTCGATTGAGCTCGGTAACAATACCCTTCAGTCGCTCGAGAGCGCAACCAACCAGTGGCTCAACGATCCTTATAGCATCAACACCTTCGTGGTGCTGTATCACCCCGCCTATTTCGAGGCGGCCAATCTTACCGTCTCTGCCTCGAAGGTGAACATGCTCGCCAATTACATCGATTACTTGCAGGGCACCGGACGCGTGCAGTTCACAACGCTCGATCGTTCGGTGACGACGACGGGTAATGGCGCCGTTGCTTCATCGAGCAGCGTGGGAACCACTGCTGTGGGAGCAGCAAACGCCTCAAACGTCGGATTTGCTAACGGGTCGGCGGTCTTCGCGGTTCTTGGAGTGATTCTCGCTTTTTCGCTCGCCTCAGTACTCACGATTCGACGAAGAAAGAACAAGAATCGACCTAAGGGGTGATTACGGAGCCCCCACTCGTATTCGCAAACGTCCTGCTTCTCCTTTTTATCACCAATGCGCGTACGTGAGCACACGAAATGCAACCCCGCCAGCGATGAGTGCCACAACGATGGTGAAGATCCCGATGCCCGCAGCCCACCGTGCGCTGAGCTCCCGCGATATGACGGCAAACGTCGCAAGGCACGGAATGTAGAGGGTGACGACGAGGCAGAACACGAATATTTGCACCGGAGTCATCACCGTGCTAAATATGAACGTTCCCGCCGCGATGGCAAGCATTTCCACGGCCATCTCCTTCCTCAGCACCCCGTAGATGAGGCAGATGGCCGTGAAGGAGGGAAGTCCCAGAATACCGACGGTGATCGGCGCCATCGGCGCCTCGATGAATTGACTCAGGCCGGTTAATTCCAGCCATCCGAACACGATACTCCCAACAATGAGCAGGGGCACGGCGATGTAAAGAAACTCCTTCATCCGCAGCCACGTCTTCTTCAGGATCGGGACGAGCGCCGGCCTCCTGATGAGTGGAATTTCGAGCACGAGCCCCGCCGTCCTTCCTGGCACAGTTGATCGCAGCAGCCTCCCGGTGGCGATGATGAGCACGATGGAGATGAGGTAGATGGCAAGCGCGTACTGGATTCCCGCGTAGGTCGCCGCGACGCCGAGGATTATCGCAGTGCGCGCCGAGCACGGAATCATCGTGATGAGGGCGGTGGTGATGATCCGCTCCTTTCTCGTGGGAAGGGCCCGCGTCGCCATTATCGCGGGCACGCTGCAGCCGTAGCCAAAGAGGAGAGGGATAATGGATCGGCCGCGTAGGCCCAGGATGTGCGCCTGCCTGTCGAGCAACACCGCTACCCGTGGGAGGTAGCCGACGTCTTCGAGAATCGCCAGGAAAATGAAGAAGACCATGATGTATGGAACGGCGATGGCGAGTGCCGCAGCTATGGCGAGCAGCGTGGAGTGGACGGCGGACGTGATGAACACGTTAGCAACGTGTGCATCAACGATCCCAAAGACCGGGGTGAAAACGATTCCCTCGAAGAACGTGGTGATCAGGGTGCTCAGATAGCCTCCCACGAAAAAGATGAGGGCCAGCATGCCGCCGATGAGCCCGACGAGCAGGGGGTACCCCGTCCGCGGGCGCGTCGCCATGTCGCCGAACTTCTCTGCGAACGTCGGTTTGTGTACCTTCTTCACCAGCACCGCACTCGCGATGAGGTCGGCGGTCGAGTAGCGTCCCCGTGCGATGGTTATGGCGACGTCTTCGCCGTGAGCCCGCTCTACCTCATCCCTAAACTCTTTGACGCGCGCGAGCGTGTGCTCATCCACGCGCGATTCAAAGTCCTCATCGCCCTCAAGGAGCCGCGCCGCAAACCCCCGTTTGGGGATGCCCGTTTCGGGAAGCAGTGGGATGATCGCCGCTAACGCGCGTTCGACGTGGTCGTCATAGCTCACCTGACGAGGCGCCCGTTTCAATGGCCGTTCGGCGTTGTGATAGGCGGTTTCGAGCGTCGCGTGCACGCCTTGGCCCTGGGTGGCGATGGTCGGCACCACTCGCGCCCCTAGCTCCTTTTCGAGATCGGCGACGTCGATGTCAAGGTCGAGCGTCTTTAACAGATCGACCTGGTTGAGGGACACCACGACGGGCAGGCCGAGCTCAAGCATTTGCAGCGTAAGGTAGAGATTCCGCTCGAGCCGGGTGGCGTCCACGATATCAATGACGGCGTCCAGGGGAGTGCTGAGCAGAAATTCCTTTGTCGCCGCCTCATCTTCGGTAACGGCCGTGATCGAATAGACCCCGGGGAGATCATAAATAAGGAGTTTGTGCCCGTTAACTTGCGACAGCCCCTTTTGCACCATCACCGTTGTCTGTGGGATGTTGGAGACGATGACGCTCACTCCGGTCATCTGGCTAAACATCGCGCTTTTCCCTGCAGAGGGGTTACCCATCAGCGCGAACTGCTTCGATGTGGTGTCCTGCGTTTTTGAAAGCGAGGGCGTCTCCGGCACGGGGGGGCATAACGCACCCATAGTTGGTTCTGCCAGCGCCTCCTTCGGCGCGGTCTTCCACTTTTTCAAAAACGAGGGTATCTCTGGCATATGTGTGGTGACCTAGCGGCTCCGCTCCATTGTTAATGAGTCTGCGCGTCGCGCATTACGTGGGATACGCGCTAGCCTGGGGTAACGTGAGCGGGCGCCCTTTTCGCTCGCTCTCGTCTTCCTTTTTCTTTCTCTTCTTCTGGGCTCACGAGAAGAGACTCCGCAACGTCCCTGCCAAGCGCGATTTGCGTGTCCTTCATCTCGATGACAATGGGGCCGTGGGCGATCTTCCGCAACACTTTCACGGGGAGCCCCGGGATGAGGCCGAGTGAGCACAGCCGGCTGATCGTCTCGGGCTCGGGAGACGTCAAGAAGCGTATCATGTACGTCCCCTTTCCCATCTCAGACAGCTTTGAGATCTCCGTTTCGTCCTCTTTCTCGCCTTCGGGTATCGCGCTTCCGCCGGGACACGTCGCAGGGTGTCCCAGCTGCGTGGAGAGGGTATCGATCGCCTTATCTGAAATGACGTGCTCGATCTCGCACGCCTGCTTGTGGGACTCGTATCTATCGATCCCACAGATATCCACCAAGAAGCGCTCAAGCAGCCGATGCTTCCGTTTCACTTTGGTAGCGATCGTAAGTCCCGCCTCGGTGAGCGTTGCGCCGTGGTAGGGCGTGTAATTTACGAGCTTCTTTTCGCTCAGTTTCTTGAGCATCTCGGTGACACTGGCATCCTTCACGCCGAGACAGTCCGCAAGATCTCGCGTTGTAGCGGCTCGGGCACTTCCTTCCTGCCTCGTGTAAATGGCTTCAAGATATTCCTCTTCTGAGGAGCTTAACTTGTGTTCCTCCGACATAGTTCTCTTTGTAATATTTAGGCAGCCCTAATATAAATAGTTTAGGCCGGGCTAATTAATAGTCAGACGGACCAGACCCGAGAGCTACAGAATGAGCTTGAATTTTCCAAAACGCAAACGAAAAATCTTGAGGAACGGCTTATCATATGAAAAAAAGTCAAAAGGGCACAGCATCATAGATTTGCCGCAAGTCGCTCTCCTACGATGATATTCTTGTGCCGCTTATCACGGTCGTCTTGTTGGCTGCCCACGCGCGGACGGCGAGGACAGTCAAAGAGGGCACATAACTTTTTGATCGCTTATGGCGCAAAAAACATTTTGTGATCCGGTGCTGGATGCTATCACTGGCTGAGGCGCAAAATGTCTCTTTTTCGGATAGCAAAGCGTTAAAAAACGTACATTTTGTCACATGACGGGGGCCGTACGTAATAAGCGTCGTACGTGGCGGGGCCATATGAACGGCCAAATCGCTGCTTCATGTGAGGTCAATCCTGATGGCCCCAGGAATTAGGGATCCTCGACGGCAACTGCGGTTATCTTTGGAAGCCCAATTACACGTGCAACGGAGGTTACTGCTGCCTCCCTAGAAAGACGCCCGATGTGGCTTCCTTTTGGCGAAATGAAAAGCGCTCCGATAAGCTGATAAAACTGGCACAGGGTGGCTGGGTAGTATCGTGTATGTTACGTAGCCGCCGTAGCGTCGTGCGGTGCGTGTTTCGGCCGCATAAACGAGATGATGGCGGCCAACGCAGAGATGGCCGCTGACACGAGAAATGCCTGGTGCATGCCGAGCTCGAAGGCTGCCAAGACGAGTGGATCGCTGCTCAACCCCCCACCGTACAGAAAAACGTGGTACATGACCGCCACGGGAAGCGTGCTGAGGACGAGAGGAAACGCGATCGCGATGGCGAGCATCTGACCGGTATTCTGGACCATCGTCCGGATGCCGGACGCCGCGCCACGCTCGTTCGGCTCCACGGCGCTCATCGCCGCGTTCGTATTTGGCGACCAGAAGATACCCGATCCAGCCCCTATGAGCGCCATTAGCACGGCCAGCACCCAATACGGCGTCGTGCTCACGATAGTGACCATCCCGATGAGCGCCCCAGCGTCGATAAGGAGTCCGCCGGTGGCGAGGTACCGCGCCCCATAGCGGTCAGAGAGGCGTCCTGAAATCGGCGCAGTGACCAACAGCGCCGCACCAAATGGCGTCAAGAGAATGCCTGCCGTGAGGGGGTCAAGTCCGTAGGGCCCCTGCAAGAAGAAGATGAGGACGAAGAGCACGGCACCTCGGGCCAGACCACTGAGCCCACTCGCCGCGGTGGCGTACGTGAAGACGCGGTTCGAGAGAAGGTGAAGGTTCAGCATCGGCTGACGGACGCGTCCTTCCACGAAGATGAACGCCGCGAACGAGACCACTGTGACCACGCACAGGACGTACACGACCCACACGCCAGTGATGGGAAACGCATAGAGCGACACTGCGAGCAGGAGTGCCGTCAGCCCCGTCGTAAACGTAATGGCTCCGGCCCAATCAAAAATCTGATCGGCAAGCGGAACGACCGGTTCTCTGAGCTTGTACACCCCATAAATCGTGCCGAAAATGCCGATGGGCACGTTCACGAGAAACACGAGCCGCCACGAAATTGCGGTAAGCACGCCGCCGACGAGCGGGCCGAGGAGGAACCCCGCGGAAAACGCGACCCCGTTCACGCCGAGAGCGAAGCCGATGTTCCCCTTGCGAAAGGCGTCGGTGACGATCACGACGCTGTTGGTCATGAGCAGCGCTCCTCCGACGCCCTGTATTATGCGGTACACCAACAGGTCAACGCCGTGGAACTGCGGCTGTGACAGCCCGCACAGCAGCGACCCGACGGTGAAGATGACAAAGCCGATGTTGTAGAGGTTCTTACGTCCCAGTATGTCGGCGAGCCTGCCCACCACGGGTACGATGGCCGCGACGATAAGCAGGTACCCTAAGAGTACCCACATCATGGTGATAAAACTCGCCTGCAGGTCCGCTAAGATCGTGGGCAGCGCGATGATCACGGCGGACCCATCGATCGACGCCATCAACACGCCTATGGTCGTTACGGAAAGCGCAATCCACTCGTAGCCGATGCGCGAATGAGCGTTCTCCTCGAGTGTCATTTTGTGTCCTTCAGACTTCTTTGAGTGGTTCGTTTACAGGTCGAATCGCGCGATCTCGTCACCAGGCGACCATTAAAGGAGAGTCGTAAGCCTCGATGTGGTAACGGGAAAGAACAGTATTGAGGCTTGCCGCGGTACCCACACCAGCAAGCACTGATGACGGAATTTTGTCGATTTTATCTGGTGCATAAAGTTAGCATATTAGAATGAAAAGGAAAGCCACCTGCGATTCTTAGAGGCTATATGAGCAATCTTCTAGGGATATTTTGTGTAGGACAGTTTTGTGAAGAATAGTATTGTATAAAAAACACTCGCTAGCTCATCTTTACAGCTATGGTTAATCCGTCGCCTATTGGTAGTATCGTACTCTCTAAAAAGGAGCTATCGGCAACCATTTCATTAAACTTTTGTATGGGTGCAACGGAACGAGTCCCCCTAATATCCAGCCCCATAACAGGAAACAGCGTGTCTTCTGCCAAAAGGAGTCCGCCAGGTCTTAAAAGACGAACGCAATCGTCAAATAACAAAGGGTACAGCTCTTTATCACCAACATCTTGAAATATTAAATCAAAGTGTTCTCGAATTCGGGGAACTATTTCGCGAGCATCACCAATTTTCACTTCAATGTTCCGTGTAACCCCAGCACGTTCAAAATGCTTCATCGCTTGCTGTGCAATGTGTTGCTCGTACTCAATAGAGAGGATTTTGCCGTCATATCCTTTCACAGCATTAGCTATTGATACTGTTGAATATCCTATACTAGTCCCAATTTCTAAAATCCTTCGTGCGCGAGTCAGTTGAGTTAAGACATAAAGCATCCTCGACACGTCATCATCCACGACGGTTCCGATTCCTGTAACTCCGTGACCTCAATGTATCCTTTTTTACTGAGCCCCCTTTTTTCGTATAGAGCGTCAATGTACGAAGTTGCTTTTTCTAAATCCATAGTCACCCATTACTCATAAACCATTATTTTCTTCTCCATTTTATGTCGAGGAGCTGTTAAACGCGGGGCAACAGAGGTAGCCCGATTGCCATTTTTTGGATTGATTTTTTGATTTTGGATTAGGTGAGATTATATGGCGTGCGCGGGTGCAAACAACCGGTCCGCGCCGCACGCTCCAATGGAAGAAATGTGGCGAGAACCAAGGACATGCGGGTGAAGTGTAAGTCACTTTTCATCCGCACGGCCTTGCCTCTCGAGAAGCGTGCCCAGGAAAAGGCGCTTTCCTAGGAGCCCATTCAGCCAGCGGAGTCGATTGACCGCAATATATGGTCGAAACGCTCACGTCGATGGTCGTGTGAAGTGGCTAATAGTAGTGCAAACACAGTGACTATTTATGACTACACAGGAGCGCAAGCCAAAAGAGCCCAGCTTTGTCACAGGCCAAGAAGCCCTAATTTATGAAGTCGAACGGGCGTGTGGCCAGTTAAACAAGCTTAAGGACTTACAACTAGACGAGCCTTATTTGCGCGCTGTGGCTGCGGAAATACGAGCGCACATGGACCACTTGGGGTTAAGCTTGATAGACTTAACGGAACCTTGCGGTTAATGACTGTAGCTAAAACGGCTCGGGCTTGCCAATGAGCCCCCTCGGCTTCAGCCCTGCCGCGATCAGCTCGCGCGCCTGTCCGTACCGACTGACCTATATAGAAGCGTACCAAGGACAAGGCGCTTACGTAAGGGGTTAAGATACGTGTGACGTCTTTCTTTTCCTGTTCTTCCTTCTCTATAGTTCTGAACCACGAAACGAGTGCATCGAGTGCCTGGGTATCACCCAAACTCGCCTCGGAGTCCTCATAGATTTTTTTTTTACTTCTGCAAGCGCACGGCTCAATAACTCCGCGTCGCTGCCTGTTAAGACCGCCCCTCTCTCAATCATCCATTCTCGCCTCCTGAGAACGAGCGACGGCAAGAAAAACAACAAGGGAATCCCAAAATAAATGCTAAAGCCCCCGTCTTCATACGGCGGAGAGCATCGGCGCCTGAAACGTCGTTTTAGTGTCTGTCGGGGCTGCTTTTTCAGCGGCGGAATCCGGCGAACAACAGCAAAGCACGATGCGTGTGACGAATTTCATGGAAGATGTGATTGCTGGTGGATGAAAACATGGCGACCGTCAAACAACTCGGGCAATCGGCCCACGAACTCGCCGCCCCGGCCGACGCACTCACAGGCCAAGTCCGACACTTCATGCTTCCGGGGTAAGATCGCCGCTCGTCTGCAAGCCTGGATATATCACATCCCCAGCTGAAAAACGCTCCTCATCCTAAAAGGTTTGGGTGGCAGCAAGCAGTTTCAGCACTATCGCCGTATCGCTTTCTGAGAGTGTGCCCATGCCGCAGGACGGCGTGAACAGAAATTGTTCACGTAACAGATTTTCAGCAATCCCTTTGCCGACAAATTCCTGGATAAGGCTTTCGTGTTTCTGCTTGAGGCTATCGGGCGTTTCGGCGCGCAGTTTCTCGACGTCACCGGTCGGCACCAGGCCGGAAGCCAAGATCCCGCCGCGTTCCAAAAAGGCCTGAATTCTGTCAGGATAGAGCGCCACTTTAGCGCCATAAAAATACGCGTCAAAGGCAATGATGTCGATCTTGGTACTGGCAAGCAGGCCCCAATCCATGTTGCCGCAGCAATGCACGCCCACCAACGCGCCGGCATTGTGAGAAATTTCAAAGACTTCATTCAGTCCATTAATCACCTCTTCATCCTGAACCATCATGTATGCGGCCGTGCCTAACGCGGAAAGCACCGGCTCATCGAAGAAGATCATCACTTGCTCAGTGTAAGGCTGCAATTGTTGAATTTGCCAGAGCGCCTTCATGCCCAGACCTTTCAGCACAATGTCGCGATATTGTTCGTCGAACCAGACCGAGCGGCGTTCCTGATCCGCCAGCCCTAAACCGAACGTAAAGGGGCCTGTAACCTGCCCTTTCAGAAATGGCAGTTTCATATTGGCAGCAGCCAGCTGTCGCAACATACCGTGCAGGCCGGCGGCGTACTCTTCGGAAATCGCAAAGGCATCCACGTGCTCCGCGACAATGTGTTCATAAAACTCAACCATGGCGTTGGGCAGATCGTCATCAACCTGCACCCAGATGCGCTTCGCGACCTCATCAACTCGAATACCCGGAAACGCTTCGGCGTACTGAGGAATCAGGGCTTCCTTAAATGACCGTCTCGGCAACTGCGGCCAGGCTGGAATAGTGAGTGGAACTTGTTGAAGTGCCTGAAGAGCCTCTTTGGGGGTCAAATGGGGCATACTGCCAATCATGGTCGTCTGGTGTGCTGGAAGTACAGACATCGTAACAAATTTGTTATAGACGCTCAAATAGCTTTCATTGGTCTATATTTTGCCTCGGTCTACAATTGCTAAGGTTGTGTAACCGCACCGGTTCAAAAAGGTTTGATGCTTGGGCCAAAATAAGGCGATCAGCGGTTGCATCACGAAACGTATCTCACCAGATAACAATCAAGTGCGATAGAGCACAAAACCGAGTGATATTGCTGCCTGCGCATTGCCAGAGACTAGCCGCGGTGCCTCCTTGGCTGGCGAGGGGGGAGAAACGAAACACAGAAGGCGCTCAAACTAATTGGCGACTAGTTTCACACGCATAAAAGATAAGCCACTCCGTCGAAAGCTATATTCTACCCACGCAGTGCTTCGCGATTGATGCACGTGACGATCGGCGCCCGCCGAGGTTAAGAGATGCAAGCCACCCTTAAAGAACGAACTGCGGAACGCACTATCTCACTCATCGCAGCGGTACCAATGGGAGTCACCTTTGCTGGCTTTTGCCAACTCACCTATAGGAACAAGCACCAAGAGCACAGCGTTGGAGAGATGATGGTCGTGGCCTAAATGGGATGGCAAGACACACTATTTATATTGGCAGTATGTGTAATTGCCTTTCCAAACGTTAACCTGAGCTTTTATTTAGACTGCCTCCTTCGCCCGACAAAGAAGTCAGAGAAGGTGGAAAATGACTCAAGAAGAAGTGTTAGAACTATTAGCCGAACACGAGCGAAGGAGGCGAGCTCTAAAGGCATACTTCGATGAACTACAGAAAAATGCTTGCTTCATTGGAGTCGGTGAATAAGATGATGTTAGAGCTTTCCTGAAGATAAGGTAATAATAAACAGAAAACGTCATTCTGGCCACAAAACTACTACTAATGTGAGCGAGAAACGCGCAAATGAGCTTCTACAGCAGGCAGATGCTTAATGATGAGTCTTAAATGCCTCACTATACGAGGAAACTATGGTTTACTGTGAAGATTGTGACCATTGCCGCTTTCGTTCTTCGCTGCGGGCATGGCCTATCCCTCTATCGAATAACAGATGAGGGCCTTCCGGCCTCGCGCTATCCGTATAAAGTTCTCTTGGGCCAATGAGCTCACGCGATAATGCAAGGTGCTATACGGCACTTGCCCCAGGTCATCCGGATACTCGCGCCTGAGCTCTGAGAGCTCTATCGTTCCATGCTCGTCGATTCGTTGCTTAATAAGCTGGTCGAGGTCGTCTAAAAAAACGGGTTGTCTCGGCCGAACGTTCCTTCCAATTTCTATTTGCTTGTTGTCGTTTGCCTCGGTTCAAGCAAGGAGGAGGCAATGACGCACGAGCAACTACACACAAAACCAACAGCAAAGAGAAAAAACCTTATAATAACTTACAACTTCATTGCTAAGGTTTGGTGAGGTTGCGGTGGCGAAATTAGAACGGAGTCTAATTATTGTCCTCATTGTGGCTTAGGTTTTAACAACACATCTTCACAAGTCGGGAAACCACAAAAAACGTTGCGCAAAGGGTTATTCGCACGCAGTAATAAGCATAGTATGACGAAAGGAAACATAAGCAACAAAATCCCAAAAACAAAAACTATCACAGAAACAAGATGCACTTGCAACGTCTGTGGCAAAATATGGCATTATTGCAAACAGGAGCAATTGGAAAGTGCTGGCGCTGCTATGCAGAATCTCGGCAAAAGCATGACGTGTTGTTCAGGGTGCGCACCTGCTGCGTTGATACCCGATAAAAAAGTAACTGATTTAAACAAATGTCCTGAGTGTGGCTCAAAGAATATACGAAAAGAGCAAATCGCGCGTGAAGTTGCTAGGTAAATTAGCAATAAACGCCGTCAGGGGCTATCAAATACTCATCTCTCCAAATCTATCTTCGCGTTGCAGATTTTATCCGAGTTGTTCCCAGTATGCAATCTTAGCGATAGAAAAGAACGGTTTTTTAAAGGGAATTTTACAAACATTTCAAAGACTACGACGACGCAATACATACAAGTTGGATAGTTGCATAGATTATCCTGAATAGCCACAAAACACACTCGGATGCTAGCCCGGGGAAGCAGTGACTTCACTGCGAAACGACCTTGACGACTTGAAAAAGAAGTGGCAGGGCCGTAGCTCCTCGGAAAGCACCACTTTTTGGTCCCGATTTAACCAGGGCGCGTTTAATTCTCGAAGGTCAGCTCTGCCGCGATCCGCTTGCTGTGTCCGTGCTGCCCTCTCTACCGATAATATGCCCCAGAAAAAGGCGTTTGCTCAATGGGTTAACAGATATTTGACGTGCTTCCTTATCCGGTTCTAACTTCTCTGCGTCCCTGAAATGTAAAACAAGAGCGTTGAGAGCCCCCACATCATCGAGGCTAATCTGGGACTCCTCAAAGGTTTTGGTCTTCATTTCTTCTAGTGCGAGGCTTAGCAAGTCATCTTCGCCGTCCGTCAAAACTAACGCCTTGGTGAGCATTTTCTCCCTCCTAACCGGTGCTAATCACATGGATAGCATGACATATTTCATGTGTGGTTTTGTCTAATTTAGACAATTTAAAGCGTGACACAGGCTTGTTACAAAGTTATTTAACCTGTCAAGCCCCGCTGGCATAAAGAGGTGCACATAAAATGTCTAATATCGCCTCGGTCAAGTGGTGACAAAGGTCACCGACAGGACTATAATCCAGAAATGTCCAATAGCTTGGTCGAGTGGTGACAAAGGTCACCGACAGGAATATAATCCAGTTCTCATCAACAATTCCAGTTCTCATCAACAATCTGCAGAGTTTCACGCCAAGCATTGACCCGAAGGCAGCACATAAGCAGCGACGTGCGCCAGAATGCGCTTAACTGCGAAAAAAGCACGGTATCCCGCTGTTAGTTCTGCTAACCGCTTGTGAAGTCAAAATATGAGGAGGTGAAATCGAAATGAAAAGGCAACTAATCGGAATGGTATTGGTGTCGATTATGCTGCTCTCAATCTTAACTATTGGAGTAAGCGCAGCGACGCCGGCCACGGTCCAACAGCATCACGGCGATCACCACCACCACCCCCGCTGGCACTGCGGTTGGGAGTGGGGCTGGCGGTGGAATGGGTTCCGGTGGGTTCTCAATTGGTTCTGGCAGTGTCATTGGTGGTAGTTCACGATAACTATTGGTATAGAAATCGTGCTAGTTCCCATCTGGTGGATTGTCGCAGCCTACGACGCCTACAAACAGGTAATAAAGAGAGATCAAAGATACGGCTATGCACAATCCAACCCTTATTTTTTTGTGAGCAGGCCGACGCTTCGCCGTCCGTCAAAACTAACGCCTTGGTGAGCATTTTCTCCCTCCTAACCGGTGCTAATCACATGGATAGCATGACATATTTCATGTGTGGTTTTGTCTAATTTAGACAATTTAAAGCGTGACACAGGCTTGTTACAAAGTTATTTAACCTGTCAAGCCCCGCTGGCATAAAGAGGTGCACATAAAATGTCTAATATCGCCTCGGTCAAGTGGTGACAAAGGTCACCGACAGGACTATAATCCAGAAATGTCCAATATCGCCTCGGTCAAGTGGTGACAAAGGTCACCGACAGGACTATAATCCAGAAATGTCCAATATCGCCTCGGTCAAGTGGTGACAAAGGTCACCAACAGGACTATAATCCAGTTCTCATCAACAATCTGCAGAGTTTCACGCCAAGCATTGACCCGAAGGCAGCACATAAGCAGCGACGTGCGCCAGAATGCGCTTAACTGCGAAAAAAGCACGGTATCCCGCTGTTATTTCTGCTAACCGCTTGTGAAGTCAAAATATGAGGAGGTGAAATCGAAATGAAAAGACTTATCGGAATCGCATTGGTGTCGATTATGCTGCTCTCAATCTTAACTATTGGAGTAAGCGCAGCGACGCCGGCCACGGTCCAACAGCATCACGGCGGCTGGGATCACGGCGGCTGGGATCACGGCCACCACGGCGGCTACCACCACGGCGGCTATTACCACCACTGTTGGTGGAATGGGTGGCGGTGGGTTTGCGGCAACAGCTGGCGGTGGTACGGCTGGTACTAGGGATACTAGGACGATAATTATTGGTATAGAAATCGTGCTAGTTCCCATCTGGTGGATTGTCGCAGCCTGCGCCTACAAACAGGCAATAAAGAGAGATCAAAGATACGGCTATGCACAATCCAACCCTTATTTTTTTGTGAGCAGGCCGACGCTTCGCCGTCCGTCAAAACTAACGCCTTGGTGAGCATTTTCTCCCTCCTAACCGGTGCTAATCACATGGATAGCATGACATATTTCATGTGTGGTTTTGTCTAATGGCGAAATTAGATGCATAATGACCTTTTTTCTAGGCGGCGAGTGTTAGCCGAGTTTTAATCGAAGCTGCATGTCTCTCGCTGACCCCGATTGCGGTGATGATGACCCCAATTGAGCAGATTCGCTGGCAGCCGGGGGCTGCCACAGAATGAGACCGCAACGGATGCACCTTGGAGACTACCGCCCCGTTTAGGCCGGCATCTGAGATGCGCAGAGCAGCTCGAAGTCCAGTTAACCCCCCTCCGATGATGAGCACATCGTGGTGACGAATCACTACTGACCTCCATTACACGTTATGCGGAAAAGCAACTGTTGAATAGCCATTTTAGACGAGTTTCCCGTCTCTAATTGCCGTCACCTTCACGCTGAGCGACACGGGGATACACCATCTTCGCCGGATCGACCACGCGATCAAATTCGTCTTCTGGCATACAGCCAAGCTCTATAACAGCTTCTTTAAGCGTTAAATCATTATCGAGCGCATAGTGGGCGACTTTTGATGCTTTATCGTAGCCAATAATAGGGCTAAGAGCAGTTACCAGCATGAGCGATCGTTCCAAGAGGGTGTTAATCTGCTTTCGATTAGGTTCAGCTCCCTCCACCAGGAACAACCGGAAGTTATGGCACCCATCTGCCATAATTCGGATGGAATGCATGATGTTGTGGATTATTAGTGGTTTGTACACGTTCATTTCCAGATAACCACCTCCCCCACCAAAAGCAACTGCGGTATCGTTCGCCATTACCTGCACGGCCACCATAGCCAAAGCTTCACACTGCGATGGGTTGACCTTCCCTGGCATAATGGACGACCCTGGCTCATTGGATGGAATACTAAGCTCATTTAACCCACAG
Source organism: Methanobacteriota archaeon (assembly GCA_963805115.1). Taxonomy (GTDB): domain Archaea; phylum Halobacteriota; class Bog-38; order Methanoflorentales; family Methanoflorentaceae; genus Methanoflorens. The sequence goes on from CAWDSY010000014.1 coordinate 99,036, forward strand.
CGCGGCCCAGAGCTTAAGATACGAATATCATTAGCAACTTTATATAGAGACGTTGCCAGGGTTTTTAGGGCCCCACTCAGCATGACCAGGGCATCATGAGAGCCTTGGACGGCGAATTTGTTTGGCGCAGTTACAAACGGAAGGCCAGTTAGTTTTGCGATTTGAGCCGCCACTTTTTCGTCAAATCCCTGAGGGGCATTAATTCCCGTCCCTACGGCAGTGCCTCCCAAAGCCAACCGGTATACTCCTTGCACATTGGTATCTAAACGGTCTAGATTATCATCCAACAGCCCTACATAGCCAGAAAATTCCTGCCCAAGGGTGAGGGGAGTAGCATCCTGCATATGGGTGCGGCCAACCTTCACAATGTCCTTCCATTCTTCTGCCTTGGCGTGTAATGCATCACGTAACTGTCTCACGGACGGTATTAATCGTTGATTCGTCTCTTTTGCCGCGGCAATATGCATGGCCGACGGAAATGAGTCATTTGAAGACTGTGACATGTTAACGTGATCATTGGGATGCACCGGTATTTTACTGCCCAGGGGATTTCCCGTTAGCTGGGAGCAGCGATTGGAAATAACCTCGTTTACATTCATGTTGAAATGAGTCCCACTTCCTGTCATCCATACATGAAGAGGAAACTGGTCCTGATGTTTACCGGCCAGAATTTCATCACACACTTTGACTATCAAATCCCGGCGGTCCTGCGTCAGCTGGCCGAGCTGGAAATTCACGATAGCTGCTGCTTTCTTTAATATGGCGTAGGATCCAATCATCTCTCGCGGCATCAAATCGCCCGCGATACTAAAATGCTCCAACGAACGTTGCGTTTGCGCCCCCCACAGCTTATCAGCAGGCACGTTAACCTCACCTAAACTATCGATCTCCTTGCGGAACTCATTGGCCATATCAACCCTCCCTAACCGGCTTTATGCTTGATTTCAAATTGTTCTTCTGGTTTAACTAGGAAAGGATTTTCTCGGCAAAAAATCTGTCTAATTAGACTGCGTGCGCAAATGATTTCGGCTGTGCCGTAGATCCAGCTGAGATGCTGCCAGGGTTTTGTGGCGTCAGGATAAGCAAGTACGGCTGGCCGGCGTCGCTACACCGTTCAAGGACGCCAAAACTGGCACTGCGCTCAGCGCAAGCCCGTGAGATTCGAGTCAATTTACGATGCGGCTGGTGCGGGTGATTTAAGACCCTACCGACGCCCAGCACACAAATAGCCGCCTTGTGGTGTAGTTTCGGTGTAATTTTGGTGTGGTTTTGGTATTAGTCGACACGGGCGCTGTCGCGAAGCGCGGAGGCATGGGGCTCCGCGATTTTTCAGAGCAAGCATACATTTTTATCGCGCGCGACGAAATTGATTGTAATATGGGCAACTTCTGCACAAACGGCGGAAAAATGCGCCTGTTACGGCCAACCAATAGTACGCTTTGCCGAGAGGCGGCAGAACCCTCGGACGTGCGCGCCGAGGACAGCTTGCCATCATCTGCTGCGGACCTGAACTTGCGGAGCCCGGAACAATGAAAGCGTTGTTACTTCGCGTTGGCATCGACAAGGGAAGCGGCGGGACCTACGGCCCAATTTTTGACGACGGATCGTTCGAATTCGTTCCCATTCCGGAGACGTATCGATCGTGCACGGCCACGACGTACGGCGAGCGAATCGGCAGAAAGGGAAAACCGCTATCGACCTATGTGCCACCAGCGCTCAGGCACGTGCCGATGCACGATGATCCTGAGTTCGGAACGTGCACCTATGGTGACGCTACCGCAAAACGTCGGTTTCTCCTTGAGTTGGGTGAAGGGGACGCGCTCGTTTTTTACGCTGGATTAAAACCGTTTAATCACGACAACGCCGAGTATCCCGAAGCGCTGTACTTCGTCGGCTATTTCACGATCGATCACGTGATCGATTTCAACTGGTTGTCAGCGTCTGAGCGAGCCGCGTGTCGTCAGCGTTATCCGTATAACGCCCACGTCAAGCGCGGATACGCCTTCGAGAACCTTGTGATCGTCGTTGGCAGTAACAACAGCAGGCTGTTGAACCATGCGCTGCTGATCAGCCAGAAGAAACCCGACACGAGCGGGCGGCCGACGTACGCACTGTCATCTGACATGGAAGAAGTGCTCGGGATATCCGGATTCATTCAACGAAGCATACCGCCGCGATTTGTCACACAAGAGGACAATGTCGCCCATTTGGTGCAGCTGCTCGACTCGTCGTGAACCGTCTCCGCTCCATTCTCCTCCCGAGCTGCGTTACGCAGCTTGAAGCAAGAGCAACGGTAACGCACCGTTGCACCCCGACTCCGGCAAGCCTGACCGTACAATTGCTGTTTTCAGGCGTGTTTCATGCTCCACGGAACCCATAGGATCGTTTCGACGATCAAAGCGACAACGAGCGAGAGCAAGAGAATGGCAAGGTTTTGGAGAATGCCAAAACTACTGGCATAGTAGAAAAGCCAGAATGATAAGAAGAGAAGCCATCCGAACACCACGGCGATAGAGACGTACATGATCCACAAAGGGAATTGTTGTGCCGCTCGTTTTTTTGCCGGTCGCTGCGGGTGCGTTAGCGGTTCCTGTGCCATTTTTCACCTCCTATGAAGTGAGCTGTTTAGTAGGCGGCACGACAGAGCTTAAATGTTATGAAAAACGACGAATCGAACGCGTTTACAAAACCGGTTTCTCAATCGACCGCGCATAACTGATTTCGAGCTACCAGCCCCCAGAGGCATTATCTTTCGCAGTTTCGACATTACCCTTGGTTTCGGGTGTAGTGTAACAAATTTTTTGCAGCTACTTCACCCAAAAAGGGGGTTGCAGCCGGAAAAGACGGTAAAACTAGATCAGCTGAGGTTTTGACCGATTGTGTCTGTGGTTTCAGTTACTACTACCCAGCTGTTGATCTCTTTATCGTAGGCGTACAAGAAAGTATACGTCGATGCACTCGTCGATGCATTTACAGGGCTGCTTGTTTTATATCCAAACCACGACGCCGTCGGGCCCCCCCATATGGTGGAGTTACCAAGGTTGCTCTCCCCACTGGCATACCCATCATTCTGTTTTTGGAGTACTAACTGCCCATATCGGTCTCTTGCCGCAGCTTCGGACTGTGCGATCTCGATCGTCACCGTGAGGGTAAAGCTTCCATTTCTGCTGCTATTTCCGCTGTTTGCCCTATACGAACCCGAGTACACATTGTCGGCTATCTGTGATATTGGATTTATGGGGCTCCACCCTATACCTTCAATGCTTCTCGCAAAATCGGCGCTGTGATCGGGCTTAGACGAATTAGGAAAGGTTGTGATAACCACCGCAGCAAGCACCGTAGCAGTTAATAACAAGACGATTAACCTAAACACACTTCGTTTCATAGTTTGCTGTATGCCGTAAACGTACGCAGTTGACCAAATAAAACTACCTTCTTGTGGCAGCAGCGGGGCGCGCTGTGACTCGACGCGAATGACAATTCCCCCCGCGCGGGCCTCGTCGCAAGGAAAAAGGGTATATCGTTGACCTCTTCATGCATACGCAAGGAGGCATGTCGAATGGTCGCAATGCCAGAAAAGGTGATAGAGAACATCAAAGCGATGAAAACCGTCGTGGTGGCGACGGTAAACGATGCGGGCGTACCCAACGCGGTTCCTGTGGGGTCGATCGTCGTGAGCGATCCCGAGACGATCCTTATCGGCGACAACTTCTTCAAAAAGACAGCTGAAAATGCGAAGAAAGCGAACTGCAATGTGGTCGTCACGTCGTGGGTCGGAAGAGAGGGCTATCAGGTGAAGGGCACGGGCAACTACGTGACTGGCGGCCCCGACTATGAGACGATAAAGCAGCTCATAAAGGCGAGGAACCCGAACTTGCCGGCAAAAGGCTGCATCGTTATGAAGGTCACCGACGTGTTTGACGTCGCTCCTGGACCCAATGCGGGAAACAAGATCGCTTAACTCGGCGTTCCGGTAGTGTAAGCGCGCGCGACGCATTGGATGAAGTATCGTAGAGGGGTAAGCATCGTCAAGTGATGCCGGACGCTATCCTAAGCCGCCCGGACACGGGAATGCCGAAAAACGGGCCGTTTCGGACGTTATTGTTTTCGTTAGTAATCAAAACGCACGATTGCGTACACGTCCTGCGGGTCCCGGTCGTTGAATTGCGGATACAACGCCGTCGTGTCAACGTTCGCGCGGTCAGCACAGTTGCCTTTTAACGTGCCTGCTTGACGCAGAAACGCTGATTCATTCCCAGTTATTGGCTCGCCACTACTGAGAAAGGTGATGACTCAAACGAAAGCTATTTGCGCCGCGGCACCAGCGTACTTCACCTGTGGAGCGCAAAGGCACAAAGGACGGGGAACGGAGAAATGCGTTAGCCTCCGAGAAGAGCCCATATCTGCTCCAACACGCTGATAACCCCGTTGACTGGTATCCGTGGGGGGCCGAAGCGTTCGACAAGGCACGGCACGAAGATAAGCCTCTGTTTTTGTCGATCGGGTACTCGACGTGCCACTGGTGCCACGTTATGGCCCATGAGTCGTTCGAGGACCCCGAGATCGCGCGAATGATGAACGACGCGTTCGTGAACGTCAAGGTCGACCGGGAGGAGCGACCGGATATCGACGACGTCTATATGGAAGTCTGTCAGGCAATGACGGGGCAACGAGGGTGGCCCCTCAGCATCGTAATGACGCCTGACGCCAGACCATTCTTCGCGGCTACGTACATCCCGAAGGAGACGCGGTTCGGGCGAACGGGGATGCGGGAGCTTATACCACGCATACAGGAGACGTGGCGCCAAAAGAGGGCCGACATCGACACGTCTGCGGCAGAGATCGTTTCGATGCTCCGATCGTCATCGCTTCAGCCCTCGGCCGGGGATATCAACGCGTCAGCGATTCAGATAGCGTACGAAGAGCTCATCTGCCTCTTCGATGACGTGCATGGAGGGTTTGGGAGTGCCCCGAAGTTCCCCACGCCCCACAGCCTTATGTTTCTGCTCCGCTATTGGAAGCGAACGGGCGAGCACAAGCCGCTACAGATGGTGGAAAAGGCGCTTCAAGCGATGCGGCGCGGCGGACTCTGGGACCATGTGGGATTCGGTTTCCATCGATACTCCATTGACGCTGCATGGCTCGTCCCACATTTCGAGAAGATGCTCTATGACCAGGCACTCCTCGGGCTCGCGTACGCTGAGGCCTATCAGGCAACCGGGAATGACGAGTATGCGCGGGTCGTTCTGGAGGTGTTTTCGTTTGTTTCGCGGGAGATGACGTCGTCCGAAGGGGGCTTCTACACCGCGATAGACGCTGACAGCGAGGGAGAAGAGGGCAAATTCTACCTGTGGCGCCTCGAGGAGATTGAGCGAGGGCTCACTGCGAAGCAAGCAGAACTCGCTCGTATCGTGTTCAACCTCAAATCCGCGGGCAACTACAGCGACGAAAGCACAGGGGAGCGTACCGGGAAGAACATACTTCACATGACGCAATCGGTCACGGCGCTCGCCGCAGAACTCAAGATGGACGAAGAAACCCTCAGAAAACGCAATGAGTCAATCCGACAGAGGCTGTATGAACAGAGGGAGAAGCGCGCCCATCCGCTGCGGGATGATAAGGTGCTTGCTGACTGGAACGGGCTCATGATCGCCTCGCTCGCCAAAGGCGCGCGCGCTCTCGGGGAGCCTGGGTATGCCGCAGCGGCAGCGAAGGCGGCCGATTTTGTACTCGAGCACATGCGCGACCGTGAGGGTCAGCTTCTTCACCGTTATCGTGAGGGCGAAGCGCTGGTCACCGCGGCGCTGAATGATTACGCTTTCTTCATCTGGGGCCTATCAGAAGTGTACGAAACGACCTTTGAGATACGCTACCTTGCAGCAGCGCTTGAGCTTCTGGACCACGTGCTCACGCATTTCAAGGATGACACAGGCGGCGGGTTTTACTCGACCGCCGACTATGCGGAATCGCTCATCTTGCGCACGCGAGACGTGTTCGACGGCGCACTCCCCTCAGGTAACTCGGCAATGCTGATGAACCTGACGTTTCTTGGCCATCTAACGGGGCGAGCGGAGTATTTCGATGAAGCTTCGAGACTGGGCCGGGCACTCTCACACGAAGTCGACCGGGCCCCGCAAGCCCACACGCATCTTCTGAGCGCGCTTGATCTCGCCCTCGGTCCCTCGTACGAGACCGTTATATGCGGTGACTCGCGCTCAGAGGGTACCCGACGCATGCTGAGGGCGCTTGACACGCATTTCCTGCCATATAACGTGGTGGCTTTCCTGCCCGCAGAGATGGGGCATCCTGAAATCGCAGAAATCGCTCCTTTTGCGAAGTTCCACACGTGCATCGACGGGAAGCCCACCGCGTACGTCTGTCAGAATTACGCGTGCAGCGTGCCAACGACGGATACTGGTGAAATGCTGCGGATGTTGGAAGAAGGGCGTCGCGGCAATCGTTGACTGGTGGGTCTCGCGAAAGGAAATGTTATTACCAAGTGTCACCGATAAAAAGCCCGACTGTTCTTCATCCACATGTTCGAGGATATTAGCAACTGGGTAATTGTCGTCAGCTGGATTGTCACCTTCTTCGAGGTCGTAGGCGCCATCATCATCTTCTATGCGAGTGCCCGCGTCGTAGTGGAGCTACTAAAGAGTGTCCTTCGCCGACACCCGCCCGACTACACCGCCATCAGATTGGATTACACCTCAAAAATCGTTCTGGCCCTGGAGCTTTTTATCGCGAATGACCTCGTAAGGACGATACTCAGTCCCAATTTGGATCAGGCTGTTATTCTCGCATTCATCGTCGGCATCAGAGTCATCATTGGCTATTCGCTTAGTCGAGAGCTAAAAGACCTCGTCAAATGAGTGCACTGCTGCTGGCGCCGCACCGCGAGGGATCCCACGCAACGTGACAACCGTCATATCGTAAGATCCATCAAATTTGACAGCTCCGCTTCGGCCGATTCATGGTCACTTTGCGCCTATTAGGGATCCTCCGAACCCGAGCGCCCACAACAAGATCGGGTAGGCAGTCATGCGCTCCATCCCGCCTAGACCTATTCCCAGATCGTGAAGCGTGAACATTAGAACAAGGGCAACGAGCGCGATGATCCCGAGGCCCACTGAGAAGTGCGAGAGCGGCGGGCGCAGCACCCTGTGCGAGGTGATCGCTGAGACCGCGCCGAAGACAAATATGGCGATCGAGAAGACGACGTGGGGCGCCCCGGTGGTTTCAGGGAATCGGCCCACCCCCACAGCACAGGCGCCGGTGATCGCAAGGGTGATTGTAAGGCCTCTGCCGAGGGTACGCCGGCCAATCAGCGAACCGATGAATACACATACTCCTAACGCCGCAACCGACGCGTTGAACAAAAGCGCCGTTTGTCCCACACCCAAATCGCTGAGGAAGTTAGTCGCCACGGAGTACCCAGGGTACAGCGCTTCGGTGATGGCTATCACGAGAATGAACTGCGCCGCACCCACAAAAAGGAGTGCCCCCAGGAGAGAGCGGTTCTCGATGCTCATTGGTACTCACCCATCTGTGTCACTGGTTATTGTCATGGGCAGTTAAATTCATTATTATTTGCTTTCGCATTTTACGCGGTCAGCCGGACGTCAGCGCATTTTCGGCCCAAATCCGCCCTAGAGGATCACGGCACGGTCAGACTCTGCTAGTCAGTGAACGCGAACTAATTCAACGACTCGTACTACTAAACTATTAATACGAGCGTAGGGTCTGTACGGTTATAGTAGATGATAGGATGCACGAACCTGCTACTCAGAACCGCTAGTGTAGACTCGCCACTTCCAACCAAAGCAAGTCGACAGCTCCATTATGATGGGAACCACGGACCGGTGATCGTATGGAGCGTTACGAAAAAGTGCAATCTCGCGTGCTCGCATTGCTATATCGATGCGGCGGATGCAGTTGATTCCGATGAGCTGAACACCGATGAAGCGCACAAGCTCATAGATGATGCGGCAACCTTGCACCCCCCTGTCGTGCTTTTTTCTGGAGGTGAGCCGCTCATACGAGGTGATACCGTTGAGCTCTGCGCATATGCTGTCTCTAAAGGACTGAGAGTTGGCCTCTCTACTAACGGAACCCTTATCACAAGAGATTACGCTCGAAGGATCGCAGAAGCGGGCGTTTCTTATGTCGGCGTCAGTATTGACGGTCTGGAAGCTACGCACGACAGGTTCAGAAACGAAAGAGGAGCGTTTAGGAAAGCACTTGAAGGACTGAAAAACGCGAGAGATGCGGGCATAAAAACGGGCATACGGTTCACGGTCAACCGGCACAACTTCTCCGACCTGCCTGCAGTTACCGATCTTCTTATTAGGCACCAGATCCCCCGCTTTTGCTTATATCATCTCGTGTACGCAGGGAGGGCAAGTGCAGAGATGGATATCACAAACGATATGCGAGTTGAGATGGTGGGCTACCTTATTCAACGAACTAAAACGCTTGCAAACCACGGAATCGAGGTACTTACGACGGATAACCACGCAGATGGCATCTACATACTGAATTCGGTCGAAAGTGCCGATAAGAGCGCTGTGATGTCCCTCCTTACCGCGCACGGGGGCTGCTCGGCAGGACAGAAGATCATCAACATCGATCCAAATGGAAACGTTCGGCCCTGCCAGTTCTGGGAGGAAGGAGTGGGCAACGTACGAAAGAGCAGCTTGAGCACCATATGGAACAGCCAGAATGAACTCCTTTCGATGTTACGTGACAAAAAATCGCACCTTAAGGGGCGTTGCAGCGCCTGTAGGTATGTAGAGGTGTGCGGTGGCTGCAGGGTCCGAGCATCCAGCATGGGCGACCTCTGGGGGGCGGACCCAAGCTGTTACCTCAGCGATGAGAGAATACGAGGTGGCAGCACGTGAAGATGCCCGCCGTCGTAGCATGGGAAGTCGCGCGAGAATGCAACCTTGCGTGTCGCTTCTGCAAGGCAGATGCAGGAGGAACTGGAAGAAGCAAACGAAGCAGCAGGAAAGAGCTTACCACGAATGAAGCATGCACATTTGTTGATGAACTTTCAACGTTTCGCCCCCTTCTCATCCTTACTGGCGGCGAACCGCTTTTGCGAAAGGATGTTGACATCGTGATAGAGCGCGCTGCAACGTCTGGGGTGAGAACCGCGCTGGCAACAAACGGGACGCTGGTCAACGAAAAGAGGGCAAGAAGGCTGAGAGACGCGGGATTGACTGCAGCTTCGATTAGCATTGACGGTGCAGATGCTCAATCCCACGATTCGTTACGAGGCGTAAGCGGGGCGTATCGTGATGCACTTAATGGGGTTAAGGCATTGAAAGAGGCGGGAATTACGTTTCAGATCAACACCACGGTCACCAATGCGAACGTAGCGTCGCTCTCTCGCATCTATGACGTAGTGCGTCAATCCGGCGCATCGGCGTGGCACGTCTTTGCCCTTGTGCCTACCGGCAGAGGCTGTGTGACTGATCTCGTCTCAAAGTCTGACTATTATGGGACGCTCAAATGGCTTGATGAACGTGACAGGAACGGGGCTCTTCCCATACGACCAACGTGCACCCCGCAGTACCGGCTACAAGAGGGACGTAAAGGATGCCTTGCGGGCTTAAGTTACGTCTTCGTGACGAGCAGCGGCACGGTCCAACCCTGTGGGTATCTCCCGGTACCTGCAGGAGACATAAGGCGCACGAGCTTTAGCGAGATATGGGAGACCTCCCCCCTTTTAGCTTCACTGCGCGACCCCTCAGCATTTACAGGGGCGTGCAAAACGTGCCGTTATTCAGACACGTGCAGGGGCTGCCGTGCTCGGGCGCACGCAATGAGCGGTGATTGCCTTGGTGACGACCCATATTGTGGCGGTGTGTGGACGTGAGAACCTTTGATGCGCTTGACTCTCAATTGATTAACCTGCTGCAGGACCAGTTCCCGCTAGCAAAAGAACCATATAGAGAGCTTGCGACGAGGCTCGACACTACTGAAGACGAAATCCTCGCCAGAGTTCGAAGGCTGAAAGCCGACGGTGTGATACGGGAGATCAGCCCGATCTTGAATGCAAAAATGATCGGGCTCGCAAGCACGCTAGTTGCCTTGCGAGTTCCGGAACAGGCAGTCGATAGGGCTGCTCAAATCGTCAACTCGTATGCGGGGGTAACGCACAATTATGAGCGAGAAGGCGAGTATAATATCTGGTTTACCCTTACCGCGGCATCAGAAGAAGGGCTAGCCTCGACGCTTGAAGAAATAAAAGGAAGGATACACCCCTCGGGTTCGCTCGTAGTCCCAGTTAAGCGAGTTCTCAAGCTAAAAACGAATTTCAAGCTATAAGACGTGCACGAGAAGAGCAATTACGAAACAGCCGACAATCGAATAATACGCTGTTTGCACCGCGGTTTAGCAATTGAGAGTAGGCCGTTCCTTACACCTGCACAAGAACTCGGAACAACGGAAGATGAGCTGTTAGAGGTCATACGCTCGTTAATTGCTAATGGCTTCATTAGGCGGTACGGTGCAGTAGTGAGACATGAAAAGGTAGGGTACTCGTCAAACGTCCTCGTTGCGTGGAAAATTCCAGAAGAGCGAATTGGTGAATTTGAAGCGGTAATACGGGATCTAACAGAGGTAAGTCACGGGTATGAACGAGCAAGCTATCCTAAATGGCGGTATAATGTCTACACAATGATCCACGGCCATTCAAAAGACGAGTGCCTCGGCGTGGTAGAGCGTATCTCCGGCGCCATTAAGATAGCAGAGTACACCTTACTTTTTACTAAAAGGGAATTTAAGAAGCGTAAACTCGATTTAGAGGGACTTTAGATCCAGTTAAGGTGAACGGCGTCGGATAAATAGAAACCATACCACAAGGAGTACGAGTGCGACCACGATCGACAGCGCGAGGAGGCGGATGATGCCGGCTATGGCGAGAAGCAAGATCAGCAAGATGAGTGCTATGGCGACGAGGTCTACCCAGTGTGCCCACACGTTAGCGGAGACCCCATCTCGAACAAATTGCCTTGCTTATCGCTTTCGGTTTTTGACGCGCTCTCCGTTGGCCACCATCAAAAGGGGGTGTTTTGTGGTCGAAACGTCACAGGCGTCGAGCACATCAAAGCGACAACAACCTTTTTATGACTCTTGTAAGGGGTGTAGACACGAACGACGAACGGATAGCCGCCTTAGAACGGCGCGTAAAAGAACTAGAGACTTGTTGTGAGAAGCTCAGGGCCTATGTGGACGACTTAGACAAGCGGAAGGCAGATCGAACGGCTGGCCGCCCGCCAGTGTACTTTCAGCCAGGAGAGGTCCCGCGTTTTGAAGGTCGCCAAGACGAGCTCACCAGGCAGCAACGACGATAGTGGCTTTGCTCTCTCTTTTTCGGCCTTGTCGTGAGAGGGCGCGGCGCGCGGGGGGACGACATATATATGTAGCTCTGCGCCTTTTCGTTCATAAGGTGCGACCATGACAAAAGAACACCATAAAGACGAAGCACTGACGTTGTCCGTTGAGCACGCCGCCCGCCTTATAGGCATTAGCCGAACGACCGCATATCGGATGGTGCAGTCAGGCGAGCTGCCGGCAGTGCGAGTCGGAAGGCGCGTCCTCATTCTGAAGAAGCCTTTGATGGAAATGCTCGAGGCCGAAGAGCATACGGAATGAACCGTATGCAAAACGGGCCATCAATCCCCGCTTTCACACATCCCCTTTTTTGGGCATAAGGTAGCCAACGGTTTTCGCTGTCCGTTTTTACTAACAGATCGAGAACCCAGCCGACGTCTGCGACAAGGGAGGCGATTTTGGGATCGCAACGTTCGTGCGTGCCCTTGATTTCATGCGGTATCGACGATGATGAGCTGTCCGAGTCGGGTATCCTCCATTTTAGTTGCATTAGGGGTGCTACTTTCAATAGGCTGCGGTGGCAACGGCCTCCCTCTATTCGTAGAATGGGCTAGTCCCTAGTGTGGTGATATCGGCCTCATTCTCATCTTCTACCACGTTGAAGCTTTGTTCAGCCGCGCTCGCAGGACGAGCAAACAAAAGGTCGTCCGTAGCAGCTATCTAAGACTATCTCACGTGCAAAAAAAGCGTACCACGAGGTTCGTCTAAACCTGAGACGATCGGACAAGTGGCAGAATCTAGCGGAGTTTTAAGGCCACGTAATCGAGAAAAGAAGCGTACTGTGTGGCTCGCTTGAACCCGTTGTGTATAAACCGCCCCCCTGCAAGGGCAAAAGACAGGTGAAAAGGTCCGGGGTAATTGATTGTGCGCCAAGCTGAAACGCTGCGCTTCATGCTAATTGCGGGGTGAGCGTTTCAGCAACAACAGCGTCTACCACCCGCAAAGGAGACAATTATCGCCCAGTTTGGAGCACCATTTGACGCTACCGTGTCGCGGCCGAAGCGCGCTGTTGACCTCGTTGGCGACGCTCTGCGCCCTTGTTACAGTTCGGCTTGTTGACCGTTTTCACGCAGCCATCGCTTTTTTCGCGTGACCCTGTTTTACTTTCCGCGCGCACATACAAAGTTTAACTCTAAGGTCATCCATACGACATGTCTATGAGACAAGCGTTTGGCGGCGTGGTGTACGACACCGACACGGCCATCCTTCTTGCGCAAAACGAGCACCAGTTCTGCATTGAAACGCTGAAAACCGGGCTCACGAACGTCGACCTGTTCCGGACGCCGAGCGGGCGCTATTTCAAATACGAAAAAACAGTGCCCTTCTTTGGCGACGATGAAGAGCACGACCCGGAACTGACACCGCTAACCCCAGAAGAGGCGGTGACCGTGTGGAACCAGCTCACGGACAGAAGGCTCGAATTCGAAGACGCCTTTCCGGACACCGAGTACGCGGACGGGTAAATGGACGCAGCAGCGTACGCCGCTAGTGCTGCATGCGGGACGCTGTCAGCTTCACTCGACCTTCGAAAGCGAACTCTCATGCGGTCTGTATCTTCGGCAGCACCCGAGAGCGAACAGCCATCGTTGTCCCGGGCACTTTGCGAGCATCGAGCCCCGAAGCTGTTGCGGATCGTAGAAACGCTCGTCGATCTCCTCGTCGGTATCGTGTCGGATACCGCAGAGATGGCCATCGCACCGCAGTTCAAGCCCGTCAAATCGCTTCTGGAGGTGGCGCGTAACCACCTCGTCACGCCATTTAACGGCCGAATCTTTCCCGTTGCCGTTTTCAGCGCGCCATTCTTCGTACCGTGTTCCGCCGACTTCCCAGCGCGTTGCGTCAATAACGCACCGTTGCATAAAGAGTGGAATCTCGTCGTTTTCAATGCGCCTGTTTATGCGCAACGCCGGGGCGACACCCGCGCATAGCAGTTCGCCCGTTTGCGTGCTTGTTACATTTGTCGCCATAACGTTCACCTCTAATCCAACCTGCGCACAAAAGCGCTATAAGGCCGCGTGAGGCAGGAATTGCGTGTAAACGCGTGACACCGCGTTTGCGTCACAGCTCCGGGGCGAAGGCCAACGCCCAACTTAAGAAAACAGCGAATATGCGACGCACCCGCAAGACAAAACCGGAAGGGGCTTAAAGCGGCCTCGCCTACACTGTAGATAGAAAATTATCACGACCGCAAAGCTGCAGCGGCCAATATGGAGTGGGGTCCGCCGCACGTAATAAAAGACGATTCGAGGTAGGGCGAGCGGCGGACTTCAAACTCCAGCATCGAACGTTCACGGTATAAAGAACTTTCACCGTGATTTCGAAGTTTTTTCTGATTTTGACCTTGAAATGACAATTTTTTCAATCAGGTAATCGTTGGGAATGAGTGTTACCGCCATGAACACGAGAAGCCCGGCACCCCACCCCAACCACCAACGCCCAAATTCCTCCCCACAAACTGGATTGCCGGGTTTTCAAACGTTGCCTTTGCCCCTGCGATGCCTGTCGACATCAATTCGTTCGCGACCGCAGAGGAATTTCTTGCCCCCAAGATGGAACAAAGGCTCAATGCGCTCGTTGAGGGTCCCGTCCCTCATTGCATCGGGGTCGCCTGATTTTGCCACGACTTCGCCGACAAAGATGATATGGTCTCCCGTGTCTAGCGTGTCGATGATGCGGCATTCTATGTGGGTTGGGCACTCGGCAATCCGGGGGGGCTTCACCACGTCCGCGGGTATGGGCGTCAACCCGGTGGCCTGAAACTTGTCCACGTTCCTTCCTGACCAGGTCCCGACGGCCCACACGTGTTCGAGCAACTCCTTTGTCGGCAAATTAATGACGAATTCGCATCTGTTAAACATTCATAAGTGTAGCGTTGTCTTGAAACGCTCACTGCCACGAGCTCCGGATCGTGCGAGGTGCTCATGATCCAAGCGAAGGTCGCCACGTTTGGTCGGTTGGCACGATCAATCGTCGTCACCAAGCCGACGAGTTGCGGGGCAAACAGGGTGCTTGCCGCATTGTCGAAAGTTATCTTCTCTTTCACGCCAGTGCTACAGTTCGTTGTCTTGATTCGGTTCAGTTGAGACGGAATTCGATCTGAGTCTGTCCGTAGAAGTATTCAGGAACCCCCAAAACGCTGTCTTCTTGCTCTTATTTGAAGTCTATGCTCAGGCCGTGCGAATAACTGCACGCGGCTACTTGTTGTCTTAAAAAAACAAAGAGAGGGACGCCCACCGCGTTGCGTTGAGCGCCAGAAATCTCCAATTTAGGCTACGACGTATGTTTTGCCGTCACTCGAGTTCAAGCTTAATGCCGCCAATTCTAGGTGCTAGCCAATTGTAGATCAGTGCTATGATTGCAGTTATAATGAAGCCGCCAATAAAGCCGCCGACAACGCCGACGACAATAGCGATAACTGCACCGACTGCTCCCCCAACAACTGAACTAGAGAACATCGAGACGCCAGCTCCAATGCTTATAGCTATAATGATCCCCCAAATGAGCCCTAAAACGGCTTCAATTGCGGCACCCATTAACGCGACTGCCCTAACCGGAATCTTTGTGATCGTTTTTATTTCTCCCATTTTATCACCTCCCGTTGTGTCTATTCATTACCCGTTAACAAGTAACGTTATATATTGATTTAGATTTAATGCGCGTTTGTTATCGTCTCCAAGGCTGTTTTTCGCCGAAATCAAACAAAGAGATTCGAAGCAGCTTCAATATTTGATCGTGTGAGACAGGAAGACGAAGTCTGAAGAATTCCAGTGCTCGAGTGCGATTTTTTGTGCAACTTCTGTCAACGATGCTCCACAACCGCGCCTCACGTGGCCAGCATCAAAAAAAGCAGACAGAAACGGCGAGTTATAGGCGATCTGCCTCTATCACCTGCAAGGACCTGAGGCCAGATGAGCACTGGCCGTCTACTTGCACCGGAAAAAAGCCTAAAAAACGACAGAAAAAAACCGATAATGGAGCACGGGCCCGGTAGCCGTAAGAGAAGACGGTTTTCGAGCGCAGGCCAGATCGCGGGCCCGGCTCCTATTAATCACTGCACAATAAAGCTCTACACGATCGTATTTAACGTTTTCGCTCATATTTAACGCTTTTTTTGAAGATCTGGACTCGAAATGAAGGTATTTTATCGGGCCAAGTTTCTTCTTTTTGGCAACAGCCAATGTTATGGGCATATCTGCCGAGCCGTTTGCAGTTCGCCGAAGCTCCATTGGAACCGATATTTGTCGCACGCTCACGCGCCTCTTTAAGTAGTTTCTAGCTTTGCTGCGACTGTATTTTTGAGGTAGTACCGTGATCGTCATGAAAAGAAGCGCTCTGCGGGCTCGGCCTAATCAAGAAGCAGTGTGCTCATCATCGGCCAAATCAACAGCCAGTGGAATCTGTTATTTTCGTCATCAGCGCGTGCAGATAGATTACTCAAGTGTGCGGTCGAATACAAATTGCACCGGAAATAGCTGCAACTATTGAGTGGAAAAACCGGGCTGACCGGTGGAGTGCGTGAGTATGAGTTCCTCATACCCTAGTATGATTCGGACCCTCGATTCGAACAGCCTAAAAAAAACTCTTCGATGGGCCACATCGAATGCTCAGTCGTTATAGCCCTATAGTGCGATGCCGAGCAAGTAAAGCAGGATCATTAGGACGGCTCCCGGAATTCCAGCTAAGGCGCTAAACCCCACGGTGATCCAATCTATCGGCACGCTTATGCCTACCCCATTCGCGCCAACAAGAATAATCAAGCCAATTATTGCGTTGGGGATTAGGTACAGCAGTAATCTCAAGCCGACGCGTAGTAGTGCGACCAGAAGGCTCAGAAATATTACAATGAGGATTATCCCTGCGAGGATTGTTAATAGATCCATGCTTGCTGTGAGCAGATTGATTTGTTATAAACGCTCTGATTTTGTCGTGCTTGTAAGTAGCCTCAAAAAAGACAGCCTAAGATGTGGCACGATACCAGCTGACTTACGAACCCTCTTTGATCCGTTCCCATAGCGGCGCCTTCCCTGCCTAAACACCCCAAAACAGTCTTTTATTACCAATTCATGTGCTGCGGCTTGACAATGAAAAGGACGACGATTCCGCTGAGCATCATGCCCGCGAAAATGAGATCGTGGGGCACGGTTTAAGGGTTGCCGACAACGTGTAATTTCACTTCATGGCCGCAGTGAAACGCTTTCGTGGTCACTACGTTCATATCGATCGATCTTTTTACTTCGCGTTCTAAAAAAAACATGTTCCGTTATGCAGAGCGCAGCCTGCTATTCGTGGCAAATAGGTAGATGCTAATCGCAGCTGCTATGAGAGCACCCGCGGCAAGTGCCGCGGATGTCCCGATGACGTCAGCCAATGCCCCGAACGGAAACGCTCCAAGGGGTCTGATTCCCATGACGATGAGCGTGTTTATGCTCATAACGAGCCCGATCATGTTCTTCGGGGATTTGAGCTGCAGGAGCGTGATTGAGAGGGCTGACGCGACGGTTTGCGACGCACCTATGACCACCAGCAGCGTAAACGAGACCCAATAGAGGTGCAGCAGCGAAAAAATGACCACAGAAATTGACATCATAAGCGACGATGCCATCAAGAGCCTGCCTTTGTACGCGAAGTCGCCGAGAGATGCGACCCCAAGAGAACCGACAACGGTACCGATCCCTATCGCCGTGTACAGCACGCCAAGCTCCCCAGGACTGGTTCCGAGGACCTCAACGCCGACGAGCGCGAGAAGGACGGTATAGACCGCAGCGAAGAACATCAGCGAACCGTAGTTGGCGAGCAGCTGTGCCAAGAGTGGCTCGTGCAGTATGTAGCCGAGACCCCTTCGTATGTCGCGCAACAGCGAGGTCGTGCGTGTACCCGCCATGTGCGGAAACCTCATAAGCAGGACGGCGATGAGCACGGCGACGTAACTCAATCCGTTCAGGAAGAAGTCGCCGGCATAGCCGATGACCACCACGAGGGCGCCGCCTAACGCCGGTCCCACGATAGCAGCGCCGTTGAACACAATTGCATTTAGAGCTATGGCGTTGGAGAGATCTTCCCGCGGCACTAGCCGCGGAATAAGCGCAAATCGAGTCGGTTGGTCAAAGCTGAGCGTGACCCCCGCCAAGACGGCGAGCACGGCGATTTGCCAAAACTGGACCAACCCGGCGATCGTGAGGACGCCTAGGGTAAAAGCGTAGACGATCTGTAGGCTTTGCGTAACAAGCAGAAGCCGCCGCTTGTCAATCCGGTCCGCCGTGCTTCCGCCCACGAGTGAAAACACCAGGAATGGGGCCACCTAGGCAAATGAGATCAGGCCTAACGCGAGACCCGAGTTATGCGTGAGCTGCAAGACGAGCAGGGACTGTGCAATAATCTGCACCCGTGCCGACGTTCGACAGGATCATGCCGATCCAAAGGAGGGCAAAGTTGCGGTAGTGCAGCGCTTTGAACGTCTGCGACCTGAGAAACTTCCGAGGAGGGATAACCGCTGAGGTGGGAGCCGCCGCTTCCGTCTCGAGCATTGGCGCGTCACTTGACTCTTTCAAACTCCGCTCCTCGCAAAACGGACGTGTGGACAAAGAGGTTGGCTGCTTTTTCGCGGAAACCCCTATCGCGACGCGCTCGACGCAGCGGTCGGATTTCTTCGCTAAGACGAAGAACCGCGCCGTCTTAACGCTTTCTCGCAAAAATCACTTCGCCGATCTGTTTCCTTGCATCATCAAGTATGTGCTCGATCTGCCGTACCTTCTCGTCATCAAGGTACGAGTAGTTGGAAAAGATCGAGCGGGCAATTTCCCCGATGCGCCGGCCGACCCCGGGAAGTGAGCTCCATCGTGGCTGAGCGGCGCGCGTGCTCAGCCGCTTGACAGTGTCGCGGTGTTCGTCCAAGAAGCGTCTCCCCGCGTCGGTTAAGACGTAGACCTTCTTGTTATCCTCCTCGTTCATTGTGACGCAACCTTGATCCTCAAGCATCTGCAAGGTCGGGTAGATCACGCCTGCGCTCGGAGCGTGACCGCTCAAGTCCCCAATAGCCTTAATAATGCCATACCCGTGAAGTGGTTGGTCGCGTAGCGTCATGAGCACAAAAAACTTAATGTTGCCGCGCTCCATCCTCATGGGCCCAAACTGCGCGACGCCCAGAAACTGATCTTGGGCCCACTCTTTCCATATTCGTCTCGGCACGATGGGAGCCTCTTCCTTTTACAATATATCTGAAGCTATGCTTTGTGATATATAACACTTTAGGGAAGTAGGAACGGCTATCGCGACGCGCTGAAAGGCCGCCTACATTCACCAGCCGCTTCCGGTGACCAAACACTAAAATGCTGTGGACGGCATACAGCCTTCACTGATAACGAACCATGCGAGTTCACGCATTTGCTGCACAAGCGCCGGGGGCTGCGCTGCAGCCATTTGACTACGAGCTTTACAAACTGGGCCCGTACGACGTCGATGTCAAAGTGAGCCACTGCGGGATCTGCCACAGCGACGTTCACCTCATTGATAACGACTGGGGTATCTCGCATTACCCCCTCGTGCCAGGACACGAAATCGTTGGCACGGTGGCGGCCACTGGAGCGGCCGTGGAGCAGCTCAGCATTGGTGAACGAGTCGGCGTCGGGTGGCAATCGGGCAGCTGCTTGCGCTGTGAGTGGTGTCTGAACGGCTACGAGAATCTCTGCCAGAGCAAGGCGCTCACGTGTGTCCGGCAGTATGGCGGATTCGCCGATTTCGTTCGCACTGACAGTCGTTTTACCTTCTCCATTCCGGAGTCGCTCGGTTCTGCCGGCGCAGCACCGCTCCTGTGCGCAGGCGTTACGGTGTACGCGCCGATGCGGCGCTACGGCGTGCGGCCACATCATCACGTCGGCGTCGTTGGCATCGGCGGACTCGGACACTTGGCCCTGCAGTTCGCCCACGCTATGGGGTGCGAAGTGACCGCGTTCTCAACGAACCCTGAAAAAAAGGACGACGCAGCCGCCTTTGGCGCCGATCATTTTGTAATGAGCCGCGATCCGTCGCAAATGCGAAGCGCTGCCCGAACCCTCGATTTCATACTATCGACGGCAACTGCGCCGCTCCCGTGGACCGCCTATGTGGAGGCGCTGCGGCCCAATGGCAAGTTGACGATCGTCAGTCGACTGTCCTCCGAAGCGGAAGCGGGAGTCGTCAGCGCACCTGCTTCGCTCCTCGTTGCCGGCCAAAAATCGATCGCCGGGAGCGTAACAGGCGGGAGAGCGGTGACGCAAGAGATGCTCGTCTTTGCTGCACGTCACGATATCGTCACAAAAACAGAGGTATTCTCCTGTGCAGACATAAACAGCGCCGTGCAACGCGTGCGCAACAACGCAGCACATTATCGAGTTGTGTTGGGGACCTAACCCATCCAAGGCATGTTTATCGAGACCAGATGGCTACCTCGCTTAAAAAATGAGATACAACAAGTTCAACGCGCTCATCGCTGTTAGAGAGATGGCCAGCACTTCAGAAGAGTATCTCCGCCGCAAGGGTCTTAGTGGAATCCGAGCGGCAAATAGGATTGTTGAACTCGCGCTTCCCTCACAATGATTCTTGAAACGAGGGATTCAGAAAGCAAACAACTAAAAAAATAGACGGCGACTCGAGATTTGAAACCATGAGTTATCAGTGGGATGCTGCCGATTACGAGAGACATTCTTCGTCCCAGCAGCAGTGGGCGCGTGACGCCATTCGGGCCCTCAAACTTGCAGGTGATGAACGGGTGCTCGACATCGGCTGCGGCGATGGGAAGGTGACCGCCGAGCTTGCGGCGCGCATTCCGGATGGGTCGGTGCTTGGCATTGACAGCTCCGAAACGATGATAGAATTCGCCCACCGCCGGTTCCCTCCGGCGCTTTTCCCAAATCTTCAATTTCGCTGGGGGGATGCAACGCGCCTCGCGTACCGCCACGATTTCGACCTCGTTGTGTCGTTTGCAAGCCTTCACTGGATAAGCGACCACCTCGCCGTGCTTGCCGGGATAAAACGGGCGCTTACGCCGCCGGGAAGGACGCTACTGCAGTTCGGGGGAAAAGGCAATGCCGCATTAATCTCGGATGTCGCTAACGAGCTTGCCACTGAGAGACGCTGGAAAGGTTATTTTGTTGGATTCACCTACCCTTGGTACTTTTACGGCGTCGAAGAGTACCGCGGGTTCATTAGTCGCGTTGGCCTCTCACCAGAACGTATTGAGCTGATCCCGAAGGACATGGTGCACGATGGGAAAGAAGCACTAAAGGGCTGGGTACGCACCGTCTTCCTCCCCTACACGGGGCGCCTTCCGGAAGCGTTGCGCGAGGATTTTGTGGAACAGATCGCCAAGACGTACATTGAGAAACGCCCGCTAGATGAAAACGGGCACGTCCACGTGCAGATGGTGCGGCTGGAAGTGCAAGCTACGCTGTGATGCGATCAGCTCGGTTGCTTTGATGAAGATAGGCGCGGCTCTGTAGGAAACCCAAACGACACTCGGTGCACCTAAGCGCCGCACGGACTGTGCGGCAACGGCTTGACGCGTCCCCCTCCTTTTTCCCTTTTTTCGTAAGCCTTGAGCAGGCAGAGTGAGCCTTCAACGCCAGTGCACGCAGCAGCTTTTGGCTGCGGATGATTCTCGTGACTCTTGGGAGTGCGCTTGTCAAAAGTAGTGTGAATCAGCTTTGATTGAGACTGCGCGCATTGTCTGTTGAACGCGAAGCAAAGCACGCCTGGGCGGACATCACAGCTTGACTTTCTTTAGCACCTCGGCGCGCTCGTGTTTGTCGCATCGCGGGCATCTCAGGTACTTCCACGCGCCGTCCTTGCCTACTCCCTGTGGACTTACGAAATTCGTCACACGCGATATCTCGAATTCCTCTCCGCACTTTTTGCAGCGGTACGCGTACGTTTTCGTATGCCAGCTGACCAGCAACCCGAGCACCACAGCGATGAGGGCAAACCAGAGGATTGCCCCTATGATACGGTTGATAGCAAAGAGAAAAATTGCGCCTGTTACAATTAGTAGCATCCCGACGGCAAGGTACAGGGCGGTTCGCTCCCACTCGTGCCTAGTGACGTGCTCGTATTGCATTCGTGCTCGCCTCGCATTTCTAACATTACGTTGTGGTTTGCGCGCACTCGGTTAGCATTGGACAGACGGAGTGCACAATATCGAATGTAGGGTGGGAGCGTGATATTATGTTTTTCCCTTCGTCAAGCGCAGGACCGCCGGGGAGCAGATTGGCTTCCTTACATATAGATTAAACTTCGGCCGTGGCGCACTTTAGGTGGACTGGCCCGAACATGCTTCTCAGCTCTGCCAGTCAGGCCAAGTCAATCCTTCGGCCTGATCAATCATTTCGGTTCCTATATATAGTCAAAAGGCCTATTTTTTGGTCATGCGGACAAGGACTATCGTCGCCATAGTAGCCGCAGTCATAATCATTATCGCCATCGTGGGAGCCACTTTTCTCTTGACGCTCCAAGCCCCTCAAGTGCAGGGGGTGTCGGTAAGCTCGATCGATAACGTGTCACGCTCGGGCTTTACGCTGACATTTGTGATAAAACTGTATAACCCGAATGTCGTAGGAGTCAATATCAAATCCATTACGTACAACCTCCTACTAACCTCCAGCAACCAGGTCTTGAGCACCGGCACGTCAGACGGAATCCAAATCCCGGCGCGCGGGAGCGTCGACATCCCAATACAGTCAACTGTTTACTTCGGCTCTGCAATCAGCACTATAGTGCAAGCTATCTTGACAAAAAGCTTGATGATGAGTCTAAACGGGGTCGTCACCGCGCATCCCCTCGGAATAGATGTTAATATTTCCTTCAGCCAGACATTCGACGCATACCCGTACATTAGCAGCCAGGTTAGCAAGATCATTTGAATCGGATTGTAGGCGTGAGAACTGGCCTTTTCGCTTTTTTTGGCTAACGATTTGGGGGAGTTCAATTACGAGAGCGTCCGCATACGGTCGTGACGCGGAAAGAACCAAGCGCGCAGGCTGACCAAAGATTGACGAACAGGCTAGAAAAATATAGCAGAAGCTTTTGATCTGAGACTGCTAACCCCGGAGCACGACCGACAGGAACAGCAGGTAAAGGACCCCATTGAAGATGAGCGCTGGTGCCGTCAGCTTCGCTCTGGCCGCTAGCACGCAGACCCAAAGGCCCGCTGTGAGAGCAATTACAGCGCTTATTAGCTCAATGGGGCCAAGCACCCACGAGGTGAAGGCTACGCCAAATGCCACCGGAATGCAGCTCTGGAACACCATTGCCCCCGTTATATTCCCCAAAGCGAGCGCATCCTTGCCTTGGCTGACCCACAGCACGCTGTTGAGCTTCTCAGGCAGCTCTGTTGCAATGGGTGCGATAACAAGCGCAAGCAGCGTTGCACTTGCGTGGAGCTGCTCGGCGAGACTGACAATCTGATTCACAAAGAGCTGCGCGCCCGCTACGATGAGGACGAGTGATAACGCGGTTTGTCCGAGCACGAGCCATAGCGGTGGGGTCTGGCGCGCGGTGACGCTTTTGAGTCGCGCTGCCCACGAGTCAAGCGTCAGTGGCTGCGACGGTGCGTCCGATGCCCCCTTGCCGGTCTTGAATACGCGCCATACGTACACGACATAAATGGCCACAAAGAGGGGCGCTATGAGCGCTTTCGTCTGCTGAGGTGCGATGAAAGCGAGGGTTACAGCACCTAAATAAACGAGGAAAAAGACGCTCAAATCACGCCGTGTTATTTGGCTGTCAAAGTTGATTTTGGCTCCCATCACCCGACGGCGTCTCAAAATGAGCACGGCCATGCCGGTAATAAACAGTGCGAGGGTTCCTAGCATAAACGGGGCGCCTAGGATCGCTCCGATGCCCACATCCTGGCCAGTCGTTCCAGCGACAAAGAATATAGCAATCAGCGGGATGATCGTTTCGGGCAACGCCGTTCCTACGGCGGCCAACACCGAACCGACGACGCCTTCAGAGAGATTGAACTTGCGCCCGATCCATTCCACGCCATTCGTAAAAAGACTGCTGCCGACGAAGATGAGTGCCAAGCTGACAATGAAGAGTAGAGCGTTCACAGCGTACCGTCCTTGGGGTGGTGTAGATCAAAGAGTTGTCCCTTGCTTCCTTCGCAGCCCACATAGCAAACCCGGACTTGTGCAGAGTCGTCGATTCTGCTGCCCATCAGAATCATGAGTTAAAAAGCGCGCCCCCGCATTAAGGCTCTTCCGGGATTGACAACGTGCCCCTGGGCACGCAAAAGAGGGCACTGGAGGAACATCGAGACAGACGACGCCTACTCCTAAGACCTGTTTGTCCTACTAGCACTACCCTGCAGGCCCGCTTGGAGTGGCTGCTCCTGCCCCCCACAGATTACGCTTAGGACGTGGTCTTCGGAGCTCTTTCTCGAATCTGATCCGCCGCGCGTCTACGTCTCAGCGCATCCGCGTTTCAGTCACAGAACGATCTTATGACGCAGCAAATCGCGAGGCTAAGCCAAAGCGTGCGTGCCTTGTCCGCGCCTCTTACCATTTTCAATTCCCAGACCCCGCTTGATCGCTGCTTGGCGACGAACCAGGCGAGCGCTTGCTTGATTTCCGCGTCTTGCGGGTCAAACCCGAGCCGCGACAAAGAGTCAAGCGACGATAAAAGGTCAGTAAACCAGAACGGATACGAGAACCTCGTCCAAAAAACAGCCGCGCTTCTGTCAGGATACACGTCGCGTCGAAAGAACCGCGAGGCGAGCAGCGTGCCCGCCTTCATCGCCGCCGATGAAGGTCGGCGTTGCTCGTGAGCCGCAAAAGCACGCACGACGACGCCGGTCACGAGATGCGAAAACGGCTTTGAGCGATCTGGCTGGACCGGATCATCCTTCATCATGAGAGAGTCAAGCTTCGCGCCTACGGTGCGCAGCGGGATCGCCCATCCTCCGTCACGCTGACGAATATGGAGCAGCCAGTGGAACCCCTGCGCTATCCGGTCATCGCGCGCATAGCCAGCCTTGATCAGAAGCTCCAAAATTGCCGCAGAGTAGTTTGGAGAGTACCTGAGTACCGTAAATACCTCTAAAATCACCCTCGTCCGTCTGATGCGAAAAGAGGTAATCAGCTGCTATCCGCACGGCGGAATGATCGCGGGTCATTCCGAATTTCTCGACCAGCTCACCAACGGTGCGGTACGTTTCGAGCTGATCATAGTTATCCGCCGAGCGTAGGTAGGTGCGGCGAGCGCCGAGGTACGGCCAAGAGCCGTTATCCTTCTGTTTCCGAAGCAGCCTTCGCGCCTGATTCAACTCCCACAGAGACGCTACGGACGGCACGGATTCGCCTAAAAGATCTCTCCGCGCGAAGTACCGGATTGCCTCGCTCTCCGCCGCGATGAGGGGCGGTAACGGGTCGAAAACCAGTCTGCGACGCCAAGCTTCCACAACGGCTCCTGATTACGCGTTCGTTCGTGTTACGTATCTGACGTGAGCACTCGGGCGACCTTCTGTGGCCCGTTAAAATAACTGAACACGCGGTAGGCGGTTGTCTTGTCAACGGCAGGCACGGATTGAATCTCTTCCAGGCTCGCCTTTTTGAGCTGAACCACGGATCCGAAACGTTTGAGGAGCTCGACTTTTCGCCGTTTGCCGACGCCGGGGATGTGATCCAGCGTGCTCTCCAAGAGCCGGCGTGAACGGAAGTTGCGATGTCTCCTGACGGCCGTCTTGTGCGCCTCGTCACGAACGCGCATCAACACGTTGAGCGCGATCTGCGGCACCGCGACAGGCGCTGACCGACCAGGCACGTAAACGAGCTCTTCGCGCTTAGCGAGGCCGACGAGGGGGATCCTCAATCCGAGCATCATCAGAGTGTCCTTGACGGCGCGCACCTGTCCCTTTCCTCCGTCAACCACGATGAGATCCGCGCTGGACTCACGCTCTCGATATCGCCGACCGACGATCTCCTTGAGCATCGCATAATCGTCAATCGCTACGACGCTTCTGATCTTATAGGAGCGGTACTCGCTGACCTGTGGCGTGCCGTCGATGAATACCGCCATCGACCCCATCGCCTCGGCACCGGCGAGGTTCGACACGTCAAACGCTTCGATCCGGTATGGGTACGAGCGCAGCCCAAGGGCGTCCTTGAGAACGTACAGCGCATCGGCCGCTGTTGGCTTCTTAAGCATCGATTCGGCGTTCTTGTGCGCGAGCGCGACGAGCCTCGTCTTCGGTCCTGCCCGTGGAACGCTCACGTGGACGCGGCCTCCTCTGATCTCAGTGAGGAGGTTTTCGATGGCGTCCGCCTCCTCGATCGAGTGCTCGAGAAGAATGCCCTTCGGGACGTAGGGCCCCGCGAGGTGCAAGTAGTGTTGCTTGACAAACGCCGTCATCAGTTCAGTCGTCTCGGCGCCTTCGGTCCCCCGGAGCGCGTACGAGTGTTGCCCCATAACCTTCCCTTCGCGGACCATGAGTATGAGCGCGCACGCCTGTGAACCCCCGCGGGCGATCGCGATGACGTCTTCGTCGCCGCGACGCGGCTCAACGTATTGCTGCTCTCGCACGCCCTCGAGAACGGCAATGCGATCGCGCAGCGTCGCGGCGCGCTCGAACTCCATGTCCATCGCCGCGCCGTTCATCTCGCGCTTGAGCTCAGTGAGAATGTCGTCTTGTCGCCCTTCGAGAAACCGCTGTATGCCTGTCACAAGTTGCGCATACGCGTCGGGATCTGTTTTTCCCGCACAGGGAGCGGCGCACAGCTTGAGTTGATAGTTGAGGCACGGCCTCAGAACGCGCCGCAGATCTCTGCTACAGCTGCGCAACGGGAACGCCTTGCGCAGCGCCTTCACGCTTTGACGTGTGGCCTGCGCGCTCGTGTACGGGCCGAAATAGGCCGACCCGTCGTTTCTCACCGCGCGCGTCACGGTGATGCTCGGATACGGGTCGCCGGTGATTCGGATGTACGGGAAGCTGCCGTCATCAGTCAGCCGAACGTTGTATCGCGGCTTATGAAGCTTCACGAGGTTCGACTCAAGGATAAGCGCCTCTTTTTCGGTGTTGGTGACGATCCACTCGATGTCGTCGATCCGCTCGACGAGCGCCCTCGTTCGCGGCGCCGCACGCGTGCCGCGAAAATATGTTCGGATTCGGTTCTTCAGTGAGACGGCTTTGCCGATGTAGATGATTTTTCCACCGCCGTCCTTCATAAGGTAGACGCCCGGACTGCTCGGCAGGTTGTGAAGCCTCTCTGTGACTGAAGGTGGCATCGCTCTTAGTATCCGTTCAACACTCGTTTGAGAAACTCGCCAGTGTACGTGCCCGATCGGGCGATCATCTCAGGCGTTCCCCTCGCGACGACGTACCCGCCTTCGTCGCCCCCCTCGGGGCCCAGATCAATGATGTAGTCGGCCGTCTTGATCACGTCGAGGTTGTGTTCGATGACGAGCACTGAATTCCCCGCGTCGGTAAGCCGGCCGAGCACCGCGAGCAGTTTCTTGATGTCATCAAAGTGCAGGCCGGTCGTCGGCTCGTCGAGAATGTAGAACGTCTTGCCGGTGCTCCGCCGGCTGAGCTCGGTGGCCAGTTTGACGCGTTGTGCCTCTCCACCGGAGAGCGTCGTCGCCGGCTGCCCGAGTTTAATGTACCCCAGCCCCACGTCATAGAGCGTCTGCAGCTTTTGCTTAATGCGCGGGATGTTCTCAAAGAAGTGCACGCCCTCTTCGACGGTCATATCGAGCACGCCAGCGATATTCTTGCCCTTGTAGCGAATTTCGAGCGTTTCCCGGTTATAGCGCTTCCCCTCGCAGACCTCACACGGCACGTAGACGTCGGGCAAAAAATGCATCTCGATCTTTATGATTCCGTCACCCCTGCACGCCTCGCAGCGGCCGCCTTTGACGTTGAAGCTGAACCGGCCCGGCCGATAGCCTCGGGCCTTGGCATCGGGAAGTTGCGCGAAGAGGGCCCGGATGAAATCGAACATCCCGGTGTAGGTTGCGGGATTTGAACGCGGCGTCCTGCCGATAGGCGACTGATCGATCGTGATCACCTTGTCGATGTGCTGAATGCCCAAGACGCCGTCGTGGTCACCGGGCTTTCCGTACGCGCGGTGCAGCTGTTGGGCCAGTTTGCGGTGGAGGATATCATTGATAAGGGTGCTTTTTCCTGATCCGGAGACCCCGGTGACGCAGGTGAAGATCCCGAGAGGGATCTCAACGTCGATGTTCTTGAGGTTGTTATGGCGCGCGCCGATAATGCGTAGCGCGTTACCGTTCGTGGTCCGGCGTCGTTTCGGCACCTCGATCCGCTTAACGCGGTTGAGGTACTGTCCCGTTATAGACTCAGGATCGCGCACGATGTCGCTCGGGGTACCGCTCGCCACGATGGCGCCTCCGTGCTCTCCGGCGCCGGGCCCCATGTCGATAACGTAGTCCGCTGTACGGATCATCTCCTCGTCGTGTTCAACCACGATGAGCGTGTTTCCGAGGTCTCTGAGGCTCTTCAGCGTCCCGATAAGCCGCAGATTGTCGCGCTGGTGGAGGCCGATGCTTGGCTCGTCAAGGATATAGAGCACCCCGACGAGGCCCGAACCGATTTGCGTCGCGAGCCGTATTCGCTGAGCCTCGCCGCCTGAAAGCGTCTCGCTCGATCGATCGAGCGTCAAGTAGTTGAGGCCCACGTTTTGCAAAAAGTTGAGCCTTTTTTTGACCTCTTTGATGACCTCAGCAGCAATGGTCATTTTCCCGTTAGAGAGGCGCAAGCTGTCAAAGAACTCGTGCGCGGCGTCGACTGACAAAGCCGAGACGTCGGCTATAGAGCGATCGCTGATGGTGACAGCGAGAGCTTTAGGCTGAAGGCGTTTGCCGTTGCACGCATCGCACGCACGCAGGCGCATATACTTCTCAATCTCGTCTCTGATGTACTCAGAGTCGGTTTCGCGATAGCGACGCGACAGATTCTTGATCACTCCCTCAAACGGCCTGAGAAAGCGGACGTGACCGTGTCGGCCGACGTACTCAAACAGCATTTTTTGGCTGCCCGAGCCGAAGAGGAGGAGGTGTTTCTGCTCGTCGTTAAGCTCTTCGTACGGCGTTTCAAGGCCGAACTGGAACTGTTTGGCTGCGCTCAAGAGGTACTGAGGATAGTAGTCACTCGTCGATTTCGCCCACGGTGCTATAGCTCTCCTGACAGGCAGGGATTTGTCAGGCACAACTAAGTCCTCATCGAGGGTCTTTTCAAACCCAAGGCCGTGGCAGGCCGGACACGCCCCGTGCGGGCTATTGAACGAGAACATGCGCGGCTCGATTTCTCCCATGTTGATGCCGCACTCGGGACACGCGAAGTGCTCACTGAAAAGGAGCTCTTCGGCGCCGGCGACGTCGACGATAACGACGCCGTCACCGAGCACGAGAGCGGTCTCAAGCGAGTCTGCGAGGCGCTGCTGGTCTTCATCAGCGATGGTAAGTCTATCGGCGACGACCGCGATCGTATGGCGCTTGTTCTTGTCTAGGTCGATGGCTTCCTCGAGCTCGCGCACCTCGCCATCGATGCGCGCTCGTGTGAACCCGTCACTCAGCAGGAATTCCAAAATCTTCCGGTGCTCCCCCTTTTTGTCCTTCACCACGGGAGCGAGTATCGTGATGTTCGTCTCTTTGGGAAGCCGCATCACCTGATCGACAATTTCTTGTACGGTCTGCTGGGCGATCTCCTTGCCGCATTGCGGGCAGTGAGGGGTTCCCACACGCGCGAACATGAGCCTCAGGTAGTCGAAGATCTCGGTGACCGTTCCCACGGTGGAACGGGGATTCTTGCTCGTCGTTTTTTGGTCGATCGAAATTGCCGGGGACAAGCCGTCGATGTGATCCACCTCGGGCTTCTTCATCTGACCAAGAAACTGCCGGGCGTACGCAGACAACGATTCCACGTACTTTCGCTGTCCTTCGGCATAGATGGTATCAAAGGCCAGCGATGACTTCCCTGAACCACTGATCCCCGTTATGACCACAAACTTATCGCGCGGGATCTCAACGTCGATGTTCTTGAGATTGTGCTCTTTTGCGCCCTTGATGCGAATGGATTCCGTCACGCTACGCCCCCTCCTCAAGTGATCGAATCATGTCGCGAATGAGCGCTGCCCGCTCGAACTCGAGTCCGCGCGACGCTCGCTGCATCTCCGCCTGCAATCCTGCGATCGTCTCTTCGAGCTCCTCTGCAACGACGCTTATGGGGGGTTCTTCGTCGGCTACTAGCCCCGGCCGACGGCGCTCGACAAGCTCCTCGATCGGTTTGACGATGGTCTGCGGAGTGATCCCGTGACGCTCATTGTGCGCGAGCTGCAGCGCACGCCGACGATTGTTCTCCCCTATCGCACGCCTCATTGAGTCGGTGGTAACGTCTGCGTACATGATAACGCTCCCGTTGACGTTTCGGGCGACTCGGCCGATCGTCTGAATGAGCGACCGTTCAGAGCGCAGAAAGCCCTCTTTGTCCGCATCGAGTATGGCCATAAGGGTGACCTCGGGAAGGTCTATGCCCTCTCGGAGGAGGTTGATACCGACAAGGACGTCGAACGCGCCGCGTCGTAAGTCGTACAGGATGTCTACCCGATCAAGCGTGCTTATGTCAGAGTGAAGGTACTGCACCTTGATGCCAATCTCGTGAAGGTGCTCGGAAAGATCCTCAGCCATCCTCTTCGTCAATGTCGTCACCAGCACGCGCTCGCTCGGTCGCTTTCGAATTTCTGCGATCAGATCGTCGACTTGCTTCTCAGCGGGGCGGACGTCCACGGCCGGGTCGACCAAGCCCGTAGGACGAATAATCTGCTCGACTGCGTGCTCACATTTCGCCAGTTCGTACGGTCCCGGCGTAGCCGATACGTAGATAACCTGGTTGACCCGCTTCTCAAACTCGCCGAAGGTGAGCGGACGATTGTCGTACGCTGAAGGGAGGCGGAATCCGTGCTCTACGAGGTTGTCTTTCCGGGAGCGGTCCCCCGCGTACATGCCGACTAGCTGGGGGATCGTCGCGTGTGACTCATCGATGACGAGGAGGTAGTCGTCTGGGAAATAATCGATGAGCGTCGTGGGCGCCTCCCCCTCAGCGCGCCCGCTGAGGTGACGGCTATAATTCTCGATTCCGCTGCAATACCCAACCTCACGCAACATCTCAAGGTCATATTTTGTGCGCTGCTCAAGGCGTTGGGCCTCAAGCAACTTGTCCTGGCCGCGCAAGTACTCCAAACGCTCGGTGAGCTCACGCTTTATCGAGTGTAGTGCCTCGTTGTACCTCGCGCGGTTGGTGATGAAGTGCGTCGCCGGGTAGATGGGGAGAAAATCAAACGCTGCCGTCTTTCTTCCGTTGACAGGATTAAACTCGTAGAGTCCCTCGATCTTATCGCCCCAGAGCGCGATGCGATACGCGGTGTTTCCGTAAGCGGGAAACACCTCAACGGTGTCGCCTCGCACGCGAAACTTCCCGCGGAAGAAGTCAATGTCGTTACGCTCATACTGCATGGAGGTGAGCCTGCGCAAAATCTCGCTCCGTTTGATGGTCTCGCCCACCTGCAACGAGAGCACGGACTCCTGGTAGTCGTCAGGAGAGCCGATGCCGAATATGCACGAAACGCTTGCAACGACAATGGTGTCACGCCGCGTCAGCAGCGACTTAGTAGCCGAATGCCGGAGCCGGTCAATCTCGTCGTTAATGGACGATTCCTTTGCCACGTAGACGTCGGTGTGCGGGATGTAGGCCTCAGGGCGATAATAATCGTAGTAGCTCACGAAGTACTCAACCGCGTTTTGCGGGAAGAACTCCCTGAACTCCTTATAGAGCTGTGCGGCTAACGTCTTGTTGTGCGCGATGACGAGTGTGGGCTTTTGCACGTGCGCGATCACGTTCGCGACCGTGAACGTCTTTCCTGAGCCCGTGACGCCGAGGAGCGTCTGGTGCTTCTCTCCTCCGCTGATCCCGTTGACGAGCTCCGCGATTGCCTTAGGCTGATCTCCGGTCGGCTTGAACGATGAACTTAGGGTGAACCGGGGTTGAGACATTATGGTACTGAATGTGGACTTAATTTAATATAAACTAAATTATTATTTACAAACTATATTGGACGATAGAGGGATACCCCAAGCTAGCGGGGCTACCATGTTTTTTCCCTCCGACCGCATATAACCTTATCTTAAAGCAAATGAAAC
>CAWDSY010000015.1:0-67011 GCA_963805115.1 Methanobacteriota archaeon
CACTTTGTTAATTACGTGACTCTCGTTTGCGCCGGAGCTGGCAAATGCGAGTTCGCAGCTCAGTATCGTTCGTTCGCTGGTTGGTTTTAGCACGAGATGCAATCTAAGGTGTTCGGCAATTGATCGGTCTTGGATATAGGCATCTCCTCGCATATTTCCAACGTGAATGAATCCAACGGTATTGCTAACAACAAAGGCTTCAGCGTGTTGGGGGGTTTCGAACGTTTGAGCAAATCCTGTTGCCTTAAAGGTAAGACAGGCAAGGAGCTGTCTTCGCAGCCTGCAATGCTTATTTGCGCAACGTGGTCGCTAATGCGTTTTTCCTGCCAGTGGAAGATAACAATGTTATTATTGATTATCCGCTCGAGCACGTCTTGGCCGTCCGTTTTCCCCGTTCCAAGAGCTGATTCATTTGACATAAACGCCGTCGTCGGTTAAACCCCGCATATCCTAGTTGGCGGGTCAGTTTTTGTGGCTTGTTCAACGTCTTACTTATAAATTACTCACACATTTTTTTTGTATTTTCAGCTGACCACAATGGGCTGTCGAGGCGGCCATCAAAAAAGGTCTGTTGAGAGTAAAGCAACCAAAGGTGGCTATAGGCTAGTCGTTAACTGACCGATTAGGGACGCGTTAGCCTTCTTTCGCGTCTTTGGACCGCCATATCTTTGAGCAAAAAGGCGTCGTAGTTCCTTGTGTCGACGGCGAGAGTTTTGTCAAAACATTCAATAGCTAAATCAAGCTCGCCTAGGCCGAGGTAGAAACATCCAAGGTTATTCAAGGCCATAGTGTAGGTGGGATCAATTTCTATAGCTTTTTTGAGGTCTTCCATCCCTTCGCTATCAAGACCGAGGTTGAATTCTGACAAAGCCCGCGCGTTAAGTGCTTCCTTGTTCGTTGGGGTAAGTCGTACAATCTCATCCAACAGGCTTTTGGCCTCTTGGAAGTTTCTGTTGCTGTTCAATGATATTGCTTTATTGAGCTTCACGTGGGACGCATTTGGCTGAATCTCAAGCGCTCTGTCATAGAACTCGATTGATTTTTGGAACTTGCTAAGAGCGAACAATGCTAAGCCTTTGTTGTGCAGCGCCCTGAAATTGTTGGGCGCTCGCTTAAGCACAGCGTCATAGTGATGGACAGCGTCGCCGAACTGCCCGTGCTTGAACTTGTCATCTGCCCGGTCAATAAGGTAAGTAACATCTTCCTCACGCGGCAGTCTGCTTTTTTTTGTCTGACTTCTGAACATCGAACCTCGCAGCCATCGGACGCAGCAGCGCCACTCAACATCATGTTCTGCTGCAGGCATTATATAAGGAGCGCCGGCAGACGCACACTTTAAATACTTCACGATGCTCTAAAATATGTGTTCGCTCTGTCAGTTGGCACCTCGACACCCCAGCAAGCGAACGTGCCTTAGAAGATCTAGTAGCTGCATTGAGCGACCTGCGAGGGGAGATTCACACGAACTTGGGATGGTTTAAAGAAAAGCACGCGGAAAGGGCCGTGATGCTTCTTGTTATCTTCATCGTTGCTCTCTATTTGCGAATTATACTCCCGTGGGCGAGTTCTATCCAAGGTGGCAGCATTATCATCAACGATTTTGATCCGTACTATCACCTCCGGATAATCGAGAACACGATACAGCATTTTCCTTACGTGCTTGCCTACGATCCTTATGTCAACTATCCCACCGGATTTTGGATCGGCTGGCCACCACTCTTCGATTTTCTGGCTGCGGCATATACGCTGGCCGCGATGGCGCTGTTTCACGTCGACTGGCAGGTCGGCGTCGCGACGTTCCCTGCGCTCTTGGGAGCTCTCGCGATCTTGCCCATATATTACATAACAAAGCTTGTCTTTGACTGGAAGGCGGGCATCGTTGCGGCCGCACTTCTTACGGTCATCCCAGCGAATATCTTGCGTTCGATGGTAGGCAATGTCAATCACCACGTCGCTGCGGAAGTGCTTTTTCCGGCGCTCTTATTCCTATTCTTGATGCTCGCGCTGAAGGGTGAACTGACATTTGGCAAGGTTCGGCGTTTGGTATTCACCGGTGGAGACAAGCGGACTTTGCTCTACGCAGCACTCGCCGGCGTTTTTGTAACCGCCGGTTTGCTGACGTGGCTCGGCTCGTTCTTGTTCCTCGGCATTATCGGGGCGTTTGCCATCGTGCAGTATAGCATATACCACGTGAAACGGCTGTCGTCCGATAATCTCACGATTATCTTGTTAACGATGCTTTTCGTATCGTTGATTACGCTCCTGCCTGTGAGTCTCACGAGCCATTTTGGACTTACAATAGACACCCTAAACCTTTCTCTGTTCCAACCGCTATTTTTAGTGGTGCTCATAGTCATTTTTGCGATATTTGGATTCCTCGCGTATTACATGCGAGGCATGCGCCGGGCTACTTACCCGCTGACGATCTGCGCGCTCGTGGTCGCCGCGGGTGTTGGCTTCTATCTATGGAACCCGGGCCTCGCTGTAACTGTGTTCGGCGGGTACGGGTTCTTCACGGGAAGCGGGGTCTTACAGACCGTAGCCGAGGCGCAACCGCTGTTCGGCGGCGCAGGAGGCTTCCAGCTCGGCACGGCTGCTGGTACTTCCAGCTTCTGCTGTTCGTTGGTCTCGCTGGTCTCGCCGTGCTCGTATATCGGATGTGGAGGAAACAGGACGAGGCTGCACTATTGCTGGCCGTTTGGAGCGTTTTTGCCTTTGCACTTGCCGCCGAGCAAACACGTTTTACGTTTCTATTGTCTGCCAACGTCGCGATCC
This sequence comes from Methanobacteriota archaeon, assembly GCA_963805115.1. Classification (GTDB taxonomy): domain Archaea; phylum Halobacteriota; class Bog-38; order Methanoflorentales; family Methanoflorentaceae; genus Methanoflorens. The sequence goes on from CAWDSY010000015.1 coordinate 2,776, forward strand.
TTTCCGGGTTCGTGATAGTGTGGATCATGGACGCGCTTATTGGCAAATCCTATGGCAAGTTGTCGGGCGTACGCGACGTTGGGGCGGTACCCAACTCTTTGGGCGTGAAGTAAAATACACGCAACTTCTCGGAGTCCTTATTGTCGTGGCCGTTTTGCTCTTGCCAAGCATTAGTATGACTACGTCGTATGCGAGGACCGCCTCCGGCGTTATCTCACCTGACTGGGCAGAATCGGTTCAGTGGATGAGTGCTAACACGCCAGTAACTTCGAACTATAACGTCACCTCAGACCAGATACCGCAATACGGGGTGCTTAGCTGGTGGGATTACGGGAACTGGATCATCTTCTTGGGCCACAGGCCAGCCATCGCGAACAACTTCCAAACAGGCATCAGCGACTCTGCGACTTTTTTCGTAAGCCAGAATGAATCAGACACTTTAGGCATCATCCAGAAAGACAATGTCAAGTATGTGATGACCGATTACGAAATGGCGGGCTACACAGACAAGTTCCCAGCAATTGCGCTTCTATCAGGACAAGGAGTCGATACGTTCCTTACGACGCAGGCTCAGTATGACCAAAATGGCACATTGACTCAGCAGACCGTGCCAACCGACGCGTATTATAACACAACGGTCGTCAGATTGCAATACGAGGATGGCAATGGATACAGCCACTATCGCTTGATTCACGAATCGCCAACCACCGTGGGCACGCTTGGCGAAACTGACATAAAGGCTGTTAAGACCTTTGAATACGTTGAAGGTGCAAGAATTGCCGTTCACGGCAATGGAAACGCTACGCTCTCTCTCAACGTCACCACAAATCAAAACCGGACGTTCAACTACACGCAGAGCGCTCAAGTCAACGGCACCAACGTGTTTGTGGTACCGTATTCGACGATCGGGATGCCGTATGGAATCAAAACTGACCCTGCTTACAAGGTGACGATCGGCAACGTCACGAAGGAAATCGCGGTGAGTGAGAGCGACGTTCAAAATGGGACTGAGCTTAATCTCAGCTTTTAGAGAGATCAAATTTGGTGCCGAGCCACCTCACAGAAGCAGTTGGTAGGCGCAGAATTCGTGCATTTGGGTTGGACGTGGCCCGTTCTTGTTAGTAAGAATTCGACTGGAGCTTACTCAACATGCCGAATGGCCTCTGCGGGCAGTGTTCGCGACACATTTCTTGCAGGGATAGCAGTGCAGATAGCGACGGCCAGATAGACGATTAGAAGCACTAGGATGACCTGCACGACTGGAATCGCAAACGGCACTTTCACGGTCTGGTTCAAGCTAGCGTATATGGCGTACGAAACGACCAATCCGGCTGAGAGGCCTACTGCTGCTGCCAACGTGGTCGCAAAGGTCGCTTCAAACAATAGCGACTTAACGACGAGTCCGCGGTTGAAACCTATGGCGCGCATAATGCCGATCTCTTGACGCCGCTCTATAATGGATCGGACAGTTACGACTCCTACGCTAGCGATGCCAACGATAAGCCCGAGGCCGAGATAAGTCGCGGTGAGCTGAAAGAATTGTTGGCTCTGCGTCGTCATCTGCGAAACCTCGTCGCTAATGAGAAATGCGTTGAGGCCAGCAGCTTTGTAACCTCTCTCGAGGTCGTAGCTAAGATCGATAGGTTTCATCCCGCTCGCTGATTTTATGAGAAACAGCGTATCGCCCTTTACCTCCGGAAAATAGTTCTGCAGTTGTTGCTTGCTCATAAAAATGCCGTGCAGATAGAACTCATCGAGGACGCCCGCAACCAAAAAGCGCGCAGTGCCGTTACCGGCGTCAAATGAGATGGCGTCACCAGCTCTGATTTGGGTGCCGTTCAGGCCATACAAATAGCTTGAATCCACGATAACGTAGTTAGGATTGTTGAGCAGACTCCAGGTTTCCGACGAGTTGACGCCCGCAAGAGTGTCCTCGAAGTTGTATGTGCGTGCTCCGAAAAATTCGCATCTACGCCATAAACGTTTGTTTCGGGTCCCTGCTGGTAGAGCGCTTGACCGTTTATGCTCGTCCCTGTTGCATTCGCAACAAAGAGGCCATCGTAGAAGTCTATATCCGACGCGTTCAAGAGCGCCACAGGTTTTGCGGGTGATTCGGACGTGGGTGACTGGACCTCCAGGGTTGTCAAGTTTGATAATGGCGTGCTTGATGTCGCACGAATGTCGTATCCGCCGGTTTGCTTGCCGATATCTGGCTGATAGACGGCTGCAGTAACGAGCGATACGATCATTAGAAAAATGACGAGGGATAATATCGTAACCGTCGTTCCCAACGTCTCCCTTTTTTGGAGGCAGTACGCCGACGAAGGTCTAATCAGAGCTTGACTGGCTTTAAGTCTTGTCAGCGGCATGGAGAATAGTTTCAACAACGTGGTAGCGTTGACGAGAACTACGAGAACCGCGCCTAGCACTAAGAGAAGGCAGCTCACGGTGAAACTAACCGTCGCGGCGAAATTGCTGAAGCCTGAGGTGCTGAGGATCACGCCTGCGTTGTAGAGCACTAGGGCTGCTCCTGCTAAAGTGAGTATGTGCTGTCGTTTCACGACTCTTAGGGCGACGAGGGCAAAGCCAAAGATGATGAGAGGGGGTGCAAGAATATGCGCCGCTACACTTTGAGGTGAAACAACGTACGCGGCAAGCCCGAAAACTAATAGACCCACGCCGAGAGTGGGCGCCCCCCGGGGTAGCCGTGGCGCCATTTCGGAATTTTCGGCATTTCGTATCGCGCGGACGATATTCAACCTGCTGATTCTGTAGGAAGCGAACGCGATCGTTGCGATCGTAACAAGTAGACCTATGAGAAAAGCGGTCACGAGGTCCGTGAGATCATAATGCAGAACAAGAGACGCTCCTGCGGGGCTTGCTGCTGTAGTGGCCGCGTTGAGCGTATTAATAAGGCCGGCACCGATTCCGATCCCCAGTATTGACCCGATGGCTGCGGCCAGAAGCGCGCAGGTTACCCCTTCGAAAAGAAAGAGGAGCATGACGTGCCTGCGTTTCATACCCAAAGCGCGGGCCAACCCGAGCTCACTTCTACGCTGTTCCGAAAGCGTCACAAAAACGTTGACAATCAGCATCGCGCTTGTTATAATTGAAAACGTTCCTAGGGCGAGGAGCAAGTTCAAAAACTGGGCGCCACTCGCATCTGCAGCGGCCAGCATATCTTGTTTGACGGGATTGACGTCGAATCGTTGCGACGAACCTGACAGGGCTTGTGTGAGAAGCGCGGACACATTGCCAGATTTTGCCGCTCCTGATTCAGCATCGCCGAGGTTCGAGACCCTAATCTCATTGATTTGACCTTCGTGTTGAAAAATAGCCTGCGCCGCACTGAGCTGCATAAAGAGATTCTCATTCAACTGGTACTGCGCCTTGCCTTCGTTTTGTGCGATGTACTTGACCGTGAACGTGTAAGCTTTAACGGAAGAAGCGTTCTCGCCGTAATAAACTACAAGCCTATCGCCCGCATGTGCATCTAAATCTTGAGCAAGCTTGTCGTTGATTAGGACTTGACTGCCGGTCAAATCGCTCGCATTGGTGTGTATGCCGTTTAGTAGAGCAAAGTCGCCAAAGGGGGCGTCCAAGGTGAAGTTTAAACCGACGAGCGTGACGCCGGTTGACGTGATGCCGCTGGTAACGTCGTCTACCGACGGAACCCCCCCGTAGAGGCTCGGAGAGATGCCGTCTGTGTTGTTAGTTATCGCTGAATCGGCTGCAACGTGCTGATATACTGAATAGTTGAATGGTTGGCCATTCAGGGCAACGGTTTCATCAACGTTGCCAAGTGCATCGTACGTTGCCTTGACAACAGAATACCCAAGGGAGCTACCTGCAACGAGCGACCCTGAGATAATTGCTGTGCTCACCAGGAGCGCTCCGACTATGATGGCGGCGCTTTTCGGGCGTCGTACAATGTTTCTTACGCCCATTGTGAAGATTGACTTGTTTGTAACTGCAAGCGCGGCAAAAAGCAAAGTTACGGTAACGGCACAGCCGAGAAGTGCTAAGTACATCGCTGAGTACATTTACGTCCCTCAATCTACGCACTCGGCCAATCAGACAAGGGGCTCAGCTGATTCTGAGAGTATGGCTCCGTCTTTCATGCTGATCAGTCGATCCGCTGTCTTTGCAACAGACGGATCGTGTGTGACGATAACAAATGTCTGCCGGTTAGCCTTATTCAGCCGTTTCAGAAGCGCTGTGATCTGGTCTGCACCTGCTGAGTCTAAGTTTCCTGTCGGCTCATCTGCCCAGATGATTGCTGGCCTGCTTATGAGCGCCCGGGCGATCGCCACTCGCTGTTGTTGTCCCCCACTGAGTTCCAACGGTTTGTGATGTGCCCACTCTTCGAGATCGACGCGCGATAGCATGCTTAAGGCCCGCAAACGTGCATCTTTCTCGTTAATGCCTGCTACAAGCAGCGGCAGCTCAACATTTTCTAGGGCAGTCAAGACGGGCAGCAGATTGAACGATTGAAAGATGAATCCCATCCTGGTCGCACGATATTCCGACAGTTCATTGTCGTTCATTTGCGAGAGCGGTATCCCTTCGATTTTGACTATTCCCGACGTTGGTGCGTCGAGCCCTGAGAGACAGTTAAGAAGGGTGGTCTTGCCGCAGCCGCTTGGGCCCATAATTACTACCATATCCCCTTTTTCGATTAGCAGGTTCACTTCTCTGAGCGCGTGGACTCTCACGCCGTTCAATTCGTATATTTTGTGCACGCGGTGTGCTTCTACCATCAACATGTTACGCTCTGTTATGTTCACTGGCCACGTTGTGAGTGGTGCAGCCGAGGTTTCGCCGCGGACGCGCCCTACCGCGTCACGTCCGCACAACGCGCTGGCGCAATCGAATTCGTACTTAAGTGAACGAACGCTTTATTTAGAGCTACCGGCAAGCGGCTGAAACGTATAAATATAATTGAATTATACCCGAAGTACGTGTCGGGAACAAACTACACAAGGTTACAAGATGAAAAACGCAAAGAAGCTCTACATGCCGTTTACTGAGGAGCGCTGGCGCAACTGGATAGACTGCGCAAGTCAAAGTGACTACAAAAACATGGACGAGACAGCCACGACAGTATTCGTTGAAATGGAAGAAGACGTAATAATTGCGTGCTGTAAGGTTGTTAGAGGTTTCGAAATCGGCAAGCTCACGCGTGAAGAATCTTTAGATGGCTTACATAACATTGAGGCGATAACAGAGGAAAAAGCTGACACAGGCGACGTGGAGCTTAACGACTTGGTCGGACTCATACAATCTTCTCTGGTGGGCGCCTTTGCATCGTTTGAGAGCTACGTGAAAGCGTCTTTCGCAGACAAGGCCTCTATGGACGAATTAATACGAGACGCGCTGGATCAAGAAAAAAAAGGGCACTTCGATCTAGCCTTAGCGATAGTAGGAAAAGTCGGTGCGCGAGTTATCGCAGGCGAGCCGCTGCGTCAAGAAACTATTGCCGAATTGGAAGACAGCTATGTGGCCGAGTGGCTTGACGGAGTTGACTCGATATCTGCAGCCATCTCAAGTTCCATAGAATTCGATAGCGGTGAGGAAACGACGTAAAAGCGTTGCAAGGGTGTTTACAATGCTCCGTCAAGCGTTCATCATTGGACCACCGATTTGAGTATGGCTTCTGTTTTGTGCGCAACTGACTCCCATACCCAGTATCGCTTGATAAGTTCAAGACCTCGTGACTGTCTGTTCGATATGTCTCGGCCTGAAAGGTGCAAAAGTTCGGCCACAGCGCATTTGATTGCCGTGCTATCGCCAACATCGAAAAACTGAATGATGTGCGAGCCCCGGTCAACAAACCTGTGGGCTTCTATGTCGCTGGCAGCTACTAAGCAGCCAGATGCGAGACCTTCGAGGAGCGTTATTCCAAATCCCTCAACTGACGAAGCTGAAACGAGAACTCTTGATCTTGCCAGAAGTTCCTTCTTTGCTGATTCTGACACGTTACCTGTAAACCGTATGTTCCTGCCTCCGTAGTCTTGCTCGATCTTCTTTCGCAGTTTCCCGTCGCCTACCACGACTGTGTGAATTTCCGAGCCATACAAGGCTTCACACACGAGATCGATATTTTTGTACAGGTACGTCGAATCGTGCGATACATATGACGTCAATATCTTTAATCCCTGCTTGATATTCGTTCAGATAGATTCCGCATCCTGTTAATCTGATCTTGTGCCGTGGAATCCAGTACGCCAACGTGTCCGAGCTGGACTTTGAGATCGTAATTGTCAGAGGGCAGCTGGAAGCGTAATGCAAGCATATCCTTTCTAACAAACATCCTTGGAGTCCCCTAACGAAGCTGCCGCTCTGCAAATCTTGCCACGCTGCTATCCCGTTAGCCAACGGCAAAGGTTGATATACGTCGTAAACGAGTGGCACGACAGGCTTCTTAACTCGACCAAGAAACGCAGATAGCACCGGTATGAACGTTTGAGGAACAATAACATCAACTTCGTGCGAAAGGCGCTTCAGCGCTCTGGACAACCGGACAGCATACCGGAGATTTTCAGGGCGCTGTGCAACGGTTTTTCGGTTATACACGTGGTGCACAGCAAACGGAAAGATATCAGAGGGATAGGTCGACCGAGGTATTTTCGACGTCAGCACCGCTACTTGGTTGCGATTTGAAAGTTCGCGAGCTAATGCGTACGTGGTAATCTCGCCACCGCCTTGTATGTGAAGTTCACCGGCTGCGTCGCAGAATGGAAAAAGCTCAGCAGCAAACAAAATTTTCAAGTTGCACCCTCCACGGGTTTCTATGATGAAACTTCGAGCATTTGCGGCGTGTAAGTGGACTGGACAACTTAATAAAGGTTGTCAAGCGCGGGTATTGGCCTGATTTCGAAAAATATCGCGAAACGGAGAACGTGTCACGTCAGGTCAACGATCGATACACATCGAACAGTTTTTTGCACAAAATGTCCCAGTCAAAGTTAGCTGCACTTGCTTTTGCGGCCAGACTCATCTGTTCTTTGTTTGCATCTAACAATGCTGACTCAATTGCTTCAGGAACGAGATCGACGACGAAGCCATTGACGCCTTGATCTATCAGCTCTTTTGCGGCGTTGTTCTGCGCGGAGCTTGTGATAACGGGAGTACCGCACGCGAGGGCTTCAAGCGCTACAAGCCCAAAACCTTCGCGACTGGAGGGGAGAACTAACGAATTTGCGGCTTTGATGATGCTTATGAGGTCTCTGTAAGTCAATCCAGACACGAAATGTACGTTTGCGTTCACTTCTTTTGAGAGTCGCACAAGGCGCTCTTTTTCAGGACCTTCACCGGCAATGCAAAGGGTTCTGCTTGCGGGCATTGCTCGCATTAGCATATCAACGTTTTTTTCAGGAATGAGCCGTCCTACAAACAGTGCGTCCACTGAGGTTTCGGCAGGTGCCATCGATTCGATAAACGCGATATCCACTCCGTTTGGCACTAATGCTAAATCTTTCCTGAAATGCTCTAGATTTTTTTTCGTGGTCGTGGAGACAGCTACTAATTCGTCAGCGATCATCAGCGCTGCTCTCTCCGTCAGCTTCCCAAAGGATCCGAGCTGCCTAAGTACTGATACCAGTAGTCTCCCCAAAACTCGTGCCAGGTAATGACTAAGGGTATACTTTTCAGTTGCGAAATTAGCTTGGAGGGAAAGCAGTGTAAATACGGAAATTGATTGCAGTCAATGATATCAAGGTTTTGCTTAAAAAGGGCGCAAACTGCCTGCAAATCTCGCTGCTTCTCGAAAAGACCGGCGTTCTCCTGCATAAAGGTTGAGCGGTTTGCAAACGCCATGGAAGTGCATTCCGCCCAACTCGATATCGTTCTTTCCTTTCCACCACTTCACGCCAAAGATGTGCACGTCGTCATTTGTGGCAAGACGCTTTGCCATTTCGTAGATACGCTTCTCGGCTCCGCCCTTCACGAAAGGATAGATTACATCTGAAACATAGCCAATGTTCATCTTTGGTTATCGCCGTCGCAGGTTCGTCAATATGATATCGGCTAGCAAACCGAAAAGCGTTATCTGTAAGCCGGTCAAAATGAGCAAGACAGAAAGAATCGCCGCTGCTATGCGCGTTACGATGCCGGTGTGGATGTAGTCGATAAGTATGGTTGTTCCATAGCCGAGGCCTACGAGCATGAGCGCGAGACCAATGGGCAAAAAAATAACGAGTGGATTGTAGTCCCGGACGAGGCGAACCGTGATAGACACGATGCTAAACGCGTCCCTGAACGGGTCCAGCTTCGCATGGCCGACTCTGGCCCTGTACCTTATGGGGACTTCGGTAATAGCGAGGTTTTCTTTTTGTGCCTCGATGATCATTTCGCTCGCGAACGGCATGTTAGGCGATTGAAGTTTTAGACGATCGAGTGCAGAGCGTCTTATGGCACGCATTCCTGATTGAGAATCAGTCACGCGTACGTGATACAGAGATCGTAGGAGGGCGGTTAGCATTCTGTTGCCGAGCGCGTTTCTCCGACTCATCGCTCCTTTATCCATAAGAGCGAATCGAGTTCCTATCACAACGTCAGCGCCGTCGTTGATCGGCTGAAGCAGCTTCGGAATGTCGTACGGATCGTAGGTATAGTCGCCATCCAGAATGACGACTATCTCAGTATCTTCGGATATATGTTTAAATCCTGTAATGTACGCATCTCCATACCCTGTTCCGGTCTGATGGATTACCTTTGCTCCAAGCTCTGCCGCGCGCGTGGCGGTCCCGTCTCTTGACTTATCGACCACGATCACTTCCACGCTGTACTGTTGTAGCGCGTCAAGGACATCGTGAAGAACGTCAGCAATGGCTGGCTCATTCATCGTGGGGATAATTACGGATATCTTCATAGGCTGCTAGATAGCGTAGGCGCGCTACGCTTGATTTTATTCTATAATCTTGGCGTGAAAAGGTAAAGTTATCTATCCACATATGGTTAATTCTTATTGATTTAAACAACGTTTCACTGACCACATTGCGCTGAACTGACGCTGGACAACAATCGAAACGACTCAGATGAATACGCCTCGCGTAAGAAACACGATCCTTGAGCAAGAGCGATGACCTCGGTTTATGTAGAAACGTACGGCTGTACGCTAAACCAAAGCGAAAGCGAAGAGCTCATGCTTCAGCTAAATAGCCACATGATGGTAGAATCTACCGAGGATGCACGTGTGCTCGTTCTAAATACGTGTATGGTTATCGAGACGACTGAAAAAAAGATCCTACGACGGATAGACACTCTGTATCAGCAGTTAGGCGAGCGAACGCTCATTATCACGGGCTGCATGGCTGGGCCATTTGGCGATCGGCTCCACGCTTTGTATCCAGCGTTGAAAACTATGCGGATCAGCGGCGTGGCGTCGTACATAGACGCTCATTTCTCGCGCAGCGCCGCATCTGCACCGAGACCAAACATCACAGCTAAGGTAAAGATCGCACAGGGATGTGGGGGAAGCTGCAGCTATTGCATCGTGAAGCTCATCAGAGGTCCTGTGAAGAGTCGAAGCATCGAAACCATCACCAGGGATGTGGAACAGAGGGTTCAAAATGGTGTGAAGCAAGTCTTCCTGACTGCGCAGGACGGGGGAGCGTACGGGTTAGATCAGGGCCACCGATTACCCGACCTTGTCGAAGCGCTATGCGAAATTGAACACGACTTCAAGCTCCGCGTTGGGATGATGAACGTGTCCTCGATTCTTGATATCGAAGATGATCTCTTGAAAGCGTATACGCATCCTCGGGTATACAGATTCGTGCACTTGCCGGTGCAGTCGGGTTCCGATCGGATTTTGGAGCTCATGGAGAGAGGGCATACGGTGTTCGACTTCAAGCACATTGTCTCGAGCTTCCGTCACGAACTCAGAGATGTCACTGTATCGACCGACTTCATTGTAGGCTTCCCGAGTGAAACGGCTGAGGATTTTCGGGCCACGTTGAACCTACTGCGAGAAGTTGCGCCGCTCAAAGTGAACATCACACGCTTTTCGCGACGAGAGGGGACTGAGGCATTTTTTTTGAGACCTGTGACCGGCAGGGTACAGAAAGACCGGTCGCGAATGCTGACAGCGGAGCATCACCGCGTTGCCTGTCAGCGAAACCGTGAGTACATCGGGAAGAGCTACAGTGCGCTGGCAGTGGAGAGAGGCAAGAAGGGAAGCACCATCTTATATAATGACAACTATCGGCCGATAGTTGTGCCACGCGATCTAGCTCTTGGGGTCTTCTATGCAGTGCGCGTCGCTGGAGTTACGCCGACATATTTAATAGGCAGCCTTAATTGATTCGTTTTGAAAAATAAGCTCGCTTCCAAGTTTTTTTTCACAAAAAAGCAATAGAATTTTATACCATAAGGTAACTTATGGTGTGGTATGCAACGGCCACGATACCAACTGAGAATCGATTGGATTACGTTTGCCTTAATATTTGTCATTTCACTGGTTTTGTACCTGATCCCGTACCTTCACGAGCTCCTGATTATAGTCGTTATAGCTGCGATCTTGTACACGTTCGTCAAAAGTCTATACTAGCCAAAGGCCTTCTTTGCGGCGAACGCCCCCTATTATGGGCTTTTTTAGCTTTAAAGACCGCGTGAACTCCCGTGAAGGCAGCACGTGTCACTCGAGCAAAACCGCTACACAACCATGATTTGAAAACCGAGGACTGCTAAACATGCGACTTCTGCTAATGCACGTTGACTACATTGAGTACCAGGTCACGAAGGCAAGCAAGTACGCTGAAGATACGGAAGATTCACGCAAACAGGCGCGAATGGAGGAGGCTTTAGTCGCCTTTGTCGCCGCAGAACGCGGTGACGAGACGAGTCTTGACGACGTGGCAGCCGATGCAGCGAATGCAATAGTCGACGTTGCGACTAAGGTAGCCACGAAGCGGGTCATGATCTATCCCTACGCTCATTTGAGTTCCGCGTTGGCGTCACCCGAGACTGCTTTGAACGTCCTGCAGGGGATTGAATCTCTGCTCGTCGGCTTTGAAGTGCTGAGGGCGCCATTCGGATGGTACAAATCGTTCAGTTTGAAGTGTAAGGGGCATCCTCTTGCTGAGCTATCCAGATCTATTCACCCAGAGGCAAAACTTGAGAAGAAGACAGTCGAAAGCGAATTCTACGTACTTGAGCCTAACGGTACGATAACTCCGGCGACTGCGTTTCACTCGACGGACGCTGAATTCAAGGACATTCTTAGTTATGAACTGGGGCAACACGCTCTCTACAGCACGGAAGCGGAGTTGCCGCATATTAAGCTAATGAAAGAGAAGGAGCTCGTCGAGTACGAGCCGCTGTCAGACGCGGGACACCTCAAGTGGCTGCCGAAAGGAAAGCTAGTGCGTGATCTTTTGATCGACTATTCTTATCTCCTATCGGTGAACTACGGCGCGATGCCGGTCGAGACGCCGGTTATGTATGACCTTTCCAGCAGAGCGGTCAGTGAACACGCGAGCAAGTTTGGTGAGCGACAATATCGGCTGAAAGCAGGCGCACGCGACATGATGCTCAGATTCGCTGCCTGCTTTGGTATGTTTAGCATGATGCACCAGATGCATTTGACCGAAAAAGACCTGCCGCTGAAACTGTACGAGCTTTCGACTTATTCTTTCAGGTATGAGCAGCGGGGCGAATTGACTGGCCTCAAGCGCCAACGGGCTTTTACGATGCCTGACATGCACACCGCTTGCCGTGACATGAGCGAAGCTAAGCGTTTCTTCATGGAGCAGCTGCGACTTGGGTTCAAATCGGGTGTGGATCTCGACGTGAAATATCAGGCTATATTTCGGAGCACGAAGGCGTTTTATAAGGACAACAAAAAATGGGTAGAGCAGATCGCTCGCGAGTTTAAGCGCCCCTTCTTAGTAGAACTCTTGTCAGAACGCGCTCATTACTGGGTTTGTAAGTGCGATCTCGCGGCTTTGGATACGTCGCGGAAACCAATCGAATGCCCGACTGTCCAAATTGACGTGGAGAGCGCGGAGCGGTTTGACATCAAGTACTATACCGAAACGGGAGAACACTGGCCCATTATCCTACACACGTCCCCGACGGGCGGGATAGAGCGCGTACTCTGCGCGATCCTCGAGGCGCAGGCGCTCGAGAAAGTGCCGGCCCTTCCCGTGTGGCTCGCCCCGACGCAGGTGAGGATCGTTCCTGTCTCCGACAAGCATCTTCAATACGCGCGAGAGATCGCAAGCGAAGTCAGAAATGCGAAAATACGCGTTGACATCGACGACCGCGATGAGTCAGTAAGCAAGAAAATCGCCTCTGCCGGGAGAGGATGGGTGCCCTACGTCGCTGTCATCGGGGAAAAAGAGGAGCAGAGGAAAAGCCTCGCTGTGACCGTACGCTTTTCGGGGCAAAAAGAGTCGATGTCTGTCAATGAGCTGATCGATCATGTGCGCCAAGAAATCGGGCGAATGCCATATCGGCCACTAACATTACCCGAAATGCTCTCGCAGCGACCAAAATTCGTGTGAATGAACGCGAGATTTGTTCATCCTTTTCAACGGCGGATGAAGTCAGTTCGTCTTTGTATTTGACTGAGCCAGACCTCAGAATGTATCATCCTGTGCGTAGCTCCTTCCCAGCTTCAGCGCGATTTCTGCCTTTTTCAACTCACGTCCAAGATACGCTGCGTGGGATGCCGTAGATACGAGCTCAAGCTCAAAAATGGCATCAAGTATACCTTTTGCGGAATTGCCTCGTATGGCGGTCCCCGTGTCGTGCCTCACAACGATCAGTCCCTCTCTAACACCGATCACGAAGTTGCCAGATGGGTCAGGCGCCCACTTCGCCGTGTCAAAATCCTTAGCGTCGAGGATGTTCGTGCTGGTAATTCGATACTCTGGTCGCCGTCTGCGCTCTTTCAATACGAGAAGATTAATGCCTAGATCTTTTGGTGGGCTTTTTCGATACTGTGCGAGCTGCATCATCTGAGCCGCTGTCTTCAGCTCTTTAACGCTGCCCTTTGCTTTGTCACTGTGCTCAGGAGTAAAGAGTACGCCAACCCCCAGCTCCATTGCCAGACCGGCAAGCAGGGCGTTAGCGCCTATCGAGTCGGCTTCCATCAGCTCAACGATGTTGCCGACGCCGAGAAACAGTGGGACGGTGCTGACCGATCTGACGCGGTGGTACTCAGCGAGCGAGTTGGAGGCCCCACTGCCTATCGGGTATAGCACAGGATCGGCGATGATTTTGCTGATGCCAAAAGTACGCGCGAGAGCTACGGTAGAGCAAACATCGCCGTTTTCGGGCAACACCACAACTGCAAGGTCTTTTCTTGCGACTGTGGGTCCTATCTCGGCGGCGTTTTCTGCTGTAAGTGAGAGAACGAGTTCAGCGCCTGACTCTATTCCAGCGCAGATAAGCTCTGGATCGAGACTATCGATGCTGAGGGGGACGTTGTACTCACCTGTTACCGCGCTGACCTCCGCAAAGGTGCGGCGCACCTCGCGCTTCGCGGTTCCGAGAGGTATGCCGACGTCGATGATATCGGCCCCGTTGCGCATATGCTGCAAAGCAATGCGCTTAGCATCTGCGACTGGGGCGTCGATTATCTCTCCGAGCACCTTCATTCGAGAGTTTCCTCCAATTTTAAGGTCTCGAATTTTGAAATCATAGGCTGCAGATCTTTCTAGCTGCGTCAATAGATTCAAGGCGTCGTCTCTACGCTTTTCCCGAATAATAAGGTCAGCCGGCTCATTGAGCGACAGCGTGGATTGATCGAGCGATTTAAGCACCAAGCCGAGATCATAGGCCTGTTTTGGGCCCAGAGCAATTTTCACGCTCAGCTCATCACCAAGCGCCCCAAAGTCAGCGGGATTCGCAGCGCCGGGAATCAAGATCACATCGTGCTTGTGACCATGCCGTCTCGCGAACTCGACGTACGCTTCTCTTAAGAGAGCAGGCGTCATCAGCGCCGCAATGTCTACATCTAGAACCAACACATCTGCGGCTGCGCCTACAGCCTCTCTAACGACTTGTTCGGCGCAGCGACCGGTCGCCACAAGCACTCGTTCGATAGGTTTCCACCTGTAACAACATACTCTTAATATGCTATATCACAATTACTGATGGTATGAGGTTTGATCTGCACGTTCATTCACATTTTTCTCCTGACTCAAACAGCTCAGTCGAAGCGATACTTAGGCAGGCACAAGAAGCCGGTCTCGACGGACTCGCGATTACTGATCATAATTCTGTGCAATCTTTCTTTGATGCAGTGAGGCTTACGGAGGATCTGGGACTGAATCTCATCGTAGTACCGGGCGCTGAGATCTCAACAGCGGAGGGTCATCTGATAACGCTCGGAAATCACACTCTTGTGCCCCCCGGTCTATCTGCTTCTGAAACCAGCAAACGCGCTCACGACGGCCATGGGATCGTCGTGGCGGCTCATCCATTCGAATTATTCAGAAAGGGCATCCGTAGTTTGCGCAACAAGAGGATAGACGCTGTCGAAGCGTTCAATTCAAGGCGCCTTCTTGGCGTCTCTAATTATCTCGCGACTCGTTCAGCTGCGAAACTGAACCTTGGGGTCACTGGCGGAAGTGATTCTCACAACGTGGAGACTGTCGGTTTTGGATATACTGAAGTAGATGCCGCGAGCGGCGTCAGTGTCCAAAATCTACTATGCGCTATACAGGCTGGCAGATCTACAGCGAGGGGCCGCGTATCGCCACGTCTCCGGTCAGCGAGTTATTCACTTAAGGCACGGGTCTTGAATCATAGGAATAGCCGTTAAATTACCCGCAAAAAAACATAGAACTTAGCGTTTTAGCACGGACGTGCGGATCACATAGTTGCCCAAAGCGCCTCCTCAAGCTGATGAGGACTGTCGAGAATCGTGATTCCTTCCGAATCTCTAAGGGTTCGGACGTTGTTTTTGTCAATGTCGCGGACTATAAGGTTCACCGTCCCCTCTTGGATCGCGTCATAATCGCACACGTCTTTGCACAAGCCGCAGCCGTTGCATTTGAGGTAGTCGATTTGCTCATCAATCGCATCGTTTGGGCAAGCTTGAGCGCATTCGTGGCACTCAATGCAAAGATCTCTGTTTATGAAGTAAGGTACAGGACTTTTAACGCTACCTTCAATGTCGACAGGAACGATGAAAACCAGAACCCCGCCTTTCACGGCATGCGCGACCGCATTAGTAATGAGTGAATCAGCAATGCCGTGAGCTATTTTGGCTACCGTGTTGGACGTAGCCGGGGACACAAACAATGCGTCATAGATGCCGCGCGAGAAGCGGCCTGTCTTTGGGTAGCTCCATCCCTGTTCGCGTTCGAGTATGACCTCCTCCATGTACCCTCCCGGTGAAACTCGATCCAAGTATTGAAAAAGGCCGTAGACCCGTGCAACCTCCTCTGCAGCCCGCGAGACAAATGAAGTCACAGCCACGCGGTCGCCGTAGGCTTCCTTTGCCTCGACGAATAAATCAAACGTTTCGCGTAAATGATGCCCAGCCCCTGTAATACCCCACGCGATTCTTGCCATGGCACCTCAACCGTTCTGATCGTAATCCTGCTGTCTAGATGTGATCACTTGTCCAAGATATTTCTTTAGGAGCTTGAATGCTTCAAATTCGCGCCTTCCACCGCACTTAGTAACGATGCGCTCGCAGTGAGTCATTCGCTCGAGGTAGGCTGGGTCTCCAAGAGTCTGATAACGTGTTGCATGAATTGTTGCTTCAAGCACAGCGCAAAATGCCCTGTTCACGGGTATGATTGGTCGCTGCAGGACAACAGATCTCACAGGCTGGAGCTCTACTACGGCGCTTTTTTGAGTCGGTTTTTCCAGAATCGCGCATGTAAATTCCACCCATGCGTACGCTGCCTTTAGAACAGGCGCCGTCTGATCGGGGGAAAAAAAGTCAGGGCCGAGGTCCTCAAAGGCGGTTTTCACGTAAATCAGCGGATCCGCGACAAAGTTGGCAACCAACTGACGGTTTTTCTTAACGTTCAAAAAAGTGTGGCTGTCTTTGTAAACGGAAATGTAGAGGGAGCCGCGATTTATGACGCCCATAGGAGCGGCGTTGGGCTGGCCATTACGCGTCGTTGCTATTACTTCTGAGATGCCTTCGTGAAATTGCACGTCCATCAGTACCGGAAACCTCCTAAGAGCACGACAAATAATGATCCAATCACGAGATCTGCTGTCGTCCCGGGGTTGACGTGCCGCGCGAGGAGCTCTTTGTCGAACTCGTCGGCGGCGTCCTGTTTCAGCACTTGAGCCGCTTTTGCTGAAACCTCAAGGGCGACATCAGTGCTGAATTTTTTCGCTATGAGTGTATCGGGGAACTCGCTGAGGAGTTGAAGAAATAACTGCACAATTGAATTGTTGACAGTGAACCCCGATTCAATGTAGTGTCGCATCAATTCGGCGCCGTAAAAGGTTCGAGGAAATCCTTCAGCCCACTCCTTTGCTATGGTGTCGTTTGGGCTCGATATTTGCATAACGTCCCACAGGGTCAGATTTTGTTGCTGAATCGCTTGCAATGAGGACGCGTCATTCACGTCAAGATAGTGATGCTCTCCGACGCGGACGTGGACGCTCCGAAAAGACTCAAAGAACTGGATCGCGTCAGCGCTCGAAGTCTGCTTGACGACGCGGACGAGGTTAGTCTTGAGTTGAGATATCGTGCTGCTTTTCCGTGCCGCGGCACATAAGGGGATCAGCAGCAGGATCGCGCCAAAGTGACAATTCCCAGCATTCTGCCAGGTGGTACTCGCTTGAACCGCATCGAGAATCAGACCGCCTATCTGATGCCGAGCTGACGCTGCTTTTTTAAACACAGCAAAAGTGCCGACTGCGGATGCAAGAAAATGTTCGTAAGTTACATCTGCAAAGTCATGCGTTCGGTCTACATTGCCCGGCTTTGGCGTCGCGGACACCTCGAGCAACATTGCTAGCTCGGCACAACCGGCTATGAAGTCTGGGTCGTACATGGTGAGAAGCTCAGTCGAGGTCTCGACAGCTGAGAAATCTCTCTGCAAGTTGCTTTTTGAGTAGCATGTACTCAACGTCGGAAAAACCTAGGTCGTGCAGAGTGCTATCTCTCCAGGGGCAAGGCCTAGTGATTTTGCAGCACCATACCATGCTGCCGAAGCACGTACCTGGTCCCGCCCCTAGCTTTGTGTCATTGAAGCTCTCCTTGATCTGGACGTACTCTTCATTGGAGATCCCCGCTCTTTTCAGAACATAGCGCAATGGACACTCCTTTACTGGCATGCAACAGTACGCTAACCCCCGCAAGTCCCCTCCGGCGCAAACGTGTTTTGGCGCATTGTACCAGCCAACTGCTTCTTGATATGACTGAACTTCAGTCAGGATTTCGTCAACAGCGGTGTTGTCGGCCACAGCGGCACGGGCGACTGAGACGTAATCCGCCCCCATCGAGAACATCTTGTGGGCGCTGGCATAGTCCACGATCGAATTGTTTGCAATGATTTTGAGCGCCGTAGCATCTCTGATTTTCTTGACCAATGCTGGTCCAGAATCCATCGTGTCGACGTGAATCGCGTCGGCGCCGGCTTTGTCTATAACCTTTGCGAGCTCTATGTCTGCAACAACGCCTGCGCGTACCTTCACCGACAGAGGCACGTCTGTTTGTTTGATCTCTCCTATCCATTCGCTGAGCTTGTTGAGGTCGCGCGTGAGACATTGGCCAGCGCCTACAGCTTCCATTTCAGGCTGCCTGCAGTGGGCGTTTAGCTCGAGAATTGCCCCTTTTTGATGAATCAACTCGGCGATCGCGATCAGTGGCTCCAGCGTAGTTGACCGAACATTAATACCAGCTTTCATATTGATTGTGCTCATGACTCCGAGCTCGTTTTCGATCACAGGTGTCGGTTCGTCGTAAGCAAATTCGCTTCGTCCCTTTTTGACGAGCTCTTTCGCCGCTTCGATGGTTGCCGCGTCAAGGTTATATCCACCGAGAATTGCTAGTCCAACGCCCCGCGAGATAGCAAACGAGCTGTTAGTTAGTCCAGCCATCGAAGCGAGAACTAAGGGATTTGGGATTTGGACATCGCCGATCGTCAGTTGAAAGGCTACTTGAGACACGATGAAACCTCTATGCGTATCAACGCTCACTCGCTACGCTGAGATGGGCAAGTAGTAATACGGACGTTCAATATTGTATTTTGCTGCTATTTAATTTTACTTTGCAGACGCTACTCTGCTCTTAACAGATGATCTTAACTTTGGGGTGCAAGTATTCGTACGATCTCTTTCGCCAGCTTTTTGCTTTGCTCTATGCCATACATAATCGTATCCGCGCGGAGCAGTTCAATATCGCCCGGCAAATCGCTTTGAGAAATGTCGTCGCGATGGTCAACGATCAAGACGTCCAAGAAGTCGCTATAGAACTCAGCAACCCCCAAAGAGCTGACCGGAAGTCCACGCGATTCCATGAACTTTCGCGCAGGTCCGCTTATCGGCTCGCTGCGTATTATTGGACTAACAGCAATGACAAATCGGTCTTTAAGGATTTGTCGCATTCCGCTTACGTTAAGAATAGGGCCTATGCTTGATATCGGATTTGAAGGCCCAATCACAACAGAACGATGCTCTTTTAGCGCTGTTTCTACTTCTTTGGTCATTTTGCCGGCCCGGGACCTCACCTGTGAAACGCTCGGGGCTTGCTGATATTTTACCAGAAAATCTTGGATATGGATCTCGCCGTTGTCCGTTACGATCGTGGTAGGCACGAAGTCGTCCGTCATCGGGAGGACCCTCGCAGATAATTCGAACGAAGCGCATATCGCAAGGGTTGCATCAGTTAGCGTTGCCCCCCGTCGCAGAAGGTCGCTGCGGAAAATATGAGTAGCTCGATCAAGCTCGCCTATGATGAGCGCTTCTTTGTGTCCTAAGCTGGCTAGTTTTTCGTGGGTACAGAAAGTATCCCCGTTGATACCCCACCACCGTTCGCTCACAATTCCAGCTGCGGTGTAGATAACTGTATCAAGGTCTGGACAAACAAGATTGCCCGAGATCCAGATATCATCTCCAGTATTAGCAATGACGGTCAGTTGAGCGCCAGAACAGTAGAAAAGCAGCCCGCGAAGCAGCTTAGGGCTACCGGTTCCGCCCGATAAGAGTAGCAATGTTCTTCCCTGACGTTCCAGTGAGCTTTTCTAGAATAAATGGGTATGTTATGCGCATAGTGAACCGTGTTGTTTGGGGACTAGCAAGAGGCGAGCAAGGAATGGAGGAGCCGCGCCGTGCTGCGGCTTGATCGGCCGCGAAACTCTTTCGATTGCTAGTGGACGCTAATAGCAGTCTGAACAGTCGCGTCCGTGCAGGCGACAAACCCAAAAGCCTTAAGACTGAGAGCACGATAGAATTAGAGGTGGTGTGGCCGTAGCCACCTGACGGTCGCTCGCTTAAGCCTTTGATTTGCCAAAAACTGTCAGCGGGAGTAGATATTTGTCTCGTGGTCACGTTGTTTTGACGAGGAACGCGGGCTCAGCAGATTTGCGGGTCGACGCAACTCGCGTGGGAAAAGACTTACTCGTCACGTTGGTGGGGGGAAAAGCGCACGTGGGCGCCGTTGCGCTAGGCGGATTTCACAGGAGGTCGTTTGCTTCGGTGTTAGCTGTTCCAAATCATCGCGATGACATTATCGCTAAAGAAGCCGCTTTGCGAATTTCGAAGGAATTGCGGCACAGCTGCGTCGTGGTTGTCGGGATTCACGTCCACAATGTATCTGAAGGGCAAGTCGCAGAGATTGTTGATGCATCATTTTCGCTTGTTGATGAACTTATCGAGGCTCTCAAATGACGATAATAGTTGCCATTACCGGGGCGAGTGGAGTGCAGTACGGCGTTCGGCTGCTGGAGGCTCTGAATCGACTCGGCGTTGACACGCAGCTCGTTGTGACTAAAAGTGGCCAGCAGCTTATAGACATTGAGACTAACTACAGCTTGAACTACGTCACGTCGCTAGTCAACCGCACGTACGACGAAATGGACCTCGCTGCGCCTATTGCAAGCGGCTCCCACATTAGTAACGGCATGGTGATAATTCCGTGCAGCGTGAAGACGCTTGGAAGTATCGCAAACGGCGTTTCTTCCAACCTAGTAACGCGCGCGGCAGATGTATGTTTGAAGGAACATAGGAGGCTCATATTGGTTGTGCGCGAAACGCCGTTGAGCGGGATTCATTTGAGCAACATGCTGAAATTGTCGCAATGTGGAGCTGTAATAGTCCCCGCAAGTCCTGGGTTTTACACACGTCCGACTACGATCGAAGAGCTCATTGACGCTCTGGTTGCCCGGGTGCTCGATCTGTTGCAGCTTGACCATTCGGTGTCACGACGCTGGGGTGACTAAGTGAGACGCTTCATTCAGCATTTAAAGGACTCGAGGCAGCTCGAAGTCATAACTAAGCCCGTTTCGCCGATATTACAAGCCCCGCGCCTAGCCCGAGGACGAGGACCGGTACTGTTCGAACGCATTGACGGCTCCCAAGCGATCGTAAACCTCTTGGCCTCGCGCGCGCTACTCGCCCAAGCGCTCAACGTCGACGAACGAGGGCTCATGCATAAGCTTTTGAGCACGGCGGCAACGGGAAAAACGGTAGTGCAAGACCTTGCGTGGGACTTGGAACGCACTCCGGACTTGAGCAAGTTACCTATAATGAAGTTTTTCGAGAGAGATGGCGGACCTTACATCACCGCAGGCGTCGTGGTGGCAAAATATGGTCACAGAATAAACGCGTCAGTTCATCGCATGATGGTCATTGACAAAACTTCGTTAGCCGTGAGGCTTGTGCCGCCGCGCCACACGTATCTGATGCATAAAGCATCTGCAAAAAAAGCCGAGCCTCTGAACATCGCCGTCGCCATAGGCGTCGATCCTGTCACACTATTTGCAACCACAACGCGACTCCCGTGTGGCCTCGAATTCAACTATGCGGCCGCACTGAAGGGAACGGCTCAGACCCTCATTGAATGTGAAAATGGGATCCCTGTCCCGCCAAGCGAAATAGTCTTGGAGGGACAAATAAGCCCGACACGAACTACAAATGAAGGTCCTTTTGTGGATCTTACGGGTACTTATGACGTCGTTCGACCTGAACCGGTTATCGAAGTAACGAGAATGGTGTCGGCTAGAGACCCCATCTATCACTCCATATTGCCAGCAGGCGCCGAACACGCGGTTTTAATGGGCATTCCGTATGAACCGCAGATCTACAACGCGTGCAAAAACGTGACAAAAGTGAAGAATGTAGTATTAACGGCGGGAGGACGGCACTATCTGCACGCTGTTATACAGATAGAGAAACAGACTGAGGGGGATGCAAAAAATGTGATCATGGCAGCGTTTGCGGCTCACACGAGTTTGAAACACGTTGTAGTGGTCGATGAGGACATTGATGTCTATGACACTGATGACATAGAATTTGCAATTGCTACCCGCGTCAAAGGCGATTTAGATGTTATGGTTATCCCAAACGTTCGCGGATCATCCCTCGACCCGCGTACTGGAAGCGACGGCACGACAACGAAGGTAGGCGTCGATGCAACCGCACCACTGGTCGATCACTGGAAGTTCGAGAGGGTTCGTTAAAACGCGTTTGTCCGGTTTGCGCTCGGTGTTTCTCGACGCAGCGCACTAAAGCACGAGCGATTTGCGCAGCGTATGAAAAACCTTAAGATTTACAAAACTTAGTCCTAGATGTGCGAACGAGGCTCGCTCTTGAAGGCCAAACTTCTGTTTTAGTGCCGCGTTTGGATCCAAACGCGTCGTACCCTCCATCATCGGCACCGGTCTTCTACAATCCACGAATGGAGTTAAGCCGAGACATAAGCGTTGCTTGCATACAGGCTTTTGCCGATAATCAACGCGACGATAGCGGGCTCACGTATCTAGATGCGCTCGCGGGTTGTGGCATACGAGGTTTCAGAGTTGCGAACGAGGCGCAGGTCGAGGTCACGGTCAACGATTATAACCTCGCAGCTTATGAGCTGATCAAGAGAAACGCGAAAAGATTCCAGCAGAACGTCCACGTGGAGCACCGTGATGCGAACGCTTTGATGTCAGAAGCTAGGTTCAACGTAATAGATGTAGACCCGTTCGGATCCCCAGCCCCTTTTGTTGACGCAGCGTGCAGGTCAGCCAGCAAGATGTTTTGTGTGACCGCGACGGACACGGCCCCTCTAAGTGGCGCTCATTTTAGTGCCGGCGTAAGGAGGTATTCCGCACTGCCTATGAACACAGAGTATCACGCTGAGACAGGGATACGGATACTCATTGGTGCAATCATTCGAGAGCTTGTCAAATATGATAAATCTGCCACTCCAGTCCTCGCACACGCAACCGAGCACTACTATCGGGCTTATTTGCTTCTCGATCGCGGCGCCGAGCTCGCCAATGCGTGTGTCAGGTCGATGGGGTTTATAGCCCACTGTTTTACTTGCGGACATCGCTATGGGCTCCCAGGGCTGTTTCCTATTCTGCGCCCCGACTGTGCGATTTGCGGTGCAAAACTTGCCGTGGCTGGACCTCTCTGGCTTGGGACTCTGCACGATCAAAAATTCTGCCAGCAGGTTCTTGAAAACATTGAGACCGGTATTTTTGGCACTAAGATGCGGGCCGCGAAAATCATAATGCTGTGCCTAAATGAGCTTGATACGGTAACGTTTTTTGACTACCACAAGCTCCTGAAAGAACTCAAGTGTCCACCGGTTCCTATTGCAACGCTCGTAAGCGGACTACGCACCATCGGTTGTCGCGCATCGAGAACTCACTTTTCGGGCACGTCGATTAAGACGGACGCTGATGCAAACACGTTGAAGCGAGTGCTGCTCGATTTGAGCTGCGAGAGCGAGAAAGCTCGACTTAATCACGGTTGAGTATAGAATCGTTACAGTCCTTTTGAAGACAGCGGCGACAATGTTCGGGAGAACTGACAAGAAACTTGCTGAGCTTTGATCCCGTTGCCAGCAGTCACATTCCCAACGTCTTGCGAATAACTTGAGTGAAGACAAGTGAGCAGATTAGGTACCAAATAAGCCAAACAGGAAAACCGAAGATGACGCCTTGAGTGTATTGCAGTGTTCCAAAATAGGGCAAGCTGATATTAGGTGACACTTGCTTCGGCCAAGAACCCATTTGCGACATTATGTAACTTAACCAGCCAAAAAGCGGCAGCGAGATGACCAGTATGTATGGCATAGGCCTCATGGTCTGTGCTTGAACGTCCATGCTAAGCTCCATCACTTCAGCACGTTCTTTCTCGAGCTTTTTTAGTTTGCCTTTGTCTCCGGCCAGTTGGGCCTCGCGGTAGACCTTCTGAAATTCCTTCATCTTTGCTTGAGACTGTTTTAACTGCTTTTGATCGACGAAGCGGTTTAGCAGCAAAGACGAGTAAGAGCCTGTGATGACCGAAAGCAAAAGGATCGTGATGAAAAGGGGGACGTAGAGGGTGGTAATCAAGCCCCCAAGGACATGGTTCATGGCTTGACCAACGGGAATTCGCAAAAAAGCATATGCTACTGTCATCACCAAATAAATGAGCAAGAGCCTCGTCATCACGCCAGTTGTGCTTTTTTGTGCCATTACTCGCAGACGTCAGCGCGTCGTTCAGAAAAGAATCTTTTCTTGGGTCCGTAGCTGCAATACACCGACTATTTTCCGATACGTGAATAAATAGTTTTACGTCAGCAACTTGTGGATCGAACCTCCCGTGACTTTGTCGCAGGTTGCCCGATCCTCAACGACCCGGCTTGACCAAGCGGTCTTCTGAGGGGCTGTAACGCTTAGCTACTATGTATGTTTCGGCGCTTTGCTTTCGTGATGCTCGCGGGTTAAACGCTTTGACAAATTGAAAATACGTGCTTACCTCGCGTGCGAAGGTGTCAAAGAGGTCCCCTTGGAAAACCTTTACCACGAAATTGCCGCGGGGTTTCAGCACGCATTTGGTGATTTCTAAGGCGCAGGCTGAAAGGTCGATTGATCGCGCGTGGTCTAGGCTCCATGCACCACTTAGATTCGGAGCAGCATCCGATAGGACGACATCCACAGCGTCTGCGATCTCCTGTATTTTAGTCACAATTTCTGGGGAAGTTAGGTCGCCTCGAATAGGGGTCACCCCCTGCAGCGGAGCGATCCGCTGTCGATCAACGGCTATGGCAGACGCTTCTAAATGGCGGATCACTTGGAGCCATCCGCCAGGGGCGGCGCCCAAATCAACGACCACATCTCCGCGTCGTATGATGTGGTACCGTTCTTGAATTTCTAGCAGTTTGAAAGAAGCTCGTGATCGATATCCTTCCAACTTCGCCCGCCGGTAGTAATAGTCCTTTCGCCGTTTCTCGAGGCTTTTCATTCTAGTTGATAGGAGCGCGCAGAATAAAAAGCATTGTGGGCAGCCAGACGGCTTTTATATACCACTCTACTAATAGACAAGTGCAACAACACGAAAGATGAAGCACTTAAGAAACGTCACAGCCAGCACGGACCGATCTATGTGGATAGAGCTTGACGGGTGGCAAGCAAAGCTCCGATTTTCGGCGTGCCATTTCATTCCAGATCACCCGAAATGCGGGCGCTTGCATGGGCATACATATGCAATGAGTGCGAGGATCGTCGGCGCGCAGATTCACGATTTTGTAATGGACTTTGAAGACCTCAAAAAAGATGTTGCAGAGATCTGTGAAGCTCTCGATCATAAGATTCTGCTCGCATCTCGAGATGCAGATGTCCAGATACAGACCACCCGCGATGGAGATATCTCAGTCACGGTTGGCCAATGCGGGAAGCGTTACTGCTTCCCGAGAGAGGATGTAGTTATGCTCCCAATCAATTCGGCGAGCGCTGAAGATCTTTGTTGCTTCCTGCTCGATGAGCTGTGTAGCAAGCTTGACCTCAGCACGATAACAGAAGTCAGCGTCCGTTTAGATGAGGGTTTAGGGCAAGGCGCAGGCAGCGTTCGGTACTTTCCCAACGAGAGAAGCGACTCGGGGCTTAGTTGAACTCTGCTTTCCGTTTTTTGCTCTGTCGAGGGCAGATAGTTTTGCGACCCAATTCTGAACAACAAAGATATAAAGTTGTGAGCAGACATATACGGTGTTTAGACGGTTACAAGGGAGCGGATCATGTTTAAAGCTGATATTCTCGGAGAGACTCTGAAGGACGGCATCGAAGCGTTGACTATCATCGTTGATGAAGCGCGGGTACATCTAAGCAAAGACGGCCTGTACGCGAGAAATGCGGATCCATCCTATGTGGCGATGGTGCAGTTTGAATTGTCGGCTAAAGCTTTTGAGAACTATGAAACCGACGACGAGGTTGTCACACTGGATCTCAAGAAAATGCAGGGCATCCTTGA
Organism: Methanobacteriota archaeon; assembly: GCA_963805115.1. Lineage (GTDB taxonomy): Archaea > Halobacteriota > Bog-38 > Methanoflorentales > Methanoflorentaceae > Methanoflorens. The sequence goes on from CAWDSY010000015.1 coordinate 28,147, forward strand.
GCTGGCCAATCGTACCGATATCATTCGAATCGTTGTCGACGAGAACCGCATGGCCCTTTCATTCGGCGATCTTAAGTATACTATCGCACTCTTAAGTCCCTACTCGATAAAGAAGGAGCCCAAAGTGCCAAAGATTGAGTCTGCTGCACATGTGGTTATCACGGGAAAAGAGTTTCGGTGGGCGGTGAAAGCAGCAGGCAAAGTCAGCGACAATATCGCCCTTGGGTGCACTGACACTGACTTTTTTATGGAGGCTCTTGGTGACGCCGATACTATGCGTCTTGAGCTTTCAAAAGATCAGCTTATCGACGTATCGCGCACAGATGGCAAAGCAGATGAAATAAGATCACTTTTTAGTCTTGAATTCTTGCTTGAAATGTCCAAAGCAGTCGGAAAAGCTTCTGAAGTCTCTCTCGACATGGGCAAGAATATACCACTCAAAGTTGGATTTGATTTTGCCGACGGCAACGGTGCTGTCTCGTACCTCTTGGCGCCGCGCATCGAACAAGAATGAAACTTAAACGCGGTTGCACCGGGCCGTCGCTATAAGCATGGACGAATATCTAGCTCTTTTTCCATATACGGCTGCGGCAGCACGTTACGTAGAAGCATCTGGAAGGACCTTTGACTCTCTCACGACCGCTGGAGAGTTTTCGGACAGTGTCCTCAACAAAAGCGTTCAGCGAGTCGCACGAGCGATCGACAGCGACGTCCATTCAAAGCCGGTCGAGCGTGACGATGACGAAATTGAGCTCTTCTCTTACGTTATGGGAAGGGCGTTAGTCTCGTGCATTCGCGAAGCTGTGCTGGTTCAGAGATATGCAAATGCCGAAGCCCACGACGCATTTACCAAGTTGCGGAACGCCGGCGAACAACTTCAGGATGAGTACATTGCAAGGATGCTGGGCGACTTTGGAATGCCAGTACCGGCAGACAACAATATTTTTGAGCTGCATTTCACGGACTTGATCAAGTATACGGGCAGGTTAAGAGGGCCACAGTGGCGCCTCGTCAACCTGATGAACAGAGGTCAGGTACGTCTTGCAAAAAACGAGATGATCCAGGTTTTAGCCGAGGCTGTCAGGCTGAAGGTGCTACGCGGGCTGCCACTAAAACTCAGCAGCAAAATGTGCGAAGAACTTGCGCCTTACACCTCACCCTTGAAAAAAGCGATCTCTGTAGCAGCGTCGCGCCCTGCCGATTCTGGTCCTGTGATTTTGGAAGCGTGCCCCCCCTGCATGAAAGCGTTACTTTCGCAAGTAAAAGCTGGACAGAACCTCTCACACCCCGCTCGATTCGCGTTAACCTCCTTTTTAGCGAATATAGGCATGAAAGCCGAGGAGATCGTGCATATCTATCAGACGTCTCCAGATTTCGACTATGAACTTACGCGTTATCAAGTCGATCACATAAAGGGAGCGTCCGGGAAAGACTACATCCCTCCCGGATGTTCTACGATGGAGACCTACGGTAATTGCACGGAGACTACTGGCCTTTGCAAACACATCTCTCATCCGCTCTCGTATTACCGAGCGCGACTTAAGCATCAGTGAGACAACCGGTGATCCTAGAACGAAGAAGAGCAGAGCTGTGGCCGTTCATGAGTTACTAAAAATAGAGGTGGCCGCATCCCGCAACGCCTCGCGGCCAGGTGCAAACATGTGAACCCGGAAACGAAAGCTTTCCTCCAGAGAAAATTTGGCGATTACTATCGTGAGACTTCAGTTGGGCTCCCGCCGCAGTTCAATAAACGAGAATGGGCGTTTGTTCTTTTTGACTCAAGTTATCCGAAGCTAGTAATGCGACGCCACAAAGCTTTTGGCTCGCAGAAGGAAGTGAGCGCATATTTGGGCGCAGTTGCACCGGCTAATGTGTACCATTCAACGGCTTGTTACGCGTATCCGAGCGCAACACGCATGCAAGACAAGAAGTGGGAAGGCGCAGACTTAATCTTCGATCTTGATGCGGATAAGCTCTTGACGAAGTCTGTGCCTTCGTATGCGGGCGTGCTTAAAGAAGTGAAAGATGAAACCACTAAACTGTTGGATTTCCTGATGAACGATTTCGGTTTGGACGAGAAGGACTTCAGTATCGTGTTTTCGGGGGGTCGTGGTTACCACGTCCATTTGCGGGAAAAGAAACTAGCTACCCTAGGTAGTCATGAACGGCGCGAGGTTGTGAATTACTTGACCGGAACGGGCCTTGAGGCAGAGTATCTACTGAAACGATCGAGCAAGACTGCTATGCCCCGGGACACCAGTTGTTGGGAGATCAGAATAAAGACGTGGATTGACGAGTATTTCAACCGGATACGCGGACTTGACGCAAAAAATGCGATAAGTGAGCTTGCATCTGTCAAGGCTATCGGCAAGCGGCGCGCTAAAGAAATTGTCGGCACGCTGTCGCAAGACGCATCGATCCCACCTTTGGTAGAGTCAAAGCTAATTACGCTAAACGCATGGAAAAGCCTAATCAGAGAAGCTATATCGCACTTGAAGGTTCGCATCGATGTGCCGGTCACCGCGGACATAAAGAGACTGATTCGGCTGCCCACGTCGTTGCACGGTGGCACTGGCCTTAGGGTCACACCTTTGACTCCCGATCACTTCCGTCGCTTTGCACCGCTGAATGACGCGGTTGTCTTCGGCGACAATTCGGTTTCTGTCAGGATTCTCACGCCGGCTACGACTGAAATTATGGGTGAAACTATTAAGGTTGATCAAAGTACAACAGAGCTACCGGAGCACACGGCCGTTTATCTCATGGCGCGAGGGCTTGCCGAATATGAATCTCGACGACTTAAAAGTGATTAGAAACGAGGAGCGCCGCTCGCGACGATTGACGCAATTGAAGAATAGTTTCTATTCCGAGTTCAAAGAATACGTGGATTCACTCAAAAAAAGCGATGATCCGCAAAAAAAAGATGAACTCGAGAACGCTCTGCAGGTCGCAGACGCAATTTATGATAAACGCGCTGCGAAAATAATCAAGTTGGCGGCGCTCGCGGCAAAAGGGCACATGGAGGAAGCATCGCTAGCTGACGCCGAAGCCGAGGTCTACGATTCGGTTTACAAGGTATTTACGTACTATCGGGGCCGCGTACTCGGACAACAGGAATCAGACGCCGCGGCCGTTCCGGCAACCGAGCACGTGCTATTAAATAAAAACCGTGGGGCCACTTTTGCACTGCCGAAACAGGAATCGGATCGCGTTGAGCTTGACGCTACGAGCATCAAACAGTCTTTGAAGAACGGATTGGCACTTCAGCACTTGATTGCATCCAATGAAGAAGCGGGGAACAGTGCAGACGAAAACCAGGGGCCGCGCGGCGACGAAAGCACTTTAATACGAGAACGCGGGAATATGAGATATCTCCGAGTGAGAGTGTTGTCTGACATTCCAACGTTCATAGGACTGGACGGCGAAAACTACAAACTTGGAGAAGGCGACTCGGTTCTGTTGCCTGAGGGGAATGCTCGGGCGTTGTGCGATCGCCATGTGGGTATCATAGTCGGTGATAAACTTGAAGATGCCAAAGAAGATTAGGTCAATATGCCCGGTGTGTCGAAAGCACACAACTCACGAAGTTGAGAAGGTGCGAAAAGGGCGCGCATCATCGTTAACGTGGATTGCGCGCCAAAAAAAACGGCGCAGCGGCATTGGTAATCTCGGCAAGTTTTCCAAGGTTCCGGGTGGAGATAAACCAACTAAGCGCATCAACGTTCGCTACCGCTGTACCGAATGTAACAAAGCGCATACAAGGAAAGGATTCAGAGTATCGAAGTTCGAGTTAGTGGAGGTGTAAGTGGTGAGCAAATTCTTGCGCATAAGATGTGCGGATTGTGAGAATATCCAGATTGTTTTCGGGAATGCGTCTTCGGTAGTAAACTGCATAGTCTGTGGGAGAACTCTTGTTGAGCCGCGCGGCGGGAGGGCAGAGATAAGGACACAAATACTTGAGGTCTTATGAGAAAAGCCTGGCCAGAAATCGGAGACTTGGTCGTTTGCACAGTGGTTAACGTAGTCGACTTTGGAGCATTTGTCCAACTCGACGAGTACGATAAGAAGGAAGGGCTAATTCACATCTCCGAAGTAGCGTCTGGATGGGTAAAGTACATAAGAGATCACGTAAGGGAAGGTCAAAAGATCGTGTGCAAGGTCCTGAACGTTGATCCGGATCGTAGCCACATAGATCTCTCATTCAAGGACGTTAATGAGCACCAGAGACGCTCAAAAATTCAGGAATGGAAGAGCGAACAAAAAGCCAAAAAGTGGCTAGAATTTGTAGCCGACGCTACGGGGGCGGACAAAGATGCCCTCTATGATCAACTCGCTGACAAATTCGACGGTCTTTACTATGTCTTTGAGGACGCAGCCATGCGGGGCCCAGAAGCTCTCGAGGGACTTCAGCCCGAGGTTGCCGCTCAAATTGCACTCGTTGCTAAGGAGAACGTAAAGATACCTTACGTATACATCACAGGCTACGTAGATCTAACGTGTCCTCAACCGAACGGGATAGACGTTATCAAACGTGCGCTGAAAGCCGCCATGAAGTCCGAAGATGACGACATTCGCTTTGACGTGAGTTACATCGGGGCGCCTCGTTACCGCATAAGGATAGTCGCCCTCGATTATAAGATCGCAGAAAACGCGATGAAAAAAGCGGCTAACGCATCTATAGACGTGGTAGTGAAGGCCGGCGGCACAGGAAAGTTTCATAGAGAACTTCAATCATCATAATAGGGTTTAACCATCTCACCAAACCGAAGATGAAGCTTCGAAAATGTCATGGCTACACATTAGAGGAAAAATGCCGGACGTGCGGACAACCAACTGTGGCGGCGCGCCCAGCGAAATTCTCCCCGGAGGATCGTTACGGCAGGTATCGGAGAATGCTCAAGCGCGAGACAACTGCACGACCAAAGTGAGCCTTAAAGCTTGAAGAATTTTTTAACAAGTGGGATCTAGATGGAGCGAATAGAAGTCAAGCAAATCACAGACGTGAAATTGAAAAAACCGATTCTGGTGGAGGGATTGCCAGGAATTGGACATGTGGGAAAGCTTGTAGCTGAGCACATGATTGACGAACTTGGCGCGAAAAAAATCGTTGAACTGTACTCCTCGCATTTTCCCCCGCAGGTGATCGTGCTTGCTGATGGCTCAGTCAGAATGGTTAGAAGCGAATTATATGCGGTCAACAGCGGCAAGCAGGATTTGCTGATCCTCGTCGGTGATCATCAAAGCGCGACAAACGAAGGGCACTACGAGCTGACTAGTGCGTACCTGGAACTAGCCAAAGAAAACGGCGTACAAAGGATCTACACACTCGGCGGCTACGGTCTCGGACAGCTTGTCGAGAAACCTGCGGTCTTGGGGGCTGTGAACAACTTGGCGCTGGTTGAAGAAATGAAAGAATACGGCGTGGTTTTCAAAGAGAATGAGCCAGGAGGGGGCATCGTAGGCGCTTCTGGATTGTTGTTGGGGCTTGGCGGACTTATGGGCATTGACGGGATCTGTTTGATGGGCGAAACATCTGGTTACTTGGTCGATCCAAAGAGCGCCCAGGCTGTACTGAGAGTCCTATGCAAGGCGTTGAAAACTGACATTAACATGCGAGCGCTGGAAGACCGCGCAAAAGACATGGAAAAAATTGTTGCTCGACTCAGGGAAATGGAGCAAACTGGGATGCACGAAGTCGCGAGCGAGGAGGATCTCCGTTACATACGCTAAGAATTTCGCCTGTCGAGCGCCGAAGCGTTTTGTGCTTCTTGCTACGTACTCTTTGCTCGCCAATGCGCCTAGAATGAGGTTAACCGTGATCAAAGTCAATATTGAGAAATGTGGACACTGTGGCGCCTGTGTATCAGTTTGCCCGACTAATTCGATAACGCTCATCGAGTCATGCCTCGAAATTGCCGAAAGTTGTACGGCGTGCGAAACGTGTATCACAATATGCCCCGTCGGCGCGCTCTTCGTTTCCTGAACAGGGAGGCGTGAGTGTGAAAAGCGAATACGATATTATAGTAGTGGGCGCGGGACCTGCAGGAGCTTTCGCTGCAGCGACAGCCGCACCCGAATGTGACGTTCTTTTAATTGAAAAGCGCCAAGAAATCGGCGATCCCGTTCGTTGTGCTGAAGGCATATCAAAAGTGGGGCTCTCGAAGTTTCTACGACCCCAGAAAAGGTGGATTGCGAACAAAGTAGCCAGCGCCCGCATATTTGCGCCAGATGGAACGAGATTGGACGTCTCAGAAGAACTTGCGGGTCCTGAGGTAGGCTATGTGCTCGAGCGTAAGATTTTTGATCGAGACCTTGCGAAGCGCGCAGCTCGCGCAGGAGCAGATGTGGCAGTCAGGACGCGCGCGACGGAGGTCATCACAGAACGTGGGTTCGTACGTGGCATCGAGGCTCGGCATTTAGGCGAATCCCTTGAAATCCGTGCATCTATTGTCATCGCGGCCGATGGCATCGAGTCACAAGTCGGCCGCTGGGCCGGCATTAACACTACTCTTCGACCCAAAGACCTCGAAAGCTGCGCCCAGTACCTTATGGCCAACGTCGATTTGCTGGACGACTGCTGCGATTTTTATCTCGGTTCAGCAGCTCCCGGGGGCTACGCTTGGGCATTCCCGAAGGGACCACAAGCAGCAAATATCGGGCTTGGTGTCCAAGCGAGTAAACTGGACGGCAAGCATCCAATCGACTATCTAGACGCGTTTGTGGACAAGCATTACCCCAGCGGCCAGCCAGTTGAATTGAACGTTGGAGGAGTCCCCGTCAGCAACGCCGTCCGTAAAACCGCAGGAGACGGCATTATGCTAGTCGGTGACGCTGCGCATCACACTGATCCTATAACTGGCGGCGGCATAATTAACGCTTTAGAGGGGGGCAGGCTAGCGGGCGAGGTTGCCAAGGAAGCTATTCGAGCAGAAGACCCGTCTGCTAAGGTTTTGAACCGATATGAAGCGGCTTGGCGCGCGTCTTTCGGGAAGAAGCTCGAACGAAATTACAAAATAAAGGACATCTTTGTTAATCTGTCCGACGACGAGTTGAACAAGCTCGTCCGCTCACTGGAAGGGCTGCCGCTCGAGGAGATGAGCGTTGCAGGAATAGTGAGGCGCATTATCTCCCGCAATCCGCGACTGCTAGCTGGAGTGCGTCATTTGTTTTGAGGTAATTTGAGCGACATGAAGCTTGCTGGCGTGGATGAAGCAGGCAAAGGAGCTGTCCTGGGATCTCTTTTCGTTGCAGGAGTGTGTATTAACTCTTCAGGACTAAAGTACTTGGAGAGGATGGGGCTTAAAGACTCAAAAGCGCTGAGCCCAAAGCGGCGCGAATTTCTGTCGAAACGAATCGAAAAGGTATGCGCCGTGCAATTGCAAGAGATTACCGCTCAACAAATAGATGAACTAAGAACGGTGCTTACTATCAACGAAATCCTCGTGAAAGGCCATGCTCAAGCTTTGCGATATTTAAAGCCCGATGTAGCATTTGTTGATGCTGCTGACGTAAATGCATCGCGGTTCTCTGAGCGCGTGAAGGAAGCGAGCGGGATAAACAAAGTAATCGCTGAGCACAATGCAGATACAAATTATGCCATTGTGTCGGCTGCGTCAATCATCGCCAAAGTAAGCAGAGATAGCAGCATCAGAGCCCTCGAGCGCTCTCTCGGTGCTACTATTGGCAGTGGTTATCCGTCAGACGTTACCACGATTGCTTTTTTGAAAAAGTGGTTGGATGCGCGAGGTGACCTGCCACCTGGAACGAGACGTTCTTGGAAAACGGCTCAGAACTTGTTGAGCTCTACACCTGACAACCACGAAAGCAGCTCTTCCTAACACTAACAACCAAAGCACTTGTCGCGACGCTTTATCTCAGCTTCGTCAAGACTTTTTCAAAAAAACTCCTTTCGACAACAACAAACAGCGATTTCTGATCATCTTTGTCAAAGCGGATCTCATCGTCTTTGTGAACGGTTTCATTGTATTGCCCGTCAATGACGATAGTAGCATCCTTTTCCTCTATTTTGATGACTACGGTGCTCTCACCGCACACGACCCAAGGACGGACGGAAAGCCTATAGGGCGCAAGAGGGACAATAAGGAATGCATCTACTCGTGGATCTACGATCGGACCACCAGCGCTCATTGCGTACGCGGTTGACCCAGTAGGCGTAGCGACGATAACGCCATCTGCACGCAGGACATCAAGAACATGATCGTCTACCTTGATGCTGCACTCAAGTATTTTTGCCGGTCGTGAAGTGACGATTACCGCCTCGTTGGTAGCGGACGGTAGGCGTCGGCCATTGACTGACACTGCTAGTCTCGAGTGTGCCGAGACACGGAAGCCGTCGAGTAGGCTTTCAACGACGCTGAGCGCCCGTTCGGGGTTGACTTCCGCTAGGAAACCGACTTTTCCGACGTTTATGCCGACCACTGGAATCTGGTGTGGAATGTTTTGCAGAACTCGCAGGATCGTCCCGTCGCCGCCTACGGTTACTATTACGTCGACATCGAAGTGTTCGAGTTCCACCCCTTCTTGTCCAAGTGCGCGAGCAGTTTGATCGTCATAGATTGCATCAGCACGGCCTTTTATATAGCGGCCGATTTTGGTAGCTAAGTCGGTTGCTTCTTTACTATCACATCGAGAGACGATTCCTATGCGCATTTCTACTGACCCAAATCTCGTCGTTTTCTTGAATAGCGTGCGTTGCTGGGCGCTAAGCCTTTTACGTTAATGCGTATACATTTATATTTAATGCTTGTCTATTACCCCGTATGAAGGAGCAAACGGAAATAAGGACGCTGAAAGTCGGCCGCTATATCATAATTGACGATGAACCCTCTACTATAGTTAGTTTGGCAACATCAAAGCCTGGTAAGCACGGATCAGCCAAAGCGAGGATAGACGCGATCGGAGTTTTCGATGGCCAAAAGCGATCGATCGTGCAGCCGGTTAGCGCCAAGATTTACGTCCCCATTGTCGAAAGAAAAGGGGCCCAAGTTCTTTCTGTTATGGGAAGTGTTGCGCAGCTCATGGATCTCAACGACTATTCGACTTTTGAGATTGAGATTCCGCCAGAACATATGGATAAACTGAAGGCAGGCAAAGACGTCCAGTATCTGGAATCGATGGGAAAGCGCAAATTAGATATCAAATAATAAATTCAACCAAACAGTTTACTTTTTGACGCATGATATTTGCCGATTCGGGCTCTGATTACGCAAGCAGCAGATACGTTATTCACGGCGTCTTGTTCGACGGCACGTCCTCTTTTCGAACGGGTTCCCGATGGGCGCCTGAAGCTGTACGCAAAGCTTCTCACAATTTTGAGCCTTACGACTTTGAGTGTGATTGTGAGCTTTCAGAGGTGCTGGTGTGTGATATAGGCGATACGGAGTATGGCAACCTGGACGACATGATTGCCGATCTGGAGGCAACAACGTCTCGCATAGTGGAAGACGGAAAAGTCCCGATAGCGTTAGGCGGCGAGCACTCGCTCACTTTTCCGTGCGTTAGGGCTCTTGCGAACAAGATGGAGCTCATCGCGGTCATTTTTGATGCGCATCTAGATTTCAAAGAAAATTATCTTGGAAACGAATGTGGACACGCGTGCGTCTCGCGGAACATATTCGGTGTTCCTGTGCCGCTTATTCAAATCGGAATTCGCAGTGGGGCGCGCGATGAGTATAAGAGGGCGCTAGACACCAGCGCTATTTATACGATGGACCGGATCAGACGTGTGGGGATCAAGAAAATTTTGAATGATATTGCGCCGTCAGTCGAAAACAGGGCAGTGTATCTTTCCATTGACGTGGACGTCCTAGACCCAGCATATGCGCCTGGAGTCGGAAATCCTGAGCCCTATGGGTTGACACCTTTGGAACTGCGAACGGCGATAAGAGAGATTTCATCTCGCGTGGTCGGTTTCGATATGGTTGAAATCACTCCCGATTACGATATGGGAATTTCGGCTCTTGTCGGCGCGAAACTTGTTCGAGATTTCCTGTTTGCCCGCTTAATGACGGACTACGAAAAACCACGGGAAGCGGAGACTGTTCGGTGAACCCTGTCAAGCACGCAAAGGTCGAAAAAGGCATCACTGTAGCGGACTTAATGAAACAGTACGAAACCTGCGCTTTTGGAGCCGGTCGCCTAGCTAAGGCTGTTAAAATATACAAAGAAATGCAAGCTGAAGACGTCACGAGCTTTTTTGGCCTCGCTGGCGCCATGATTCCAGCAGGAATGCGGCAAGTTGTGGCTGACATGATTAAGCGCCGCGATATCGACGTGCTGGTTACCACAGGCGCCAACCTTGTGCACGACATGATCGAAGCTTTCGGAGGCGAGCATTGTCAAGGACAATGCACTGCGAACGATATCGAACTGAAAAACTGCAAGATTGATAGGATATATGACGTCTATTTGGCCGACCAACATTTCACAACGTTTGAAGACAGGTTTGACGCGATAGTTGCTGATATTCTCGATTCTCACCCACAAAAGCTGTTTACGATTTGCGATTTTTTGCAGGAGATAGGGTCACGCATAGAAGACAAAAACTCTATTCTACGGACCGCTGTAGATAACGAAGTGCCTGTGTTTTGTCCTGCTATCGCTGACTCATCGATCGGGCTTCAGAGTTGGGTGTTTGGGTATAAGCGCGATCTTCAAGTCGACACGTTCAAGGATATTCGGCAAATAATGGACATCTGCTACAAAGCACAACGAGCAGGGGCGCTTTTTGTTGGCGGAGGGGTTCCAAAGAATTTCATTATGCAGTCAATGCTTCTTATTCCCAAAGGGTTTGATTTCGCCATTCAACTCACAATGGATACCCCTGAGACTGGGGGGCTCTCCGGTGCAACTTTGGATGAGGCGAAATCATGGGGGAAGATAGGAGAGGATGCTGATACGGTAACAGTGTACTCAGACGCTACTATCACGCTGCCGATCTTAGTAGCTGCCACATTGTGAAAACTGCATCTCGATTTTTAAAGGCTAGAAACGTCTGCCTGAAACTCGATCTAAGTCAAAGCTCGCAGTTTTCGCGATTGCCATCACGGCAAATGTTCCAGCCTGTACAGGATCAGTGACTACTAGGTCCGCTATTTCCGGCACAGACCCCGCCATGTTCAAAGCAATTACCTTAAAACCCTCTTTTTGTAGCTTCTTGACCTCCTGCGCGATTTTTCCTCCCATAAGCGAGCCTGCGAGCACCAATATGCTTGCGCGATGCGTTCTAGATACTGCATTTACTGCTTTCGCTATATTATCTTCGTCCACTATTGGCAATGTGTCAATGCTAATTCGCTCTCCGCGTATGTTATGTCTATCAGCTTCCGTAATGGCTCCGAGGGCTACTTGCGCAACCTGAGCGCCACCGCCGATTATAATGATTCTGGAGCCCCAAATCTTCTCGAAAGGCTCATGAAAAGAAATGCTGTCGACATCAGAGATGCCCTCAAGCTTTTTAGCCAAGTCTGGCACGCTTGAGACGTTCGCGATCTCCATATAGATTTCAGCCAAGCCCTTGTGCTTCCCCTTCGTGAGAATAAACTGCTGGGTATATCGTATATTACCTTCAAAACGGGCAACTGCCGCGGCAACATCTCTCAAAACGCCGGGCTTGTCTTGGCATATAACATTTATCGCTGTTGAGTTCTCCATCGCGGTCAGCTCTGGGTATCAGATCTGTCAAAGATGTGTTGGGGATCTATGATGCCCTCTTCGGTTATGATTCCAGTGATGAATTCGACGGGCGTCGCATCGAACGCGGGGTTTTCAACCTGCACAGCGCTCGGCGCAATTTGTTGCCCACCCCAGAATCTGAGTTCATTGGCGTCGCGCTCCTCAATCTTGACGACGGAACTTTCATAATCGAAGGTTGACAACGGCGCGGCAACGTAAAACGGTATGCCATGATTCTTGGCGCAGATAGCGAGCATGTACGTTCCCACCTTGTTGTAAACTTCCGAACGGGTGATCCGGTCTGCTCCGACTATTACGTGGTCGACTTTTCCTTGCCTCATCATCCAAGCAGCCATGTTGTCGGCGATCAAGGTGGTTGGAATGTTGTCTTCGAGCAACTCAAACGCTGTGATGCGGCTGCCTTGGTTGAGTGGTCTTGTCTCACACGCATATACGGCGATCCGCTTTCCTTCTTGTATTGCCGAACGAATGATTCCCAAGGCAGTCCCCCAGCCTACGGTGGCCAGCCGTCCTGCGTTACAGTAGGTCATGACGACGTCGCCGTCTTTGAGCAAAGACGCGCCCACGACGCTTAAAGCTTTATTGGTGATCAGATCTTCTTCTGCTATGCGTATCGCCTCGTCGAGTGCCGTTTCTCGGACTTCGTCAGACGTGATGCACAGATCTATCGCTTTCAGAACGCGATCAACTCCATAAAACAGATTAGCAGCAGTTGGTCGTGTTTCTAGAATTGACCTAGCTGCCGCATGCACGTGGGTCTTTAACTTAGATACAGTACGAGCCGTCGAGTTATGAGCCGCAAGAGCGATGCCGTAGGCGCCGGCCGCTCCGAGAGCCGGCGCTCCGCGTATTTTTAATCTATTTATTGCGATGATGAGCTGGTTGATTGTTGTAATTTTGATAAGCTTATAGGCGATTGGAAGCTTCGTTTGGTCGACTAACATAATAGCGCCGCCCTGCCAGAAAATCGTTAGTTTCTCGGTAAACTCTCGGTCCATGTTCTTTACTAGGAATCCAACTTTACAAGCTTAACGGTGGCCATTGCTCCGGAGCTCGTGCCAACGTCTCAAACGTTCGAGCGAACGTTCTCTTACTCTCTAAAACAGAATGAAAGCCTCTAATCCAAGCCTAGTGCCGGAATCTGGTGCAAAAAAGGAATCATTTTCTAGTTTTGTACAATTCATTATCCTATAACAACCATTAAGTAATAGGTGTAGTTAACTGTCTGCAGAAATCGCAATGCTTGCAGATGATCTTATTCGGGCAACGTTTTCATCCGACGAGGAACTCAAGAGTGCTCTTTTGCAAGCGATAAAAGAACTCGGATATACAGTTACCAAGTTTGCTGACATATCAGGCGTGTCATCTAGCACGCTTTACAAAATTATTTCAGGAGAACGCGAACCAAATCTCAAAACACTCAGAGAGATCGTCCGAGCGGTAAGACGACTCGAAGGAGCCTCAAAGAAGGGCGATCTTATTGCCGTCGTCGCTGCAAGGCCTGTGCTTGACAAGATAACGGAAAGGACCATGATGATTGAAGGAAAAGAAATTGTAATCAGAGAGTATCCAGCAACATCAATTGAGGAAGCTTTGATTGCAGCTATCCACGCTGAACGCGACGGAGCGCTCGCATTGGTTTGCGCCCCCATCGTCAGTCCTACAGTTGAAAAAATCTTGCGGATCCCCGTCGCATCTATTATGCCGCAGAATAGCTTGGTCGAAGCGATCAGACTCGCAGCACGGAAAATCGGTTGAACGATGTATTGCAGTAGCTCTGTTCAATCGGCAAGCAGCGTTTTCTTAGGCCTACAAACCCAGTGAGAACGTCTGCGAGGCTTAAAGTGTTGGTAGGGCCCTGCGCTCTTGATCGCGGAGCATCTGCTTATGATCGCGCGTTGGTTTGCGTTATGTGGTATGCAATCTGCGCGCGATTGAACTGAATGCGCTTGCGATTTGCGGGGAAGAGTTTCAAATCAAGTATGTCGCGATATCGCTATCGATGATGCTTTCGCAATAGCCACAGCGTAAGACAAACGAATCAAGAACTCTAAACTTAGAATAGATCGGCTCTGCGCTGTTTGAAATGCAATTTAGATTCGGGCATCGAACGACGTGGGTTATCAAATCCGGCAAGACGACTGACTTCTTTTGTACCACTTCGTATTCTCTTATGATGTTGATCGTCGCCTGCGGGGCTATCAGCGCAATTTTGTCTACTTCTGCCGGGACTAGCTCGCGGTCTTCGATCTTGACGATATCTTTTTGTCCGAATGCCAGCCTCTTGCTTGGCACATTCGTGACTACACTAACGATAGCGGTCGTGGTCCCAGTTATGCTGAGTATTCTTAGCACGTTAAGGGCGTTCCCGGCGGTGATATGGTCTATGACAGAACCGTTTCGAATCGAGCGGACCCTCAGCTCCTCCTTGTCTTTGTCTGGAATCATGTCGCACCATTCAAGAGAATCGCAAGCAACGCCATTCTGACAGGTATCCCATAGAACGCTTGTTTGAAGTACTTCGCGTATTTCGTTTGATCAACTTCTTGAGCTATTTCGTCTACGCGTGGCAGCGGATGCATGATAATCAGATTATCGCGCACTCCCTCCAAAACTGGCAGCGTTATCCGGTAGCTTTTGGCGACGCGCAAATATTCGTTTGGATCAGGAAATCGTTCTTTTTGTATTCGCGTGACATAGAGCACGTCTACTTCGCGAATGACCTCGTCTATGTCTTCAGTTAATCTGACGGAATCTAGCGTACTAACGATGTGCTTGGGCATTTGGAGCCCCTCTGGGGCTACAAGTGTAATGTTCGCTTCGTACATATTCAAGGCATAAGCCAGGGAATGGGCAGTCCGTCCGTATTTGAGATCTCCTAGCAAAGCGATGTCGAGGTCGTGTAAATGACTCTCCTTTTTTAATGTATAGAGATCGAGAAGAGTTTGAGTGGGGTGATGACCCGCTCCATCACCTCCGTTAATGATGGGAACGCTTGATATTTCGCTAGCCATGCGCGCTGCTCCTTCCCTCGGATGTCGCAGAACGATCGCATCTGCGTATCCACCGGCGACTTTTATCGTGTCAGCAAGGGTTTCACCTTTTAGCACAGAGCTCTCTTGTGAGGTTAAGCTTAAAGTAGAGCCGCCGAGGCGTTTCATCGCTGAGTCAAACGAAAGTTGCGTTCTCGGTACTAGGTTCGAAAAAAAGCAGCGCTAATATCCGGCTTTGGAGCAGCGGCACGCCGGCTTTTGCATACGGCATCATTTTTTCAGCATGGTCCAGCACAAAGTCCACATCATCGCGCGTTAAATCTCGCATTGAAACGATGTGTTTTTGCTTGAACATCCTATGAGTATTGTTAACTGAGGCTTTATAGTTTGTTGAGTGTCATCTTTTCTGGCCGCAAGTACCCACGTAGGTGTTGCGGTTGGCACATATGCGTCACAGGCGCTTGATGACAGCCTCTACCTCCCGTCTGTAGGTGTCTTGATCGTAGCCACATATACAAGCGAGGGTCATGGCCCCCCCTGCCCCCACACCTTCTTTCACCTCTCCCCGCTCATATTTCCGAAGCGCATCAACCGAGCTTTTTGAGAAGCCTGGATCGGCGCTAAACGCATCAATGTCCAACGCCTTAACTAGCTTCATAAACCGTGCTGAACGATCGTCAAAGACGTACTTTGTCGTAGCTGGTACAAGGTTGGTGGAAACGTTGAGTGCGCGCAAAGCGGCGGCAACTGCACCCATTTGCGTTCCGCCTGCTAAAATAACTTCTTTTCCGGAGCGGAGGAAACCTTCGGTGAGGCCGACCGCACAGGGCATCATTGGATCACCAAGTAGTTCAATAGCTCGCATGGGATCGTTTTGCAAGTTTCCATGACTAATAGAAGCCCGGCGCATCGCCTCTCTTGCGACTTTTTCTTTCAAAGCCATCGGATTCGTCGCGAGGCTGCTGCTCACGTTAGCGGTTAAGCCGAGCGCTCGCAGTACGCACAGCGCGGTGGTTGTGCCTCCAGGAATAGTCTCTCCTATTATTGCTAAGTCGCAGTCACAGCACGCAGCAAGCTTTTTGGCAGCCTTTTCGATTGTGTTAGCGTCGGGCACTGCCGGCGCAAATCGGATGTCGCTGCCGTGTTTCGTTCGTAAGTCGTAGTAGGGGACTCCCGGGACAATCTTCAACCCTGAGTTTATCAGCAGGTGTGCGCTTTGTGACAGATTAAGTCCGGCACGTGTGAGAACGGCAGGAGTGACGGCTCCAGACGGCGCATCAGGCATTACTCCAATCGTTTTCAGTTTCCCGTTGGAGACAATTTCGGCGTCAGCAGCTGGCGTGTGTTGAATGTAATCTGCAGTGCTTCCAGCACCTGATATGCCGGGAATAGTCGCTGTATCCGTATTGGAGAGAATCAAAATGAAAAGCGGGCGCTCAACGCCGCTGTACCTTTTCCTAACGTCTAAAGGTCGCCCTGAACCGTTGTAGCAGTTCGTCACCCACATGACAGCGAATCCTGTGCCCTGTTTTTCGGTTACACCCGCGCGGCCGTTTTTTTATTGAAGCCGCGGGAGAGTGAGCGCCCCAAACGGCATGACTGTAATGCGGGCGTCTGGTCCGTACTTCCTCGTAGTTGCGCGCAGAGCATCGTCCAAATCTCGAGCGCAGAGCAAAAATGCGCGCTCCACAATTTCTTCTTGAAGCTCAGACACGAGATAAACATCGGCTTTTTGAGTGAGCTTAGCTAGAATTCCGGCCTTATGTCCGCCGATTTCGAATGCGTAGTCGAGCCGGTCAATAAGCTCTTGTTTGTTATGAGCTTCGTTGATCCATCGTTCAAACACTTTTTCACCCAATCCTTCTGGACACTCGGCCGCCAGCACGATAGCGCCATCCTCCTTCATCGCGTATTTCGCATTGTCAAGCGCTTTCTGTGCTTGAAAGAGGTTTATATCCTTGGGCGTGCCTCCAGCTGAAACGAGCACGATATCAGCAAGTTCGGTTATCGGAATTATGTACATCGAATCAACGACTTTGACCGCTTCGCGGTGCGCTGTAAGGGGATCACCCGCGACAGCTTTCACGATCTGCTTTTTTGAGTTCAGCACGACATTTACAATGAAGTCGCATCCGATCAACCGGCCAGCCTCCTCTAGATCTTTTCTTACAGGGCTGTCTAGCCTTCCGGTAGCCGCGTTTGGCTGTAGCATGAGTTTGTGATTTGCTTCAATAGTCTCTCGCGCGCAGATGCCAGGGAGCAGCGACTTGTATCCGCCGCTGTATCCTGCGAAGTAGTGGAGTTCAACCGCGCTCAGGCAAATTCTCACATCGGCGTTGAGCGCTACCGTGTTGGCGCGAACGCGCGTGCCTCGCGACGTTGTTCCTACAAAAGCGCACTTATTGGTGTCGTGGTTGACGCAGTGGTACTCGTCAAAGACGTCATCGCCTACGAGTATTCTCATCTCTCGTTCGGCTAACGGCCTGTGAATTCCGAGAGCAAACAAAATTGTCACCGAGTCTTCAGGAATCCCGCCCTTGTGCAGGTCTCCTAAAACGTAAGGAAGCATCTTCTTGGTCGGCGTCGGCCTCGTTACGTCACTCACAATGATGACGGCGGTCAAGTCTTCTTTGGAGGCCTTGTGCGTTGACACGATTTCGTGGAGCATGGGGGTGTCGATAGGGTGTTGCATCGCGCGGATAATCTCACCTTCTTCATCTCCAGCCTCGATTTCGTTTGGTTGGATTACCTGAATGAGGTTTCTTTCGTTTACCGTGACGGTGGTTTTTCGGTCTCCGTATTTGAGAGTCAGCCGAGATTTACCCATACAGGGCTGATACGTATTTTTTAGTATATCAATATGCAACGCCACGCAGATGCCGCTCAAAACAAGCAGAAGTAGTTTCATATAGAATTATTGCCATAAAAAAGAACGCAGTTACGTTATATCGCGTTGCGAGGAAGTGGAGGAGCCTAAAGTTGTACAGATCATACGCTGAGATGCCGAAAATCGAGCTTCCGGGCAATTTGGAGGTCAAGATCAGTGACAGCACCCTGAGAGACGGATCCCAAATGCCGGGCATCGTATTAAAGAAAGCACAGAAGCTTAAGATATTCGAGTTCTTGCACGAAATGGGCATAGAAAAGCTCGAGTGTTTTGTTTTCAATGAAAGAGACCGCAGCTTAGCCCGCGATATGCTCGATTGCAATTATGATCATCCTGAAATCACAGGGTGGGCGCGCGCCAACGTCGCCGATATCGATATGAACCTTGGTATGGGCGGCATAAACGAGGTAGGCATTCTGATGTCCATATCGGACACGCATATTTTCGACAAACTTGGCTTGAAAGATCGAGAACAGGCGCGCGACAAGTACACTGAAGCTCTCCAATACGCCGTCGATCACGGGTTGAAGGTACGATGTCATCTCGAGGATATTACGCGCGCTGATATCCCAAACTTCGTGATCCCTTTTGTCAAGGAATTGCTAAGCATTGCCCCTGACGCGATTTTTCGAATCTGTGATACTTTGAACTACGGCGTTCCGTTCGAAGAGACTCCGCTGCCGTTCAGCATACCTAAGATCGTGCGCGCCTTCAAAGAGATCGGCGCGAACAACCTTGAAATGCACGTTCACGACGACTTTGGACTCGGCGTTGCCAACACTTTGGCTGGGTACTGGCACGGCGCAAACTGGTCGAGTTTGACTTTTATGGGCATAGGTGAGCGTGCGGGAAATACCGAACTTGAAAAGATTCTCACCTTTCTTTTTTGTCGCGTGAAGGGATTCGAAAAGTACAATCCCGCGCCAGTTACCGAGCTCACCCGCTATCTGGAACACGAGCTCGCTTTTAGACTCCCGCGAAACAAGGCCATTGTCGGCGAAAACATTTTCGCCCACGAAAGCGGCATACATACTGACGGCGTATTGAAGAACCCTTTCACGTACGAGCCGTTTCCGCCGGAGGTTGTGGGCGGACAGCGCGTACTCCTCATCGGAGACTCCTCTGGGAGGGAAGTAGTGCGCCACAAGATGCAAGGAGTCTTGAACGACCTTCTGGGCGTCGAGGTGAACTTGAGGAAAAACGACCGCAGGATTAAGATGATCTGCAACGACATTCATAAACTTTACGATGAAGAGGCGCGCACCTCCAGCGTTTCAGATGATGAACTCAAGGAGTACGCGATTAAATACTTCCTAACGAGCGACGAAGCGTTCCCGCCCTGGATTGCCCATACGCGCTACGAATAAAGCTAGGGGGGAAGCAAGATGAAGGAGTGCCGCTACCGCAGGCGTGAGCGTGTCCAGCTCGGATCAGAAAGCCTAGATTTTTACTCTTGTGTCTTGGCCGGCGAAGGCATTATGGTTCACGAAGTACAGTGCGATGAGTGCTCGATCGAAACGCTGCGTAAAAGCTTCGACTGTCGATACATGTCTCCTAAAAAGCGCTTCGTGGGTGGGGGGCGTTCTCAAGAGTGCGTGAGCTGCAGCAAGAAGGGTCTCGTGTTAGACCAACGCCGCAGCGCGTGCGCGGCCTGTTCAGAAAAAGAATGAGGCTTTTGGTCGGCCGCGTCAAGCGGCTGAGTCCGGGCCTCCCTCAACTTTTTCCATGATGCAGTCGGTCACTTGGCTTGTTCTAAGAGCGCCTCCGAGGTCGTACGTCGTGTTACCTTCGGCAATGGTCTCTTGGAGGGCATTGAATATCATCGCGGATTCGTGTTTCAAGCCCAAGTAATCGAGCATCCACGCTCCGGCGAGTACGGTAGCTGTGGGATTTACCTTATCAAGGTTTTTATACTTGGGGGCTGAACCGTGAGCGGGTTCAAACATGGCATAAGTATCGCCGAAATTCGCCGAGTAGCTCATTCCAATGCTCCCAACCAACGCCGCACACTCTTCACTTAGTATGTCCATGAAGAGGTTAGTAGACAGCAATATCGATTTGTTGAATACCTGCGGATTCTTCACGAGTTGTTGTGCGACGTTGTCCACGTGGTACTCCCAGAGTTCTATGCTCGAGTACTCGCTTTTAACCTCGCGAACGGCATTGAGAAAAGCACCGTCCGTCTGCTTTAGTATATTGCTTTTGTGAATAGCGACAACCGTTTTCCAGCTTCGTTTGTCCGCCTCTGCAAAAGCGAAATGAGCTATTCTTCGACTCGCCGATTTCGTGATTTTCCGTAGGGCGACGAACATATCGTTCGAGAGCTGCACTTCGCTGCCCGAATACATACCTTCAGTCGCTTCGCGCACGCACACAAAGTCGACATCTCCAAGAGGACGAGGGGTATTCGGAAACGTCCGTATCGGACGAACGTTTGCAAATAGGTCCTTTTCCTGTCTAATGGTAACGGCGACGCTGCGAGGGGAACCAGGCCCCCCAGGTGTTGTTGTCGGCCCTTTGAAACACGCTTGAGTTGAGTTGATCACGTCCCAGGTCTCATCGGGAATCAATGAGTTTCCTGCGTGAGACTCGTACCAATCGCTTCCCGCTTCACAAGGGACCATATTTAGGGGCGCCCCCGTAGCAGTAACGATTCGCATCATTGCTTTGACCAGTTCAGGTCCAACTCCATCTCCCAATATGACGGCTACTTCTCGCATTTCCTCACCAGAACTTCAGTTGTCAAAAAACGCAGAATTCGTTAATCCGTGAATCCGCCACGGGCGTCCAAGTATTGCATTAGTCCGCCTCTCTCTAACAATTCTTGCATGAACTGTGGAATGGGCTTGAAGCGATACTCGGCATTTCGATTCTCGCTTCGAATCACCCCGCTATCGAAATCCACGTTAAGCATCACGCCTTGGGTCACGTTGTTTGAGATGCTTTCGCACTCAACCAATGGAAGGCCGATATTGAAGCCATTTCGGTAGAATATGCGTGCGAAAGAGTCGGCGATGACGCAGGAGACACCGCAAGCTTTGAGAACCTGTGGGGCTTGCTCTCGTGACGAGCCGCACCCGAAGTTCGCCCCAGCAACCAGAATCGGATCTTTCAAGCGCGTGCAATCATCATAAAAGTGAGTATCGAGTGATTCAAAGGTGTGCCGTGCGAGCTTGTGCAAGTCCAGCTCATCATATTTGTATTTGCCAGCAATGATCTCGTCTGTATTAGTATCACTAGGAAATACTCGGACAACTTTCCCTTCAATTCTCATGTTTTCCTCTATCGAGAACAGCGTTCAACGCTCCAAACCTCGCGGATCTGTGATCTTCCCTCCGATCGCACTTGCTGCCGCTGTTGACGGACTCGACAGGTAAATGAAGGAAGTGTCGTTGCCCATCCTGCCTTTGAAGTTTCTGTTTTGAGTGGAAAGAGCAATTTCTCCATCTCCCAAGGCGACCGTCCTTCCTATACAAAAGCCGCATCCAGGGGGACCTATCGAGGCGCCTGCCTTTAAAAGCGTTTCTAGGATCCCTTCTTTAAGGGCTTTAAGAAGGACATCGCGGCTTGCAGGGTAAATCACGAGTCGCGCTTTGCTCCGATGTCCATCTAGAATGCGTGCTGCCGCGCGGAGATCTTCAATCCGTCCGTTTGTGCACGAGCCGATGCATACTTGGTCTACCTCCTGACCTTCAAGCTCCGTAACCGGAACGACGTTATCGACTTTGTGGGGTTTAGCGATCATCGGAACGATAGTCTCGGCGCGAATGCGGACCTCCTGAACATAAATGGCATCCTTATCGGCGTACAAAGGTGTAAACTCATTGCTGCGCCCGTAGTGCGCTAGATACGCTTCAACCTTTTTATCTGCTGCGCACATTCCTACCTTCGCGCCGGCTTCAATCGCCATGTTTGACAAAGTAGCGCGGGACTCGACGCTCATCGCGTCAACAGTGTCGCCGTAGAATTCAAGAGCCTTATAAGTGGCTCCGTCTGCTGTTATTCGTGAAAGCAGTTCTAAGAACACGTCCTTCGAGTGAACGCTTTTCGGCAGCTTTCCGGAAACCTCTACGTGTACGGTTTCTGGCACTTTTAACCACGTTTTTCCGTAGGCCATGATCGAAGCCACATCAGTCGAACCCATTCCAGTGGCGAAAGCGCCGAGTGCGCCGTGGGTGCACGTGTGACTGTCCCCGCCCACTATTATCTTATAGGGTGACGCGTACCGTTCGAGGACAATTTGATGGCAAATCCCATCACCATTTTCATAAAAATCTAACCCGTACGCGTGGGCAAACTGCCGCATGAGCGTTTGGACATTGGACACTTTCTCCGAAGGAGAGGGTGATGCGTGATCGCAAAAAGCCACGACGCTTTCTGGAAACTTTACTGAGTGTCCGCCCAGTTCCTGGATCGCGAGTGGCAGTGTGCCATCGTGGGCGAAGACCAAATCAACTGGGACGGTGACGATATCGCCACTCGCGGCATCAACCCCGCTGCGTTTTGACAGAATCTTCTCTGATATTGTTTTCAAGTGAACTACCTCGTCCGGCTAACGCCATCCTTCAAAAAGCGGTCGTCCAAGTCGCACAGAATCCTTGAGTAGCGTTGTGCTCTAAATAGTGGTTACGCTGAGTGAGCTATTATCTTTTCCGGTGCTCATCGCTCGTCTTCTCTCGTTTGAGCCGCGCGATTAATTCGTCTGAACCTTAGGACTAACACAAGATAGGGGGTGCCAAGATAAGCAACACCGCCGCAGCGATGCTGTATTACATTGATGCTAATGTCTTTCAATTGGCCTCAAATAGAATCCAGCGAAAGCCAGCACAGCGTTCTACGGCCTGAGCCTAGAAAGTATATGCGACAAACTTCTTAAGATCCATTCGATAGATTCCCGCCGGCATGGACTAGTATGCCCGCACCCCTGGAACCATTCAGCTGACAAAAACGGAGATCTCTCCATATTTGTCAAACCACTCATTTGTAACGCGCAGCTCTCGGTGGGTTGTTCCGAGGTACTTACCGTAGCGTTCGAAGAGATAATTGCCGCCGAAAAACGCGATGAAATACGTAACCAGCGAACCCGTGAGGCAGGCGGAAGTCCCGACGAGAACTACCGCCAGGAAGTTGAGGTTACCTAAGTAAGCGAGATAGCCCGCATAAGGCAAAATGATCTCGCTTGGAAGAGGCATGCCGACGCTCTCTATACTCATTCCGACGAAAATGCCGTAACATCCGTACGCGTCAATCGCGCTAAGCACGAAGGAAGAGACTTGCGCAAGAAAGCTGTACAGCTCATCGATTAACGACTGCGCAACAAATGGTTGTATCGCGCACACAACACAACATGGATTTTCAATCAGGTGCTTAGTTTCGGTTTCAAGCAATGTCCTGCTTGTACATCTCTCTGTCCAACAACATAGAAAGCGAACAGCTGATTCTAGACGAAATAGCGCTCGATTTTGCTTCAGAAAGCGAAGTAAAAACTGATGCCTTGTCACCAGCGCAATGTCGAAGGAGTAAAAGAGCTTTTCGATTTTATCCTATGCCTCTGCATTTTTCTGCGTTATTCTTCTTAGTTACCTGTGTCTGCGTTGAAAAAGGAAAAAAGAGCAGAATTTGTGAGGGGGTCGCCAAAGGAACGCTCCGGCTATCATTATAACTCGCTTGTCATAGATAGTGTGACCGCCTCAATACGTAGAGCGCAATAGGTATGCCGAGGGCCGCACCAAGACTCTGCGATATAGTTGTCGCATATGAGGCACCTAAAGCGCCCAGAGCCGGTATCAGAATCAAGTTCAGCCCAACGTTCACCCCCGTCAAATAGGTTGCATTTAGCACGTGTACCTTCTGATTGTTCGTTGCGTCCAGCAAGAGGCTGGTTGGGATGGTTACCAAATTCACGGCAAATCCGATGATAAGGATGTTTATGAACACGATAGACTCGGCGTATTTCGGCCCGAACGCCAAGATCATGAGTTCTCCCCCGAAAGCATACGTTACCGCCACAATGACAAGTCCTGCGGCAGCGAAGTAGCCGAGATATTTAGAGAGTTCCTTTTTGGATACCCTCCTCTCGTGCACCGTTCTCGAGACAATGGGAAAGAATGCGCCAGTGAGCGCGAGGACAGCCATGTCCCCTATTCCCACGTAGTTGACCGCTGGGGTGTACAGTCCGACCTGCGTCATATTGGTCAACAGTGAGAGCATAATGGTGTCCACCCGTTGCCAGACTGTCCCAAGCAGCCCTGCAATGCCAAACCAAAACGCCGGCATTAGTATGGTATAATCTAATATGGGTCTGAAGTTCAGCTTGTAGTAGTGAATTCGTCGGCTGAGTACGAAACTCAACATCAGGCTGACAAAAGCGGCTATGATGATCGCAAGTATGACGCCGGGTACGCCAAGTCCTGCGATCAGAAAGATGAATGCGAAAGAGGCAAAAGTGGTTCGTTCAGCGATCTGAATGATCGAGATGTACTTCATGTCCTGGTAAATGTTGAAAACAGCGCTGAACATGCTCCCGATGCCGCCCATCAAGAGCGTGATAGACATTAACACGATCAGCGCCTTCACCTCGAATGAGTAAGGCGTGAAAAGAGCGAATACGATCACAGCAAGCATGGATGCGAGGGACATGAGATACTTGAGCCCCATCGTGCTAAAAATGAGGTTGTGTGTATCTTCAGGGTTTTTTGCTCCTTCGCGGATTATGACTGTGTTGATCCCGAAATCCGTGAAGATGCCGAACAAGGTGACAAACGAGATCACCGTAATATAGGAGCCAAAGTCTGAGACAGGCAGCAATCGCGCAATGTAAACGGTGATGATAAACGAGATTACTGCAGAGATCGCATTTCCACCAAACAAAAGCACGCTGTTTTTTATGCCGCGCCCCAATGACCCGCGCTTCAGCTTTGCTGTTTTTTCGTCATTAGTTGATGCCATCTCTTATGTGCTCACGTCTTCCGGCCTATCAAAACCACAGCCCACAAAATTCGAAGGATTTGGCAGCGTGCAAATTACTTGGCGTCGACGAGGCTTCCATAGATTGCTTCAAGCCTATCGACCACGGCGCTCCAAGTGAATTGTTCAATTACCTTCGCCCTGCCTTGAATGCTCTTCTCTCGTTCCTGCTCCTCATTATCAAGAATATCAATGATGTTTTCGGCAAGAGCTCGTGTATCTCCATACTTAAATATTCTGCCGATATCTCCGACGACGTCGGGAATCCCTCCAACGTCTGAAGCAACGATTGGGGTACCGCACGCCATCGCCTCGAGCAAAACGATGCCAAAAGCTTCCCACTCACTCGGCAGAACGAATACGTTGGCAGCCGCATATCCTGACTTAAAAAGTTCATAGCTGTCTATATGGCCTGTGAACTCGAAGTAATCATCCAAATTGTTTGCCCATATTTTCTTTTTGAGCCTTTTCAGCACGCCCCAATCTTCCCCTACTATGATGAATTTTGCTTCAGGATACCTCGCAACGACGTCATATGAGGCGTCTATCAGGTGTTCCAGTCCCTTGTTATCTGCTAATCTTCCGGTATAAAGGATCATCTTCTCATCGTCGTCCATCTTATAGCGCCTCCGGAAAGGTCTGCCGTCGGGAATAGGGGTCCAGTCTTCTATGTCTAATCCGTTTGGGACGGTAACGCACTTCGTTAAGGGCGCGAATCTTCCGATGAAAGGCTTTTCACTGTCGGTTACAACCAGTACCTTATCAACCATTTTGTAAACGCGACGCGAAACGAGGACGTCGTCTAGTCCCATCAGGAATCGTGCGGCGGGTGATTCCACGTTAGACGGCGGATGAAAGTGAGGGGTAACCACTAGTGGCATCTGGTATCGTCCTTGTCGACGGCCCCGTTTCAATTTCGCTGCAGCGCACGCAAGAATCTGGTAATAGCGGTGCGAATGGGCGTGGACGACATCATCTTCAGCAGCGAAAACAGTCTTAATCAAGCCAGGAATGGCCGGGTATGCTGCGTAAGGGAACGGGTATCGTTTAACTGGCAACCGGACTACCCGCACGCCGTTGACGTAACTTTCTGCGGCGTAATCTTCAAAGCACTGCCAAGGCACCTGTGTTTTCAGGTTTGTTGTATAGACGGTCACGTCGTGGCCTCGTTGCACCAACCGCTCTGAAATCTTTTGTATGTGCGTTTCCACGCCGCCGGGAGCGAGATACCTGATGCAAACTTGTGCTATTTTCAATGTCATCACCCATTCTTTTAGCGACTGAAACGGAGAAAAAGGATTTTTTTGTACCTAGTAGTGAACACTACCAAGCTGTATTTATTTGTAATATGACGAACAGATGGTTACTCGAGGTGCTTACCGTGCACCGTCCAGATGAACTGAGCAAAGGAGCTTGACTTCTTCCGAAATGAGAGCCAATTATTCTAATGAATGATCAACCGAAAATCAGAGATACATGCAGTCGCCGCCTTCGGTCCAGAAGCGATTATGAGTCGGAGCTCGGAACGGCATTATAGGCTTATGAAAGTTACTGTCATCGCACCTTTTCCCCAACAAAAAGATGGGATACCACGGGTCGCCGAGGAGCTTCTCAAAAGAATATCCGAGTCAAATGAAGTGGACGCGGTTTCAGTCCTGGCGCGTCAAGGCATAGATTTCATTACTCCTTCTCTCCTCGCTAATCAAAAAGTCTCACTTTTAACAATCGCGCGTTTTCTGACACCTCAGACTATGGTGAAACTAATACGGTTGTATAAGGAAAGTGATGCGGTACTGTTCCTGGCTCCGCCGTGGGATGTGCTCGACCCCTTAGAGGCTTTGTATTTTTTTCTTCTGCTGATCAAGTACGGCTTTCTGCCTAGGTCAAGATGGATCCAAGTAGTGCACGATTTCATACCGTACGTTTTTTCTGAGGACGGAATCCAAGGCAGGCGGACCATAAAGCTCTTCAATACTTTTCAAAAGCACTTCAGCGACGTACCTGAAAAATACATCGCGGTCTCACAATCAACGAAGAAGGACGCGATGCGTTTTTGGGGTCTGCAAGCGGACAGAGTTGTGGTAATTCACCACGGTCCGTTCATCGCTCCAAAACCTCCTCGAGATGATTTCGGGAGCAATAAGATCCTGATTGTGTCTGATATCTCCCCACGGAAAAATCATCTGCGGCTGATAAAGGCGTTTGAGCTCGCACAAAAACGATCTCAAAATCCTTTGGAATTGGTCATCGCAGGATATATGAGAACCACCATCCCCGAATTGGAAGCCATCCTTCAGGATATCAGAGTGCGAAATGAAAACAGCCAAATCACATTTGCGGGCTACTTGCCAGATGCCGACATACTGGCCCTCTATGAGCAGGCTGACGTCTTTGTTTACCCTTCGCTTTACGAAGGATTTGGACTTCCTGTACTTGAAGCGATGGCGTGCGGGTGTCCGGTTATTGCATCAAACGTCTCTTCGCTGCCAGAAGTGGTCGGAGAAGCAGCTCTGCTCGTTGATCCATATGACGTCGAAGCGCTTGCGCACGCAATGCTCACCGTGCTCGAGGACGACGACTTAAAAAGAGAGATGAGCAGAAAAGGCGTAGCACAAGCGCGGAAGTTTTCATGGGAAAAGGCCGGTGAGGAAGTGTTGGCGGTCTGCCGTGAAGTGGCAGAAAAAGCGGGTCAAGCCACGTCTTAAAAGCGAAATAGTCCTCCTATAAGTCGTATGTAGGATAAACGGGAACGCGCCGTCGCCAGGAGCAGAAAATCTTTTTCGCGTCACAGGTCGACGCCACAAGCTTCGAAAGCACTCTTAAGTACAGCCACGATGCGCTGCCCTGAGTCACCGTTGCCGAACGGGTTTTCCCAGTTGCGTGGTTTGTTTAGCATCGCTCTTGCCCCCGTTACGATCTGATCAGCGTTGGTGCCAACCACTAAGTTGCTATGGACTGCCACCGTCTCAGGCCTTTCGGTGTTATCTCTAACCGTTATGCACGGGACTTTGAGAATGCACGCCTCTTCTTGCACGCCTCCAGAATCGGTGATAATAAGCTTCGCATTTGCTTCCAACAGCAAGAACTCGAGAAAGCCGATAGGAGGAGTCGATATGACGCCGTCTAAGGCTAGATCGAACTCTGCTACGCGGTTCTTAGTTCTTGGATGCATCGGGAATATTATTGGCGCATCGAATTCATCGTGCAGCGCTTTTAATCCTTTCAAAATTCCGCTAAGGCGTGCTTTGCTGTCGACGTTCTCTCGTCTGTGCGCGGTTGTCAGAAAGTAGGTCTTTTCGTCAATATTCAGCTCTTCGAGAATACTGGCTCTTTTTTGTGCAAGTTTAAGGTTCTGGCGGACTGCGTCCACGATAGTGTTACCTGTCACCGATATCTTGTTTGAAGGAATTCCTTCGGACAAGAGATTTGCTTCTGCTTTCGCGGTCGGGGCAAAAAGGAAATCGGAGATATGATCAGTAAGCACGCGGTTTATTTCTTCTGGCATGAACCTATCGTAGCTTCTCAAGCCTGCTTCTACGTGCCCCACTTCGACGTGAAGCTTCGTCGCTGCAAATGCGCTTGCAAAAACGGAATTCGTGTCTCCTTCCACTAAAACCACGTCTGGCTGCTCTTTGATCAAAGCCCTTTCGACGCCAACTAGGATCCTGCCGGTTTGTTCTGCGTCGGTGCCTGATCCCACGCGAAGCGCGTAATCAGCGTCACGAAGCTCCAGCTCTTCAAAAAAGATTTTATCCATATCGTAAGAATAGTGCTGCCCGGTGTGTATAATCAACTCATCTATTGACTGTTTTTCGCATTCGCGTATCACTGGGGCCATCTTGATTATTTCAGGCCGAGTTCCGACGACAAATGCTAACATGGACACTTCTAACGCACCTACTTCGTCTGACAGTTGCGCGAGTTCGCCCGTTCTCTCTATTTGTTGGACGAATTAATTAGTAGTGATTAGTCCAGCTAGGAACGAACTGCTAGATAATGTTTGTTAGGAACTAGATATGGGTGCCGCGACCTTCAGTTGCAGTCCGGCGGCCTGTACGAACGTCGCTCTCAACGTGGAGGAAGTACTGGGCATGCATATCCGAAAAATATCGCAGCAATGCAAGTTGGACCATTGACGTTGTGGGCTAGCCAGATAAAGGTGCCGCTCCTAAAAAGCATCGGTCGGGGTAGAAAATAGGTTAAAAAGCGAGTTCTAGCTCTCTTTGCAGCCTAAGTCACCGCTTGCGTGTTTTTCTTTGTGAAAGGCCGCTCGTAACACTTGGCACTAAGGTTTGTTGAGGCTGCGCAGGGCGTCCGCATAAGCGTCCCATTTGGATCGCTTCTCATTAAAAGTAGACCACTTGAACTCTTGGGTGTTTTTTGCGAAGCCCTTCGGACAGCGCGTTGAACTGACGCTCGGTCCCGGGAAACGGGTCTACAAGGACTATGTCAACTCGGGAATCTTGAATATTGAACTCCTGAAAATCACCGTGATAGAGCTCTATGACGCCGTTATCTGTAGTAGCCGTGCAGAATAGCTCAGGGACCTTTTCGAACTCTTTTTTGGTCATTGGCGCGCGCTTTATCGTCCGTATGCCGAGTATTCTTTTGTTTACTCGCAAGTTGAGATACGCATTCTCCACGGCCGGCAGCCAAGCGTCATTGAGAATGACTCTTTGAGCGCCCATGAGCACACTCATGAGACCGAGAGTGCCGGGCCCAGCAAGTGCATCAAGCACAACGCGGCCCGATACTGGAAGCGCTCCTAGTTTTGCCATCTTGACCGCGTTGTCGTGCTCTACATGAATCTTTGATTGACTCTTGTAGATTAGGATCTGCCCGTAAGCTGAGGTGACTAGATCGGCTCGGATGTCGCAACCTGCTAAGACGCGGCACGTGTGCGGCTGGGCTTGGCTGTATGCTAGACCAATTACTCGCTTTGTATCTTCAAAGATCACTCCTGCGACTTCCGGAACCTCTCGGAGAATTCTATCGCTCGCATCTGCAATAAGTCGTTGATTGGTCAGGAGAAGCAGGTTATGGTATCCAATGTGTGGCGGAGCGTATGTAGGGACGCCGGGCGACAATAGCGGGGTACCTACTTCTCGAAGCGACAGCTTTGGCCGGTCTTTGCGCCGAACCGACGTGGCGAGTACGTGCGCCATCACGGCATCGAGGGGTCTTCTTCCACAGTTAGTGCACGTCAAATCGCCAAAACTGATATCCGACAAATTTATTTCGTCTGTTTTCTGAAGAACCAAATCGTGACATGCCTCGCACCTTGCGTACATTGTGGGGGCAATTTTGAGGACGTGCTCGGCGGAAGTCACGCAAGAAAGGCTGCTACAGTTCGGGCAACGAAATCTCATCGCATTTGTATTGTTCTCTGCGCTATATAATGCTCAGCTAGTTCAGCTCATGCGCCGAACAACATCTGTTGAAGCGCGACCTGAGAACAGCGCCTGTGCAAATCTACAAATCTCGGGAAGCCTGGGCAGCCGAGTGTCCAAACACAGCGAGTCCAATCTAAAGGACCCGCAAACAAAGCGCCGAAGGACAGGCGCTTGTTGAAAAAAGTGGACCGGTCGGGAATTGAACCCGAGGCCTCTACCATGCCAAGGTAGCGATCTACCCCTGATCTACCGGCCCTTCTCTGCGCTCAGCTTGCCTTCAGTAGGCTGCTCGAACCCTTCAACAGCGTTTTTAGCTCAATACATATAAGCATTGCTTTGCGGGAAGAAAGGTGCGACGCGTCGCCGTCTGCTTAGGAAGGAGACAAGAATTGTTATATATTGCATTAACCTATAGGCATTGCGCTACCAACGAATGGGCCCGTAGCTTAGCCAGGTTTGATTCCATCCTGTGTCGTTTCAGGATGGAGAATATGCACACGGCTGATAACCGTGAGGTCAGGCGTTCAAATCGCCTCGGGCCCATCATTTTCGACTACCCGGGACGGCAGTTTATACGCCAAACCTTCACATATAGCGACGATGCGTTGGTCGTCGGTCTTCACGACGATCTTATAAAGCGCGGTGCTTTTTCCTGAGCTCTCTTCCACAGCCTCTGCTACCAGCCGCGTGTTAACTTGGACTGGTCGTCGGTACGCGATGTGGAACGACAACGCTACTGCAGTCTGATTAAACGAGTTGCCAGCGGCAGCAAATGCCGCATCAGCGAGCGAAAAAATCAGGCCTCCGTGCGCAAAGCCATTGAAATTAAGCATTCGTTCAGCCACTGTCACATTTGCTTGAGCGTACGCTCGTTCGATCTTTGTAATCTGAGTTCCTAGAAAGCTCGCATAACGGTCGCTTTTCAGCTTTGCCAAGACGCTGCCGAGCTCATCGTTTCGAGTCTTTCCTTTAGGACTCATCACGAATCAACTACTGTGAGCCTTTCTTGTCGCTCTGACGTTTAGCTGCGCTATGCGCCGAAACCGCTAAACTCTCGTGTGCGTGTATTTTGAGTTTTGAATGGCTTAGCCTCTGCAGTACGGGCTTAATCTGGTTTAGCTGCGGTTTTCGCAAATATTTCATCTATCTTGGCTGCCATTATGAAATCGTTTTCAGACAAGCCACTGATGTTGTGGGTCGTAAGACTGATTCGCACGTAGCTGTAGGAAACAAAAATGTCTGGGTGGTGCCCTTCAGCTTCTGCCAGTTGCGCCACTTCGTTAATGAAGCGCATCGACTCGACGAAGTTATTGAACCTGAAACTTCGCTTGATCTTTGTTGTGTCCTCTAGCTTCCACTTGGGCACCATGGGTAGCAGTCCATTGATGGTTTCTAGGTCAAAAGGTTGTGTGCCGACTTCGCACGGAACGCAGTGTTTCTCTGTGAGACGCGAAGCGTCATTAGTCCCTTCGTTGCTCATCTTAACACCTCAGTCTTGCGTCGTCGTATCGCTTAAGGTTATTGGAAACTGCAGCACAACATCTGGCCGCAGGAGCACCTGACGTCGCTTGGGGGACGAGAATTTTTGCAGTCAGTTTCTGACGAAAGTGCTGAAAAACAGCTTTGTTGGGCATGCATCATCGCTGGGACTATTGGCGCGCGGGTCAGCTTCTGCTGCCTCGCTCAGACGTAGAAAAGTGTGCAAGGCTAGGAGTCTCTGGCTCGTGCTGTCTCGCAAGCGCGACGTCTTGCGAAGTGCTCTTGTAGAAGAGGACCGCTGGTAGAGTAGACACTCGAGGAGCACGAAGGAAACAAGTTAAGTGCAAACTGCTAGGAGACACATATCAGAGTGTATTACGCTGCTGCGTCGCTGAACTTGACGCAGCGCTGCTCGAAAAAAGGCACGGTTCGAGCACCCAAGTAATGACCCGTAAAGTTTCGCGTTGCAGATAACGACGTAGAGGTGGTGGCGAGATGCGCGGCGACGGACGATTTACGCCTATCTGAAAGATGATTACTTTATAGATGAGGTGGCCTTTGGCGATCGTCATAAAGATTCGGCCAGCCTCTAACCGTTCAATTGAACGATCTTTGGGCAATTGTGCCGATCGGGGATGACCGTCGCGAGGCAATATGCGGGGGGTGCGATTCGAACGCACGAACTCCTACGAGAATAGGCCCTGAACCTATCGCCTTTGACCTGGCTTGGCAACCCCCGCGCTTAAGGCGTCCAACTGTGTGATTTACACCGTGATATATACGTGTTACTGCCATCGCTGACAATAGAAAAACGCTTTCAATTAAGTTTTCAAGGGGAGCTTGGGTAAAGCCTCGCTCAGATATTCCCACAGGCGTTTCTTTGGCCCCTTGCCGTAGCCAAACTGAAAGATGATGGCTAGTCCGCCTATCAGCGCAATCCTTCTCAACAACGGCATTGAAGTCCACACTA
This sequence comes from Methanobacteriota archaeon, assembly GCA_963805115.1. Lineage (GTDB taxonomy): Archaea > Halobacteriota > Bog-38 > Methanoflorentales > Methanoflorentaceae > Methanoflorens. Next base: position 60,550 of record CAWDSY010000015.1, read on the forward strand.
TGTCTTTATATGTGCTTAGATAAAGGAATGCATTCGTTTTGTCTGGCAGCTTGAATTGGCGGTTGTCAACGAAGGCAACTTGGGTGGTTTCGTAGTGTTAACCAAAGTTGGTTTGCGGCCTGCCGCTGTAGTCGACCCAGAAATGGATAGGAGAGACCCTTAACGTGAACGGGATACTTTTCGCTTTAAACAAGCTTGCGGTGAGGATCGCTTTCGACTTACAGTCTCCTTGCCGCGATTTGAGCACGTCGCTCGGCGTGGGAAGGTACCATACAGCCCCGTAGGCTTGAAACTCATAAGTGTAATGAATGTGAGCGTCAACATAATGCTCGATTGCACTCCCATTTGCCGGGAGCGACGCTGCAACGATTTTCACGTCGTCCGTAGGCTTGGTCGACATCTTAAAGAAGCGCTAGACGTCTATGGGCAGGACAATAGGGTTTGGAAAAAGAATCAGCAGCTTCCAGACGGCAGCGATCGCTTTCTTGTGATGCAAAATCTGGTTCAGGTGCGTCTTCAAACTCAGTACTGCTATCTTTATGTACAATATACCAATTATTTAAGACTGTGGCCTCCGATAAGCACGGGGTGCGCAAACAAGCTATGGAAATTGTGGTTTTGAGGGTGGGCCATCGAATCGAGCGCGATCGACGCGTAACCACGCACGTGGGTCTGTGTGCCAGAGCGTTAGGAGCCCAAGGAATGCTTCTCGCCGCTTCCGACCGCTCCGTCGTGTCTACAATACGCGACGTAGTGCAACGTTGGGGGGGCAGCTTCTGGATTCGCGATAACGCCAACTGGAGGCGAGAGATCGTGAAATGGAAGCGAGAAATGGGCACGGTCGTGCACCTTACCATGTACGGAGAGAATCTTCCAAACTCGATCGGCCGAATCGAAAGCGAGAAGGTTATGGTCGTGGTAGGAGCGGAAAAGGTACCTCCAGACCTCTACCGACTCGCGGATTACAACGTAGCGGTGACGAATCAACCCCACTCAGAGATAGCAGCCTTAAGCGTCTTTCTCGATCACCTCCAGAGGGGGCAGGAGCTCAAGGCGGATTTCGAAGGCAAAATGAAGATCATCGGCAACACGCGTGACAAGGTAGGTGTTAAGCGTTTTGAGCAGATCAACTAACACCGCCAGTCGAAGCGCTGGAGACCAGCGGATCCTTGTTATTGGATACAACACAAGGCATATAATATGCTCTGCGAAGCGAGCAGGATACCACGTTGAGTCCGTAAGCCATTACGAAGATCGTGACTTGATCAAATGCGGTGACGCAACGCGTTTCATAAGAGACGAGTTCCCTGGAATAATTTACGACTCCGATTATGCCGGCGTAAAAGCGCTCGTGAGGGGCTTGGACTACGACCACGCAATACTAGCCGCAGGTTTTGAGACACTTGAAATCCCGCGCACGGCTGGAAACCCTCCGTCGCTTTCGAGCGTCGTTAATGACAAGGGTCGTGTGAGAGACAAGCTTCAATCCTTAGGCTATTCAGTCCCTGAGCACTATAAGTTAGAAGACAATCTGCCATTTCCCGTCATTCTGAAACCAAAGCGAGGTGCGGGGGGATTTAAGAACGTTCTCGTCAAAGATGAGGAGCATCTCCAGAGGAGTATTGAACAGTATAATGAGAACGGATGGGGGGATGACTTTCTCATTGAGGAATACGTTCGCGGTATTGATGCTAGCGCTTCGGTGCTGTCTACCGGCAAGGAGGCGGTTACCGTCGCAATAAATGAACAGCTCATTGGTCTGAGGAGTCTTGGCCCGATGCGGCGCTTCAGCTTCTGTGGTAGTTTGACTCCGCTTAAAACGACTTATGCGAAGGAAATCAAAAGAATTTCGAACTCGCTAGCAGTCGATCTGGGTTTGGTTGGTACAAATGGCATTGATCTCATCATCGGTCGCAGCGGCCCGGTCGTAATTGAGATCAATCCGAGGTTTCAAGGAACTCTCGATACGATCGAGGGATCACTTGGCGTCAACCTCGTCGAGGCCCACATTAAAAGCTGTCAGGGCGAACTGATCCCCCTCGCAAAGTATCGGAGATTCGCGTGCCGCATGATCTGTTTCGCGGAGCAAGATTTTCAAGTCACGAAAGCGTGCAACCGCGCGCATTACATGGATATACCCCAAAAAGGAGCTTATATCGAGCGGGCGAAGCCGATAATCTCGGCTATCGGATATGGTAAATCGAGGGATTCCGCGTTCAACAACGCCACGCATTACATAGAAGCTGCAAGAAAATCCTACCAGAGCTGAGTGGCGCCGTTGTGGCCCCCTCGTGCACGAATACGCGCCATAAGCAGGTATAAGACACCTTAGCACACAAAAATAATATGATGGTTAACGATGTTGCCGTTCGAGGCTATTTGAAGAATCTTGTCGGAGATGACGGCTTGGAAATGATTAAGCGTGCGTCCATCAACGAATTGACCGACGAAAAAATAGCTGAAGAGACGGGTTCGAACCTCAACACGGTAAGGCGGACCCTGTATATCCTTTATGAAAACCGATTAGCAAACTATCGACGTGAGCGGGATAAGGACAGTGGATGGCTTACGTACCTTTGGAAAGTTGATTTGAGTGACATTTCGCGTAACATGGACGAAGAGGCACAGAAGCTTATGAGGAGACTTGATACGCGTTTAGACTTTGAAGGACAGAGCGTTTGCTACACGTGCGAAAACGGCTGCGGTCGATTTTTATTTGAGACAGCAAGCGACTATGATTTTGTCTGCCCCGTTTGCCATGCGGGACTTGATTATCAAGATAGCTCTGTTTTGGTCGACGCCGTAAGAAGAAAGCTGGAAGAGCTGAGACGTGCCTTCGAGTAACCCCCCCTCGCCGGACAGAGCGCTTGAGCTTCTCAAGGAAAGCGGCTGCAGCGACGGACTCATGCGGCACGTAGAGGCCGTCTCTAAATACGCGGTCGAAGTTGCCGAGTCACTAGCGGATGCTGATGTGGCCCTTGTCCAAATTGGGGGGCTTCTGCACGACATCGGCCGATGCAAGACCAACGGCATTGCGCACGGCGTGGTAGGTGGAAAGCTTTTGCGAAGCCTCGGAGTCGACGAACGCGTCGCGAAGATCGCTGAAAAACACATCGGAGCTGGAATAACGGAGAAAGAAGCTGCACGCTTGCATCTCCCTCAGGGAAACTATATGCCGGAGACCCTCGAAGAGAAAATCGTCGCCGCCGTCGACAATCTCATAGAAGGCACGAAGAGAGTCACTATTGATAAGGCAGAAGCTGATTTCCACGCTAAGCTTAACGGAAATCCAGCTGCTGCTCGCATAAGAAGTCTACACGACGAAGTTTTTGGCGCGGCCAAACGGTCTGCCCCGTGACGCCTGCAAAGCGGCGATCATGAGAACGATTCATCTTATGCAGCTCGTCTGCGGCAACGCAGGTAAGGTAACTCGATCGTTCGAGGCGATGCTGCGCAACGACCTAAGTGGATTGCGCGTCACATACTCGCTCACGCTTACCTCGTGGATCTCCGTGACAGTGACCGGGAGTGAAGAAAAGGTTGCCGCAGATCTACTGGTGAGGCAATATGGGGAGTTGCGCGACGCCCGACCAGGCGAAACCGTTCGCGCGTGGCTGGCGGGGATCAACGACAATGGCATTGCCCTCGACACGGGCTGCAAACGTGTTTCGGTACCCTGCGTCAGGCTCAAACCGTTCGGGCGTGGCACTGTTGAACAGATCGCTTCCAGATTCGGCCTGATTCATTGCTTGCCCCTGCAGATCAGACTAGTCGGAGAATCTGATGCAGAGTTCACGAAAAATCAAATCGACGCATTGTGGCGGTGGAAAAAAGGGACTGACCGGATAAATGTCAACAACGCTACCCGCGCGCAGATCCACGCGGCCCTGAAACGGAGTCGCCACGCACGAGACGTGTATGCGATCGAAAGGCTCGGCATTCTGGAGCACTCTATCGTCTGCAAAAAAGGGACTGACGCGCCGGGCCTGATCCCGCAAATCGGTCCTTACTTGGAATCGGAGCTGGCGTGCGTCAGAGGTGCCCTAAATGCTCGCTAGCCGCCTCTGTGACCTGCACAGTTACTCGAAAGAGCGCCTGTTTCAGAAGACCGAAACGCCTTTGACGCTGGCGAGTTCTAGGAGCTTATCAACAAGCGAACCTGGAACGCGTGTGTCGCAGATAATCGTGAGCTTAGGCTCATCAATAAAGTAAGGATCATCAGTCACCGCTTGCCTAATGCGCACACCAAACGCTGCAACGGTTTCTGCAACTTCTTCGATGATGCCGATCTGCGCAGCATCTTGAGGCGTTATGACGATTACACCAAGACCCAGAAGAGGGGCAATGTCGCGGAGAAATATCAACGTTTTCAGGTTTGAAAAAAAGCGCCTGAGCATTTCGTCGCCTAGAATAGTGGTAGTTGCTTCGTCGACTGCTCTCCGATCGACTTTGGCCGCACGCGAGATCTCGGTGTCAGGGATCCTTATGGTGCCCGAGACAACCTCTCCCGCGCTATTCACCTGGAATCCGTGCTCAAGCAGAACTTCTGCAACCCGCTCTTGAGCGGGAAACTTGGCAAACCTTGCGAGTACTTCACCCCACATAAGCAGCGACTTTGTAAAGCTTTTTAGCTTGTACTCTAATGGATGATACATACAAGAAGTTTGCGCACACCATGCGGCTGGATACGTATCTCGTTCGGGAAAAGCTCATCGCATCGCGCTCACGCGCACAAAGGGCGATCAAAAGTGGGTTTGTTACAGTTGACGGCAGAACCGTCGTGAAGGCTTCGTTTGACATCACGTGTCACCAGGTGGTAACCGTTGGTGCTGCAGCCGACAGGCCGGCTGGGTATTGGAAACTAAGAGGAATCCAAGAGGCGTTTGAGCTAATAAAAACTGGTGACACGGTACTCGACATTGGCGCGAGCGCCGGAGGCTTCTTGTCGTGCACGGCGGAACTAGCGCGAGAGGTTTACGCGGTCGAGTTCAGTTCGTCGTGTAAGCCATCTCTTGAGGCGGTCGCAGGACGGTATCCCGGCCAGGTAACTGTCATTTACGCTGATGCATTTTCTTTTGATTTTGGTCGTCTTGGAGTGCATTTTGACGTTCTGTTAAACGACATAACGGCAGAACCAACCGATGCACTTAAGCTTCTCTCAAAGGTGTCAGCGGTTCTGAAAACGGGAGGGCTAGTCTTGCAAGTTTTCAAAGGAAAAGTAGCAGAACAAGCTGCAAGGGATCTTATGACGCGTATCGAGGACGAAGGCTTCAGAATCGTTAAGGTGCTGAGCGCGCAGAAAGACGAGCTTTACGTTATCGCTCAAAAGAAGAGGGATGATGCGGACGCCGAGGAAGGGATTTGAACCCCTGCGAGGCGAGAGCCTCACCAGCTGTCTGATAACAGACCTCCAGGCTGGCGCCGTAGTCCACTTGGCTACCTCGGCACGTCAGATGCGCCAGCCGGGATTCGAACCCGGGTTTGAGGCTTGGCAAGCCTCAGTGATAACCACTACACTACCAGCGCAAAAATCGAGCATGCGATTATGCGCTCGTATCTATATAAAAGTTATCAGCGCGACGGTAGGGCATTTCGCGCTAGTTTAGCGAAGGAGAGCTCACGATTACTGTGAGGTCAGCTTAGGTAACCTACGCCTTCGAGCTTGAACTTGAGCTTGGAAACGAGGGTTTCAATTTCGAAGATGGACGTAAGCGTGTCATCATAGGCGATGACGACAGTCGCGTTGTTGATGTTGATCTCCACGCTAGCGACCCCGTGCTTATTAAAAAATGCGTTGGTCAGCACGTCGGCATTCGTTTGCTCGCTGAGTTCTGCGATTTTAAGCCGTATTATTTTGAGATGTTCTATACGAGTCAAAGAACCACATTATTTACAACTTATTCATCCTTTATAAAACGCGCACCGACGCTGCTAGCGCGACCTCTGCTCATTTCGTTCTTGTTTGCTCCTGTTTTGCTCCGCGCGTCGTCGCGCAACACGTCGCGATCACAAAGTATAAGCTGAAAATTCGTCCAGAAGAGCCTATGGAATATGAAATTTACTATAAACCCACCTACAGTCTCGCAGAAGTAAGGCTCTCAGATGGCGAAAGCATTCAAGCTGACCGGCGATCTATGGCCTACATGAGCACGAATTTCAGCGTGAGCACTGGAATCAAGGGAGGAATCCTCCGTGGGCTCAAGAGAACCGTGCTCGGAGGTGCTGACATTTTCCTGAACACGTTTGTAGCGCAGGGCGACGCGGTTGTTGGCCTCGCTCCCCCTTATGTCGGCGATATTGCGTACAGGGAGATAAAGGACGAGACGCTTCTTGTCCAAGGAGACAGTTTCTTGGCGGGCTCGCAAAGCTTAGATTTAGACACGAAGTGGGGCGGCGTCAAAGGGTTCTTGTCGGCGACGGGGCTTTTCTTTGTGAAAGTCTCTCAGTCCGGGTACGTGTTTA